>JANQMX010000064.1 GCA_028279885.1 Rhodovibrionaceae bacterium | reverse complement strand
CGTGATCATGTTCTTCACGTAGTCCGCGTGGCCAGGGCAATCCACGTGCGCATAGTGACGGTTGTCCGTCTCGTACTCCACGTGCGCCGTCGAAATCGTGATACCGCGCGCCTTCTCCTCAGGCGCCTTGTCGATCTCGTCGTAGGCCGCAAACTCAGCCCCGCCAGCTTCCGCAAGGACCTTCGTGATCGCAGCCGTCAACGTCGTCTTGCCGTGATCGACATGACCAATCGTTCCAATGTTGCAGTGCGGCTTCGTCCGCTCAAACTTCGCCTTCGCCATCGCCTCTTTACCCGATCTCCACAACTACCCCGTAATCAAGGCACGCTGATGACCAGCAAGCCCACACGCCAAAATGGGCCGCCCCGGCAACTCCGTCCGGGCAGCCCCTTCTGCAACTGGAGCGGGTGATGGGAATCGAACCCACACAACCAGCTTGGAAGGCTGGGGCTCTACCATTGAGCTACACCCGCGCAAGGCTCGTCTCTAAACTTAAAGCCCGTCTTCACCAGAACCAGCCACCGACCGGCCGCGGACTCCTCCCGAGACATGGTGGAGGGAGCTGGATTCGAACCAGCGTAGGCTAAGCCAACGGGTTTACAGCCCGTCCCCTTTAACCACTCGGGCACCCCTCCGGGAAGCCGCCATTGTCTCGGATTGAAGCATCGGCCAAGAGCGCAGGCCCTTAGCGCGATTTTTGCCTTGCTGTCAACCGGAAAGCCAACAATAGACTGCTCGCCGCCCGAACGCCGCGGCGAAGCAGACGCCTATTTGTTGATCGGAGGATAGTAAAGCACGTGGCCAAGCGCAAGCCGCAGCGGAAGACACGCCCCCCAGCCGGTTCTCAGCGTCCTGTCAAACCGCCTGCCGAGGCGCGGACCGCGAAGGATACGGGGCATTGGCTTTGGGGCCGGCACGCGGTCCTGGCTGCGCTCGGCAACCGAAAAAGACGCCTACGACGGCTGCTGCTCAGCGAGGAGGCCGAGCGGCGCGATGGGGAGGAGATCGCCCGCTTGCTCGCCGGGCGCGAACGGGCGCCCCAGCCCGAAAGCGCTCGGCGTGAGGAGATCGAAGACGTCCTGGTTAGCCCCTCCGCCGTGCATCAAGGCTATGCCCTGGAAACCCAACCGCTCTCGCAGCCGGGCATCGAGGAGGTGGCCGATGCCGGCGCGGGCCGCCGTCTGCTGGTCTGTCTCGATCAGGCGAGCGACCCGGCCAACATCGGCGCCGTGCTGCGCTCTGCCGCCGCCTTCGGCGCGGCCGCGGTGGTCACGACCCGGCGCCACGCACCGGGAGAAACCGGCGCCATGGCCAAGAGCGCGTCCGGCGCCATGGAGTGCATGCCCTATATCCAGGTCCCCAACCTCGCCCAAGCACTGGAAAGCCTGAAACGGCAAAACTACTGGTGCATCGGCTTGGCCTCGGAGGCCGTGCAATCCCTTGCTGAAGCAAGCCTCCCGGAGCGCATTGCCCTGGTTATGGGGGCTGAAGGACAAGGACTGCGGCGCCTGACCCGAGAGCGTTGCGACCTTCTCTTGAGCCTGCCGACGCCGGGCCCGCTCAAGGAGTTGAATCTCTCGGTCGCCACGGCCGTTGCGCTCTACGAGCTCCTCGCGCGCCAACATTAACAGAATTTCACATAGGAATTGGGGATAGCCGCCGAAGAGCCCGCGTAACCATCGCCAGAGACCAACTCTGGAGAACGATAAAAATGACTATTCCGCTCACCTCGGCCAGCCTTGGGGCCCTCTTCGTTGCCTTGTCTCTCGGCGTGGCAACCGCAGCCGACAAAGCCGACCGCGCCTTCGAGCGCATGGATACGAACTCCGACGGCGTCATCAGCCAAAGCGAGTTCGACGAAAGCCGCGCGAAACGCTTCGAACGTTGGGACCGCAATGACGACGGTTCGGTCACCAAGGATGAGGCCCAGCGCAAGGTCAATAAACGCTTCGACCGCATCGACGCCAACAGCGACGGCGTGATCCAAGAAAGCGAGTTCATCGCCATCGGCCAGGAGCGCTTCTCGCAGATGGACGCTGACGGCAATGGCGAGATCACCAACGAGGAGTTCAAGCAGGCGCTGGCCGAGATGCGCAACAAGAAGAACCGCAACTAGCTTCCGTCAGCGGTTCTTCGCACCCGTCTAGAGACCCCGCCGGACCGCCCTCCGGCGGGGTTTCGCAATTCCAGCCTGTTATACCAGACCATCATCAGATTGCAGGGTCGCAGCGCTTGCCTGCGCCGCTGGCTTGAGTCCTTATGCGACCGTCGCAAAGACGGGGGCGGCGTCCATCCATCTCGGAGGCTCCGCGCCCTCGGGCCAACAAAAAAAGCGAATGGGTGGAAAGATGCTCGTCGGCGTTCCCAAGGAAATCAAAACGCAAGAATATCGGGTCGGCCTCGTCCCCAGCTCCGTGCGGGAGCTGGTGCATCATGGCCATCAGGTGATCATCGAGACCAACGCCGGGGCCGGTGTCGGCTTCTTCAACGAAGACTATGAGCGCGCTGGCGCGACCATCGCCGCGGACGCCGCCGAGGTCTTCGCCAAGGCCGATATGGTGGTGAAGGTGAAAGAGCCGCAGCCCAAGGAATGCGCCATGCTGCGCGAGGGCCAGGTGCTCTTCACCTACCTGCATCTCGCCCCGGACCTGAAGCAGACGCAGGGTCTGGTGGACTCGGGCGCCATCGCCATCGCCTACGAGACGGTCACCGATCGCAACGGCCGCCTGCCGCTCCTGGCGCCGATGAGCGAGGTGGCCGGGCGCATGTCCATCCAGGTCGGCGCCCACTGCCTGGAGAAAGAGCAGGGCGGCGCCGGCATGCTGCTGGGCGGCGTGCCCGGCGTGGCGGCCGGCCGCGTGGTCGTGATCGGCGGTGGCGTCGCCGGCACCAACGCCGCACGCATGGCAATGGGCCTGGAAGCCCATGTGACGGTCATCGACAAGAATTTGGACCGTCTCTACGAGCTCGACCTGCAGTTCGGCCCCATGCTGAACACCATCTATTCCACCGTCGACGCCATCGAGCAGCACGTGCTGGGCGCCGATCTGGTGGTCGGTGCCGTGCTGGTGCCCGGTGCGGCGGCGCCGCGCTTGGTGACCGAGCACATGGTTCAGGAGATGAAGCCCGGGGCCGTGCTGGTCGACATCGCCATCGATCAGGGCGGTTGCTTCGAGACCAGCCGGGCGACGACCCACGACGACCCGACCTACGTGGTCGACGACGTGGTGCACTACTGCGTTGCCAACATGCCGGGCGCCGTCGCCCGCACCTCGACCAACGCCCTCAACAACGCCACCCTGCCCTTCGTGTTGGACTTGGCGAACAAAGGCGCGCGCCTGGCTTTGGCGGAGAACGCCCATCTCATGGCCGGCCTCAACGTGGCGGAGGGCAAGATAACCTACCGTGCGGTGGCTCAGGCGCACGAGATGAGCTACACGCCGCCGCAGGAGGCTTTGCGGCTGTAGACGGCTTGGCACGAACTGCGGCTATGTCGACCGCTGCTCGATGTAGCCGCAGCAGCTTAGAAATTGAGCTTTACCTTTCAGGCGCTATCGTGCGGCAGGCAATACCGCCTGCATGACTCCCCGAAGCGATTCCCATGGCCGTACTTGAAGAATTTCTCGCCGAGCACCGCATCGAAGAGGTCGAGTGCATCGTCCCCGACCTGGCCGGCATCGCCCGCGGCAAGATCCTGCCGGCCGCCAAGTTCATCAAGGGCTTGAGCGGCAACGGTCTGCGCATTCCCGAAGCGGTCTTCGTGCAGACGGTGACCGGCTCCTATCCCGACGAAGAAACCGGCGTCTACAGCCCGGCCATTCAGGACGTCTATCTCCGGCCCGACGCTTCGACCATCCGCATCGTGCCCTGGTACCCGGACGAGCCGACGGCGCAGGTCATCTGCGACGCCTATTACCTCGACGGCACGGTGGTGCCCTATGCCAGCCGCAGTGTCCTCAAGCATGTGCTGGCGCTCTACGAAGCCAAGGGCTGGCAGCCCATCGTGGCGCCGGAACTCGAGTTCTACCTGGTCGAGATCAACGAGGACGCCGACTATCCCCTGCAGCCGCCGATCGGCCGCTCGGGCCGGCGCGAGGTCGCCCGCCAAGCCTATGGGGTCGATGCGGTCAACGAGTTCGACCCGTTGTTCGAGGACGTCTACGACTTCTGCGAGGCGCAGGGCATCGACATCGATACCCTGGCGCACGAGAGCGGCCCGGCACAGATGGAGATGAACTTCAACCACGGCACGGCGCTGGCCAAGGCCGACGAGGCCTTCCTGTTCAAGCGCACAGTGCGGGAAGCAGGGCTACGCCATAAAGTCTACGCCACCTTCATGGCCAAGCCGATGCAGGGCGAGCCCGGCAGCTCCATGCACATCCATCAGTCGCTGCTCGACGCCAAGACCGGGCGCAACCTCTTCGCCACCAAGACCGGGCGCGACACCAGCCGCTTCCTGCAGTACATCGCCGGCCTGCAGCGCTATCTGCCCGCGGTGATGCCGCTCTTGGCCCCCAACGTGAACAGCTACCGGCGGCTGATGCCCTGGATGGACGCCCCCATCAACACCCACTGGGGCTACGACAACCGCACGGTTGGCCTGCGCGTGCCCCACTCGGAGCCCTCGGCTCGCCGGGTCGAGAACCGGGTGGCCGGCGCAGACGCCAACCCCTATCTGGCCTTTGCCGCCACCCTCGCCTGCGGCTACATCGGCATGGAAAAGAAACTGAAGCCGACTCGCCCGCAGGAAGGCAGCGCCTACAAGCTGGCTCACACCCTGCCGCGCACGCTCTACGACGCTATCTATCGCTTCAACGGCAGCCGCGCCCTGAAAGAAGTGTTCGGTGAAGAGTTCATCGACGCCCTCGCCGCCGTGAAGGATGCCGAGCTCAACGCTTACCAGCAGGTCATCTCGTCCTGGGAGCGGGAGCACCTTCTCCTCAACGTCTGAGGCTGCTAGGGTTCTTGCATGCAAGCCCTGCTCCGATCAGCGCCGCGTGCCCGCCATAGCGAGCTGCTGATCCTCTGCGCCCGCATCGACTTCAATCCCTAGCACCGAAGGACACTCCGCGGCCCGCTCGCAACCGGGCCGGCCCCGTTTTCGTCCTTTGCTACTGGCATTCCTTCGGAGCGACAGCATGAACGTTCAACCCGACCGCAATTCCACCGCACGCTGGCGCCAGCTCGATCTGCGCCACCACCTCTCGCCCTTTTCCGACTACCTCGCCCGCCAGGAAGCCGGCGGCAACCGCATCATCGTCGAGGCGGAAGGCTGCTGGCTGACCGACTCGGAGGGCCACCGGCTCCTGGACGCCATGGCCGGGCTCTGGTGCGTGGCGGTCGGCTATGGCCGTAAGGAGCTGGCCGAGGCGGCCTACCGACAGCTCCTGGAGCTGCCCTATTACAACAGCTTCTTCCAGACCACCGTGCCGCCCGCAGTCGAGCTGGCCGAGCGGCTGGCCGAGCTGACGCCCGAGGGCTTCAACCGTGCCTTCTTCGGCTCTTCAGGCTCGGAGTCCAACGACACCGTCGTGCGCCTGGTGCGCCACTACTGGCACTGCGTCGGCAAGCCCGAGAAGACCGACTTCATCAGCCGCGAGTACGCCTATCACGGCTCGACCATGGCGGCCGCCAGCCTGGGCGGCATGCGCCCGATGCAGGAACGCTTCGGCCTGCCGCTGCCCGGCTTCCATCACGTGATGCCACCCTACTGGTACGATTTCGGCGGCGATCTCTCGCCCGAGGAGTTCGGGCTCAAGGCGGCCAAGGCGATCGAGGACAAGATCCTGGAAGTCGGCCCAGACAAGGTGGCTGCCTTCATCGGCGAGCCGGTCCAAGGTGCCGGCGGCGTCCTGGTCCCGCCGGCGAGCTACTGGCCCGAGGTGCAGCGCATCTGCCGCCAGTACGACGTGCTGATTGTCGCCGACGAGGTGATCTGCGGCTTCGGGCGCACCGGCGAATGGTTCGGGAGCCAGGCCTACGGCATCGAGGCCGACCTCATGACCATGGCCAAGCAGATCACCTCCGGCTATCTGCCGCTGTCCGCCGTTATGGTGCACGACCGCATCGGCGAGGCCCTGATCGACTACGAGGGCGGCGAGTTCGCCCACGGCTACACCTACTCCGGCCATCCGGTCTGCTGCGCTCTGGCGCTCGAAAACCTGCGCATCCTCGACGAGGAAGGCATCGTCGAGGGCGTCAAAACCGACACCGGCCCTTATCTACAAGAGCGCTTGCAGAGCTTGGCCGATCACCCCTTGGTCGGGGAGGTGCGTGGTATCGGCATGCTCGGCGCGCTTGAGATCGTGCAGGACAAGTCCACCCGCAGCCGTTTCCCCAGCAGCGCCGAGGCCACGATCAAATGCCGGACTCACTGCTTCGATAACGGCGTTGTGATCCGCGCCGTGCGCGATGCCATGATCATGTCGCCACCGCTGACTATAAGCCGTGAGGAAATCGACCAGGTGGTCGCGCGGCTGCACCAATCCTTGGACCAAACGGCCAACGACCTGGGCGTCGGCTAACGCAAGGGCCGGCGCGGCCACGGCGGAGGATGAGCAGCGATGACGACGATCACCGTGGCCGCGACGCAGATGAGCTGCAGTTGGGATCGCGAAGCCAACCTCAAAAAGGCCGAAGCCCTGGTCTGCGAGGCAGCAGCCCAGGGCGCGGAGGTCATCCTGTTGCAGGAGCTCTTCGAGACTCCTTACTTCTGCCCTGACCAGAAGCGGGAGCTCTTCGCACTGGCCAAGCCCTATAAGGACAACCCCCTACTAGCTCGCTTCAGCGAGCTGGCCTCGAACCTGCGGGTCGTCCTGCCGATCTCCTTCTTCGAGCGCGCCCACAACGCCTACTTCAATTCGCTCTGCTGGCTGGATGCGGACGGCCGGGCGCTCGGTCTCTACCGCAAGAGCCACATTCCCCAAGGCCCCGGCTATCAGGAAAAGTTCTATTTCAGCCCCGGCGACAGCGGCTTCACCGTGGTCGACACCCGCTTCGGCCGGCTCGGCGCCGGCATCTGCTGGGACCAATGGTTTCCGGAGGTGGCCCGCTGCCTCGCTCTGCAGGGTGCCGAGGTGATCTTCTTCCCCACCGCGATCGGCAGCGAGCCACAGGATCCGAGCCTCGACTCCCGCGATCATTGGCAGCGCGCCATGCAAGGCCATGCAGCCAGCAACTGCATACCGGTGGTGGCCTCAAATCGGGTCGGGCGTGAGCAGGCGGACAGCGTCGAGATGCACTTCTACGGCGCCTCCTTCATCACCGACGAGACCGGCGCCAAGCTGGCCGACGCGGGCCAAGAGGAAGACGCCGTCATTACGGCGACCTTCGAGCGGGAGGCGCTGCACGCCTTTCGCGCGTCCTGGGGCCTGTTCCGCGACCGCCGGCCCGACCTCTACGAGCCACTCCTGAGCATGACCGGCCGGCAGGGCGCGCTTGACTGAGAAGCCGCAGCAAAGCGGCGCGGAGCCGCCCGAACCTGACAAGACGACGGCGCCGAAGCGCCGCACACTGTCCCGCGCGACGCAGGGCTGGTTTCTGCTCCTGATCCTGCTCTTGGGCATCCTTTTTTTCGGCGGCCGCGAAGAACCCGATGAGGCGCTCATACTCAGCGGTCCCGACGACCTGGGCTTCTATCGCCTGGCCAGCGTGCGTCGCAGCGGAGATGGCTTTCTCCAGATCCCCATGCCGGACTTCGCCGGCGCCGACGCACCGGTCCGTGAGCCCCTGACGCCGGAGCAGATCCGCAGCGGCCTCTTTTCGGACCCCGCGCTCCCGGTCCTTGGCCCTGCCGGCGGCGACTTCGTGCTGGTCGAGTTCTTCGACTTCCGCTGCCCCTACTGCAAGGTGATCGCTCCGATCGTCGCCGATCTTGTGGCCGACGATGACGAACTGAAGCATGTCATCGTCGACTGGCCTCTGCTCGGCCCCGAGTCCGAATACGCAGCGCGCGCCGTTCTGGCCGCCGGCCGGCAGGGCGCTTACGAACGCTTTCGCGAGGCGCTGATGGACACCAGCGGCGAGCCAGGCGAGGCGCTGGTCGTCTCTGTGGCTGAAAGCCTGGGCCTGGACGTCGCGCGCCTACGCCGCGACATGGCCAGCGACGAGATCGCCCAGCGTGTCGAAGCAAACAACCGCCTCGCCGAGTCCCTGCGCCTGCGCGGCTCGCCGGTCTTCGTCTTCGGCGATGCGATCGTCGAAGGTGCAATCAGTCGCGCGAGGCTGGAAAGCTTGATCGCGGAGCAGAAGGCGCGACAGACAGCGGCGGGCGCTGACGGGCAATAGAGACGACAAGCCGTCTGGGCTACATCACCCCGGTGCCTTCCCAGCGCGGTGGGCTGACCGTCTCGGTAAACTGGGTGAAGTTGAGATTGAAGGCGATCGAGAGACGTTCGCCCTGGCTGTTGTTGGACGGCACCGAGTGGGTCAGCCAGGCCGGGAACAGCAGCATGGCACCGGCCTTGATGCCCACCGTCACGCCCGAGCCGTTGTACTGATTGTACTTCTTGAAACGCGGCACGATGATCTGCGTCTGCGGGCGGGGATCGTGAAAGACGATGCGGTCGCCGCCGCTGGGCACCACCGGATAATAGACCCCGGACAGGAAGTTGTTGGGGTGATGGTGGGCGACGTGGCTGGCCTGCGGTACGCCGAGATTGGCCCAGCAGCCGGTCATCACCATGTCCCGCTGCTCCGCATCGAAGGCATCCAGAATGGCGCCTCCCGCCTCCACAGCGGCAGCGACCAGTGGGGCGAACTCCGGCAGGTGATGCAGTTGCTGATGCGTCTGGTACGTCTTGATCAGCGGCTTGGCCAGCTCCTCAGCGAGAATCTGCCGCACCGTGGCGTTGATCGCCGGATCCAAGCTGGCACGGATCTCGTCGTCGATACTGGTCGACCAAAGATAGGTCGGGAACATGGGAGCAGGACGTGGGGGCTGCGCCATTCGTTTGAGCTCTTTCTTGAACACCAGACTGTTTGAAGGGCTGGGATAGGCCGGCAGGCCTCCATCGTTCAAGCCAAAACTGGCGTGCGTATCGCGCACTTCGGAGAAGCAGCGCTTGTCCTACGCGTTGGGTCGCAGGGCTGCTCTGACAACGGAGAAGTCGCCTGCCAGGTAGCCCTCCAGCAAGGGGGCAACGGCGTCGAAAGACAGGTTCCGCACCCAGTCCCGATGGCAGAGGCGCGCGAGGTCAAGCGCCTTTGAAAACTGGCGGGCAGAGTAAACGAATGCACCGCTCAGCCGCTTTTGCTGGCGTATGACTGCCGAGATGTCGATCTCCGTCAGCGCCGAAGCAAAGCCAAGGAAGACGCAATGACCGCCGCTGTGTGTCGCTTCAAGCGCCATCTGCCTCGTATCGGCTGAACCAACGGTATCGAAGACAACATCGTAGCGCCCGTCCAGGGCCTCGCCGACATACGATGCGCCAAGATCACGGGCCGCCTGCAGCCGTGTCGGCGAAAGATCGCACACCGCGAGGGTCTCGCAGCCCGCCTCCGCGGCACAAGCCGTCAGGCCCAAGCCGAGGCCGCCGGCGCCGATCACGGCGATACGGTCGCTAGACCCTGCCCCGGAAATCTCCCACGCGTTGACGGAATTGGCGAAGGGCTCAACGAAGGCGGCCTGCTCCCAAGACAGATCGTTCGGCAGCTCGACGAGGGACTCCAAAGGCACCGAAACGACCTGGGCGAAACCGCCGTCGGATTGAACGCCGATCAAAGACCAGGAGTCGCAAAGCTGCACGAGGTCTGCCAAGCAAGCTGCGCAGACGCCGCAGCCACGCAGTGGGTTGACCGCCACCCGCCGACCGTCAGCGGCTATGCCTGCAATGCTATGGCCCATGACGTTGGGCAACGGCCGGATACCAGGGTTGGCAAATCCGAGATATTCGCTGCCGCCGATACCGGCGACTTCAACGCGAACCAACGCTTCGCCTGGACGGGCCTCAGGGGCCTCGATCTCGCGGAGGCGCAGCGCACGACTCTCCTCCAACACCAGTGCTTTCATGCACGGCCCCAAACTGACATGCGACGACAGACGCGTTCGGACGCTCAGATCCAATGGACACACCTACCCGATCTATCCGATGGGCGGCAGGCCTCATCTTGGGTAGCAGCCATTCGCGGCTATCTGCGATGCCAATGAGAAGCGCCAAAAAAAGTGGGGCGGGCGCCGACCGAAGCCCCACACGCCGGCCGACGCACCGCCCCCTGACTCGGGCCAAAGGCCGTCGGCGCTCGGGAAGGACACCGGCCAGCCTCTCCCCCGCGCCTCGCGCGCGGTGCGGAACCTCCCCACGAGCTCCGCGTCGTGTAGATGCGAAGACGCGGGCCCGAGCCAGACCTCTGCCGTTCCGAGCCTGAGAGGCTCTATCGACAGCAAGCATGGCTTGGAGATCGGGAAAGAGGCGGACCGCCGCGAAGAAGACTTACCCCAATAAGGCATCACCCAACGATGCCACTATTCTTCCTGCAGGCCGCTGTCCCTTATCCCCAAAGACAATACAACCCTCTATCCGCATTCTATTTTAGGCAATTTCTCGAAAAAATCAACGCATAAGCTTGAATCGAGATAAAAATTAGGAGAGGTTACTTAATACTATTGGTTAATACATTAACGATTATTGATTTCGAACACCGAGCGGCACGGCACCCGCCAACAGGGCGATTGCATTCTGTAGCGGGGAAAGGCAGATATCGCACCAGGCGCCGGCGTAGCTCAGCTGGTAGAGCAACCGCCTTGTAAGCGGTAGGTCGCGGGTTCGATCCCTGCCGCCGGCACCATCCGCCTTCGCTGATTTCGGCGAAGCCGAAATCTAGCTACGGCGCGACAAGCCGGCCTGGCTACGCCAAAGCGAAGCTTCAGCTTCGCCACGGCGAGAGCGTGCGAAGCGGATGCCGCGCCGAACCCCGGATTAAATCCGGGGGTAGGCGGGCTGGTTTAAACTTACTCCATCAAAGCGCAAGATCTCACGCTCTTCCAGCTTGCCTACTCCGCCGAAGCAGCCGCTTCGGCTGCAAAGGCCGAAGCCTCCAGTTCTCCGAAGCTCGGAGAGCGAAGGAGGATGGCGTAGGAGGACCTAGTCAGAAGCCCGCTGTTTCAGGCCGCCGCCATCAAGGAGGGGATGTTCGGCTGCGGCCTGCGGCAGCGCTCGATTCCAGCGAAAGCCTGCTCCAGCGCCGCACCGATGGCCAACAGGCGTCGTTCGCCGTGGCGCTGCCCGACCAGCTGCAGACCGAAGGGCAGACCATCCTCGTCGACGCCGCAGGGAATCACCAAGGCCGGATGGCCGCCCAAGGTGACGCCATAGGCGATGCCGACCCAGTGGATGTAGGTCGGCTGCCGCTCTCCATTGATATCGGGGCCGTAGGTCTGTTGCTTATCGAAGGGCTGAGCGGCCACGGCCGGCGTGATCAGGACGTCGTAGTCCTGCATGTACGCGAGAAAGCTGCGGTAGATTTCGCTATGGCGCACCGATGCCCAGGCAACATCTTCTGCGGTATAGGTCTGCGCCAGTTCCACATTGGCGATGACGTTGGGCCCAAGCAGATCCCTGTGCTTCTGATACTTCTCAAGATGCGCGGACAGGAAGCCGACACCCCGGATGACCTCGAAGGCTCGGTCGGCGCCCTGCATGTCCGGGTCGCGTTCCTCGCAGCGAAGCGGCAGGCCGGATAGTGTCTCGAGCCGGCTGCGGAACAGAGCACGCACCTGATCGTCGACCGGCGCAAAGCCCAGGTCCTCGGACAGCGCGACCTTCAGCGAGGCGAGGTCGGCCGGTCCCGCCGGCTGAAGCGAGGCCTCGCCGTCCGCTCCCGCCGGACGACTGAAAGGATCGCGCTCGTCATAGCCGGCCAAGGCGTCGAGATAGAGTGCCGCATCCGCCACGTTGCGTGCCATGGGACCGTCCACCGACATGGGCGAATAGGCGAGCTGACTGCGCAGGGCCGGAACGCGGCCTGGTGTCGGGCGCAGCCCGACAACGCCGCAGAATGACGCCGGTGTGCGCAGCGAGCCGCCGTAATCGGAGCCGCTGGCCAGCGGCATCATGCCGGCCGCGACGGCAACCGCCGAGCCGCCGGACGAGCCGGCGCAGGACTTCTCGGGATCGAAGGGGTTGCCGGTATGGCCGTAGACCGCGTTGAAGGTGTTGGCGCCGGCGCCATGCTCCGGCGTGTTCGTCTTGCCGATGACAACGGCGCCGGCTTTGCGGGTGCTGGCCGTCAGACCATCATCCTGCGCCGGAACGTGATCGGCAAAGAGGCGGGAGCCGAAGGTTGTCGTGAGGCCTGCGGTCTCGTTCAGATCTTTGATGCCCACCGGCAGGCCGTGCAGCAGGCCGAGCTCTTCGCCGGCCATCACCGCTTGCTCCGCCTGCTTGGCTGCCTCGCGCGCCGCCGGCTCGTCCAGGCAGATAACAGCGTTCAAAGTCGGATTGACAGTCTCGATGCGCGCCAGGCAGGCATCCAACAGCTCGACGGGTGAGATCTCCTTGCAGCCGATCATGCGGCGCAGCTCGACCGCCGTCAGGTCGCACAGCTCGCTCATGCCTTCCCCTTCTGTTTCTTTTTCTTGCTGAACCTAAGCGCCGACCTAACGCAGCTCGGCATAGCCGAGCGCCGCAGACTCACGCTCCATGTCCAGGATCGCTTGATAATCGTCCTCGTTGGTATCCACAGCGCCGGCCAAGAGCAAGGCCTGCCGCGCCTCGGCTCCGGCCGGCTCGGCGAGCGCAGCACGGAGCGCGCGACGCAAGCGGAGCAGTTTCTCGTCGCTCGCGGCACCGTTCGTGATGAAGGGCAGTCCGGGCACGCGCCGGCTCGAAGCCAGAATCTGCAGGCGCTCCGTCAGGGCAGGATCCGCCGCAGCGACGGTGGCATAGGTGACGCAGTCGATGGCCGCGATATCGGCCTGCCCATCCGCCACCGTCTCCATGGAACCGCGATGGCTGCCGCTCACCAGCACCTCGGCGAAGCAACGCGCACGCCCCTCAGCCAAGGGCGCGAAGCTGTGACGCAAGGCATTCATGCCCGAGTGCGAGTCCCAGCCGTTGATCACCGCGCGACGGTCGAGGAAGTCAGACAGCACGCGCCCCGCATCCGCGACCCGCGCGACAATGTGGCTGCAGTAGAGGGGGCCTTCGCAGCCGGGGGCTTCATAGACCGGCGTGGCAAGCACACGAACCTGCCCCGGGAGCTTGGTCATCAGCGGATAGCCACAGGTTTGCCCGAAGAGCAGGTCGGGCGCGCGCCAGAAAGCCGCTAGATCGGCGGGCCGGGTCAGGTCTTCCGGGACCTCCTCGAAGCCCTCCGCCCGCAGCGCCTCGGCCAGCAGCTGCCAAAAGGCATCCTGAGCCCAGCGCAGGCCCGGCAGGTCGTACATCGGCAGGCCGGCGATCACCTTGCCCGCACCTCAGGTGAAACTGCTGGCTTCGTACTGCGGCAGTCCGTCGGTGATCTCATAGAAGTCGGGCTTGTCCTCGACGAAGATGTGCTTGGTCAGCTTGAGCCCGGTCGGCTGATCGAGACTGCCCGCCGACACGGCGATGTAGTCTTTCGGCAGCGGATCCCAGAACAGGCTGGCGCCGCACTCGCGGCAGAAGCCGCGCCGGGCCGTATCGGAGGATTGATACCAGGCGAGCCCCCGCTTCTCCAGGAACACCAGCCGCTCGTTCGCGGTGGCTGTATAGGCGGCGAAGTTGCCATGGGTCCGCTGGCACTGGCTGCAGTGGCAGCCGATCACCTCGCGCAGGCCACCTTCGATCTCGAAACGGACCGCCCCGCAGAGGCAACCACCCGTCGCTTTGTCTTCTGCCATGGCACCACCTTCCGGCTCGTCGCAATTGCAGAGCCTGGAAGGACCTTTGAGACAGAGCAAGCTGCGAAAGCGCGGAGCATAGATGCACTGCCCGCAGAACTCTTGCTTCTGCTCTAAGCGGCCTGCCGCCGAGGATGAACGACCGGCTCTTTCGGCCGCAGCAGGTAGCGCAGGGCAACTTCCCAATAGCCGCGGAAGAAATAGCCGCCGTTGTCCGCCAGAATGCGCGCGCGCTGCTCTCGGTAGCGGCGCGGAATGGCGTACCAAGGCAGCCAGGGCGCTTCGTGATGGACGACGTGCAGGTTGTTGTTGAGGAACATGAGGGCGAGCGGCGCCTCAGCCTCGACGATGGCCGTGCGCTCCGCCGGATCATCCGCCGCCCGGTGCTCCAGGAAGGAGCGGAGCGAGGTCAAGACCATACCCGGATAGGCGAAGCAGAGCAGATAGACCCACAGCGGCATACCGCAGACGGCAACGACCCAGGTCAGCACCAGCGCCACAGACAGCAGATGCACCGCCCAGATACGCGGCGAGCCCACGGCCTTCGGGCCTTCACGGAACAGCGCCGCATAGAGGCTCCAAACGCAGAGCAGCGGGCAAAGCAGCAGCCGCCCCAGCAGACTGTTGTTGACGCGGCGCAAGGCCTTTCCGAAAGGGCTCAGGGTCTCCCACTGCGCCGGCGTGACATAGAAGCTCTCCGGGTCCTCGACGGGATCGGTCAGGTAGGGGTCGCGGTGATGGCGCAGGTGCTGCTCGCGATAGATCTCATAGGGGATCCAGAGCCAGAGGGAGGGAAACACCAGCATGCGGTTGACCAGAGACCAGCGGGTCGGGTGGCCGTGCACCGCCTCGTGCTGCAAGGAGCCATGCCAGGCCACCACATAGCCGCCCGCGAGAACGAGCAGCACAACCGGGATGGCTTCGTGGAACCAGGTCAACAGCCCAAAGCTCGCGTAGATCGCAAAGGCCACAAGGATAGTCGGCCATTCGATCGATCGCGCTTTGCCTATGTCTACTCCAGCCCTCATTGGTTTCGTCCCCACTGCACCTGTTTGTTTTTTGCAACGCGATAAACTTCAACTTCGCATCGCAGTGTATTTTCAATTTTGTAGATTTTTATCACGCTTGAGGACAATACGCAACAGATTCCGTGTTAAGTCCCGGCATTGGCCGCCTCGGAAAATGCGTGGTAAGCCTCGCCGGATGGACCGGGAAGAAGTTGTCGCGCTGTTTCGGGAGCGCCTTCAGGAGACGATTGAAGCCGCGGGCGAGAGCCGCGCGGCTTTCGCCGAGCGGGCCGGGCTGGACCGGTCTACGCTCTCGCAGCTGCTCTCGCCGGAGAACAAGCGGCTGCCCCGCTCTGAAACGCTCCTGAATATCGCCCGCACGACCCAGCTCAGCGTCGACTGGCTGCTGGGGCTGAGCCAGACCCAACAGCTCGCCGCCGAATTCGTCGGGGAGGCGCCGGAGATTGCGCCCGGGGCTGCCAGCCCGCTGGACGAGCGCCTGCGCCGCTGGCATGCCGACGCCATCGGCTACAAGATCCGCTACGTGCCCTCGACCCTGCCGGACTTGCTGAAGACCGACGCGGTCATCCAGTACGAATTTGAGGGCTTCGGTGACCGCATCACCGATATGCAGCGTGACGAGGCCGAAGCCCGCCTGGCCTACAGCCGCAAGCCGGAAACCGATATCGAGTCAGTCAGCTCCTTCCAATCGCTCTCGCTCTTCGCCAAGGGCGAAGGCATCTGGGGCGACCTGCCCAAGGAGGCGCGCCGCGAGCAGCTGGAGCAGATCGCCCACTTGGCCGACGAGCTCTATCCGACCTTCCGCTGGTTCCTCTACGACGGGCTGCGCAACTTCGCGGCCCCCTTCACCGTCTTCGGGCCCAAGCGCGCCGCGCTCTATCTCGGCGGCATGTACTTCGTCTTCACGGCGACCGAGCAGGTGCGCGTGCTCAGCCGCTATTTCGATCAGCTGATCCGCGATGCGCGCTATCAGCCGACCGATATCGTCGGCTATGCCAAACAGCTGCTCAGCGAGACCTAGACACTAAGCTACAGGCATGAACGACAGCGCCAAAGGCGACCTTATCCGCTTTCAGGGCGGCTTTGCCGATCTGCTCGGCTATGAGCTGGCGGACTGGCAGGAGGACTATGCCGAGATCACGCTCGAGGTGCAGCGAAAGCACCTCAACCGCAGCGGCGTGGTGCACGGCGGCGTGATCACGACCCTGATCGACACGGCCTGCGGCTACGCCGGCAACTACTGCAGCGTTCCGGGCAACGTCCGGCGTTCACTCACGTTATCGCTGACCACTCAGTTCATCGCTGCCGCCCGCGAAGGCGCCCTGCTGAGCGCCAAGGGCCGACGCATCGGCGGAGGGCGCAGCGTCTTCTTCGCCGACTGCGAGCTGCGCGATCAGAACGGCACGCTCATCGGCAAGGGCGAAGGCACCTTCAAGTACCGCCGCGGCAGCGAGTCGCCTGAAGGCCACCCGCCGAGCGGGCATGACGACTAGAGCCTTCCTTTGCTAGATGGAACCATTCTGACGGAGCGCCTTTGCGACAAGATCAAGCCTGGGCGCGAAGAGCATATCCCGAGATATGGTCGAGCGGTCAGGCGCAGGGATTGGCGCAAAGGCGCTCCGTCCCGAAGGGCTTCCGCCTGGCGGGCGCCCGCTGGCGTGGCGCGCTTGACCGATGCGCTCGGCATCGCCCTGCGCGCGCCAAACCAGCGGTTCGCCTCGCCAGGCGAGAAGCAGAATTGTTTCCATCTAGCAAAGGAAGGCTCTAGGGCGTTGCCTGGACGGCAGCCGGGACGCTACATCCAGCGGCCAACGACCAATCGAGGAGGGCACAGGTGAGCAAAGTTGCGTGGATAGGGCTGGGCGTCATGGGCTACCCCATGGCGGGCCACATTCAACAAAAGGGCGGACACGAACTCGTCGTCTATAACCGAACGGCCGCCAAGGCTGACACCTGGTGCCGCGACTACGCCGGCAGCACAGCCCCAACACCCCGTGCCGCCGCCGCCGGCGCCGACTTCGTGTTCTGCTGCGTCGGCAACGACGACGATCTGCGCGCCGTCACCATTGGCGAAGACGGCGCCTTCCACGACATGGCGCCCGGGGCGGTCTTCATCGACAACACCACTGCTTCGGCGGAAGTGGCGCGGGAGCTCTATGCCGAGGCCAAGAAGCGTGGCCTGCACTTCCTGGATGCGCCCGTGTCCGGCGGTCAGTCCGGCGCCGAAGCGGGTACTCTGACCGTCATGGTCGGCGGCGATGCTGAGCCCTATGCACGGGCCGAGCCGGTCATGCAGTGCTTCGCCCAGGCGGTGAAGCGGATGGGCGATGCCGGTGCCGGCCAGTTGACCAAGATGGTTAATCAGATCTGCATCGCCGGCCTCATCCAGTCACTGGCGGAGGGGCTGCATTTCGCCGGCAAAGCCGGTCTCGACATTCCGGCGGTCATGGACGTCATCACCAAGGGCGCGTCGCGCTCCTGGCAGATGGAAAACCGCTGGGAGACCATGGTGGCCGGCAAGTTCGACTACGGCTTCGCCATCGAGTGGATGCGCAAGGACCTCTCGATCTGCCTCGACGAGGCGCGCAGCAACGGGGCTCAGCTCCCGGTCACGGCCCTGGTCGATCAGTTCTATGCCGAGCTGATGAGCATGGGCGGCCGCCGCTGGGATACCTCCAGCCTGATCGCCCGTCTCAACCGGCCAGAGTGACCGGCCGGAACGAGCGGGCAAGCTTTACTCGTCGATCAAGCCCTCTTCCAAACGTTGGATGGCGTCCTCGTCCATCCAACGGCGGACGAACTCGGGCACGTCATTCTCGTTGAAGTCCTGCACTTCGTCCCAGTTGTGCAGAAAGCCAGCGATATGGGCGATGTCGTCGCCGGTGAGGTCGATCTGGTAGCCCAGCTCCATCTCCTGCAGCACGATCATCGCCGTGGCGCCGCGCCACATGCCGGCAACGAACTCCAGCGGGTCGACGTAGGTCTGATAGGGGTCGGGGTCGAGCGGTGGACCGACCTGGCCGCCCACTCCGTTCAAGGAGTGGCAGACCACGCAGCCCTTGCTGACGAAGAGAGCCCGGCCGCGCTTGGCATCCGGAATGGTCAGGAGATAGGGCGGGGTCTCCGCTTGGCCGGTGATATGCGGTACGGCGTCATCCACCGCCTCTTCACGCGTATCGTCTTGGTCGGTCTGGGCTTCCGCAGGCACCGACAGGACGCTGGCCGCCAGGCCGAGGCCGGCAAGAAGGCCCAGGGCGAGATAGATCGTCCGGAAGATGCAGGGGCAGCCCACTGTACGCTGTGTCATGAAGTCCTTTCCTGTCACTATTCCCGAGTTGCGCCGTCCGACCACCAACCGGCAAAGACTAGACCTGTAACCGGCAAACACTAATCGACCATCAAGACCCCAACCTCGGCGCGGCGAAGCACCGCTCGCGTCGCCCCTCGATAAAACAGACGATCGAGGCTGCTGCGCGTATAGCCGCCCATGGCCAACAGGCCTGCGCCGAGCTCTTCCATAGCCGCCAACAGCACGTCTCCAGCGGAGCGCCCGTCCGCATCGAGGACCTTCGCCCGTGATCGGATTCCATGCCAAGCCAAATATTCCACGGCATCCCCTTCGCTCGGGTCCGGCATGCCGTCTTCGACAACGTTGAGCACAGTCACGCTCTCTGCGCGCTGCAGGAAGTCCAGCGAGAAGGCAAGCGCTCGAGAGGCTTCCGTGGTGCCGTTCCAGGCGATAGCCGCCCCACCGCCCAAAGCCAGCGAAGCATGGCGCGGCGCGATGAGGACCGGCCGGCCGCTGTCACGGATGAGGCTTTGGAGCAACGGCGATATCGAGGAGCCGCTTTCGGCAGGAGGTGTCCCGGCAACCACCAGATCATGGACGCGGGCCCGGCGGGCCGCATACTCATGCAGCTCTCCCAGCCGTTCGACGAAGCGCGCCGAGAAGCCGACGTTGGCTCCCGGCCGCCCACCTTGCGGTGCAGAGAAACGCGCTGCCATGGTCCGAAACAAGGCGTTCGCCCGTTGCTGCCGCTTCTCGCTCTGCGCCTCGATGACGTCGAACAGCTCGGCTGCGCCGAGCCCAGGCAGCCACTCGGCAATCTGATTGCCCGATGGCGGCAGCTGGGATTCAATACAGAGCACCTCGACGTGTGCGTCGAACGTCCTGCCGACATTGAATGCGGTCTCCAGCACGATCTCGTCTTGCGAGCCCGTTTCATCGGGATCGTACTGGCCGCTGATCGGCGCCAAGATCGTTCTAATCGACACAGCCGTGAAACGACATTGCTTGGACGTGGTTCGAAACGGCGCCGACAACCTCCGGTCACCGTCGCCTGATCGCAATTAGTCAGCCGCGCGTTGGGGCGACGCCTTGAGCTAAATCAACGGCAAGGCCGGCCCGTCGCGTGGATAGTGTCACCGCAAGGCGCCGGCCGCGCGTGCCCAAAATCCGAACCCCTTAGGAAGGGTCGCCACCCAGGTGTCCACCGACAGCCAGATCGAGACGCTGAGCGCCACCGCCGCCGGCCGCTACCGCCTGCGCGTCTTCGCTATCCTCGACCGCAGCGATCGGGCCGACACGCTGCTGATTGAGCTGCGGCAGCTCGACGGGATGACCAGCGCATCGGCCAACCCGCGCACGGGAACGCTGTTGCTACAGACCCGCGGTGCGCTCGGCCTGGACGAGCTGATCGCAAGCATCCGGCGACATCTCGATCTGCCGGAAGAGGAGCTGTCCGCACCCCGATCCGGGACACGTTCAGCCGCCGCACGCCCCGCATCACCAGCGGCAGGCGAAGCGCTGCAGCAAGCCGACATGCCCCCCTGGCACGCCATGAGCACCGACGAAGTGCTGGCGCACTTCAAGGTCGCGGCGGCACAAGGCTTGTCGTTGGCGGAGGCGGAAGCCCGGCTCTTGCACTACGGGCCGAACCGCCTGCCCGAGCGCAAGGGGCGCTCCTCTTTCGAGATGCTGCGAGAACAGGTGGCGAGCCTGCCGGTCGGTATCCTGGTCGTCTCGGCCGTAGTCTCGGCGGCGACCGGCGGCCTGATCGATGCCGCCGCCACGCTGGTCGTGGTCGCCGCCAACACCGCGATCGGCTACGTCACCGAAGTGCGCGCCGAGCGCACCATCGCCAGCCTGATGCAGGAGGGACCGCAAGAGACGCTCACCCGGCGCGACGGCGAGGACCGCCCGCTGCCCACTGCAGATCTCGTCCCCGGCGACATCTATGTGCTGCACCCCGGTTTGTACGTGCCGACCGATGCCCGGCTGCTTGAGGCACGCAACCTCAGCGTCGACGAGTCGGCTCTCACCGGAGAGAGCGTTCCCGTCGGCAAACAGCCGCAGGCCCTGTTCGAGCCTGACACGCCGCTTGGCGGCCGCACCAACATGCTGCACGCCGGCACTCTGGTGACCAGCGGCAAGGCTGTCGTTGTGGCGACCGCCACCGGCAGCGGCAGCGTGCTGGCCCAGGTGCAGCGGCTCTCCATGGACACGATGCGGCCACCGACACCGATCGAGCAGGATCTCGATCAACTCGGCCGCAAGCTGGCGTTCGGCAGCCTGGCCGCCTGCGGCCTCTTTATGGGAATCGGACTGCTGCGCGGCTATCCCGCCCTGCCGATGCTGAAGGACGCCCTGGCTCTGGCCGTCGCCGCGGTGCCGGAAGGCCTGCCGACCGTTGCCACCACGACCTTGGCCTTGGGCCTCAAGCGCCTGAGCCACCGCGGCGTGCTGGTGCGTGAGCTCAACGCCGTCGAGTCCCTCGGCGCCATCGAGACTCTCTGCCTCGACAAGACCGGCACCCTGACCGAGAACCGCATGCGCATCGTCGCCTGCGCTACCGCCGGCTGCGTCGATGCGCCGATGGAGCTGGAAGGCGAGACATCGAACCTACCGAGCGGCCCCGACCTGCAGGCGCTGCTCAAGGTCGCCGTGCTGTGCAACGACGCGGCAATCACCGTGGTCGACGGCCGCCAGTTGGTGGACGGCTCCTCGGCGACGGAACGAGCCCTGCAGGACTTCGCCATCGACCAAGGAGTGGACGGCGCCGGGCTGCGCGCCGACATGCCGCGCCTGCACACCTTCGAGCGACACGAGACCCGGCGTTACATGGCGACCTTCCACCGGGAGCCAGGCCAAAACGAGCCGCTGATCGCCGTCAAAGGCAGCCCGGACGAGCTGCTGCAGCTTTGCGAGCATCGGCAGATCGACGGGCAGATCCACCCCCTGACCGAGCAGGATAAGGAAGCCATCCTGGCGCTCAACGACCATCTGGCCGCCCGCCCGGCGCGCGTGCTCGGCTTTGCGCGAGGCTTTGGCGCACCGCGCGAGGACGGTCACCTGCCGGGCCTGGTCTGGCTCGGCCTGGCCGGGCTGCGCGATCCGTTGCGGCCAAGCGCCAAGCCGCTGATCAAGGCACTGCATCGGGCCGGCATCCGCACGGTGATGATCACCGGCGACCAGGGCGCTACGGCCTACGGCCTGGCGCGGGAGCTGGACTTGGCACAAGGCGCGCCCATCGAGCTGCTCGACTCGGCGGATATCGGCCGCCTGCCGCAAGAGGCTCTACAGGGCCTGGCGCGCCGCGCGCAGGTCTTCGCCCGGGTTACGCCCGACCAGAAGCTGGCCATCGTCCAAGCCCTGCAGGCCGACGGCACCGTGGTCGCCATGACCGGAGACGGCATCAACGACGGACCGGCCTTGAAAGCGGCCAACGTGGCCATCGCCATGGGCGAGGAAGGCACCAACCTGGCGCGCGACGTGGCCAATGTGGTCATCGAACGCGACGACTTGGAAAGCCTGATCGGCGCCATCGGCCAAGGGCGCGACATCTACGAGAACATGCATCGCTCCCTGAAGTTCATCATCTCGACGAACGTCAGCGAAATCCTTGTCGGCATGGTGGAGGCCCTGCACGGCCCGGATGAGCTGGAAACGCCCATGGAGCTGCTCTGGCTCAATCTCGTGACCGACGTGCTGCCCGGACTTGGCCTGTCGCTGGCGCCACCCAGCCGCAGCACCATGGAGGGACCCGGCCATTCGGCGCGCGAGGGCGTGATCGGCCGCAAGGACCTGCGCGAGATGGGCACCGACGCCAGCCTCATCGCCGTCGCGTCGCTGGCCGCCCACTTCTATGGGCTGAGGCGCCACGGCCCCGGCCCGACCACTCGGGCGATGACGTTCGTCAGCTTGGCACTTGGCCAATTGCTCTACGCGCTGACCTGCCAGAAGCCCGTCCGAGACAAGCCCTTCCTGACCGCGCTCTTCGCCAACCGCAATCTTGACCTGACCCTGGCCGGCGCCTTGGCCCTTCAGGTTCTGCCCTTCGCCTTCGGGCGGCTCGGCCGCGTGCTCGGTCTCGGCCCCATGCCGCGGCGGGATCTCGTCGTCTCCCTGCTGGCCGCCGCCACCCCCTTCGTCGTCACGGAAGTGCGCCACAGCCTTGCCGATCGCAGTCGGCGCAAGGAAGAGCAGGCCCCATGAAAGACTTCGTCCTCAGCTCCGAATCGGTGACCGCCGGTCACCCGGACAAGCTCTGCGACCGCATCAGCGACGCCGTCGTCGATGCCTTTCTCGCCTCGGACGCCCCGCAGCCCTTCGTCAATGCGGAATGCGCCATCGCCAGCGGCATCGTCTTTCTCGCCGCCCAGTTCCGCGACGAGCCGCCACTCGACCTCGGCAACCTCGCGCGCCGGGTCATCCGCTCGGCCGGCTACACCCGCGGCAGCTTCCAGATCGACAACTGCACGGTCATGACCTCGCTGTCCCAGTTGCCGGAAAGCGACGCCCGTTGGCTGCAACTCGACAGCCTGAGCGAAGAAGCGCTCGACACGCTGGGCGCCGGCCACCAGGTGACCGTCTTCGGCTATGCCTGCCGGCAGACCCCGACCCTGATGCCGCTGCCGATCGTGCTGGCCCACGGCTTGGCACGCCGGCTCGACGAAGCGCGGGAAGACGGCACGCTGGATTATCTCTCACCGGACGGGCAGAGCCAGGTGCTGGTCGCCTACCGCGACCGGCAGCCGGTCCGCATCGATGCCGTCACCGTGACCACCGGCCTCTGGCCCGACCGACTGCCCAACCACGAACGCCTGGAAGAGGACATTCGGGAGCTTGTCATCGCACCGCTGTTCAAGGACGCCCCCCTGCAGCCGGACCAGGACACGACGATCCTGGTCAACCCGCAGGAAGGTCAGGGCGAAGGCGGGCCGAGCGGCCACGCCGGACTGACCGGCCGCAAACCCGGCATCGACGGCTATGGCGGATTTGTGCGGCAAAGCGGTGCCGCGCTCTGCGGCAAGGGGCCGTCTCGCATCGACCGCACGGCCAGCTACGCCGCGCGCTGGGCCGCCAAAACCGTGGTGGCAGCCGGCCTCGCCGAGGAATGCGAGGTGCAGCTCAGCTATGCCATCGGTCGCAGCGCGCCGATCAGCCTGGAAGCCGACTGCTTCGGCAGCGGCCAGGTCGACGACGCCCGCATCGCCGAGGCCTTGCGCCAAGTCTTCGATTTCCGCGTCGGCGCGATTGCCCGCGACCTCGGTCTCTGGGGGCTCTCCAGCCGCCACGGCGGCCATTTCTTCGAACGGCTGGCCTACTATGGGCAGTTTGGCCGCGAGGAGTTGGAGGCGCCCTGGGAAGGAACCGAACAGGCGGCGGCACTGAAGGACGCCGCTGGCTAGCGGCTCCGGGTCAGGAGATCGAGCGACTGCAGCAGCAGCGTCATGGCCGGACCGACGATCTGCCCGCGGGCAAGCTGCAGAACGGCCAGCCCAATCAGCAGTGTTCCCAGCGTAGAGCGCAGGTCGAACTGGCCATTGGAGAGCTCGCGCAGCCGCAGGTCCGCATAGGTGAGTCCCTCTTCGGCGATCAGGCCCACCGGCTTTGGCTCGGGCGCCTCGGCAAGCTCGAAGAGCCCCTGGGAAGCCGCCTGATCGGCAAGGGCGGAAAAGTCCCCCTCGTGCTCGACGATGAGGCTGCCCGTCACCAACCGCCCGACGCAGGCGATGACGCCAGGCAGCCGTGCGATCGCCTCTGTCAGGCGCGTGAGCTCGTCAGCCGTCAGAGCCTCGCCGCTCGTCCGCAGCCGCACCCGTCCGGGCAACTGGTGGACGACATGAAGCGCTTGCGCCATGGAGGTGTCCTCAGGCCTGACCGTCGTTCCCGCGGCTTCCGCTGCCATTCGGCCCGGCGCCTGCGTCATCGCCCGACGCACCTGTCCCGGCCCGCTCGCCTTCCGCCAGCTCGTGCTGCACTTCGGCCAAGGCGTCCTCGGCGGTCTCGTAGACCTCCATACCGGCGCGCTGGACCTCGCGATAGCCGATGACCGAGGCCTTGATCGCAGCCTTCACCGCCGGTCGCGCCGCCCGCGCAACGGCGGCTGCCACACCGGGCACAACCATCAGCGCGCCGACGGCGAGCGCCGCGCCGATCATCAACTTTCTGTCCATTCCGTCCTCTTAGAACGCCTTGAAACCCAGAGCGCAGCCCTGCTCCCGACGCTGACCGGGGTGGCTGCCCTTTCCCTTAACATGGCGATGACCATCGCAGAACCATTGCAATGCTATTGCCCTGCCAAGTGTGGGGAAAAGACATGGATCAAGGGAACCCGCCCGCATCGTGCTCTTCAGTCGCATAACCAGCACAGCCGAAGAGGTGTTTTTCGACCCACAGCCTGCCGCAATTCGCGATTAGCTTGCGCGATCGTTCAGGACTGAACAGCCCAAGGGCTTGCGGGACCCCCTCGGACGCCGTGGGGATCGGGAGGTTGGGACGGTGATTGAGAGTGCGCGGCAGGAGGCCTTGCGGCCGGAGCGGCTACGCGCCATTCGGCAGATCATCGAGATGGTGCACCGCGCGACGCCGGAGCAACGCGAAGTGCTGATTTCTCAGCTGCGCGAAATGGAGATCGTCGCCGGCCAACGTCAAGCCAAACGCATCCGGGCTGCCGCGACCGAAAAGCGGGCACGCTGACGTGTCCCTTTGAAACAAGCGATCGGGCCCGGCTCCGCAAAGGCGCAGCCGGGCCGGCGATCACTCCGGGCTACCGCGGCTTGCGGGCCACGGCGTGCAAGGCCGAGGTTTCGACCTTGTCGACTCCCGCCTCGGCGACACGCCGCAGCAAGGCCTCTT
Source organism: Rhodovibrionaceae bacterium (assembly GCA_028279885.1). Lineage (GTDB taxonomy): Bacteria > Pseudomonadota > Alphaproteobacteria > Kiloniellales > DSM-21159 > JANQMX01. Next base: position 156,706 of record JANQMX010000064.1, on the reverse strand, counting down.
TCAGAACGGCACGCTTCTCCATCGCGAGCTGCTCGACCTCCCAGCGGTAGCCGGACCCCATGATCAGGGTCCAGGCGTCCTCCGGCCGCTCAAGCGTTTGTTGGTCGCGGGCCGTTTCGATGGCCGCCTCTGGCGCACCCGCCTTACGCAGCAAAGCACGCAGGTTCTCCGGCTGCGTCAGCCTCTCCCAGGGGCGTACCAGCTCTTGCGCATCAGGCCGGACGCGCCGGAGCTCATCGGCAAAGAACCGCGCCAAGGGCTGGAAAGCATCCGGTCCCCAGACCGTCACGGCCAACTGACCGCCCGGACGCACCAAGCGCCAAAGCGCCTTGGCCTGACTCTCCATGTCGGGCACGAAGAAGATCGAGAATACGCTGACCACGGCATCGAAGGTTTCATCGTCATAGGCCATGGCCGTCATGTCGGCCTGCTCGAAGTGGGTGTTATAGAGACCCTGCGCCGCGGCCTTGACACGAGCCACGGCCAGCATCTTGTCGGCCACGTCGATGCCGATGACTTGCCCGTCCAAGCCGACTGCAGCGGCGGCAGGCAGGGCGGAGGCGCCGGTGCCGCAGCCGACGTCGAGCACCCAGGCCTTGGGCCTGAGCTTGAGGCGTCTGATGGCCCATTCGCCATGGCGCGCCCAGAAGCCGAGCGGCTCGGCATCGAAGCGGTCGGCGGCTGCATCGTAGGTAGCGGCCGCCTTCATCCGCAGCGGGTTTTGCATCATGTTCATAACGTCAATTCCAGTTGTGAAGAGCCAGCCATCGCCCAAGGCCGCGGGAGCCCTGAGCGATGGCCTGGCTTGGCTTAGCCGGCGATGCCGGAAGCCTTCGGTAGGTCGTCCGCCGTACCCCATTCGGCCCAAGAGCGGTCGTAGCTCCGGATCTGCGAGAAACCGAGCAGTCGCAAGGTGAAGTAGCTGTGGGCCGACGCCTTGCCGTCCTGGCAGTGGACCGCGACGTTCTTGTCGGACGTCACACCGTGGGCAGCGAAATGAGCCAGCAGCTCCTCAGCCGACTTCAGCGTGCCCTGATCGGTCAGATTCTGCTTCCAGGGGATGCTGCGTGCCCAAGGAATGTGGCCCGCCTTGTGGAGCTTGGTCGGTCGCACGTCGACCACCACCGTGTTCGGGTCGTCACGACGCTCGAGCAGCCAGTCGGCACTGGCCGAACGGCGCGGCACGAGGTTCACCACGAAGCGTTTGCGTTTCACCATCGCTGCCTTCGTGCTGATCTCGCGGTTCTCGTCCAGCCACTTCGGAATGCCGCCGTTGAGCAGCGCGACCTTGCTGTGGCCGAAATGCTCCAGCATCCAAAAGAGGCGCGAGGCGTGGAAGCCGCCTTTGTCGTCGTAGAGCACCACGAAGGTGTCCTTGTCGATGCCGAGCACGCCGAGGCGTTGGGCCATGGCCTCCGGCGAGCGGAGATGACCGGCGATGGGCGCATCCGGATCGATCACGTCGTCGGCACCCAGCCGCACGGCGCCCGGAATGTGCCCTTTGGCGTAGTCGGCGGCCGAGCGCACGTCGATGATGCGCAGGTTCTCTTCGTCCAGCCGTTCGGAAAGCTGAGCGGTTTCGATCAGCAGGTGCGCGTTGGCGTAGTCCGATGCTAAGGCACCTCCCGCCACGGCGAGGGAAAGCGCCACACCCGTCCCTATGGCAAGGACGGCTGAGCGCAATACGGTCAAAGGTCTTGGCATGACTTTTCCTTGTGATGAAGAGACGGCGCCAGCGCCCGCTCAGAGCGTCGCAGCCGCCTCTCGGCATTGCCTGTGAATGAGTCTCTTCCGCCGCCGCGGCCTAGCTCCGCCCGGTTGGGCGGGGCACAGGGTCCAGCGACGGTGAGGCGGTCAAATTAACCTTGGTCGACGGGGGAAGCCTGAGGATTTCCTACTGTTTTTCTGAAGAATTCTTGGAGAATGACGAAGTGTTCTGTGAATTAGGGCCGCCAAGAGGCTTGATGCCAGCGCCGATCAACTGGCAGGGCTGACAGCCAAACCCACTCTCCGCTGGTAAACAGTGACCGGTTGGTATCGCCCGCTCGCAATCGCGGCATCGGTTCAAGTCGCCACGACGGCTGCCGACGTGGCCGTGCCAGTCCTCGGCCCCTTGATCACGGCTGAGGCAGGCGTCCCGGCCTCCCATGTCGGCTACTATTCCTCCGCCGTGGCGACTGGCGCCGTTGTCTTCTATCTGCTTGGCGCCGGCCTGGCCCACCGGGTCGGCCCAGTTCGCTGCCTGCAGCTTGGCGCGGCGCTCTGCGCCGGCGCCCTGTTCATCGTGCTCTCCGGTTACTGGTGGCTGATCCTGGCGGCGGGCCTTTTGTTGGGCCTGGGCTTCGGCACGAACGCACCGGCCAGTGCTGCGCTGCTCCACGCTAGCGTGCCGGCGAGAAGATCGACCCTTGCCTTTTCCATCAAGCAGGCGGGCATGCCCCTCGGCGCCATCTTGGCCGGGCTGCTCCTGCCGGCTTTGGCCGCCTTGTGGGGCTGGCAAGCCGCCATCCTCGGTCTCGCCGGGCTTTGCCTTCTCTGCCTCACGGCCATCCAGTTCTTCTCACGCGACAGGGTTCCGCAGGTCCCGAGAGAAGCAGCGCAGGCGAATCGCCCCTTGCTCGACCTGCGTGGCCTGCTGTCGCTCGCCAACCGACGCGATATCCGCCGTTTGATGCTCTTTGGGGCCCTCCTCGCCGTCGTGCAAGGCAGCGCCAATGCCTTTCTGGTCACCTACCTGGTCACTGGCCTGGGCCACTCTCTCGTCATCGCAGGAACGCTCTATGCGCTGTTCCAGGCGCTTGGCATTCCCGGGCGCATCGCATCCGGATGGCTCGCCGACAGCGCCGTCAGCCGCTCCGGCATGCTGGCTATCACGGCCGTCGGCAGCGCGGCGGCGATAAGCCTTCTCTCACTCCTTGGGCCGACAAGCCCTCTCATGTTGGTTGGGCTTTGCGTCGCCGCACTCGGCCTCGTCATCGGCAACTGGAACGGAATTCTGATCGCCGAGGTCACGAGCCTCGCCCCCAAGGGCCAAGTCCCGGAAGCCAACAATGTTCTCTCGCTGGGCATCTTCGCCGGCTTCATTCTCGGCCCCCTCCTGTTCAGCCTGGTGGCCTCGTCCGGCGGTGGGTTCGAAGCGGCGCTCTATCTGCTGGCGATCTCGGCCCTGCTTTCGCTCTTGCCGCTCGTTTGGCGGCGGCGATAACGATTATCCCGCCTTGATCCGCTCGATGAAGCTGTTCACGGCCTGATTGAGGTGCGTCGACTGCGCGCCGAGCTCCTTTGTCGACTCAAGCATGCTGTGTGTCGATCGGCTGGCCTTTTCGGTCATATCGGCGATGTGGACGATGTTGTCGCTGACGACCTGGGTGCTTGTCGCGGCTTCCTGCACGTTTCGGGCAATCTCGTTGGTCGCCGACTGCTGCTCTTCGACCGCAGCGGAAATGGCGGTTGATATCTCTGCAGAGCTCTGCGCCGCCTTGGAGATCTCGGCGATCGTCTTGACGCTCTCGTTGGTGGCCGTCTGAACACCGGCGATCTGATTGCTGATTTGCTCGGTCGCCTTGGCGGTCTGATCGGCCAGGTTCTTGACCTCCGAAGCCACGACCGCAAAGCCCTTGCCGGCATCACCCGCGCGCGCAGCCTCGATCGTCGCGTTGAGGGCCAGCAGGTTGGTCTGGTCCGCAACACCCCGAATCAGCTGAATGATCTGGCTGATATCTTCCACCATAACCGCAAGATGCTCGACTTTCTCGGTCGAGCTTTTCACCATGCTGGAAACGCTGTCCGAGATCGTATTGGCTTCTGCGACCTGCTTGGCGATTTCGCCGAACGAAGCGGCCAGTTCCTCCGCCGCCGAGGCAACCGTTTGTACGTTCGAGCTGGCATTGTCGCTGGAGCTGGAGACTTTCTCGACGCTCTTGAACGAACTCTCGGCGTCGTCCTTCAGGCCGACGGCGTTTTCTTCCAACGCGGAAGATGACGTGCGGACGGAAGATACGATGCTGCCCACCGTCTCAAGAAGTTCATCAGCGATGGATGCCAGCTCTTCCTTTCGCTGTTGTTCCGCCTTGAGGCGCGACGCTTTCTGTTCTTCCTCTACCCTGCGAAGCTCCAGGCCGTTCTCCCGGAACACTTCGACCGCGTCGATCATCGAGCCGATTTCATCGCGCCGGCGCTTATCGTCGATGACGACGTCGAGGTTACCCTCGGCAAGCTCGCTCATGATCCGAGTGGTCGTTTGAATGGGCTTTGACACCGAGCGCTGTATCACGAAAACCAGCGTGCCCAACACGGCGGCCAATACGGCAAGAGAAATGGTCAGCGAGTCGACGATGACACCGCTGATCGTTGCGGCGACCTTTTCGTTGCTCCAGGACGTGGCGACCGTGCCGACCAGTTCGTCATCCTTGCCGTAAAGGATGGGACCGACATAGGCCTGATTGGCGCCGATCAACGCACCGCTCGTGACATCCTGGGTGAGCTGCTCGATATCGGGTGCGGAGCCAGTGGACGATGCCGCTTCGAAAACGAGCCCGCCGTCACTGCCCCACACCCGTATCGCGCTGAGGTTCGTGTTCTCGAAATAGCCGTTGACCAGCTTTTCCAACGACTGTGTCTGTTTGAACTTCACCATGCCAGACAGCCGACCAGTCATAGTCTCGGCACTATCGGCATTCTGCTTTTCGGCAACTTGATACAGCTCGCGTTCAAGCTTGCTGACCAACATGAAAACCAGGATCGCAATCCCTGCGATGACAGGGATGATCGAGAACAGCGAGATTCTCTTCCCGAGCGTGAGAGAGAAGACTGATTGTAGCATTGCGATCCTCGTGTTCTCGTCGCCAAAAACAGTGTTGAGCCGCCGGACCCGCAAAGGGCCTACTCGATCAGCTGGGCGCTCTCGAAGATCTCCGGCGCAAGCTCGATGCCCAAGCTGGAGAGGGTCGACATGTTGACCAGGATTCGCGGCTCTTGATCGAACCCGATCGGCACTTCGCTGACGCTTTTGCCCTGGCTCAGAACCTCGACAACTTGGATCGCAAGCATCCGTCCAAGTTCGTGGTCGTTCGCGGACAAGGCCGTCAGAGCACCGTTCTTCACGGCAGAGGCCGCGTAGGAAACGACAGGCGTTTCACCGGCTGCGCTCAGAACGTCCGCCATATGCTCGTCGTAGAGCCCGGCCTGATTGCCGATCACGATCGCCGAAACGTCCTTGTGGGCAGACACGTCCGCCAAGATCGCCTCGCGGCCTTTGACCGTACTGTGGGAACAGGTCAGGCCAAGCGCACTGCATGCCGCCATGGTGCCGTCGATGTCGACCTGGCTACCCGGATGGCCTTCCTCGACAATCAGATGCAGGCTGCTGACCTCAGGCAGGATTGAGGCGAAGGATTCAAGCCGAACCGTATATTCGATGAAGTAGGTGACGCCCGAGATGTTTCCTTCCGGCGCATCGAGGTTGGAGACCACGCCCAGATGGCCCGGATGGTTGGTGCCGCCGACAAAGGCGGGGATTGCCGGCGGACGGGCGCCAAGAGCTTTTGCGCCGTTCGACCGCAGAATGACCATGGCTCCCTTCGAAGCCTCGAAATCCGAGATCGCCTGGTCAAGCGCCGCGCGGTCGGAGAGTTCCGGCCGAACCTCCAGATTGGCGCCGCCGCCAACCTCCTTCATGCCCTCCTCGAAGCCGGCAAGGACCCGCTTCGCCATCCCGGACTTGCCTTGCCACGCAACGCCGACTTCCATGGCCTGTGCTGTGCCAAGCGCCCCGAGCGCAAAAAGTGAAGTTGCCAAGCCCGCGATCGTTTTACCCAGAAAGCTGCGCATCTTATCCTCCAAGGGAAGTATTGCTTGTTGTGTTGCGCTAACATCTTGTGGGATTATTAAATCAGGATTAACTACCCAAGATAAAAATTAGAAAGACTGTGACTACTCTCTGTCAGCCGCACTCTGATCCGGCATAATCTATTGCTTAATATCACTTTTTGGCGAATCCACCCACTCCTGAGTGGATCTCAACACAGCAGCGCACGGCACAAAACACCCTCGACCGTCCGCCCACGGGAGCCAGGCTGCCGGGCCTTCATCTCCAAACTATACTTGCTAAAACGGGCAGTTAACAAAAACAGGGCAGCTATTAGTTCTATTGATGGCTGCCTCTTCTAATTAAAACCATTGCGTGCATCTATTCTACAAGAACAGAATGTAGTCCTATAAGAAGAAATCGGAGAGAGCGCAGGAAGCGTTCGGCCATAGCCTGTGGTGTGCCGACCGGAAAGCCCGCCAGCCCCCCGCTTCTCTCCGCCCTCCTTTCCCTCTTGCCGCTGGCGCCCTGGCGGCGATGATGGGCGAAAGGACGGGACGGGTGCGACAGGGCCTAAAGAAGCCAGCGCGCCAGCATCCCGGCCACGGCAGGGAGCGCGGCATCATGGCCTTCGATTTCATCTTCATGCTGACAGCGCACGACCGCACCATCCCCGATGCTCGGCGGCGCTTGGAGGAGGTGCTGGCCGGTGGCGCGCGGCATATCGGATTCAAGGACGTGGGCTTGCCGCCGGAGGAGTTGAAGCTCTTGGCCAGCGACATCCGCGACGCTGGCGGCCGCTCTTATCTCGAAGTTGTCAGCCTGGATGCGGAAAGCGAGCTCTCCTCCGCCAAGGCGGCCATCGCGCTGGAGGTCGACTGCCTCTTGGGCGGCACCCGGGCCGAAGAGGTCGTCGAGATCCTACGCGACCATCCCCTGCGCTACTACCCCTTCCCCGGGCACATCACCGGCCACCCCAGCGTGTTGGAAGGCCCCATCGAGGACATCGTGGCCAGCGCCAAGGCACTCACGGCCTTGGAAGGGGTGCACGGCCTCGACCTCCTGGCCTATCGCTTTGAAGGTGACGTGCCGGCCCTGATGTCAGCGGTCTGCGCCGCCGTCGACAAACCCGTGATCATGGCCGGCAGCATCGACCGGGAAGAGCGGGTGAACGCTGTCGCCGCAGCCGGCGCCGCCGGCTTCACCGTCGGCACGGCAGCGCTCAGCGGCGACTTTCCGGCGGAGGGCGAAGGCCTGACGGCGCAGGTGCGGTCCATCCTGGCGATCACGCAGCATGCGGCGCGCTTCTCGACGGCGCCGCTGCGCATCGCCCTAGTGGCTCACAACGAACGCAAGGCTCAGCTCAAGGCCTGGGTGGCGCGTCATGCGCGCGCACTGAAGAGCCATCGTCTGGTCTGCACTGGCGGCACCGGGGCCATGTTGCGGGAGGCGCACCCGGAACTGACAATCCGCCGTCTGCACCGCGGCACCTGGGGTGGCGATCAGCAGCTTGGCTCCCTGATCGCCACCGGAGAACTCGACGCGGTGGTCTTCTTCGCCGACCCGCAGGTGCATCACATCCAGGACGACGATTTCCGGGCCTTGATGCGCCTCGCCGTGCTGCACGACACGCCCATGGCCTGCAGCCCCGCCGCCGCCGACCTCTTCGTCGCCGCGCAGCTCGAGGAACGGCGGGAGTAGGCGCCGAGGAAGGCGCGTCTAACGTTCGGTATTGAGAGTCTGTGGAGAAAGTCTGCTTTGCCCGCCTGCCCCCGGATTTAATCCAGGGTTCGGCGCCCGTGGCTTGCCCAGCCGAAGCAGCAACATGTCCGCCTCCGCTTCTACGAAGCTCCGGCGCGACAGCCTTCTCGCTAATCTCGCTTTGCTCGACACGCTGCGAAGGCTGGTGCCGCGGAGTGGAATTGAACCACCGACCCCACCCTTACCAAGGGTGTGCTCTACCCCTGAGCTACCGCGGCCCTGTGCTGAAAAGATGGCGGACCATGCCACCGGCGGCATAGCAAGGCAAGCGGCTTGCCGGCCGCCACTGCGGACTTTCTCCCACGAGCACTTTCCGACCATATGATCTGAAAGTGCTCTCGTTATGGTTTGTGGCTGGTTAACGGCTTGGCCCTTATCATTTGGTCGGAAGCTGCCTTGACCCTGCCTGATTCACTGCGCAACAAGACTGCAATGAGAGAGCGTCCGTGACCGAATCCTCGCCCAGCAAAACAGAACCCGACCGGGAGGGCAGCGCTACGTCACCGGCCGGCGACGAACATCGCGAGCGGTCCGCCGCTGCGTTGCGAGCCAATTTGAAGCGACGCAAGGCACAGAGCCGCGACCGCCAAAGCCAGGTGGAAGAGGCTGCGAGTACGCCACCAAAGGCGGACCTTTAGCGCCAAGTCGCCTGCGGAGGTTACTGCCGCTCGTTCCCCAACCAGACGAAAGCGATTGAATGGACAAGTTATTTATTCACGGCGGTCAGCCGCTCCGTGGCCAGATTACGATTAGCGGTTCCAAGAACGCCGCCTTGCCGATCATGGCGGCCAGCCTGTTGACCGAAGAGCCCCTGCGGCTTCGCAACCTGCCCAAGCTTGCCGACATCGCCTCGATGCGGAGCCTGCTCGAGCAGCACGGCGTCGTGACGACCCCCGTGCACGCCGTGGCGGAGCAGTCGGCCGGCGCCGATCTCCAAGCGGAGCGCATCCTTTCCACCACCGCGCCCTACGAGATCGTGCGGAAGATGCGGGCCAGCGTGCTTGTGCTTGGGCCGCTGTTAGCGCGTGCTGGCAAGGCGACCGTCTCTTTGCCGGGCGGCTGCGCCATCGGCACGCGGCCTATCGATTTGCATCTCATGGGCCTTGAGCGCCTCGGCGCCGAGATTTCCTTCAACGACGGCTATGTGCACGCGGCTGCCCCCAACGGCTTGCGGGGCGCCGAGATCGTCTTTCCCTCCATCTCGGTCGGCGCCACAGAGAACCTGCTGATGGCGGCAAGCCTGGCGCAGGGCGAGACGCGGCTGATCAACGTCGCGCGGGAGCCCGAGATCGTTGACCTGGCACACTGCCTTCAGGCCATGGGCGCCGACATCGAAGGCGCCGGCAGCGACCGAATCCGCGTACGCGGCAAGGAGCGGCTGCACGGTGCCGAGCACCGCATCATCCCCGACCGCATCGAGGCGGGCACCTATGCCATGGCCGCTGCGATTACCGACGGCGAGTTGGAGCTGCTGGATGCCAGGGAGAGCGACCTTCTCTTCGTCATCGAGACGCTGGAACGCTGCGGCGTCAAGGTAACGCCCACCAACCGTGGCCTGCAGGTAAGGCGGGCCAACGGACGGCTGGCGGCCGCGGACATGACGACCAGCGAATTCCCCGGCTTCCCGACCGACCTACAGGCTCAGTTCATGGCCATGATGAGCACGGCCGAGGGCGTCTCTCATATCGAAGAGCATATTTTCGAGAACCGTTTCATGCATGTGCCCGAATTAACACGCATGGGTGCGCAAATTGCGACGCAAGGCGCTTGCGCAACGGTCACGGGATGCGAGACACTAAGGGGCGCGCCGGTCATGGCCACCGATCTGCGTGCCTCGGTTTCGCTGGTTCTCGCCGGTCTCGCGGCGGAGGGGCGGACCGAGCTCAACCGTGTTTATCATCTCGATCGCGGTTATGAGCGTTTGGAGGAAAAACTTGGCGCCTGCGGCGCGCAAATCGAACGCGTTCCAGCCTAGGGCAGTCGTCCGGCCGGGTGCCGCGCGGCCTGCATCAGGGTCGGTGGATGGCGGACGTCAAGCCGCTTAAGCTGCGCGCGCGCTCCGTCGCCGACATGGACGTGTTGGCAGCCTGTCTGCAGGATGCGCTTGTGCCGTTGCGCGACGTGACCTATCGGCGCAGCGAGCGGCGCTTCATCATCGTCCTCAATCGTTTCATGTGGGAACAAGACGGTCAGCTGGTCGACTCCTTGCAGGGCGCCGAGCTAGAGACGGTGGGGGCCGGCGGCGGCCAGGCAAACGGTGGCGACGCCGCGTTCGAGGAAAGCGCGCCGCGGCCCTTTTTCTACCGAACCAACAGCGCTTTGAGCTTCGATGCTGTGCGCAGCGTGACGACGAATGGCATCAATCTGGCGGATCGGAACCAGATCCTCAGCCTGCTGACGATCGCCACCCAGCCGCGGCAGATCACGCTCCACTTCTCAGGTGGACAAGCGCTCCGGCTTGGCGTCTCGGCCGTCAAGGCCCATTTGCGGGACCTGGGCGAGCCCTGGCCCACGCCCGCGCGGCCAATTCACGAGGACTGACCGCGGGGGGCGGCCGCGAAGGGTGGCCGCCGGTCGGCCCTGGACGTTGGCGGTCTTGCCGTCTACATCAGCGCAACTCGCCATTGCCTGTAGGCTTGCTTCGGAGAACCAGTTCGCGTGCCCGATCCCATACCGCAAAACGCATCGTTCGCGGCCAATCAACGTCTGGTCTTGGCCGTTCCGAAGGGCCGCATCCTGTCCGAGCTGCAGCCGCTGTTGGAGCGCGCCGGCCTGACCCCGGAGCCGGCGTTCAACGACAAGCACAGCCGCCAGCTTCGCTTCGAGACGGCCAACCCGACCGTCGAGATCATCCGGGTGCGCTCCTTCGATGTGGCGACCTTCGTGGCCTTCGGCGCTGCCCATCTGGGCGTTGCCGGCAACGATGTGCTGATGGAGTTCGACTATCCGGAGGTCTATGCACCGGTCGATCTCGGCATCGGCCGCTGCCGCCTCGTGGTCGCGGAGCCTCGCAGCCTGCGGGAGAGCGATGACCCAACACGCTGGAGCCATATCCGCGTCGCCACCAAGTACCCGGAGATTACCAGGCGTCACTTTGCGGCCCGAGGCGTCCAGGCAGAGAGCATCAAGCTGAACGGCGCCATGGAGCTGGCTCCGAACCTCGGATTGTGCCGCCGCATGGTCGACCTGGTCTCGACCGGCGCAACCCTGAAAGCCAACGACTTGGTCGAGGTCGAGGAAATTGCCAAGGTGACCTCCCGGCTCATTGTCAACCGCACCGCCCTCAAGACGCGTGCCGACGAGCTCAACCACTGGGTCGATTGTTTTCGTGAGATTGCCGATGCCGCTTAAGCTCTCCACCAAGGATGCCGGCTTCGAAGAGGCCTTCGCCGCTTTCCTTTCCGCCCGTCGCGAGGCGGAGGTCGACGTGTCGAGCGCGGTCGCCGAGATCATCGCCGAGGTGCGCGCCCGCGGCGACGCGGCACTCTTCGACTACACAGAGCGCTTCGACCGCCTCGCGCTGACGAGCGACAGCCTGCGCATCGGCCCGGCGGAGATCGCGGCTGCCAGCGCAGCCTGCGACAAAGCCACTTTGTCAGCGCTGCGCCTCGCGGCGAAGCGGATCCGCAGCTACCACGAAAAGCAGCTGCCGCAGGATCTGAGCTATCGGGATGAGACCGGCGTCCTGCTCGGCCATCGCTGGACCCCGGTTGCGGCCGTGGGTCTCTACGTGCCTGGCGGGCGGGCGGCCTATCCCTCTTCCCTGCTGATGAATGCCATTCCGGCCCGCGTGGCCGGCGTCACGCGCTTGGCCGTCGTCGTGCCCACGCCGGATGGCGAGATCAACCCGCTGGTCCTGGCGGCTGCCGAGGTCTGCGGCATTGAGGAGATCTATCGTATCGGCGGGGCGCAGGCGGTGGCGGCGCTGGCCTATGGCACCGAGAGCATCGCGCCGGTCGACAAGATCGTCGGTCCTGGCAATGCCTATGTCGCCGAAGCCAAGCGCCAGGTCTTCGGCACGGTTGGCATCGACATGATCGCCGGCCCCTCCGAGATTCTGGTGGTGGCCGACCGGGACAACGACCCGGCTTGGATCGCCGCCGACCTCTTGAGCCAGGCTGAGCACGATCCCACGGCGCAATCCATCCTCCTGACCGACTGTTCCGACTTCGCCGCACAGGTCTGCCAGGCCGTGGAGCGGGAGCTGAGCGTCATGCCGCGCCGGGAGATCGCCTCTGCCGCTTGGCGCGATCATGGCGCTGTCGTCACCCTTGGCGATCTCGGCGAGGCCGGCGCATTGATCGACCGCATCGCCCCGGAGCACCTGGAGCTGGCGGTGGAGGAGCCGGACCGCCTGATGGAGAGCTTCAGCAACGCCGGTGCGATCTTTCTGGGGCGCCACACGCCGGAGGCCATTGGCGACTATCTCGGCGGCCCCAACCACGTGCTCCCGACGGCCCGCTCGGCACGCTTCTCGTCCGGCCTGTCTGTCTTCGACTTCCTCAAGCGTTCGTCGATCTTGGGCTGTTCGGCGGAGGCGCTCAGCGCCCTTGCGCCGGCGACCATCGCTTTGGCGGAGGCCGAGGGCTTGCACGCCCACGCCCGCTCCGTTTCCTTGCGCACGAACCGCCCCACGCGGAGCTGATCACAATGTCCGAGAGCCGGCTGGTCAACATCACGCTGGATGAAAGGACGCTGGTGCGGCGCTCGGCCGAGGTCGAGCATGAGCGGGCCGTGGCGATTTTCGACCTCTTGGAAGAGAACCACTTCGCCCCGGAGATCACCGAGGACGGCCCTTACAGCCTGCACCTTCGGCTCGAGGAGAACCGGCTGGTTTTCGATATTCGGGACGAGAGCGACAGCCGAACCATGCATGTTGTCGGCGTGGTGCTGAACCCCTTTCGCCGCATCGTGAAGGACTACTTCACCGTCTGCGAGAGCTACTACTCGGCGATCAAGACCGCGAGCCCCTCGAAGATCGAAGCCATCGACATGGGCCGACGCGGACTGCACAACGAGGGGGCGGCGGTGCTGCGCGATCGCCTGAACGGGCAGATCGATATCGACGAGGATACGGCGCGCCGCCTGTTCACCCTGCTCTGCGTCCTGCACATTCGCGGATGACAGCGCGATGGATGCGCTGCCCGACGCCGTGCTTTTTGCCTGTACGCAGAATTCGGTGCGCTCGCCGATGGCGGAGGGCTTGCTGAAGCACTTTCTCGGGCACCGGGTCTACGTCGATTCCTGCGGGGTACGAACCAGCGAGGTAGACGGCTTCGCGGTGGCCGTGATGGAGGAGATCGGCATCGATATCTCCAAGCATCGTGCCAAGAGCTTCGACAATCTGGAGGACACCTCTTTCGATCTCATCCTTTCGCTTTCGCCGGAGGCGCAGCACTCGGCGGTCGAGCTGACGCGGACCATGGCCTGCGAGGTCGAGTTCTGGAACACCTTCGACCCCAGCATGGTCGAAGGTAGCCGGGAGGTCCGCCTCGATGCTTATCGCAAGGTGCGTGACCAGCTGGAAACGCGCATTCACCAGCGCTTCTCCTTCGATCTCAAGCCGGTATTCTAAGGGACTATCGTTTTTCGCACCGGCGCTGTTTATGATGGCGCCGCTTACTATGACTTGGCGGCACGCTGGGGTGCCGCAAACCTGGTTGGAGACTGCCGCAGAGACCTGACCCGCATGTCGAAGGAAGACCTGATCGAGCTTCAAGGCACCGTTGTCGAGCTGCTGCCAAACGCGATGTTCCGGGTAAAGCTCGACAACGAGCACGAAGTGCTGGCTCACACGGCGGGCAAGATGCGCAAGCACCGCATCCGCGTCCTGGCCGGTGACCGGGTCAACGTCGAGATGACACCCTACGATTTGACCAAAGGACGCATCACCTTCCGCTTCAAGTAATCTGCCAGCGCCGCATGGGATTCCCTGCGGCGCCTCGCCCGAAACCTCAATGACCCTTGTGAAGCAATCTCCCGCGAAAGGCCGGATGCAACGCGCGGCCGCACATTTGGTTCTGGCTTCGGCTTCGCCGCGCCGGCTGGAGCTCTTGCGCCAAATCGGACTGGAGCCGGCGGAGGTCTTGCCTCCCGATCTCGATGAAGCGCCGCTCAAGGGAGAGCTGCCGCGTAGCCATGCGGAGCGTCTGGCGCGGGAGAAGGCCCAGGCGGTTGCCGCCTTGCGTCCTAATGCCTTCGTTCTGGCGGCCGACACGGTGGTCGCGATCGGCCGCCGTATCCTCGGCAAGGCCGCGAACGAAGGCGAGGCCCGTCGGCACCTGCTCAGCCTCTCCGGCCGCCGTCATCGGGTCTATGGCGGGATCGCCGTCATCGGACCTGACGGGCGACTGGCCGAGCGTGTGGTCACGACGGTCGTTCAGTTCAAACGGCTCAGCGCAGCGGAAACTGACGCCTATCTGGCGGGTGGCGAATGGCACGGCAAGGCCGGCAGCTACGCCATCCAAGGTCAGGCCGCCGCCTTCATTCCCTCGATCAACGGCTCCTACAGCAACGTCGTCGGCTTGGCGCTCGCCGAGACGGCGGCTTTGCTGCGCGGCCTGGGATACCCAGTGTGAGCGTCACGGCGCTCCTGTCGGTGCTCGGTCCCGAGCGGCGCTGCGTCCTGCTCGATGCTGAAGATCGCTTGCAGGACGTGCTGATCGATCCTGGCGGCGACGATCTTCGCCTGGGCGATGTCTTTCTTGCCCGGGTGACAGCGCGCGACCCCGGGATGCAGGCGGTCTTTGTCGACCTGGGCGCGCAGTCGCCGGCACTCCTGCAGGCGGAAGGGAAAGCTGACAGCTTGCCCTCCGAAGGGGCCAGCGTGGTCGTGCGCGTCTCCCGCGCGCCTTCTCCCGGCAAGGGCGCGCGCGTCAAGCGAAACACCGAACGGCCTGCCGACGATGGCGGACAGGTGCCTCGCTTGCTGGCGCGGGGAGAGGATCCCCTGCTGACCATTCTGCAGCGCCAACCACTTGACCGGCTGCTCTGCGACGACGCCGAGACGGGGCGAGCGCTGTCGGCCGATGCGCCAGGGCTTGCCGCCGTCATGCAGGTGGTGCAGGCGCCGGCCATCTCGGCCGAGGTCGAAGAGGCGTTGGAAGCGCTCTTGGAACCGGAGGTCGCTCTACCGGGCGGCGGCAGCTTGCTGATCGAGCCGACCCGCAGCCTGGTGGCAATCGACGTGAACAGCGCCGGCCATGGCGCGACGCGCGGCGGCAGCGGCCGGCGGACGCTGGAGGTCAACCGAGAGGCGGCGCGTGAGATCGCGCGCCAGCTGCGCCTGCGGGCGCTTTCCGGCCTTATCGTTATCGACTTCCTGACGCTGAAGGTGCCAAAGGATCGAGAGGCCGTGCGCGAAGCTTTGGTCGCGGCGCTGGCCGACGACCCGGAAGCCACACGCGTCTTCCGCATGTCGCCATCCGGCTTGCTGGAGATGACCCGGCGGCGCAGCCGCCCGGCACTGCATGAACTCCTGACCACCGCTGGACCGCTGGTGGGTGGCGGTGTGCTGCGTGCCGACACTTGCGCCATGGCTGCGCTCAGGGCGTTGCAGGCAAGCGGCCCGGCGGCCCGGCCGCGCCTCCTGGTCTCGCCCGCGGTTGCCGCAGCGCTCGACGAGGGCGCGGCTGCTGCGGCGCGACGCTGGCTGGAGGCGCGCCGAGGCCTTGCCGTTGCCATTGAATTGGACGCAACCCGCCATGACGAGGCCTGGGAGCTTTTGTTATCCTAAGCTCTCACGCATTGTTCTATAAATGACCCACGGAAACAGGGGGAATTCCTTGCCAAGCCCGTCGACCAACGCCCTTGCGGCCTGCCCGATCTGCGGCAAGCCCACGGTTGACCGCTATCGCCCTTTCTGCTCGGCGCGTTGTCAGGAGGTCGACCTCGGGCGCTGGCTCAAGGGCGGCTATCGCATGCCGACCGAAGAACGGCCCGAAGGCTCGATTGGTGAGCCCGAGGACAACGAGCCGGCAGGACGCGACTAGGCCATGGCGTTTCCACTCCGCGTCTTTGCGGTTGGCGCGTTTATCCTCTTCTTGGCACTGACTGGTCCCCAGCGCGCCCAGGCCATGCCGCCGGAGGTGCTGGACAGCGTGGTCTCCGTGCTGCCCGACTGGCCCGGCTTTGCCCGCAGCGGCCAGAACCAAGGTGGCCATGACGTGCCGGAGGGCAGCGGCGTGGTCATCGCCGCCGACGGCTATATCGCAACGGCACTGCATGTGGTGGAGCGGGCGACCGGCGTGCGCGTGCGTCTGTCCGACGGTCGCGTCCTGCCGGCCCGGGTGGTCGGCGGCGATCCGGCGACCGATATCGCCGTCCTCAAGGTCGACGCGGATCTGCCGGTTATCGATTTCGGTGCGGAGCCGGCGCTCGGCAGCCCGGTCTGCGCCATCGGCAACGCCTTCGGTCTGGATCTCTCGCTCACCTGCGGCGTGGTCTCGGCCCTCCACCGCAGCGGCACCGGCTTCAACCCCATCGAGGACTTCGTGCAGACCGACGCGGCCGTCAATCCCGGCACCTCCGGCGGCGCGCTGGTCGATGGCGAGGGCCGTCTGGTCGGCATGATCTCTGCCATCTTCACGCTGCAGTCGGACGGCGACATCGGGGTCAACTTCGCAGTCTCCACGCCGCTTCTGAGGCGGGTGGCGAAGGACCTGATGGAAGCTGGCCGGGTCAGACGGGTTTTCAGCGGCCTGATCGTCGAGAGCTTGCCGGATGCCTTGCGCAAGACGCTGGTAGGGGTGCGCGTGCGGGCGGTGCGACCGAACAGCCCGGCGAGCAAGGCCGGCATCAAAGCGGGCGATCTGCTACTGACTGTAGGAAAGCGGCCGGTGCGCCGGCCCAGCGACGTCTCCTCCGCCTTCGGGCTCAAGAAGCCGGGAGACCGTGTCATGCTGAGACTGCAGCGCGAAGGGGCGCCACTGATGGCTGAGGTCGTGCTGGTTCCTTAACGCTCTTGTGCTACCGGGTTTCCGCTTGGCCAAAAGGAGCGCGCATTCGTCGCTCTTCTGCCGCTGGACAGGCCGCCCGGCAGGCCTTATAAGCCTCCCCTCGTTGCCCAGGTAGCTCAGTTGGTAGAGCACATGACTGAAAATCATGGTGTCGGTGGTTCAATTCCTCCCCTGGGCACCACCCGCCTTCGCTGATTTCGGCGAAGACGAAGTTTAAAGCCTTCAAATACCTAGCATCAGCTGCGTCTATTCCAGCGCTACTCCATCTGCGCAGATGCTCGCTCGTCAAAGACCTCCTGGGCTGCACGCAGGCCGTGGATCGTCGCGGGAAAGCCTGCATAGACCGACATCAGGATCATCGTTTCGATAACCTCTTCTTCGGTCAGCCCGACGTTGAGAGCCCCGTGGATGTGCACCTTCAACTCCGGGTTTGTGTAGCCGATGGCGGCAAGCGCGGCGATGGTGGCGATCTGTCTCTGCTGATCGCTCAAGCCATCGCGGCAGAAAACGTCTCCATAGGGATACTCGATGATGTAGCGGGCCAAGTCGGGAGACGTGCGCGACAGCGAGTCGACCACCGCCTGTCCCTGCCCTTGGGTAATCTCGTCCAACCGCTGAAGGCCGCGTTCGAAGCGGTCGCCCGGCTGGCAAAGCGGTTCCGTGCCAGCGGCCGCGACCTCCTCCGCACTGGAAGCAAGAGGCCACAGCAAACAGCCGACACAGAGGGCGGCGGCTTGCAGATATGACGATGGTGCATTTCGCATGAGAACCTCCCTATCGCAGTCTCTCGCTTCGAGATGAGGGTGTCGCGGCAGGGAGAACAGCGCGTGCTCCAGATATCGACTATGAGCATCGCGAGCGATGGGCGGCCCGATCGGACCACCATTCAGGAGCCACTTGATCCAAGGCCGCGGCAACGTAAAGTCCGCGTCAACCGAACGCTGAAAGGCGTGCATCCGCACAGGCTGACAACATGACAAGGCCCACTTGCATCCGTTCTTCTGCCGTCTTGCAGGTGCGGGACGTGGTACGCAGCCGCGACTTCTATGTCGACAAGCTGGGCTTCAGCGGCGGCCGATTCTGGGGTGAGCCGCCCTGCTTTTGCATCGTCGCGCGCGGCACGGTCACGATCATGCTCGACCAGGCTCGCGAACCGGGCCCGCTTCCGGTCAATCAGTACTGGGCTGCCTACGTTTACATCGACGACGCCGAAGCCCTGCATCGAGAGTTCCAGGAGGCCGGCGCAGAGATCATCCGGGGGCCGGAAGACATGCCCTACGGCTGCCGCGACTTCGACGTCCGCGATCCCGACGGCCATCTCATCGCCTTCGGCCAAGACCTGCAGCCCGGCCCGGACGGCCCCGGCCTGTAGGCCGTCTATTCCATCCTGTTTTGACCGGCATCAATGGCCGCAAGACCGTTGGCTGCTACCAAAGCTCCAGGCGTGACGGGGCTGCGCCCGAGGGCAGGACATGGACGCCAAGGCAGTCAAGAACAGCGCGCCGCGCAAGAGGCCCGCACAGAAAGAGCGACCAAGGCTCAGCAGCCCCGCAGCGGCTTTTCCCAACCTGCAGCGCCATGGGCGCTACGACACGTTCGACCGGGCCGCCCGCGCCGCGGTCGGACGCGTCACCCAGGGCGTTTCGCCCCATGCGGTTTTCAGCGCCTGGACGGACTGGGCGCTCCACTTGGCACGGGCGCCCGGCCGTCAGATGGAACTGGCCGAAACCGCTTGGAACAACGCCGTCCGCCTGGCCACCTTCGGCGCCGAGCTGACGAGCGGTCAGCATACGGCTTTGCCGTTTCCGCCCTCGGCGCGCGACCGGCGCTTCGACGACCCGTCCTGGAACAACCCGCCTTTCGTCTTCTGGCAGCAGGCCCACCTGGCGCTGGAAGACTGGTGGGGAGCAGCGACGCGAGAGCTGCGCGGCGTCTCTCGGCAGACCAGCGATCAGGTCGCCTTTATGGCCCGTGCGACCCTCGACATGCTCTCGCCCTCCAACAATCCTCTGCTCAATCCCCAGGTTCTGCGCCGCACCCGAGAGGAGCATGGCAGCAACTGGCTGCGCGGCGCCCGCAATCTCTGGGCCGATAGCCTGCGCGAAGTCCGCGGCGAGCCGCCCGAGGGCGCCGAGGCCTTCAGGCCCGGCGAGACCATCGCCACGACGCCGGGGCGGGTCATCTACCGCAACGCGCTCTTCGAGCTCATCCAATACAGCCCACAGACGGAGCAGGTCTGTCGCGAGCCATTGCTGATCGTCCCGGCCTGGATCATGAAGTACTACATCCTCGATCTCAGCCCGGAGAACTCGCTGGTCCGCTACCTGGTCGAGCAGGGGCATACGGTCTTCATGATGTCCTGGCACAACCCCACGCCGGAGGATCGAGACGTCGGCCTGGACGACTATCGCACCCAAGGCATCATGGCGGCCCTCAAGCAGATCTCCGAGCGGTTCCCCGACAGTCGAATCCACGCCTGCGGCTACTGCCTCGGCGGCACCATTCTGTCGATCGCCGCCGCCAAGATGGCGCAGGATGGGGACGAGCGCCTCGCCACAATCACCCTGCTGGCTGCGCAGACCGATTTCAGCGAAGCCGGCGAGCTGATGCTCTTTGTCGACGAGAGCCAGATCGCCTTTCTGGAAGACATGATGTGGGACCAGGGCGTGCTCGACACGCATCAGATGGCCGGTGCGTTCCAGGCGCTCCGCTCCAACGAGCTCATCTGGTCGAAGCTCATTCGCCGCTATGCTCTAGGCGAGCCCCAGCCCATGTTCGATCTCCTGGCCTGGAACGCCGACCAGACGCGTATGCCCTACCGCATGCACTCGGAGTATCTGCGTGGGCTGTTCCTGGAAAACCGCCTCACGGCCGGGCGTTTCGCCGTGGAAGGGCAGGTCATCGCGCTGGCCGACATCGCCGCGCCCTTCTTCGTGGTGGCGACAGAGAGCGATCACATTGCGCCGTGGCGTTCGGTCTACAAGGTCAGGCTCTTCACCGACACCGAGCTCACCTTCGTGCTGACCAGCGGTGGCCACAACGCCGGCATCGTCTCCGAGCCCGGCCACCGCGGCCGCCGCTACCGCATCGGACAGCGGCAACCGGATGACCGCTACATCGCGCCCGATGCCTGGGCGGAACAGGCGCCGGTGCAAGACGGGTCTTGGTGGCCCGCCTGGAGCGCCTGGCTTAAGGAAAGAAGCGGGCCGGATCTGATCGATGCTCGAGAGGTCGCGCCCGACGGATCCGGCCGCATCAGCCTCGGCCCGGCGCCCGGCCTCTATGTGATGGAAGGATGATCTGAGCTGCGGCCTGCGACGCTGGCTGTTCTACTCTTCGGGGTAGGTCGCCGATTTGCCGAAGACCTGGGCCATGGCCTCGGCTGCCTCCAGGGCAGCGCCCTCCTCGTCGGCACGCACGATTGGCGCCAGCGCATCGCCCTGCCAGATCACTTCTCTGGTCTCGTTGTCGCGCACGATGGCGTTGAGATGGATGAGCGGCTCGGAGGTTGTACGGCCCTTCTGCTGGCGGCCGCCAAGCAGCGAATCCTGCCGCGAAGACCAGATGTTCATGGTCAGCTCCAGACCCCGCTCGCCGGTGCCGACATAGCCGAGGTCGCCGCCGGCCTGATCGAAAGCGGCGCTGACCCGTTCGACGGACAGGTCGATGCGGAAGGCGCCTTCGGGGTCGATGAACACGCCCTTGCCTTGGAGTTCCTCCGTCAGCGCTTCGACGGCGATGCGGCCGGCCCGGGTGTCTTCATAGAGACGTATGGAATAGGGAAAGCCGAACTGAAGCGGCTTATAGAGGCTGGCCCGGGCCACCACGTTGTCGCGCTGCGCCAGGCTCGCACTCGCGAACAGCACGAGAAGCAGGCCTGCGACCGCGAGCATGGGCAAGCGCCTGATCAATAGCGATCCGTAGCGGCAGCTCTGTTGCATCACCGGTGAGACTAAAGCGTTTCTCGCTCGGATGGAACCACTCTGACCCATCGACTTTCGGACAAAATTCAGCCAGGCGGCTTCGCCGAGTTTCACATTTCGCAATCCTGCCATGCCGTTCGCCGACTAGTGACTCGCCGCCTAGGGACGGGAGAGATAGAACACGAGGCTTGGTCAATTCGAAGCCGGAGGAACCTGTGGAGCCGGGTGTCGCATTCATCGGACTGGGGGTCATGGGCCACCGCATGCTGGAGAGCATGCGGCGCTACGGCGGCTTTCGTCCCTCTTTGGGTTGGGACCCCGACAGCGAGGCCTGCCGACGATTTCACGAAGCTCTCCCAGCCCTGTCGATCGCCGAGTCGGCGCAGGCCGCAATCGAGAGTGCGGAGACGGACATCGTCTACATTGCCTGCCCGCCGACCTATCACAAAGACCATGGCCTCGCCGCCCTCCGTGCCGGCAAGCCGATCTTTTGTGAGAAGCCGCTCGGCGTCGATCTACCGGAAAGCCGGGCCTTGGTCGACGCGGTCGAGGCCGGCGATATCAAGACGGCGGTCAATTTTCCCTTCGCCGAAGCGGCAGCGGTCGAGGCGATGGTGTCGGCCCTGAAGGATGGCGCCATCGGCACCGTGGAGGCGGTCGACATTCGCCTGCACTTCTGCCAGTGGCCGCGCGACTGGCAAGAGCCAGCCGCCTGGTTGAGCCAGCGCGATCAGGGTGGCTTCGTGCGGGAGACCTTCTCCCACTACGCCTTCCTGACTCGCAAGCTGTTCGGCGAAACCCGGCTGGTCGAGGCGATCAACCGCTACCCGGACGACGACGTCTCGGCGGAACGCCAGAGCTTGGCACTCTTCGACTGCAGCGGCATTCCCGTGACCTTTGCCGGCGGTGTCGGGGGCCCGGCTTCCAGCACCGCGGACAGAGTGGAATTCACGATCTGGGGCAGCCAAGCGGCCTATCGCCTGTCCGACTGGAATCGCCTCAGCATAAACCGCGGCCAGGGATGGGAAGCGCAGCTGACCGAGATCGCTGACCCGCGCCAGGACGGCTATCGCCGCATGCTGGAGAACCTGGGCCGCTGGTACCGCGGCGAAGCCCACAGCATGCCCGACTTCCGCGAGGCCTTGGCTGTGCAAGCGCTGGTCGAGGCCACGCTGCAGCCCGGCAAGTAGAAGAATCCAAACCCGAAAACAGAACCCGACAAAGGAAGGGCGGAGATGACGAACGACATCACCTTGGAGATAAGTCAGCGGACGGCCTTCGCCGACGGTCTGAGCTTCGGCGATAGCGGGCCCTATGAGCGCCTGCGCGGCCGCGCTCTCCATGCCGTCGACCCGGACGCCGCCGCCCAAGCCGGCATCGTCGATCTCGACAAGGCACCGCGGAACGCCGACGGCAAGGTCGAGTTCGCCAGCGACGTCCTCATCCTCAAACCGCTCGATCCGGCGCGTGGCAACCGGCGGATCTTCTACGACTGGGGCAACCGAGGGAACCTTCGTGCGCTGCAGTTCTTCAACGACGCCACCGGCTCCAACGACCCGCGCAGGCCGGAGCATGCCGGCAATGGCTATCTCTTCCGCCGCGGCTACAGCTTTGTTTGGAGCGCCTGGGAAGCGGACCTGCTGCCGGGCAACGACCGTGTCGTGCTCGACGTACCGACGGTCACCGACAACGGCGGGCCCATCACCGGTGTGGTGCGGCAGGAGTTCATCCCGGAAAGCCTGACCTTCTGCTATCCGCTCTCCGGCCGCGCCTCGACCCGCAGCTATCCGACCGTATCTCTCGACACCACGAAAGCGCGCCTGACCAAGCGCCGCTATCCCAACGACCCGCGCATCGAGATCGCGCCTGAGCGCTGGCAGTTCGCCCAGGTGCTCGCCGGCTTCGGCGTCGCCGGTGAAGGTGCGGCTGCGGAGATCGGCATCGCCCCCTCGGACACCCACGTCTACCTGCCGAACGGCTTCGAGCCCGGCTGGATCTACGAGATCGTCTACCAAGCGCGCGACCCCATCGTCGGCGGCTTGGGCCACACAACCGTGCGCGATCTGATTGCCTTTCTGAAGCATGAGGACAGCGACGCGGCCGGGGTTGCCAATCCGCTCGGTCCCATCGAGAAGGCCTACGGCTGGGGCCGCTCGCAGACCGGGCGCAGCATCCGCGACTTCGTCTACAACGGCTTCAACGTCGATGCGAAAGGCCGGAAGGTCTTCGACGGCCTGCTGCCGCACGTCTCCGGCGCCGGGCTGATGTGGATGAACCACCGCTTTGCCAGCATCGTCTCGCCGGCCGGCCAGCAGTACGAAGACCACTTCAACATCGCCGACCGCTTTCCCTTCTCCTACGCCGAGACCACCGACCACCTGACCGGCAAGACCGACGCCATCCTGAAGCGGCCAGAGAGCGACCCGCTCATCCTCCACACGCAAACCGCCTCCGAGTACTGGCAGCGCAAGGGCTCCCTGGTCCACACCGATACCCAAGGCAACGATCTCGCTCAGCCCGAGGGTGTGCGGGTCTACATGTGGTCGAGCTCCCAGCACTTCGCCGACCCGATGATCGGGGCGCCGCGCAAAGGTGTTTGCCAGCACTTCGTCAATCCGGTGCAGACCTCCATGCTGTTCCGCGCCATGCTGGATGCCATGGACCGCTGGGCCAGCGACGGCACATCGCCGCCGGACTCGCGCATTCCGAAGCGCAGTGACGGTACGCTGCAAAGCTACGACGACTGGAAGGCAAACTTTCCGAGCATTGCCGGCGTGGCCCTGACGACTGGCCCGGCCAGCCTGCCGCTGTTCGACTTCGGCCCCGATGTCGAGAAGGGCTTGCTCACCAAACAGCCGCCGGACGTCGTCGATGCCGACGGTTATGCCATCATGGTTCCCGCTGTCGACGAAGACGGCAACGACAGTGCCGGCGTACGTGCGCCCATGGTGCAGGCGCCGCTCGGCACCTACACCGGCTGGAACGTGCGGGCGCCCGGCTTCGGCACCGGCGCAAACCACGAGTTCACCGGCAGCTACATTCCCTTCCCGGACACGGTGGAGGAACGCAGCTTCACCAACGACCCGCGCCGCGCCGTCCAAGAGCGCTATGCAACGCCCGAAGACTACGTCGCGGCAGTGCGCGCCGCCGCCGAACGTCTGGTCGCCGAGGGGCTGATGCTGGAGGAGGATGTCGAGCGCTGCGCCGAGCAGGCGCGCAACTGGGGCCGCCCACGGCATCTGACCCGGCTTTAGCCTTCACAGAACGAGGGTGCGAGAGGCCGCTGATCTCGCTAGGCTGTGCCGATGGGCGAGGCCAAACGGCGAGACCAGATGACCAAAGGCGCGGCCTGGCTGGCCGCAGCGATCGGGACCAAGGCATGTTCAGGCGCGTGAGACGCCTGTCGGCGCGCTGGGTCCTGCCGCTGGCCGGGCTCATCGTCCTGATCGGAATGTTGGCACTGCGCTTGGCTGACCCTGTGGCCTTGCAGGTGCTGCGGCTCAAGGCAACGGACATCTATACCGAGCTGTCGCCGCGGACGCTCGAGGAAGACTACAGTTTCCCCGTCCTGATCGTGGATATCGACGATCGGAGCCTGGAGCAGCACGGGCAGTGGCCCTGGCCGCGCACGCTGATCGCTGAACTGCTGGACCGTCTGGTGCAGTATGGAGCGGCGGTCATCGGCGTGGACATGATCTTCAGCGAAGCGGACCGACTGTCTCCGGCTCAAATCGCCAGGTTCGTCGAGCCGATTGACCCGGCGGCGGCGAACCGCCTGCGCGTCCAGCCGAGCAACGAGGAACGGCTGGCCGAGACCCTGAAGCGCAGCCGCATCGTGCTCGGCCAATCCGGACACAAAGACATCATCTCGTCCGACGACGAGATGCCGATGCGGTCACCCTCGGTCGCTTTCATCGGCGGCGACCCCAGCCGCTACCTCTTCGGCTTCGACGACATGATCCGCAATCTGCCCGTGCTCGAGGCCTCGGCCCGTGGCCTCGGCCTAATCTCGGTCGTGCCCGAGCCCGACGGCCTGATACGGCGGGTTCCCGCGCTTGCCCGGGTCGGCGACAGCATCCAGCCGAGCCTGACGCTGGAAATGCTCCGTGTCGCAACCGGCGAACAGAGCATCGCAGCGCGCAGCAACGAAGCGGGCCTCGAAAGCGTGATCATCCAACAGATGGCCATTCCGGTGGATCGCAACGGGCGTATCTGGCTCAACCTCTCGGAGACGGATGCCCGGCGATACGTTTCGGCAACCGACGTCTTAAACGGCGAGGTCGACCGTACGCGCCTCGCCGGGCGGCTGGTGCTCCTCGGCACCTCGGCGACGGCTTTGAGCGACATCTGGGTGACGCCACTCCACCCGGCCATCCCCGGCGTGGAACTGCACGCGCAGCTTCTGGAGACCATTCTGGCACAGGAGCACATCGTCAGCCCCAACTACGCTATCGCCGCAGAGCTTCTTTTCGTCGTAGTGATTGGCGGTCTGCTGATCGTCCTCGTGCCGCTGATCGATGCCAAGTGGAGCGTGGTCCTGCTGCTGGTCAGCACCGCCGCCGTGCTGCTGTCAAGCTGGTACCTCTATACCTACGAGGGGCTCGTCATTGACGGCGTCGTCCCGGCGCTCTCCACACTGGCGATCTTCCTGATCCTCATCACACTGAAGTACGGCATAGAGGAGAGACGGCGCCACCAGGTGCGCAAGGTCTTCAGCCACTATCTCTCCCCGGTCATGGTCGACCGCCTTGCCGAAGACCCGGCGCAGGTCCGACTGGGCGGCGAGTTGCGCACCATGACGATCATGTTCAGCGATATTCGCGGCTTCACCACATTGTCGGAGGGGCCGTTGAGCGACCCGCAGGCCCTGACCGCGCTGCTCAACGAGTACCTGACGGCCATGACGACGGCCATCCTGGAGTACAACGGGACCATCGATAAGTACATCGGCGATGCCATCATGGCCTTTTGGAATGCCCCCGTCGCCGACGATACGCATGTGCGCGACGCCTGTCTGGCGGCGCTCGCCATGTCGCGCGCGCTCGACAGGCTCAACGCCGAACTCACCCAGCGGGAAGGTCCGCTTCAAGGCCTCGCGCAACCGCTCAACTTCGGGGTCGGCATCAACACGGGCGCCTGTTTGGTCGGCAACATGGGCTCCCGTCAGCGCTTCAACTACTCGGTGATCGGCGATGTAGTGAATGTCGCCTCCCGCATCGAGGGCCAGACCAAGAGCTTCGGCGTGCGCATTCTCATCGGCGAGGACACCGCCAAGCAGGTGGCCGATATGGCCCTGCTGGAGGTCGATGCCATCCAGCTGCGCGGCAAGTCGGGCACGACGCGAGTCTACACCCTGCTGGGCGACGAGAGCGTCGCCAGGAGCGAAGGCTTCAAGGAACTGCGGCGCTCCCATCAGCAGCTGTTGGATGCCTTTGCCGCAGGCGATGGGGAGGCCGTCGAGCAAGCGCGCGCAGCCTGCAAGCGCCTGGCGGAGCCCTTTGCGGTTACGCGGCTGTACCAGGTGTATGGCGAGCGCGAGCTTTCCCTGGCCGGACAACGCCTGGAAGAGCGGGTGTAGCGAGCGGCCACGACTCTTCCGGCTTACGCCTTTTTCGACACCCCAGGACGCGGACGGAGAACGAATCGCTCATCCACCTTGAAATTTCAGCATTTTTTTGCAAAGACCTTATTAGTTATCGAGAGTGCTCGGAGGCCGACTCCGCCCGCTGCTCGCACGCGTAACGCGAGGCCAAGGAAACGACCGAGCGAACGATGAACAACAAGGACACCCGGAAGGGGGCCGCGCAGCTACAGGCTTCCCTCGCCGCAATGGCGCAGCAACCCGGGTTCGCAGAGGCGCTGGTCACCTTCAGCGAGTCCGACATTCGTCGTGATGTCCAGTTCGATGCCGCACGGTCCCTTGCGGCGCTTTGGAACTCCTGGCCCGGCGACCCTCCCGTTCGGCAATCACTCGACCCCGTGGCGCTCGGTGCCAAGCTTTTGCCGTCGATTGTGCTGCTGGAGGCGATTTCGGGGGGTGAGGACTACCGTTGGCGCATCTTCGGGAGCCTGCACGAGAGGGAGTACGGCGCCGACCTCCGAGGACGCTGCCTCTCTGAGGTCGAAGCGCAGAACCCAAGCGCGGACGCCTTGCGCAGAGTGCTTGACGAAGCGCGCCTCACCGCATCGCCTGTCTACTATCGCCTGCAGTACTCCAGTACCATCGGGCTGAAACGGAGAGCGTCAGGTGTCGTTCTGCCCCTCGCCAACGATAGCGGCGAGGTCGGCTGGCTCTGCGGCTGCGCGTCCTGGAGCTAGAGCAACTGTCCGTTAGCTGGCGGCGGCCAGGGCGCCCTCGGTCTGGCTCAATTCGTAGATGCCGCGCTGCCCTTGCTTGGGCTTGAACTTGTCGGAGACGCCGAGAACGGTCTCCGCACCGCCAAGATAGAGAAACCCGTCGCTTGCCAACTGGCGCGACATGCCTTCGAGGATTTTGCCTTTCGTCGGCGGATCGAAGTAGATCAGCACGTTGCGCAGGAAGATCACGTCGAACTGGCCGAGCGAGGCCGGACTCTCCAGTAGATTGAAGGTCTTGAAGGTGATCATCTTGCGCAGCTCTGGCGAAATCTGCCAGTGGTCGCCGGCCTGGGTGAAGTACTTCATCAGCAGGGTGATGGGCAGGCCGCGCTGAGCTTCGAACTGCGTATAGAGGCCCTCTTTGGCCTTATCCAGCACTTCGTTGGAGAGATCGGTGGCGATGATCTCGATGCGCCAGCCGGCCAGTTTGCTCTCCGCCTCTTTCAGCAGCATGGCCAATGAATAGGGTTCCTGACCGGTCGAGCAGGCTGCCGACCAGATACGGAAGCTCCGCTTCGCCGCGCGCGCTGTCAGAAGGTGCGGCAAAACGAGGTCGCGGAACTGATCGAAGGGCTTGGTGTCACGGAAGAAGAACGACTCGTTGGTCGTCATCGCCTCGGTGATTTCACTCAGCAGCTTCTCATCGCGCTTGGCGCGGATGGACTGGACCATCTCTTCGAAGCTCTTGAAGTCCCAGCGTCGCGCCACGGAGCTCAAGCGGCTCTCCAGCAGATAGCCCTTGTCCGGCGTCAGCACCAGACCGGAGCGCTGCTTGAGAAGCCCGGCAATCAGTTCGAAATCGCTCGGGTTCATGCGGCGGACCTCATAACTAGCTTACGTACAACATTTGCCATATCCCCAAGCGGCACGACCGCCGAGCAGAGTCCCTGCGTTGCTACGGCACCGGGCATTCCCCATACGACGGAGCTTGCTTCGTCCTGGGCCACGACGACCCCGCCACTCTTGACCACCTGCTCGGAGCCCTTACAGCCGTCGGCCCCCATTCCCGTTAGGATCACCACCAGAATGCGGCTACCGAACAGCGGTATGAGGCTGCGCAGCATCGGATCGACCGACGGTCGGCAGTAGTTCTCAGGCGGCGTGTCCTTCAAACGAATGACCCGCTCGCCGTTCGCCTCCTCCACCGTCATGTGACGACCCCCGGGCGCAATCAGGATCTCACCGCCGACGAGCCGGTCGCCCTCGGTCGCCTCGCGGCACGTCATGGGCGTTACTTTGTCCAGGTGCTCGGCCAAAAGCGCGGTGAACGTCGCCGGCATGTGCTGAGTAATCAGAATGGGCTGGCGCATGGCCGGTAGTCCGCTGAAGAACTTGGCCAGCGCTTGCGGCCCTCCGGTCGAGGACCCGATGGCGATGATCTCCGGCGAGAAAAGATTGTTGAGCGGCCGCAGCGATAACTCTTTGGTCTGCTGAGGCGCGGCCGGTCGAGCCGGCGTGCGCACGGCGCGCGCCGCTGTGGCTGGTCGCGAGCCGGCCGGACGGCTGCGGCGCGCAACTGCGCCAAGCGCCTTGACCTTGTCCGTCAGCTCTCGGCCGAAGACATCGGAGGAATGGATTTCGGAATTGGCGGTCGGCTTCGGAATGTAATCCGACGCCCCCATGCGTAGGGCCTGCAGGCTGATGTCGGCGTTTCGCCGGGTCAGTGTCGAGGCCATGATGATTTGTACGCCAGGCTGCGTTGCCAGCAGCTTGGGCAGAGCCTCGAGCCCGTCCATGATCGGCATTTCGATGTCGAGAACGATGACGTCCACCGGCCGACGCTTGAGGCTGTCGATCGCCATCTTGCCGTTGGCGACGGAGGCAACCACGGCAATCTGCGGATCTTTCTCGAGCGTGCGCGACAGAAGCCCGCGTATCACCGCGGAATCGTCGACCAACATGACTTCGATGGGTTCTTGCGTTTGTGCCATGCCTGCTGCCTAGACGGGGTTTGGATGATGACCGGCGCAATGGAGAAGCCGGACCCCGCCCTTAGATCAAACCGACCTGAGTGAACTTCGACTGGATGATCTCGCTGTCGAAGGGCTTCATGATGTACTCGTTGGCGCCGGCCTGAATGGCATCCTGAATGTGTTTCATGTCGTTTTCCGTTGTGCAGAAAACGACCACCGGCTGATCGGCAACGTCCATGGCGCGCAGCGCGCGCAGAAACTCGATGCCGCTCATCACCGGCATGTTCCAATCGAGCAGAACCGCATCCGGCATGCTGGCCCGACAATGGTCCAGCGCCTTCTGGCCGTCTTCGGCCTCGGCAATGTCGAAATTGAAACCTTCCAGAATCTTGCGCGCCACCATGCGCACGACCTTGGAATCATCTACGATGAGACATGACTTCATCTTCCGTCTCCAACAGAAACAGGTGCGCCTCAGGCAGCCGCCGAGCGGCCGTAATCGAGCAGTCGGTCAACGTCCAGAACCACCAGCAGTTCCTTCTCCAAGCGATAGATGCCGGTTGCGTACTGGCGGATCGCCGGGCTTAGGGTCGGCGGGTTCGGTTCGAACGAGTCGGCGGCGAGCGTCAGGACTTCCCCAACCGAGTCGACAAGCAGGCTGTAGAGATCGTGGTCCTGCTCGACCACGATGCTGGTCCCGCCCCCTTCCGAGGTGTCGGGCGGTAGGCCCAACCGGCAGCGAACGTCGACGGAGGTTACGATGCGCCCGCGCAGATTGAGCGAGCCGGCAATCTCCGGCGGCGCGAGCGGTACAGGCGTCGTCTTCGATTGGGCCAGAATGTCCTGCACCTTGAGGACGTGGATGCCGAAAAGCTGCTCCGCGATCCAAAAAGTGACGAAATCGTTCGACAGGTCGGTCCCGGTCATATCCTGTCCAGTCTGGGTCATGCTGCGCCTCGCATCTCGGCTAGCGTTTCGTCGAGAGACGACAGCAGGGCGTCTCGGTCGAACTTAGCGACGTAGTCCGCGAAGCCCACTTCCCGGCCACGCGCGATATCGCCCGGCGATGAGTGGGCGGAGAGCGCAACGATGGGTGTTTCTGCCCAGCGCTTCGTCTTCAGGGCTTCGCAGAGGTCGTAGCCGCTCATGCCCGGCATCTCGATGTCGGAGATGATGACGTCGAAGTCCCTGCCCTCCTCGCAGAGCTGCAGGGCTTCGACGGCGCTCTCCACCGTCGTGACCTGATAGCCGGCCACATCGAGCAGCGGCGACAGCAGATTGCGGAAGAAGGCGCTGTCGTCGACCAGCAGCACACGGCGCCCATTGCCTGCATCCGCGGTTGCCTGTCGCCCTGCGCCGAACCAGTCGTCGAAGGCAAGATTGACGTAGTATCCGACGTCGATGACCTCGGTCGCCGCATCGTTGATGATGGCCGAGCCGACAAAGCCATCGGATTCGCCACTCAGCTCGACGTTCAGCGGCGTTTCGATGATGTCGACGATCTCGTTGACCATCAGGCCGAGGTTGCGGCCTTGCTCCGAGAACACCAGGACCGGCCGGCGGCCGCTTTCGCTGGTCGGCTCCTCGCTGCCCTCCATGGTGAAGAGCGGCATGAGCTGACCGCGGTACTGCACGACTCGCTGGTCGCCCGAGGCTTCGACCTGGGCCAGATCGACCTCCTCCAGGCGCGCCACAAGGGACAGCGGGACCGCCTTGGGCGTGTTTCCTTCCGCCCGGAACAGCAGCATCGCGACGCGATCTTCGGCATGTGCCACTTCCTGCTGGGCGTCTTCCTCGGCCTTGTCGGTGACGTTGATCTCGCCGGTGACGGATGCAATGCCGTTGGGGTCGAGGATCATCACGACCGAGCCGTCGCCCAGGATGGTGTTGCCCGAGAACAGCGAGATCTCGCGCAAGATCGGGGCGACCGGCTTGACGACGATTTCCTCCGTATCGAACACCCGATCGACGATGATGCCGAAGGAGTAGTTCGCCACTTGGGTAACGACGATGAAATCGTCGCGGCGAACGTCTTCCTGCTCCTCGGTGAGCTCGGTGAAGTCGTTTTCGAGGTGCAGCAGGTCGCGCAGGTGCACCAGCGGCAGCAGCCTGTCGCGCAGCCGCAAGACGGGCGTATCCTGGATACGCTCGATGCTGTGCTCGGAGGCGCCGGAGGCGCGCACCAGCTCGACCACGGAAAGCTGCGGAATGGCGAAGCGCTCGCCGGCGCAGGCAACGATCAGGGCAGACACGATGGCCAGCGTCAGCGGGATCTTGATGGTGAAGCAGCTGCCCTCGCCCTGCGTCGAGGTCAGCTCGATGGTCCCGCCGATCTTCTCGATGTTGGTGCGCACCACGTCCATGCCGACGCCGCGGCCGGAAACGGCCGTCACCGCCTCAGCCGTGGAGAAACCCGGCTTGAAGATGAACTGATTGATCTGCTGATCGCTCAGCATCTCCATTTCTGCCTCGGTGGCCAAGCCATTCACGATGGCCTTTTCCTTGACCCGATCGACATTGATGCCGCGGCCGTCGTCGGAGATCTTGATGATGATCTGGCCACCTTCGTGATAGGCCTCAAGGACGATGGTCCCGGTCTCGGACTTGCCGGTCGACACCCGGTCCTCGGTACGCTCCAGGCCATGGTCGGCCGAGTTGCGCACCATGTGGGTCAGCGGATCCTTGATCAGATCGAGCACTTGACGATCGAGCTCGGTATCGGCGCCGCGCATCTCCAGTTCGATCTTCTTGCCCAGCTCGTGGGACAGGTCGCGAACCAGACGCGGCAGCTTGGCCCAGGCGTTGCCGATCGGCTGCATGCGCGTCTTCATCACGCCTTCCTGCAACTCGGAAACCACATGGTTCAGCCGCTGCAGGGGACCGCCGAACTCGCTTTCCTTCTGCGTCCGCAGGATCTGCAGCAGCTGGTTGCGGGTCAGCACCAGCTCGGAGACCATGGTCATCAGGTCTTCCAGCAAGTCCACGTTGACGCGGATAGATTGATTGGCGACGGCCGACTCCTTGGTCGCCTTGGCCTCGGCCTTGGCGGCTGGGGCGGGTGGCGCATCGCTTGCCGCTGGCTTCGGCGCTTCCGGTGTCTCCGGTGTCGGCTCGACAGGCGCCTCGCTCTCGGGAGCAGCCTCGACGGTGGCCTCAGCGGCGGCTTCGGTTTCGACCGCTTCAGGCTCTGAGGCGTCGCCGGGCTGGCTCTCTTCCTCAGAGACCATCTCGACGGGCTCGGGCGCGGGTTCGTCGGCTGCGGGTGCCTCCGGCGCACTCGCCTTGCCTTCTGCGGCCGCGTTGAGACGGGCGATCAGGTCCGCGTCGTCTCCCTCCGGCTCGCTCTCGGTGGCTTCGAGCGCCGCGAGAATCTCGCGAATGCGATCGAGGCACTCCAGAATAAGAGAGACGATCTCCGGCGAGACAGTGATCTCGCCATCGCGCAGCCTGCCGAGGACGTTCTCCCCGGCATGCGCGACACCTTCCAGACGAGGCAGACCAAGGAAACCACAGGTTCCCTTAATGGTATGCATCAGCCGAAAGATGTTGGACAGGAGCTCGGGGTCATTCGGGTTCTGCTCGAGCTTAACAAGCTCGTTGTCGAGAACCTGGAGACCTTCGTTACTCTCCGTGAGGAACTCAGCCAGCAAATCATCCATGCTATGAACTATCCAGCGCTGTTGCCTGAGGCCGCCAAAGAGTGGCGGAGTTCGGCCCGAAAAATGACCGTGCCGAGCCTCTCAGAGAGTAATTAAGAACGCCTTACTTAAGCGATTTGGTAAGCGTTCGCCGTGCCGCCTCATCAACCATGCAAGTCCCCGATTTAACCGGTAAAGTTGCATGGTTATCAGCGAAGCCGCCGCACAGCCCCTGGCGATTGATCGTGGTTGTCCAAGACAGTAAGCATCTCCTTTACGAACGCTTCGCACTGACAGGGAAAAGAGAGCGGCTTTGAGCGCACCTGCCATCGGCTACCAACCCACCGGAAGCGGCC
The DNA here is from genome assembly GCA_028279885.1 of Rhodovibrionaceae bacterium. Classification (GTDB taxonomy): domain Bacteria; phylum Pseudomonadota; class Alphaproteobacteria; order Kiloniellales; family DSM-21159; genus JANQMX01. The sequence goes on along the minus strand of JANQMX010000064.1, from coordinate 123,995 downwards.
CCTCTGCAGTCCGCCGCAGCCGGCGCAGGCTGCTGACGGCGCTGGCCGCCTTAGCCGTCGCGGGCCTGCTTTCCTTGCCTGTCCTGGGTGTGCTCGAGAGCTTCCTCGAGCCCGGGGGCGACAGCTGGTCGCGCGTGCTGGATCAGAACCTGCCGCAGTTCATCGGCAACACCTTTCGCCTTGTCTTCTTCACCGGCCTGGGCGTGCTGTTCGGCGGCGTCGCAACGGCTTGGCTGGTGACCATGTGCCGCTTTCCCGGACGTCGCTGGTTCGAATGGCTGCTCATCCTGCCGCTGGCAGCCCCCGCCTACATCATCGCCTACGTCTATACCGACTTCCTGCAGCATTCCGGGGCCGTGCAGAGCCTGTTTCGCGATGTCACCGGCCTCGGGCCGCGGGACTATTGGTTCCCCAACATCCGCTCCCTGGAAGGGGCGGTGGTGGTCTTCACGCTGGTGCTCTACCCCTACGTCTATCTTTTGACCCGTGCGGCCTTTCTCGAGCAGTCGATCTGCGTGCTGGAAGCGAGCCGGACCCTTGGGCGCAGCGCCTGGGCCAGCTTTTGGAAGGTGGCCCTGCCGCTGGCCCGGCCGGCGATCGCCACCGGCACGGCCCTGGCGCTGATGGAGGCCTTGGCCGATTTCGGCACCGTGGCCCATTTTGGGGTCCCGACCTTCACCACAGGGATCTACCGGGCGTGGTTCGACATGAGCGACCCGGTCTCAGCCGGCCGTTTGGCGAGCCTGCTGCTGCTCTTCGTCGCCGTGCTGATGTGGCTCGAACGGCATCAGCGGGGCGTCGCCAAGTACCACGAGACCACCAACGTGGTGCGCGACCTGCCGCGCTTTCGCTTGCGCGGCTGGAAGGCGGCGGCGGCCTTCGTGATCTGCGCCCTACCGGTCACCTTCGGCTTTCTCCTGCCGGTCGGCCTGATGCTGCATCTGCATGCGATCAACGAGCATGAGATCTTCAGCCCGCGCTATCTGACCCTGCTCGGCAACACCTTCACCCTGGGCAGCATTGCCGCCGTGGTCGCCGTCAGCGTCTCGCTCTTTCTCGCTTACAGCTTGCGGCGCCTGCCCATCTGGCCGACCCGCCTGGCAACGCGCATCGCCAGCCTCGGCTATGCCGTGCCGGGCTCGGTGATCGCCGTCGGCATCCTGATCCCCCTGGCCGGCTTCGACAACGCCCTGGACCGCTGGCTGCGCGCCGAGTTCGGGGTCTCCAGCGGCCTGCTGTTTACCGGCACCATCGCCGCCCTGATCTTCGCTTATGTGGTCCGCTTCCTTGCCGTCTCGCTCAACACCGTCGAGGCCAGCTTCGGCAAGATCTCCCGCAGCATGGACGATGCCGCCGTGACCCTCGGTGCCGGCGCGACCCGCACCTTCGGCCGGGTGCTGCTGCCGCTCATGCGCGGCAGCGTGCTGACCGCCCTGCTGCTCGTTTTCGTCGACGTCATGAAAGAGCTTCCGGCGACTCTCATCATGCGGCCGTTCAACTACGATACCCTGGCGGTGCAGGCCTACCGCCTGGCTTCCGACGAACGTCTGGCCGAAGCGGCGACGCCGTCTCTGATGATCGTCGGCGCCGGCCTGCTTCCCGTGATTCTACTGTCACGCACCATCATGCGATCCCGCCGCGGCGGCCGCGGCCACTGAAAACCAAGGGGAGCCACCAAGGCTTCCAGCAAGACCAAGCAACAACAATCGAGAGAAGAAAGCGACGCCCATGACCAAGGACCCGAGCAGCCTGAAATCCCTCTGGAGCTTCCCCACCCAGGTTCGCTTTGGGGCGGGCGCCATCGCCGGCCTGCCGCGCGCCTGTCAGAGCCTCGGCATGCAACGCCCACTGCTGGTCACCGACCCCGGGCTGGCTGCGCTTCCCATGGTGCAGGACGTCGTCTCGCGGAACGGGGAAGCCGGCGTCCCCACCGGCCTGTTCAGTGCCGTGAAGGGCAACCCGGTGGGGCAGAACGTGGAAGACGGAGTCGCCGCCTACAAAGAGGGGGGGCACGATGGTGTCATTGCCTTCGGCGGCGGCAGCGCGCTCGACGCCGGCAAAGTGATCGCCTTCGCTGCCGTTCAGGAACGGCCGATCTGGGACTTCGAAGACCGAGGTGACGACTGGAAGGCAGCCAACCCGGACATACCCAAGATCATCGCCGTGCCGACCACAGCCGGCACCGGCTCCGAGGTCGGCCGCGCCGGCGTGATCTTGGACGAGCGCGACCACACCAAGAAGATCATCTTCCACCCCAACATGCTGCCGGCCATCGTCGTCTCCGACCCGGAGCTGACTGTCGGCCTGCCGCCGCACATCACCGCCGCCACCGGCATGGATGCCCTGGCCCACTGCCTGGAGGCCTACTGCGCCCCCGGCTTTCACCCCATGTGCGAAGGCATCGCCGTGGAGGGCATGCGTCTGGTCAAGGACTGGCTGCCGGTGGCGACCCAAAACGGCGACGACGTCTATGCCCGCGGCTGCATGCTGGCCGCCGCCTCCATGGGGGCCACCGCTTTCCAGAAGGGACTCGGCGCCATTCACGCCCTCTCCCACCCGGTCGGCGCCGTTTACGACACCCACCATGGCCTGACCAACGCCGTGGTGATGCCTTACGTCCTGGCCTTCAACCGCCCGGTCATCGAAGCGAAGATTACCCGGCTGGCCGCCTGGCTTGGCCTTCCGGATCCGAGCTTCGAGAGCTTCATGGCCTGGGTCCTGGCATTGAGGGAGGTCCTCGCCATCGACAACGACCTCGCCAGCCTCGGCGTCGAAACCTCCCGCACGGAAGAGCTGGCCGCCATGGCGGCCGAGGATCCGACAGCGGGCAGCAACCCGACACCGCTCACCCCCGGAAACCTGACGCCTCTGATGCAGGCCTGCATCGCCGGCGACCTGGAAGCCGCCGGGCGCATCGCTTAGCGCCTCATTTGGTAAACTAAGATCCTGACCATCGGTCGGCCGCGGCGGCAACTTCCTGTCGATTGTCGCCGGACTTGGCGACTATTTCCGTCTTTCTGATCACATGCCGGTGGTTTTAATTGAATACCTAACAGAGTCAGGCGATCCTCATACTATTGAGACCGAATACTGCGTGAGGAAACGACCGATGTGGCTCTTTGATCATCCGGAATTCGACGACCACGAGAAAGTCCTGTTCGGCCACGACCACGTCACCGGTCTCAAGGCAATCATCGCCATCCACGATACCACCCGCGGCCCGGCCGTCGGCGGCTGCCGCCTCTGGAACTACGCACGCGACGAAGATGCCCTCACGGACGTGCTGCGGCTCTCTCGTGGGATGAGCTACAAGTCCGCCCTCGCCAACCTGCCTTTCGGCGGCGGCAAATCCGTCATTCTCGGCACACCCGACATCAAGTCGCCGGCGCTCTTCCGCGCCATGGGCCGGCTGGTCGACAGCCTAGGCGGCCAGTACCGTGTTGCCGAGGACGTCGGCATCAGCGTCGAGAACGTCGAGGTCATGGCGGAAGTCTCACCGCATGTGGCGGGCACCCGTGCCGGCGGTTTCGGTGATCCTTCGCCGGCGACGGCGCGCGGCGTCTTTATGGGCCTGAAGGCCGCGGTCAAGGCCAAGCTGGGCCGCGACGATCTCACCGGTCTGCGCGTCGCGGTGCAGGGCCTGGGCAGCGTCGGCTACCACCTATGCCGGCTGCTGCATGCTGCGGGCGCCAAGCTGGTCGTCACCGACATCAATCAGGAGGCGATCGCGCGCTGCGTCCAGGAATTCGGTGCGGAGGCCGTCGCGCCCGAGGCGATCTACGACCAGGAGGTCGACGTCTATGCGCCCTGTGCGCTGGGCGCCACCATCCACGACGAGACCATTCCACGCCTGAAAGCCAGCATCGTCGCCGGCTCGGCGAACAACCAGCTCGCCGAGGAACGCCACGGCGAGGCGCTGCGCCAGGCCGGCATCCTCTATGCACCGGACTACGCCATCAACGCGGGCGGTGTGATCGTCATCGCCCACGAGACCCGCCCGGGCGGCCCAGCCTATGACGAAGCCCTCGCCATGCAGCACGTGGACCGGATTCACGAAACGCTGCTGGCGATCTTCGAGCGGGCCGAGCAAGACGGCGTCGCCACCTCGCTGGCTGCCGACCGGGTGGCTGAAGACAGGCTTGCCCCGCCGCTTTCCGCCGCTGCGCAGTAAGGCCGCTGCTAAACCGGCAATGCCTCCTCCATCGACATGAGGGAGGCGTTGCCGCCGGCCGCCGTGGTGTCGATGGAGATCACGCGCTCGGTGGCGAAACGGTGCAGGTAGCGCGGGCCGCCGGCCTTGGGGCCTGTACCTGACAGGCCCTCGCCGCCGAAGGGCTGCACGCCGACCACCGCGCCGATGATGTTGCGGTTGACGTACATGTTGCCGACGTGCGCCCGCTGACGCACGTAGTCGACGGTCGAATCGATGCGGCTGTGCACGCCGAGGGTCAGGCCATAGCCGGTGCCGTTGATCGCTTCGATGACGTTGTCCAGCTTATCCGCCTGGTAGCGAATCACGTGCAGCATCGGGCCGAAGACTTCCCGTTGCAGGCGGCTCAGGCTGTCGATCTCGAAGACCGAAGGCGCGACGAAGGTGCCCTGTTCGCAGTCGTCACCGAGGTTGGCGCTGGCCAGCAGCGCCCCTTCGTTCTGCATGCGCTTGGCATGCCCGAGCAGCATGTCGCGCGCCTCTTCGTCGATCACAGGCCCGACATCGGTCTTCAGCCAGGCCGGGTCGCCGACCTTGAGCTCGGCGAGGGCGCCCTTGAGCATGGTCAGGGTTTTGTCCGCCACCTCCTGCTGCAGGTAGAGCACGCGCAGTGCCGAGCAGCGCTGGCCGGCCGAGCGGAAAGCCGAGTCGATGGTGTCCCGCACCACCTGCTCGGGCAGCGCCGTAGAGTCGACGATCATGGCGTTCTGCCCGCCGGTTTCGGCGATCAAGGGGACAATGGGGCCGTCGCGCTCCGCCAGCCCTCGATGAATGACCCGGGCCGTCTCGGTGGAGCCGGTGAAAGCCACACCGGCAATCCGGGGGTCGGCGACCAGCCGTCCGCCGATGCTCGCTCCGTCGCCGGGCAAGAGGTGCAGCACGTCTTCCGGCACCCCACCCTGGTGCAGCAGCCGGACGGCCAAGGTGGCAATCAGGGGCGTCTGTTCGGCGGGTTTCGCCAGCACGCAGTTGCCGGCGGCCAAGGCAGCCGACACCTGCCCGGTGAAGATGGCCAGCGGGAAGTTCCAGGGGCTGATGCAGAGGAAGACACCGCGCCCGTGCAGCGAGATCTCGTCACGCTCGCCCGTCGGTCCCGGCAGGCTTTCTGGCTCCGAGAAGTCCTTGCGCGCACGGACCGCGTAGTAGCGCAGGAAGTCCACCGCCTCCCGCACCTCGGCGATGGCGTCGTTCAAGGTCTTGCCGGCCTCCTTGACGCAAAGCGCCATCAGCTCGGCGGAGCGCGCCTCCATCAGGTCGGCGGCCCGTTCCAGGGCGCTGGCGCGCTGATCCGCCGCACTGCGCGACCAATCCGGGAAGGCGCGTAGAGCGCGGGACAACGCCCGCTCGGCGTCTTCCGGGCTCGCTTCGCCGACCTGGCCGACGACCTCGCGCCGGTCTGCCGGATTGCGCAGCTGGACGGTCTTGCTGCCGGCAAGACGACCGCCGATCAGCGCCCCGCCTTGCCAGGGTTGCCGCGCCGCAGCCTCCATGTCCTTCGCCAAGGGCTCGAGAACGTCGGGTGCTGCCAGGTCGAAGCCGGCCGAATTGGCCCGCTCTTCGCCGTAGAGATCGCGGGGCACCGGAATGAGCGGATGAGGAATGCTGTCCAACCGCGCGATCTGGGCCACCGGGTCGGCGATAATCTCATCGACTGGCAAGTGATCGTCCTGAATGCGGTTGACGAAGGAGGTGTTGGCGCCGTTCTCCAGAAGGCGCCGCACCAGGTAAGCCAAGAGATCGTCGTGACGGCCGACCGGCGCGTAGATGCGGCAGGGCACGCCGAGTTTCTCCTCGCCGACCACCTCCTCGTAGAGCGCCTGGCCCATGCCGTGCAGACGCTGAAACTCGAAGGTCTCACGCGGCCGGTTGCCCGCCAGTTCCAGCACCGCCGCCAGGCTGTGGGCGTTATGCGTGGCGAACTGCGGATAGAAGCGCTCCGGCTGCGCCAGCAGCTTGCGCGCGCAGGCGAGATAGGAAACATCGGTCGAGACCTTGCGCGAGAAGACCGGGTAGCCGGGCAGGCCAAGCTCTTGCGCGTGCTTGATCTCGCTGTCCCAGTAGGCGCCCTTCACGAGGCGAACGTTGAGCCGGCGCCCGTGCCGCTCGGCCATGTCGGCGAGCCAGTCGATCAGCCGCGAGGCGCGCTTCTGATAGGCTTGTACGGCCAGCCCGTAGCCTTGCCAGCCGGCCAGCTGCTCGATGGCGGAGACGGCCTCGATGATCTCCAGCGACAGGTCCAGACGCTCGCTTTCCTCCGCATCGACACAGAGGCCGATGTTGTTGGCTTTGGCGAGCGCGGCAAGCTCCGCCAGCTTGGGCACGATCTCGTCGAGGCTGCGCCGCCGTTGGGCAAACTCGTAGCGGGGATGCAACGCCGAGAGCTTCACCGAAATGCCGGGGTTGAGGTTGGCGTCGACATCCTTTTTCGCGCGCTTGCCAATGGCCTCGATGGCCTCGCGGTAGGCTTGGTAGTAGCGATCGGCGTCGGCCATGGTGCGCGCCGCCTCACCCAGCATGTCGTAGGAATAGCTGTAACCGCGCGCCTCGTCCGCTTCGGCACGCTTCAGCGCTTCCTCTATGCTGCGGCCCATGACGAACTGGCGCCCGAGGATGCGCATCGCCTGGTTGATCGCGTTGCGGATAACGGGCTCGCCGCTACGGTGCACCAAACGTCCAAGGGTGCCGGTGAGGTCGCGCCGGTCGCCCTCGTCGAGCCGCACGACGCGCCCGGTCAGCATCAGCGCCCAGGTCGAGGCATTGACGAAGAGCGATTCGCTCTTGCCCAGATGCCGCTCCCACTCCGCCGTGCCGATCTTATCGCGAATGAGTTTGTCCACGGTGTAGGCGTCGGGAACCCGCAGCATGGCTTCGGCCAGGCACATGAGCACGACGCCTTCTTTGGAGGAGAGCTCGTACTCGTGCAGGAAGGCATCAATGCCGCCCTGCCCGACCCGGGTGTCGCGGACCGCCGTGACGAAGCGGCGGGCGTGCTCGGAAATCCGGTCCCGCTGCTCGCTGGTGAAAGCCGCTTCATCGGCCAAGCGCCGGACCACCTCGGTCTCGTCGGCGCGGGTATCGGCGCGGAGCGCCGCACGAAGCGGGCTCGCAACCGGCCAATCTTGCTCGAATATCATTCCTGTCCTCTTACACCCATGTCGTCCGCCGGCTGATCGCCGACAGGGTCCGGGGATCGGAAAGCCGAAGCCCCCGCTTGGCAAGGGAAATCCGGCCGCACCCGGCAGTTGTCCTATTGGATTGTGCTAGCGGGCCTCGAAGGGGTAGCGCGCCAAGTGCCGAAAGGGGCTGTCGAGACTGTCTTGAACAAAGACGGAGAGACCATCCAGCACCAAAGGCTGGTCGGCTAGCGGTGCAAAATGGGCCTCCAGCACGGCTTTCCAGTGCGCCCGCTCGAGCGTCGCCAAGCGCTCGGTCAAGGTCATGTGGAAGCGAAACTCTTCCATGACATAGGGATAGCCCCATTCCTGCAGATAGCGGTCTTGCTGCGGGCTGAGCCCGGCCGCCCGACGGCGGGCGAGCTCGGCCGCCGACAGGGGTGCGCGAAAGGGTTCGAAGGCCTGAACGCAATCGGCGGCAAGCGCGTCCAGACGAGGGTCGGGAGCAAAAGGGACGAGGGCGAGAAACTCGCCCAACGCACCGACGCGCAAGAGCGGCCCCTCGACCCAGCGACGGGCGGCCGCGAAGCGCTCGACCGCATTGAGCAGGCGCTCAATAGCCTCCCCCTCTGCCAGGCGGAAGGGCGCTTTCAGGGTGGCATGAAAGCCGTAGTGCCGCGGCGAGCCGGTAATCTCTTGCGTGGCGCGGTCCTCGAACCAGCTGCGGGCCCGCTCGGCAAGCAGACTGCTTTCAGCAGGGGTGAAGTAAACAGCGGCGCGGGCCACGGCCTCTGTTTTCTGGGACACGGCAGCCATCCGCTGCCGCCGTCAGAGAACGCGCTCGCCGAGGCGCCAGACGGAGCGCACAGCCACACCGCTACCATGGCGGCTGATCTGCACCAGATCGGCGCGCTGGCCAGGCGCAATCTCGCCCCGGTCATCCAGGCCCACCATGCGGGCCGGCGCCGAGCTCGCCGTGGCGACAGCTTCCGGCAAGCCCCAACCTTCGTCGTCATGCAGCTTGAGCACGCCCAGCAAGGAAGAGCTCGGCACATAGTCGGAGGCAATGCCGTGCAGCAAGCCGCGCGCGGCCAAATCCCGCGCCGCCACGTTGCCCGAGTGCGACTTGCCGCGCACAAGATTCGGTGCCCCGGCCAGGTTGGAGAGGCCGAAGCGATGGGCGGCCTCAGCAGCTTCGACCGTCGTCGGAAACTCCGCTAGCGTGACGCCGAACTCGATAGCCTCTTCGATATGCGCCTGAGTGGCGTCATCGTGACTGGCCAGGATGAGGCTTTTTTCACGTGCCAGCTCCGCGACCTGGCGGCGGTTCACTTCGACCCGCGGGGTATTCTCAGCAATCTTCCGTTCGATGAAGCGTTCGATCTCCTCATCGCTCATCTTCATCTTGCCTTGGTAGTAGGTGCGGTAGGCGTCGAGATTGGCGAACTGCCGCTGGCCGGGCGTATGATCCATCAGCGAGATCAGGCCAATGCGCGGATTGTCCACCACAGCCGCGAAGTCCTCCACCACGTCCTGGCAGCCGACTTCGCAGCGCAGGTGAATGTGGTGATCGGCCCTAAGGGCGCCGGCCCGCTCTGCCGCTTCGATACCTTCAAGGCTTGCGCGCAGCAGGCGCTTGCAGTGGTCGTCGCCTGGCTCATCGCCGACCCGCAGCGAGTCGAACACCGTGGTGATACCGGCCGCGGTGATCTCGGCGTCGTGGGCCTGCACCGCAGGTAGGGGCGGCCAGGCCACCTTCGGCCGCGGCACCAGGTGACCTTCCAGGTTGTCGGTGTGCAACTCGACGAGGCCAGGCAGGAGGTAGTCGCCCTGCATATCGTGATGCGGCGCGCGGGAGAGAGAACCCCCGTCGATCGCCGCAATCCAGCCGTCCCGAATGGACAGAGAGCCGCGAACCACCTGGTCCTTCAAGACCAGGGTGGCGTTGGAAATGTTGATCTCGGGATAGGAAACGCGCTCTGGAATCATGCGGCCAACCGGTTCGCTCTCAGTTCAATCGTGTCTGTTGCCACCGCGTCTCCCGCTTCGCGATCGTGGAAGACGCCGAGAATGGCTGCGCCCCTGGACCGCGCAGCCAGGATAAGCTCGACAACGGCAGCGCGGTTTTCCCTATCCAGGGATGCCGTGGGCTCGTCAAGGAGCAGCACAGGATAATCCCATACCATGGCGCGAGCTATGTTAACTCTCTGTTGCTCCCCCCCGGAAAACGTGGCCGGCGCCAAGGACCATAGGCGCTGCGGCAGGTTGAGATGCGTCAGGATGGTTCCCGCCTGTTCTCTCGCCTCTTCGGCGCTTCGGCCCGCCGTCAACAGCGGCTCCATGACGAGATCCAAGGTCGGAATACGCGGGATTACGCGCAGAAACTGACTGACGAACCCCATGGTCGTACGCCGCATGTCCAGAATCGTCCGCGGCTCCGCCTTTGCCACGTCCACCATCGCTCCTTGGTGACGGACCCATATCGCACCACCTCCGGCGCGATAGTTGCCGTACACGCATCGCAAAAGAGAGGACTTCCCTGCCCCCGATGCGCCGCGCACGACGACGCATTCCCCTCCGGACACCGTTAAGTCGAGGGATTGTAAAGCAGAAATCGTCGCCCCGTTCTGTGTATGTAAGGTGAAGGTCTTGTGAAGCCCCTGAATAGCGATCATGGGGTCCGTTTGTTCCGTCATTGCGCTCATACCGGCAGAATGGAGGAAACCAGCATCTGGCTGTAGGGATGCTGAGGGTCGTCGAGCACCTGATCGGTCAGACCCGCCTCGACGACCTCGCCGCCGCGCATGACCAAAAGACGGTGCGACAGCATGCGCACCACGCCCAGGTCGTGGGTCACGATGATGCAGGCCAGGCCGAGGTCGCGCGTCAGACGGCGAATGAGATCGAGCAGGCGCGCCTGGACCGAAACGTCCAGCCCGCCGGTCGGCTCATCCATGAAAACCAGCCGCGGCGAAGTCACCAAGTTGCGCGCGATCTGCAGGCGCTGCTGCATGCCGCCGGAGAAGTTGCGCGGCAGGTCGTCGATGCGCTCCGCGTCGATCTCCAGCTCGGTCAGCCAGTGCCGCGCCTGGCCACGAATATCCCCATAGTGGCGCGCGCCCACTGCCATCAGCCGCTCGCCGACGTTGGCGCCGGCCGACACCGCCATGCGCAGCCCGTCGCGCGGATTTTGCCGCACCAGGCCCCATTCCGTGCGCAGCAGCAGGCGCCGCTCGCCTTCCGAGAGGGCAAAGATGTCGACCTGACGCCCATCTCGTCGCGTATAGAGGATCTCACCGCCGCTCGGCTCGAGCTGCGCCGAAAGGCAGTTCAGTAAAGTGGTCTTGCCGGAGCCGGACTCGCCGACGACACCGAGGACCTCGCCGGGCCAAAGATCGAAGGAAACGTCGCGGCAACCGACCCGCTTGCCGTACATCCGCGTCAGCGCGGTCGCCTGGAGAAGCGGCGTCTCAGTCATGCCGGCCCCCTGTGCCCAGCCGCGCGGCGCGCTTCGCAGTAATCGGTGTCGGAGCAGACGAACTGCCGCCCTCCCTGATCGTCGACGATGATCTCGTCGAGGAAGCTGTCCTTGGCGCCGCAAAGGGCGCAGCACCGCGGCCAACTCTCGACTTCAAAGGGATGATCTTCGAAATCCAGGCTGCGCACCTCGGTGTAGGGCGGCACCGCATAGATGCGCTGCTCCCGCCCCGCGCCGAACAGCATCAAGGCCGGCGAACGATCGAGCTTGGGATTGTCGAACTTGGGAATGGGGCTCGGCCGCATGATGTAGCGCCCATCCACTTTGACCGGATAGTCGTAGGCCACGGAGATACGGCCGAAGCGCGCGACATCCTCATAGAGCTTGACGTGCATAACGCCGTATTCCTCCAGCGCATGCATCTTGCGCGTTTCGGCTTCGCTGGCCTCGAGCCAGCGCAGCGGCTCGGGAATCGGCACCTGGAAGACGACGATCTGGCCGGCTTTCAGCGGCGTTTCCGGGATGCGGTGGCGGGTTTGGATGACGCTTGCCTCCTCCGTCCGCGTCGTCGTCTTGACGCCCGCGGTCTTGGCGAAGAAGCGGCGGATGCTGACGGCGTTGGTCGTGTCGTCGGCCCCTTGGTCGATGACTTTCAGCGTATCGTCGGGACCGAGGACGCTGGCGGTCACCTGAACGCCGCCGGTGCCCCAGCCATAGGGCATGGGCATCTCGCGGCTGCCGAAGGGAACCTGATAGCCGGGAATGGCGACCGCCTTCAGCAGCGCCCGGCGGATGCTGCGCTTGGTCTGCTCGTCGAGATAGGCGTAGTTGTAGCCGGCTTCCTGCCGCGGCTTGGCCTCGGCAGGCTTGGTCTCGGCGGACTTGGTCTCGGCGGGCATGGCGAGGGATTTGGCGGAGGTCGGGGCGTTCATTCCGCGGCCTCCGGTACCGGTCCCGATGCTGTCTCGAAGTCGGCGCGCAGCCGGCGCAACACCGTCAGCTCGGACTGGAAATCGACGTAGTGAGGCAGCTTCAGGTGCTCGACGAAGCCGGTCGCCTGCACATTGTCGCTGTGATAGAGCACGAATTCCTCATCCTGTGCCGGGTTCTCCGCCTCCTCGCCCAGTTCGGATGCCCGCAAAGCGCGATCGACCAGCGCCATGGACATGGCCTTGCGCTCGCTCTGCCCGAAGACCAGCCCATAGCCGCGGGTGAACTGCGGCGGCGCCTGCTCCGAACCTTGGAACTGGTTGATCATCTGACACTCGGTGACGGTGATCTCGCCGATCTCGATCGGAAAGCCGAGCTCTTCCGGCACGAACTCGACGGCGACCTCTCCCATGCGTATCTCGCCGGCGAAGGGATGGTTGTTGCCGTAGCCGCGCTGGGTCGAATAGCCGAGCCCGAGCAAAAAGCCCTCGTCGGCGCGCGCCAGGTTCTGCAGCCGCAGATCGCGGCCGGCCGGAAAGGTCAGGGACTCTCGCGTTAAATCGCCGACGTCGCGCTCATCCGCCGGTGTCTCCGTCTCGATCAAGCCTTCGTCGTTCAGCAGATCGACGACTCGCGGCAGAGGTCCGTCGCTGCTTTCACCTACCCTTTCGGCCGCAGGCTGGGCCGACGGCTCGCCATCGTCCAACAAGGTCATGTCGAGCAAACGATGGGTATAGTCGAAGGTCGGGCCGAGCAGCTGGCCGCCGGGCAAATCCTTGAAAGTGGCGGAGACTCGCCGCCGCACCTGCATGCGGTCGCTGCGCAAAGGCTCGCTGTAGCCGAAGCGTGGCAAGGTGGTGCGGTAGGCACGAAGCAGAAAGATCGCCTCGATCATGTCGCCGCGCGCCTGCTTGATGGCCAGCGCCGCCAGTTCCCGGTCATAGAGCGAGCCCTCGGCCATCACCCGATCGACGGCCAGCGCCAGTTGTCCTGAGATCTGAGCGACGGAGATCTCCTGTTGCTCAGGGTTGCCCCGCCGCTCCTCGGCCAGCAGGCGATGGGCATTGTCGATGGCCTGCTCGCCGCCTTTTACTGCGACATACATGTCCCAACCTCCGGTTCGATCTTAACGCTGCGCGGCAAGGCCACGAGCCGCTGCCCCTGGGTCAAGATGACATCGACGCCCTGGGGGAAGAGTGCGCCATTGGCAGCCCATTGTGCAGAGAAATCATCCGGCAGTCCGGCAACCGAGAGCTGCTGGCCGCCGTCAATTCCCGGGCCGCGTAAGGTCATCGGCACACCGTCCCCAAGCGCCGAAACCTGACAGATCACCGTGGTCGAATGCTCGGGGTATTCGGCCGTCCCCTGTCCAAAGCCGGCAAGCGCGGGCAGAGGGCCGCAACAGAGCGCAAAGGCCGCCCTATCGGGCGCACCGACAAGCGGCGCCCCACAGTGAAAGCGGAACGATGCGGCGAGACTGCTTGCCGCGTCGTCGAGCCAAAGCGGCGTCTCATGGTCGCAGAGGCTGAGCACGCACGCCAAGCTGGCCGGCGCAAGCGGCGCTGGCGGACTGAGCTGCATTCCAACAGTCGCGATGCGCCCAGGGTGCGCCATGGCATCCAAGATCGCACGGAACGCCGCTTGGCTGTCCAGCACGGGATCGGGGAAGCCCGCGGCAATCTCAACGGCCGAGTCGGGATGCGCCGTCATTCGCTCTCGCCTCGCACCATGGTGAAGAAATCGACCTTGGTGGCCGCGGTTTTGCGCGCCTTGCTGTCCTTTTCGGCAGCCCGCGCCTTGGCCAGCGGTGCGATCACCGCGTCCCACAGGTCCTGATGGTGCGAAGGGTCCTGTAGCAAGGCGTCGAGCAAAGCGATTTGCTCGGCATGCTGCGGGCTACGGCCAAGCACATAGCCATGACCGATCGAACCGCCATCGACCTTCACCGAACAGCGGGTGAGGGTCGCTTCGCCGAGATTGAAGCGACGACCCGAGCCACCGGCACGGCCACGCAGCATGATCATGCCGCTTTCAGGCGCGCGCAGCAGCTTGTAGGAGGGCTGAGGCGTGACGGTGCGCACGGCATCGGCCACCGCCTTAGGGGAGGCTTGAGCCAGGATGGAAAGCCATTCCTGACGCCGCATCTGGCCCTCATCGGATGCGACCTCTCCACGAGTACTGCAAGTCATCGGATATACCTATTGACAATCTGTATAGTTGTCCGGATATCTAACATAGTGGTTATCAGAATGCGGCTTAAGTTGGAACCTCGGCTTTTTTAAGCTTTGGTGACACGTCTTTTCTGGACGGTGGATGCAATGGAACGGCAAGCCGGCCTCACACTCTGGCGCTACATTTACAACGCGCTGACCGAGGAAATCGAAGGTGGGGGGTTCCCGCCCGGAAGCAAGCTGCCGAGCGAATCCGAGCTGTCCCAGCGCTTCTCGGTCAATCGCCATACGGTTCGGCGTGCGCTCTCGACCATGGCTGAAGAAGGCCTTATCCGTGTCGAGCAAGGGCGCGGCAGCTTCGTCGAAGAGCATATTCTCGACTACCTGATCGGCGCCCGGACCCGCTTCAGCGAGATTGTCGGCAGTCAGGCGCGTAGCCTGGTCGGCCGCGTGCTGTCGAGCGAGGTGATCGAGGCGGGGCCTGAACTGGCGCGGCACCTCGGTATCGAGAATGGCGCAGCTTGCTATTGCATCAATACCTTGCGCCAAGCCGACGATCGACCGATCACCTTCGCCAGCCATCATTTTCCCTGTGCCCGTTTTCCTGAGCTTCCGGACAAGCTCAAGGGCGAGCTCTCGATCAGTCAGGCGCTGGCGTCCTTCGGCTGTGCCGACTACCGCAGGCGAACCACCCGGGTGATCGCCCGCCTGCCCGATGCCAGCGAAGCAGCGGCTCTGGAGCAGCCGCGGAGTCGGCCGATTCTGGTAACCGAGAGCGTCAACGTGGACAAAGCCGAGACTCCTATAGAGTTCGGTATCGCACGCTTCGCCTCGGACCGGGTCCAGATCATTTTCGAGTCCTAGACCACGGCCCGGCCCGGCCCGGCCCGGCCCGGCAGCAGGCACTTCGGTCAGGCGCGTCTGGCAACGGATGACGGCGGCGCGCGACCATCGCGCCAACTCGCTTGATGCTCGACGTAAAGGGCGACCCATCCGGCGGTCAGAGCGATCACGAAGGTCGGAACCCAAGCCGCGACCCAGGGGACCAAGAGGCCGTGCTCGCCCAGCTTCAGCATCAGGCCGTCCAGCGACCAGAGCGCAAAGCCGATTGCCATCGAAATGGCAATCCACCAGCCGCCACCCGGTCCACGACCTGAGGGTCGCGCCAAAGCGATCGTCAGAAGGACCAACAGGACGGTTGAAATCGGGCGCGAGATGCGTTCGTGGAGCCAGACCCGGAAGACGTAGTCCGGCTGATTGCCGGTTCCACTTTGGGACTGCGCCTGGAGCAAAGCCGAAAGTGAGGCAACTCTCGGATGGGATGCGACCGCCTCCAGCAGGCTCGGCGACAAGGACGTGTCCCAGTAATAGTTTGGGTAACTCCTCCGCGTCACGTCGTTGGCGGAGGTCACCTCTGCATCCTGCAGCAGCCAGCGTCCGTTGTCGTAGAGCGCGGTCGGCGCATCGATGCGCTCCGTCAGGTTGCCCGTGGTATCGCGGCGGAAGATCGTGACATCGAGCAAGACATGATCGGTGGCGTCCGCTCCGCGATAGCGCAGGATGTCGTCGCCACGGCGCAGCCAGAAGGCCTGCTCCTCGCCCTCCCCGCCGCTGACGTAGTCGCCGATGCCCCAGGACTGCAGGGCGGCGGTAGCACGGGGCACGGCCAGATCCTCGATCATGAACTGAAAGACGGCAACGAGGAGCGCCGCCGGCAGCGCCGCCACCGCAAGATGGGCCTTTGGCACGCCAGCGGCATGGAGGGCAGCCAGTTCACTGTTGCGCGAGAGCTGAGCGAAGGTGAAGCATCCGGCGAAGAAGGCCGAGATCGGCAGCACTTGGGCGAGAATGATGGGGAGACGCAAAGCCGAATAGCGTAAGATCGGAAGGAACAGCTCATCGCTCTGGGCGATCACCTGATCGCCGTCGGAGAGAAAATCGAGGAAAACCACGACAGCTGTCATGCCGCCGGCGATGAGAACGAGCCGGCCGAGAAGCAGCGCCGCGATGTAGCGGCTGAAGATCCAGCTCATGCGCGCCGCCTCGCGGCCTGGAGCCAGGCCTGACGCCATGCCGTTATTCGGTCGATGAGTCGGTTGCTGAAGCTGGTTCGCCCGGCCGGCAAGCGGAAGGCTGCCTCACGATAGGCCAGAATCGTCGCCGTCGTCAGCAGCAAGAAAGGAACCCAGAGGGCCAGCCACGCCGGCGCCTGATCCCGCTTCACCAAGCTTTCACCGAACTCGAGCGACTCATTGTAGACGATCAGCAGAACCAGGCCGATAAAGGCGCTGAGATCGCGCTGACGCCAACCGCGCCCTACCCCCATGGCCACCGCAAGGACCGCAAGCACCAAAGTCGACACGATAATGATCAGGCGGGAGTTGAGCTCGGCGCTGATTTCCGCCGGAGTAAGGTAGCTGGGCGGGTCGACGGAGGCAGCAAAGAGCTCCGGGAAGGTCAGCTCGCGCGGGTCGCCGCCGCGTGCTCGATAATCGGAAATGGGGCTGCGCGCCAGCGGCCAGCGAAACTCCTCGAAATCGACCATCGACATGCTGCCGTCCGGCTCGAAATCGAGGCGCAGGCCGTCATCGAGCCGGAGCACCGGGTCACCTGCCACGCCGGCCGGGATCAGCTCGCCTTCCCGCGCTGTGGTCAGCCGTTGATCCTGACCGTTCTCGCTATCGAGCACGAAAATGCGCGCCAGGCGCACACGGTTGCCCTGGTCGAGCGATGCCTCCGCAAAGAAGGTCAATCCGTCGATCTGCAGGAAAGACCCCTCTTTGACTGCAAGGCCAAGCGAGGTCTGCGCCAAGTTGTGCTTGATCGAGCGGTAGGCGTAGCGCGCGTGAGGCTGGGCATAGCCAAGCAGGACGACGGCCAAGCAGGCCATGCCCATTGCCAGCAAGCCGACCGGCTTGGTCAACCGCGGCACGGAGGTACCGGATGCCAACAGGGCGGAGAGCTCCTGCTCCTTGCTCAAGCGCGAAAAGGTGAGGAGCACAGCGAAGAAGAAAGCCGCCGGCAGGACGATGCCGATGTAGTGGGGCATGAGAAGGACGAGCATCCGCCCCAAATAGCGCACCACGTCATCCGGTCCGGAGAAGAGGTCGAACAGCCGAAGCAGCCGCTCGCTCATCAGAATGAGCAGGCCAACCGCCAGGATCGCCCCCGTCTTCCAGACGACTCGGCCAAGAATGTATCGATCGATCGTGCTCAAGAGCGGGCGCTCCCGCAATCGTTGTCCAACATATGGCGGACCTTGCCACCGGCTTGTGGCAGCAATCGGCCCATGATAGCCGGGTGTTTCTCCGCCAATGGCTTACCGCTTGATGCCTGCTCCTGCCAAGACATGGCTCCTGACAAGTGAAAAACTCGGCGATACGGCGCAAGCCCGCTTGATCGCCAATGCGCTCGGCTGGACGACCGCTGAAGTCCCAATAGCAGTGCGAGAGCGCTTCCGGTTCACCAAGCCTGCCATGCGTCCTTCGCTGGACCATATCGAACCAGCCAGCGCAGCCCAGCTTCACCCGCCTTGGCCCAAGCTGGCGATCGCGGCGGGCCGGCGCATGGCCATGGTCCTATTGTGGCTCAAGGCCGAATCAGGCGGCCGAACACGCATTGTCTACCTTGGGCGACCGCAGCGCCATCTCGAGCGCTTTGACCTGGTCATCGCACCAAGCCAGTTCCGCGTGCCTTCTGCGCCGAACGTTATGCCGCTCGCCTATCCGCTGGTCCGTATCGAGGAAGCGGCGCTGACCTGCGCCAAGCAAGCCTGGCAGAACCGGCTGGCGGGCTTGCCCAAGCCCCTCGTCGTGCTGCTGATCGGCGGGCCGCAACGGGTTCTGCGCTTCGACAGCGGACTGGCGCTTGATCTGTTGAACCGCACGGCGGCTCTGGCACGCGCCGAGTCCGGCAGCCTGTATGTGAGCACCAGCCGCCGCACGCCGCCGGATATTGCCGAAGCCTTGGCCCGAGCCATGCCGGCCGAAGCCCATTTCCACCGCTGGACCCCCGAGGCGCAAGAGAACCCCTATCTCGGCCTGCTGGCGCACGGCGATGCCTTTGTGGTGACCGGCGACAGCATCTCCATGCTGGTCGAGGTTGCCGGCCTCGGGCGGCCACTGGCGATCTATCGCCAGCCGCCACCGAGCAACCCCTGGCGTCGCGGCCTGCAGCTCGTTGGCCGGGCCGTCGATGAAGAAACGGGACACCCAGCATTACGGCCAGCAGGGCGCCTGCTCTATCGCCTTGGCTTGGCCAGCTATCCACGAAACCTCTCGGCGCTGCATGCCCGCCTGATCGAAGAGGGCTACGCCGTTCCCTTTGGCGATAGACGTCCGGCCGGCGGCAACTGCCTGCCCTCGGAGTTGCCTGCGGTTGCTGAGCGTATTCGCGCCCTCTTCTGATAGGAACCGGAACAGAACCGTCTTGGCGGGGCAACGCTCAAACGGACCCTCAGATGGGCCGACGAAGCAGGCTTGCGTTGCCAGACACGGTGCGCAGAGCTATAGACCCTGCGGCAAGGTCGCTGACGCCGTTCGTGGCCTTTTCGACAGGCACCTCTTAACGGTCCCTCGTTGCGTAATGCGAGAGACCACCCGGTTTTATGAGAAGCGATCGCCATGTCTTATCTGCTCGATCGGGCTTTGCGTGAGCTTCTGCCCCGCTTGTGCTTCTTCCTGCCGACAAAACGTCGCATCGCCCTCGACCGTTGGGTGCGCGGGCGGGAGGAGCACCGCAAACTGCGCAACACCGATTTCGTGATTGCGTCCTTCGGCAAGAGCGGGCGCACCTGGATGCGCATTCTGCTGTCACGCTTCTTCCAGCTGCGCTTCGGCATGCCGGAGCAGACCTTGATCGGCTTCGACAATTTCCATCGCAAGGACGCCGCCGCGCCGCGGTTCTTCTTCACGCACGACAACTATCTGAAGGACTATAGCGGCAACACCGACAGCAAGGCGGACTTCTACGGCAAGAAGGTCGTCCTCTTGGTGCGCAACCCTTACGACACGGCCGTCTCCCAGTACTTCCAGTGGAAGCACCGCATGCGGCCGGTCAAAAAGCTGTTGAACGGCTACCCGCCGCACGGCGATGAGGTTGCGCTCTTCGACTTCGTCATGGGGGCGTTCGGCGGCCTGCCGACGGTTGTCGATTTCCTGAACCTCTGGCTGCGGGAGGCCGAGGCGGTCGGCGAGGTGCTGATCGTGCGCTACGAGGATCTGCGGGCCGATACGGCCGGTGAGCTGACCCGGGTGCTGAACTTCATGGAACAGGCACCGAATGCCGAGGAGGTGGCCGAAGCTGTGCGTTTCGCCTCGGTCGAGAACATGCGAAACATGGAGCAGAAAAAAGTGTTCTGGCTCGATGGACGGCGCATGACCCCGGGCGACAAGAACGAACCGAACAGCTTCAAGGTGCGCCGGGCCAAGGTCGGCGGCTATCGCGATTACTTCAGCGAAGAGCAGCTGGCCGAGATGGAAGCGCTGGTGGAAAGCCGCCTGCTGCCCGGCCTCGGCTACCTAAAGCACGAGACCGCTGGCGATGCCGAGGAGCCGGCTCTCCGTCAACGGGCAACGGCATAGAGCTTTTCATCCTGGGCTCGATCTTGCGAGATCCCGGCCCATTTGTTAACCGACATGTTGCACAGCAACAAAGATCGTAAGGCCATGAAACCCTGCGTCTTCATCCACACCAACCACAAGCAGATCGTTGGCGCGCTGGTCGCTGAGTACGCGCTGAAGCGCAACTCGCCCAATGCCGACAAGTTCGACGTCGCCCTCATCCACACCAAGGACTATCCCTTCATGAGCGCGCGCGAGGGTCAGGAGTTCCGCCGCGGCGGCACGACCCGGACCTGGCGCATGGAGGACCTGCAGTCCTTCACCCCGCTGCGCTTCATGCCGCCCAAGCTGATGGGCTACCAGGGACGCGCCGTGGTCATCGACCCGGACATCTTCGCCGCCGGCGACATCTACCCGCTGCTCACCCGCGACATGCAAGGCAAAGCCATCATGTGCCGGATGCGCGGGCGCGGGCAGGCGATCAAGGGCGCCTTCGCCTCCAGCGTCATGCTGCTCGACTGCGCCAAGCTGACCCATTGGGACCCGGAGCGCGAGTTTCCCGAGCTCTTCGAAGGCAAGCGCGACTATTTGTCCTGGATTTCCCTGCGCATGGAGGATCCGGAGACCATTGGGCAGTTCGAGACCTACTGGAACGACTTCGACAAGCTGACCCCGGAAACCCGCCTGCTGCACAACACCAAGCGCAAGACACAGCCCTGGAAGACCGGCCTCCCCGTCGATTTCATCCCCGCCGAAAAGGTCCGCCTCCTGCCCGGTTGGGGCGCTCTGATGCGGTTGCGCCGGCGCCTGTTCGGCGACTACGGCCTGCTCGGCCACTACCGCCCACACCCCGATCCCAATCAGGAGCGCTTCTTCTTCGGCCTGCTGCGCGAGTGCCTGGAGAAGGGCATCGTCACCGAGGAGATGCTGCAGCATGAGATGCAGCACAACCATGTGCGCCACGATGCCCTGCAGGTGGTCGAGCGCACACCGACCTTGGAGATGAAACCGCTGTTCGCCTAAAGATGGCGCTGAAAGTCCATGCGCTGGTGGAGAACGCGGACGATTTGGATCTCCGCAGAGACGGTCCGGTAGAAGACTAGGTGGGAGCCAACGGGAAGGCTCAAATAGCCTTCCCGGATATGGTCGGCCGGACGTCCTATTCTGCTGCCGTCGGCTACCGCCTCAAAGGCTTCGACAAGCCTGCTGATGTAGTCATCCGCTTGCTCCATCGACCAAGTTTCGAAGCTGTAGCGCCAGATCTCTACAAGATCCGCCCGAGCCCGGGGAAGCAGCCTGTATCCGCTAGTCCTTCGCGGCATAGCGCGCACGCATTTCCGTCAGGAATGCGTCGCTGTCAAAGGCCTCCGGCTCGCCGCTTTCCTCACCCTCGACCAGAGCGGCTCGGAGCGCTTCCAAACGCATCTCGTGTTCTTCCAGAAGGCGCAGCCCGGCCCGCACCACCTCGCTGGCCGAACCGTAGCGACCCTGAGCGACACGGCCCCCGACGAATTTCTCGAAATGCTCGCCGAGGGCGATAGATGTGGTTTTCGCCATAACACTGCTCTCACTAATTACCAACATATCTTATATATTGGTAATTAGTGAGAGCAGCAATACCGGTAGCGAGAGTTTGCCTAAAGCGTCCGCACGAACTCCGCCTGGGTCGGCTTCTGGCTTGCGACGGCGATCGCCTCTTCCAAGCTGAAGGTCTTGCGGAAGAGGGCGCGGCCGACGACGGCGCCGGCGATGTTCGGCAGGTTGTTGAGCCGTGCGATGTCGTCCAGGCTCTGCACCGTGCCGCTCGAGATCACCGGGATAGAGAGGCTGCAGGCGAGATCCGTGGTGCCGGCGAAGGCGCTTTCGGGGAGATCCTCGTTGCGGTCTATGTCGGTGTAGATGATCGCGGCCGCACCGCTCTCCTGAAAGTCCGCAGCCACCTCCAGCGGCGTGTAGATGGTCTCTTCCTGCCAGCCCTCGACCACGACGTGGCCGCCCCGGCTGTCGATGGCGATGACGATCTGCTTGGGGTAATGGGTGCAGACGGCCTTGACGAAGTTCCGGTCCTTTACGGCGGCGGTGCCGAGCACAAGACGGGCGGCGCCGTGCTCAAACCACCACTCGACACTGGCCGTGGTGCGGATGCCGCCGCCGACCTGCACGGGGATCTCCACCGCTTTGATGATATCGCAGATCAACTCGGCATTGTGACGGCCACCTTCGTAGACGCCGTCGTAGTCGACGACATGCAGCCATTCCGCGCCGGCTTCCTGAAAGTCGAGCGCTGTCTTGATCGGATCGACATGAAAGACGAAAGGCTCTTCATGTCGCCCGCGGGCAACGTTGACGCACTTGCCGTCCATAAGCTCGATGTCGGGATAGATGATCACGGTCTCGTCCCTCCCTTTCTGCGCCCCTACGCGCTCAACGCGTGGGCGATACACTCTTTGTAGGGAATACTAGCACGTTCTAGCGGCGTATTATGGTCAATCCGCGAACAGCGTCTTCACAGCTTCCGCGGCCCGTTCTAGGTCGCGCAAGGGTGGCGGGCTGCCCTGTGGCGCCGGATCGCCGAGCCAGGCCGCTCGACCGCTGGCCACCAGCCGCTCCGGCACCACCTGCAGGTCGCGCACCAAGCGCCGCGGCCCGAAGGCCAGCGCCAGACGGTAGACCAGGGCGCGGCGATCGTAGTCGGCGAACAGCTCGCGCAGGGCGGGCAGCCGTGCCGGACGGCGCATGGAAAACCAGCTGCGCCCCATATCGAAGAGATAGACTGGCTTGCCGGTGGCGCAGGCTTCGGTCGCCATGGAGATGCTCTCCCCCGTCGCAACCAGGATGTCGGCCAATCCCAGCAGGCCGAGATAGGGATTCTCCGCATCGCCAAGCCGCCAACGGTGAAACAGGCCGGCATCGGGCAGCGCCTGCTGCAACGCCTCGGCGGCCTCCGGCGTCGTCCGGGCGCTGGTCGTAACCAGCAGCGTCCCGCCTTCCCTTTCGGCGAGCGCCTTTACGTCCTGCGCCAAGCGACGCGCACTCTCGGCATCGAGCGTGAAGGGCCCGGCACTGCCGCCCACCAGCACCGCGATCAGCGGCCGCGGCATGTCGGGCAGCCTGCGCCCAAGCGCTTCTCCGGCTTCCGCGAGCCGCTCCGGCTCCAAGCCATGGATAACCGTTTCGTTTTCCAGGATGTTGGCGCGCGGCGGCAGACGATACTGCGGCGTCGTGACGATGAGATCGAAAGCCTCCGGCCGAGCCCAGGGACGGCCGAGATGAACCAGCTTCGTGCGCCCCCCGGACTGGCGCTTTATCCAGCGGGCGATGGGCTCGTTGCGCCGGCCGGCGGTCAAGATCAGATCGGGCCAGGGCGGGTTGAGGGGGCTCGACTCGCCAGCACGCATGCCGTGGAGGTTTGGTCCAAGCAGCAGGTTGGTGAGCAGTTCACTCCGGCGATAGGCGAAGCGCTTGGTTTCGTAAGCCCAACCGAGCATCTCGACCAGGGCCTGGAGCTGGCGATTGTCGCCCTCCTTGCGGCCCATCAACACCCAGGTATGCGGGCCGCCGGCCGCTTTCGGCAGCCTTTGCGCACCCGCTTCGCTCACCTGGGGACCCGCTTCGCTCGTCATCGCGTTCACTCAGCGCAAGACGCGAGGCGATGCAAGCGCTTCGTGGGCCAAGCTCCGTCACCAGGGTGGCCGGCGATAGGGAGAAATCCGAGCATACGACCGTAGTACAACAAACCGCTGGGGTTCTAGATTCGGCCCCAATCTCGCGGCAGACTGCGCGGTGACGGGATTATACGCTGCAGGGGTGAGGAGGCAGCCATGAATTGCAGTCGCAGGCATTTCAACAAAGCGCTCCTGGCGGGAGCCGCCTTCGTGCCGCTTTGCGGCTGCGTCACCACCAATCCGGCGACAGGCGACACCAGCTTCACGGGCTTCATGGACCAGGACGATGAGATTCGCCTGGGCCAGCAGGAATACCCCAAGCTGGTCGCTCAGTTCGGCGGCGCCTACGAGAACCAGCGCCTGCAAAGCTATATCACCAGCATCGGCAACGACGTGGCCTCCCGCTCCGAGGTCACCGACCTGCCCTACGAGTTCACGGTGCTGGACTCGCCCATCGTCAACGCCTTCGCCCTGCCCGGCGGCAAGATCGCCATATCCCGCGGCCTGCTGGCACTGGCCAGCAACGAGGCCGAGGTGGCCGGCGTGCTGGCGCACGAGGTCGGCCATGTCACCGCCCGCCATACGGCTCAGCGCATCGCCAGCGCCCAGGCGGCACAGGTTGGCGTCATGGGGGCCACCATCCTAGGCGCCGTGCTGGGCGGCAGCCTCGGCGCGCAGGCCGGACAGCAGCTCACCGGCACCGCTGCCACTGTCGCCATCCAGGGCTACTCCCGCTCGCAGGAGCTGGAAGCCGACGAGCTCGGCATCCGCTACATGTCGCGCGCCCGCTACGACCCCGAGGCCATGGTCGAATTCCTGGCCACCCTGCGCGACAACAGCCGACTCGATGCCGAGATGGCCGGCCGTTCGCCGGACGATGTCGATGACTTCGACATCATGGCAACCCATCCGCAGCCCGCCGAGCGCGTGCGCCAAGCGACCAGCCTGGCCGCAAATGCCTATATCCCCGACGGCCGTCTCGATCGTGCCGAGTATCTCCAAGAAATCAACGGCATGATCTACGGCGATTCCCCCAAGCAGGGCATCGTCCGCGGCAACAGCTTCGAACACCCGGAGCTGCGCTTCGCCTTTGACGCGCCGCAAGGCTATAGCCTGATCAATCAGCCCAACGCGGTGATCGCCCGCGGACCGCAGGGCGCCCAGATGGTCTTCACCATGGCGCGCATGCAGAACAGCCGCGATCCGGTCAGCTATATCCGCAACGAATGGGCCAAGGGCGCCAACCTGGGCAACGAGCAGGCGATCACCGTCAACGGCTTGCAAGGGGCGACGGCGACGGTGCGGCAGCGCCAGAACGGAAGAGACATCTCCTTCCGACTGGTCGCCATCGAAGCCGACCGCGGGCGCGTCTACCGCATGCTCTATGCCACGCCGGTGTCCGTCGCCGGCCAGCTCGACTCGTCAATCCGTGACTCGGTCTACAGCTTCCGCCGCCTGAGCGCCGAGGAAGCCAGTAAAATCAAGCCTTTCCGCGTGATCGTCGTGCCGGTTGACCAGAGCGACAGCGTCGAGCGCCTAGCATCCACCATGCCCTACGGCCGCTTCAACGACGACGTTTTCCGCCTGATCAACGATCTCGGCGAAAGGGACACTCTCGCCGGCGTAGACGAGATCAAGGTGGTGACGTCTTAGTCTCTCAGGCCGCGGGCGCCGAGGACACCACCTCGCCGCGGGCGCGTTGCTCCAAGAGCTGGGTCAGCCAGTCGGGATCCATCTCCGGCACCGAAGACAGCAGCAACTCGGTATACTCGTGGTGCGGCGGCGATAGCACCGTGTCCTTCTCGCCTTTTTCCACCACTCGGCCCTGCAGCATCACCACGATTTCATCGGCGATGGCGCGCACCGTGGCGATATCATGGGTGATGAACATGTAGGCGAGATTCAGCTCCTGCTGCAGGCGGTCGAGCAGCTTGAGGATCTCTTCGGCGACCAGCTGGTCGAGCGCGGAGGTCACCTCGTCACAGATCACGATCTCCGGCTCCGCAGCCAAGGCACGTGCAATGCAGATACGCTGCTTCTGACCGCCGGACAGCTCGCTCGGCAGGCGTCCGGCGAAATCGGGCGTCAGCTCGATCATGTCCAGCAGCTCGATCACCTTCTTCTCGCGTTCAGCCCCTTTCAAACCGAGGTAGAACTCGAGCGGCCGGCCGATCACATCGCGCACCCGCTGCTTCGGATTCAGCGCCGTATCCGCCATCTGATAGATCATCTGACAGTGCCGCAGCTGGTCCTTGCTGCGCTGGCGGAAGTCCTTCGGTAGGGCCTCCCCCTGATAGAGGATCTGCCCCTCACTCGGCGGCAGCAGGCCGGTGATGACCCGCGCCGTCGTGCTCTTGCCGCTACCGGACTCGCCCACGACAGCCACCGTGCGCCGCCGCTCCAAAGCGAAGCCGACATTGAACAGCACCGGGGTATCGCCGTAGGCAGCCGTCACGTTGTCGACTTCCAGGATAGGCACCTGAGCCTTGGGCTCGGTCACCGGCTCCTTACGGAAGCTGCGCACCGCCCAGAGCGACTTGGTGTAATCCTCCTGGGGATTGAACAGCATGTCCCGCGTATCGGACTCCTCGACCAGATTGCCGTAGCGCAGCACCATGATGCGGTCGGCCATCTGGGCCACCACCGCCAGGTCGTGGGTAATGTAGATGGCCGCGGTATCGAACTGATCGACCACGTCGCGAATGGCCGAAAGCACCTCGATCTGGGTCGTGACGTCCAGCGCCGTGGTCGGCTCATCGAAGATGATCAGATCGGGCCGGCAGGACATGGCCATGGCGGTCATGGCACGCTGCAGCTGTCCGCCCGAGACTTGGTGCGGATAGCGGAAGCCGATCTCATTGGGGTTGGGCAATTGCAGGCGGCCATAGAGCTCCTTGGCGTCGGCCTCCGCTTGCGCCCGGCCGAAGACTCCGTGCTGGGTCGGCGACTCGCTGTATTGATCGATCAAACGATGGGCCGGATTGAAGGCGGCTGCGGCGCTCTGCGCCACATAGGCAATACGCGCCCCGCGCAGATGCCGCTTGGTATCCTCACTCGCCGTCATGAGATCGATGCCGTCGAAGTCGATCGTGCCGCCGGACAATCGGCAGCCGTCGCGGGCGAAGCCCATGGCCGCCAGGCCGATCGTCGACTTGCCGGCGCCGGACTCACCGATCAGGCCGAGCACCTCCCCACGGCGCAGGGTGATGTCGACCCCTTTGACGATCTCGCTCCACTGCTCTTCGGCGCGGCCTTCGATGCGCAAGCCGCGCATCTCAAGCAGGACATCGCCTTTCTTGCCGTTGCTGCTGTCGCTCATTCTTTCAGTCCGCTCGTCTTGTGCAGGAACCAGTCGACGACGAAGTTCACGCCGACGGTCAGGAGGGCAATGGCACCCGCCGGCAGAAGCGGCGTGGTGATGCCGTAGGTGATGAGGGTTGCGTTGTCGCGCACCATGCTGCCCCAGTCCGCTGTCGGCGGCTGGATGCCGAGGCCAAGGAAGCTCAGCGCGCTGATGAAGAGAAAGACAAAGCAGAAGCGCAGGCCGAACTCGGCGACCAGCGGCGGCATGATGTTCGGCAGGATCTCATGCCGGATGATCCACCAGAGCCCCTCGCCGCGCAGCTTGGCCGCCTCGACGTACTCCATCACCACGATGTTCATGGATACGGCGCGCGCCAATCTGAAGACGCGGGTCGAGTCCAAGAGCGCGATGACCAGCACCAGCGAGGTGACCGAGGTGCCGACGATGGTCAATATCATCAGCGCGAAGATGAGCTGTGGTATGGCCATCAAGACATCGACGACACGCCCCAAGCCCAGATCGACCCAACCTCCCAGGGTCGAGGCGAGCAAGCCCAAGATGCCACCCACCAGGAAGGCGAGGCAGGTGGTGACAAAGGCGATACCGACCGTGTTTCGCGCCCCGTAAACCAGCCGGGTGAGCATGTCGCGGCCGAGGTTGTCGGTGCCGAGAAGGAACTCGGGGCTCGACTCCTCGTACTCTTGGCCCACCACCTCGGTCTCGCCGTAGGGGGCGATCGCCGGGGCGAACAGGGCGACGAAGATGTAGGTGAAGATGACCAGCAACCCGAACTTGGCTGTCAGGGGTGCTTGGCGAAGCAGTTTGAGTGCAGCAGCCATGGTTCAACCTCACCGGGGATGCAGCAACCGGGGGTTTGTCACAATGGACAAAACATCGGCCAGAAGGTTGAGGAGGATGAAGGTCATGGCAAAGACCAAGCTACAGGCCTGCACCACGGGAAGGTCGCGCTTGGATACCGAATCGACCAAGAGCTGCCCGAGGCCGGGATAGACGAAGACCACCTCGACCACCACGACGCCGACGATGAGGTAGGCGATGTTGAGGACCACCACGTTGATGATCGGCGCTAAGGCGTTCGGCAGCGCGTGATGGATGATGATGCGGCTGGGCGACAGTCCTTTGAGCCGCGCCATCTCGATATAGGGACTGGCCAAGAGGTTGATGATTGCCGCCCGCGTCATCCGCATCATGTGGGCAACGACCACCAAGGTCAGGGTGAGCGCCGGCAGCATGGTCCGATAGACCCGCTCCCAAAAGCCGATGTCGGGCCCGATGTTCGAGATACTCGGGAAGACGCCGGCCTGGATGGCCAGGAAGAGGATGAGAATGTAGGCGACGAAGAACTCGGGAAAGGAGATCGACGTCAAGGTCACGACGTTGACCGTGCGATCGTAGAGGGTGTTGCGATAGAGCGCCGCCAGGATGCCGAGCGTCAGGGCAAGGGGAACCGAGATGACGGCGGCAAGGGCGGCCAGGAACAAGGTGTTCTCCAGCCGCGCGCCGAGCAGCTCCGATATCTCACGTTGGTTCGCCAGCGACCGGCCAAAATCCCCCTGCAGCATCCCGCCGAGCCACTCGAAGTAGCGCTCGTAGGCCGGCAGATCGAGCTTCAGCTCCCTGCGGAAGGCAGCCACCGTTTCCGGGGTGGCAGCCTGGCCCAAGATCGCCTGAGCCAAATCGCCGGGCAGCAACTCGACGCCCAGAAAGATGATCAGGGAGACGACGAAAAGGGTGAGCAAGCCCAGCAAAAGGCGCTGGCCCACCATCTTGAGAATCTGTGCCATAGCGTGCGCTCAGGCGGTGGCTAAGCCATCCACCATCGCTCCACGTACCGCCCTCCGTCCAATTCCCAGTTCGAGGCGACATCCGGGCCGTGGGTGACCTTGTCTGAGCGCGCCGAAAGGTAGTTGGCGAAGCCCCAGACGATGACACCGCCGTCGTCGTGGATGATGCGCTGCATCTCGCCGTAGATCTCGGCGCGCTTGGCATTGTCGAGCTCGGAGCGCCCTTCCATCAAGAGCTTGTTGAAGCGCTCGTTGCTCCAGAAGGTATCGTTCCAGTTGGCGCCTTCGGCGTAGGCGGTGGAGAACATCCAGTCGCAAGTCGGCCGGCCACCCCAATAGCACATGCTCCAGGGCTTCTTCATCCAGACGTTCGACCAGTAGCCGTCATTCGGTTCGCGCACCACGGTGATGTCGATGCCGGCCGGCGCCATCTGTTCCTTCATCAGAACCGCGGCGTCGACGGCTCCGGCGAAGGCGGCATCGGCCGCCGAGAGATCGAGCTGGATCGAGTCGTATCCGGCTTTCTTGAGGTGGAACTTCGCCTTGTCCGGATCGTAAGCCCGCTGCGGGATATCGGTCGCCGCGAAGGGCACCGAAGGCGCGATCGGGTGATCGTTGGCCAGGGTGCCGTGACCGCGGAGGATCGTGC
This sequence comes from Rhodovibrionaceae bacterium, assembly GCA_028279885.1. GTDB lineage: Bacteria > Pseudomonadota > Alphaproteobacteria > Kiloniellales > DSM-21159 > JANQMX01. The sequence continues at coordinate 95,109 of JANQMX010000064.1, read as the reverse complement.
TCATCAGCTGCTCGCGGTCGACAGCGTACTTGAGAGCGAGCCGCAGGTCGTTGTTGTCGAAGGGCGCCCGCGTCGTGATCATCGGCGCCGTGTAGTGCAAGAACCCGGTCTGCTCTTCGATCTCAATGCCGGGCGTGCGGCCCAAGAGGTGAACCGTCTTGCGGTCGGCACGGCTCATGACGTCGACTTCGCCGGAGGTCAGCGCCGATTGCCGCGCGGCAACGTCGGCGATCACCAAAAGCTCGACCTCGTCGAAGTTGCCGCGCCCTTCCTTCCAGTAGTTCGGGTTGCGTGTCAGGAAGGTGCGCACGCCAGGCTCGAAGTCTTGCAGCACATAGGCGCCGGTGCCGACGTAGTTCTTCCAATCGGCCTTGCCGTCGACCTCGGGCATGACCAGCAGGTGATAGTCGGCGAGCAGATAGGGGAAATCGGCGTTGCTGCCGTGCAGCTCCATGACCACCACCTGGTCGCCATCCGCCTTCAGATCTTTGATCGGGTCAACGTTGGCTTTCGCCGCGGACTTGGAATCTTCGCCCCGGTGGTGGTTCAGCGAGGCGATGACGTCCTGCGCCGTCAGGGTCTTGCCGTTGGAGAATTCGATGCCCTTGCGCAGCTTGAAGGTCCAGGTCTTGGCATCCGGCGTCGCTTCCCAGCTTTCGGCGACGTCGCCGGTCAGTTGGTTGTCGGGGCCAATCTCCGTGATGCTGTTGTGGGTGCCGAAGCCCACAGAGATCATGTAGATGTCGGTGTAGGTGGCGGGGTCGAGGGAGTCGGTGGTGCCGCCTTCGGCAAGCCCGGCGCGCAGCCGGCCGCCCTGCTTGGGTGTCGCAGCCAGGGCCTGGTCGGCAAGGGCGCCGGCGGCCGAAAGCGTCAAGCCCATGGCGCTCGCTCGGGCCAAGAAATCCCGCCGCGACATCTGCCCGCGCGAAATGAGCCCTTGCAAATCTTTGACGTTCATCCTTGAGCCTCCTGTCCGTTTCCCGCCCCGATTGTTGTTGTTCGACGCTCCATTCTGGAACGCCGGTCGGGGCAAGTGTCTTTTATGTCGCGATGAGCGCCTGTCGCTTTGGGGGTGATGCGACGAGTTATCGCCAATTAGCGACCGACCGACCTCTCATTCCGTGAAGTCTATGAAGGCTTGGCCACCAATGGCAAGCGTTGCTGACATACAATTGTCTGTTAGCGAAGCAGAAAGCCACGAATGTTAGCCTGCAATGGCTATGCCCGATTTCGTTATAGAGACCGCCGACCCCTTGGACTGGCCCGGCATGCTGTGCCTGCTGCAGACGGCCAATCTTCACCATATTCCCTCGCCGGAAATGCCGGGTCTTGCGCTGGAAACCACCTTTGTCGCCCGCAACGGCGAAGGTCTCGCCGGCATCGGCGGCTATAAGATGACCTGTCCGAACGCAGCCAAGACCACCCTGCTGGCAGTCCATCCCAACTATCGCAGCAGCCCTATCGGTCAGCAGTTGCAGGAGTGCTGCATGGCGGCAGCCAAGGCCGCGGGTGCCGAGACCTTGACCACAAACTGCGATCTTCCCGCGGAGATCGACTGGTACAAGCAACTGTTCGGCTATCGCGAGGTCGGCCACCTGCTCAAGCTGCACAGCTTCGGCGCGCCCGACATCGACCGCTGGACCACCCTGGAAACCAATCTTACGGTTTGGACCGGCCCGCAGCGGAGCTAGCCTCGCGACGGCATAAGCGGCACAATGCCGGCATGTGCAATCTCTATCAGATGACCAGCAACCCGGACGCGATGCGCCGGCTGTTCGATGTTGCGGAGCTACCGAACTTTCCGCCGAGCTATCGCATTGCACCGACCGACCCGGCACCGATCGTTCGCTTGGCCAAGCCGGCGGACGGAGCCATAGCCGAGGGCGCTCCCAAGCCCGAGCTGGTCCTGGCCCGTTGGTCGCTGGTGCCCCACTGGTCCAAGACGGCCACTCTGCGCTACGCCACCTTCAATGCGCGTGGCGAGGAGCTGGCCGACAAGCCCCTGTTCCGTGAAGCTTTCCACCGGCGTCGTTGCCTCGTGCCGGCCGATGGCTTCTACGAGCGGCTGCCCCTGGCCGACGGCGGCAAGCAGTACTACCGGGTTGCGCTGAAGGAAGACGGTCCCTTCGCCTTCGCCGGCCTATGGGAGCTGTGGCGCAGCCCCGACGGTGAGGAGTCGCGCCTGACCTTCACCATCATCACCACGCAGGCCAACGCCCTTGTTGCCGAGTTGCACCCCAAGCAGCGCATGCCGGTTATCCTGGCCCCAGAGGACTACGAGCAATGGCTCACCGCGGGAGACAAGGACAGCGCCCGGCTGCTTGCGCCCTATCCGGCCGAGACCATGCAGGCCCTGCCGATCTCGTCTCAAGTCGGCAGTCCGAAGTGCGACTCCACGGACTCCAGCCTGATCGCACCAGCGGGCCCGCCCTACCCCGAGACCGGCGAGGCGCCGAAAGAGCTGGAGAGGGAGCCGAGCCTCTTCGGATAGCCGTCCTCTACGGGCGTGGCAGGTCGCCGCTCAGCCGAGCCGCTGTCTCCCGCGCCTCCGGCGCGAGAAGAGCGCTCAAGCGTTCGGCAAAGTCCGCAGCGCCGGGTACGCCCTCTTCGTCCGCGCGCAAGGCCCAGGCCAGAGCCACGACCTCGTCCCGCTCGACGCCAACAAGCGCAAGCTGCGCCAAGTCGAGGGTGGCCCGCGACAACCCCTCGGCATAGGCTTGCCGATAGAGCTCTCCAGCGCGGCGAAGGTCACGTTCGACGCCGACTCCGTCGCGATGGAGGCGCGCCAGATTGTAGGTAGCCTCCGGCAGGCCGGCGCGAGACCCCTGGCGATAGGCAACCGCGGCCGCCTCTGCCTGACCGGACTGCCGTTCGAGCAGCCGACCCAGCCGGAAGGCCGCCCGCGCGTGCCCCTGTTCCGCCGCCTTGCCGTACCAGGCGATCGCCAAGGCTTCGTCGCTCGCCGTATCGCCGAGCCCCGCTTCGTAGATCTCGCCCAGGCGATACTGAGCATTGGCATCGCCGGCTTCCGCCTGGCGTTCGAACCAGGAAGCACCGATGCGATCGTCCCAGGGCAGGCTTTCCCAACGCGACGCCGGCTCGGCCAGCGCCAAAGCAGGCAAGACAAGGGCACCGAGCGCAAAGAGACTCAGCAAGGCGCTATGCAGCAACCGCTGCACGGCAACCGAAAACCGTGGCATCATTGCGTGTGCGTTGCCGGTGGTGTGCCGCTCTGCCGCCCGTCGTCGAACCAGCCGACGGCACGGCTTGCTTGATTTGGCAGGAGAGTCGTCGAGCAGTCAGGCTCGGCCAGGGTCCGATAGCACTGGGCGATGGCCGACCCCTTGCCCGGCACGGGCGCTGACCAATTGAGGTTGGGCTCCGACGAGCCGCAGGCGACGAGCCCGCCGGCCAGCACTCCAAAGAGTATCAATCGAACGCCTGTGCGGCTTATTGCTTGTCTCATCACCCGGCCCCGTAGCCACCCAAAGACACAACACCCCATTGCCGACCCGGCACGATGCGTCAGGAATTTGAGCCAATTGTAACATAATTTTAAGGGATTGTGCAGCCTCCGCTCTCAGCGACCGCTGAGAGCGGATTTCCCTTTTCTTCAGCACCAGCGCCCAAGAAACCTAATTCAGTTCCACGACGACCCGGCCTTTGACCTGGCCTTTGAGGATGTCGCTGCCCAGCCCAGGCAGTTCCTCCAGGCTGGCCGTTGAGATCATCGCCTCCAGCTTGTCGAGCGGCAGATCACTGGCCAAGCGCTGCCAGGCCGCTTCCCGCCTCGGCTTGGGGCAAAGCACCGAGTCGATGCCGAGCAGCTTGACGCCACGCAGCAGGAAAGGGATCACCGTGGTGTTCAGGTCGTTGCCGCCAGCAAGACCGACCGCGGCAATAGCGCCGCCGTGCTTCATCTGAGAGATCGCGGTTGCCAGGGTGGTGCTGCCCACCGCATCGATGCAGCCGGCCCAGATCGCCTTGTCCAGCGGACGATTGGGGCCGTCGGAGAGCAGGCTTCGCTCGATGATCTCTCTGGCCCCGAGGTCCTTCAAGTAGTCGTGGCTCGAGGCGCGCCCGGTCGAGGCGGTGACCTCATAGCCCAGCTTGGCAAGGACGGCGATGGCGACCGAACCGACGCCGCCGGCCCCACCGGTCACCAGGATCGGCCCGCCCTCCGGTGTCGCGCCGTGCTCTTCCAAGGCCATGACCGCCAGCATCGAGGTAAAACCGGCCGTGCCGATGGCCATCGCCTGTCGCGCCGACAGGCCTTCGGGCAGCTTGACCAGCCAGTCGCCGCGCAGCCGCGCCTTTTCGGCATAGCCGCCCCAGTGCCGCTCTCCGACGTGCCAGCCGGTCGAGACGATCACATCGCCGGCTTCGTAGTCCGGATGGCTGCTTTCCGCGACATGGCCTGCCAGGTCGACGCCGGGAATGTGGGGATAGTCGCGGACCAGACCGCCCAGCCCGTTGAGCACAAGCCCGTCCTTGTAATTCAAGGTCGAGTGGCTGACGTCGATCAGTACGTCGCCTTCAGGAAGCGCGGAGTCTTCGATCTCCGCGATGCGCGATGTGACCGCGTCGTCGGTCTTCTCCAGCAAAAGCGCCTTGAACATGCCCTACCCTTCCCAATCCACGCACACGTAAGCCGCGCCTATCAGAAGCGAGGCGCGGCAAAGTTGCAAGCCCACCCGGCGACGAAGGGACGTGCGTGTACGGATAAGAGAATTGAGGCTAGCGCAGCGGCTCTAGGATGGAGACGTAATTGGCCACGGCGGCGCCACCCATGTTGAAAACACCGCCCAGCTTGGCGTCGCGCACCTGCATGTCGGCCGCTGTGCCGGAAAGTTGCATGGCACTCATCACATGCATCGACACGCCGGTCGCGCCGATCGGATGGCCTTTGGACTTGAGGCCGCCGGAGGGATTGATCGGCAGCTTGCCGTCCTTCTCCGTCCAGCCTTCCAAGGCGGCCTTGGCGCCTTGGCCGCGCGGGGTCAGGCCCATGGCCTCGTACTCCAAGAGCTCGGCAATGGTGAAGCAGTCGTGGGTCTCGACGAAAGACAGGTCTTCGAGACCGACCCCGGCCTGACCGAGTGCCTGCTTCCAAGCCTGCTCGCACCCCTCGAAGAGCGTGATGTCACGCTTGGACAGCGGCAGGAAGTCGTTCACCTGTGCCGCCGCGCGGAACACGATGGCTTTGTCCATGGCAAGCGCCGTGTCGACGTCGGTCAGCACCAACGCGGCGGCCCCGTCCGACACCAACGAGCAATCGGTGCGCTTCAGCGGCCCGGCGACGAAGGGGTTCTTCTCCGACTCGTTGCGGCAGAAGTCGTAGCCCAGGTCGCGCCGCATCTGGGCATAGGGATTGGCGACACCGTTCCGGTGGTTCTTGGCCGCGATGGCGGCCAGCGCATCAGACTGGTCGCCATGCTTTTGGAAGTAGTTGTTGGCAATCACGCCGAAGACGCCGGCGAAGCCGCCTTCGATATCCGACTCTTCCTTGACGTAGGAGGCCTTGAGCAGCGTGTTGCCGATCTCTTTGCCGCCCAGCGCCGTCATCTTCTCGACGCCGACCACCAGCACGAAGCGGCCCTGCTTGGCGGCAATGGTCTTGAGGCCCTGGTGGACGGCCGCACTGCCGGTGGCGCAGGCGTTCTCCACCCGGGTCGCCGGCTTGAAGCGGAAGGCGTCGTTGGTCTGCAGCACCAGCGAGGCGGGAAAGCCCTGAGGCGAGAAGTCTTCGCCGAAGTTGCCGAGGTAGATCTCGTCGATCTCCTCCGGGCTCAAACCGGCATCGGCAACCGCCTGGGTCGCGACCTTTGCGACCAAGGACTCGACGTCGTCATCCTCATGCTTGCCAAACGGCGCGTGGCTCCAGCCGACGATGCAGGCGGTCATGCCGGGTCTCCTCACAGTCACAAATGATGTGCCCCACGTGCAAAAGCAGCGGGGCCGCAGACGGATGCCAGGCTAGGCCGCCGGGCGCGCGTCGATGCCGTGGCTCGCCAGCAGCTCGGAGAGCTCACCGCTCTGGAACATCTCACGCACGATGTCGCAGCCGCCGACGAACTCGCCCTTGATGTAGAGCTGCGGAATGGTCGGCCAGTTGGAATACTCCTTGATGCCGTCGCGCAGGCCCGGATCCTCCAGCACGTTGATGCCGCGGAACTTGATGCCCAGGTGCGTCAGCGCCTGCACCACGGCGGCAGAGAAGCCGCACTGCGGGAACACGGGCGTTCCCTTCATGTAGAGCACCACGTCGTTCTCGCCGACATCCTGGCGAATCCGCTCGAAGACCGGATTATCCATGGTATGGCCGTCCATTGTTCTGCTTACTCCTCCGTCGGAACCGATGTTTGCAGCGCGAGCGCATGCAGCTCGTTGCCCATGCGTCCTTGCAGGGCGGAATAGACCATCTGATGCTGCTGCACCCGGTTCTTGCCGCGAAAGGCCTCGGAAACGATGTAGGCAGCGTAGTGATCTCCGTCACCGCGAAGATCCTCGATGGTAACCTTGGCGTCGGGAATGCCCGTCTTGATCAGCTCTTCGATCTCAGCCGGATTCATCGGCATGGCGGATGGCTTCCCTTCAAGCGTTTTTGACTTACGGACTTACGCGGTCGCGGCCATGTAACGAGGCATCCAGCCTTCATGGGCTGCGCGCAAGCCGCTCAGAGATATGGGCGCCCAATCCGCCACTTTCAACGAATCCCCGCCGGTGCGGCCGAGAAGCATGCAGCGGATACCGGCTTCGCTTGCGGCCGCAATGACGCCGTCGGGCGTCGCGCAGGTCGCCAAATAGCGCCCCTGCCCCTCGCCGAAGGCCCAGGCGGCCCAGTGGCTTGGCGACGCGGGTAGGTCGAGCGTGCAGCCCATGCGGCCAGCCAGGGCCATCTCGGCGAGCGCCACGATAAGGCCGCCGTCGGAGATGTCATGGCAGGCGGTGATGCAGCCGCCGGTGATCTGGTCTCTGACGAAACCGCCGGTGCGCTTCTCCGCGGCGAGATCGACAGCGGGCGGCGCTCCCTCGGCACGCCCCAAGATGTCGCGTAGATAGAGCGACTGGCCCAGATGCCCCTCGGTGGCCTCGTCGCCGCCGATCAGCAGCAGCGTCTCGCCCTCTGCGGCGAAAGCGATGCCGACGGCCTTGGCAACATCCTCGATCAGGCCGACGCTGCCGATCACCGGCGTCGGATTGATCGCCCGACCGTCGGTCTCGTTGTAGAGCGAGACGTTGCCCGAGACGACGGGGGTCTCCAGCGCTCGGCAGGCCTCGCCCATGCCTTGGACGGCCCCGACCAGCTGCGCCATGATCTCCGGCTTCTCGGGGTTGCCGAAGTTGAGGTTGTTGGTCACGGCAAGCGGCGTGGCACCGCTGGCCGAGAGGTTGCGGTAGCCTTCGGCCACCGCCTGCTTGCCGCCCTCGACCGGATCAGCCAGGCAATAGCGCGGCGTGCAGTCGGTGGAGGCTGCAATACCGCGTCCGGTGCCGTGTACCCGGACCAAGGCCGCGTCCCCGCCGGGCCGGCCGCTGCCGAGCGTGTCGGCCATCACCATGTGATCGTACTGCTCCCAAACCCAGCGCCGGCTGCAGAGGTCCGGAGAGCCAAGGAGCTTCACGAGCGTCGCGCCCAGGTCCTCGACGTCGGGAACATCCGAAGCGGCGAGCGGCGCCGGCGCTTCCCTCTGACTGTGCGGCCGGTCGTACTCGGGCGAAGCTTCGGCCAGCGGGTCGATGGGTAGATCGCCGACCACCTCGCCGTGCCAGCGCAGCACCATGCGCCCGCTCTCGGTCAGGCGGCCGATGATGGCGAAGTCCAGGTCCCACTTCTCGAAGATGCTGCGCGCCAGCTCCTCGCGGCCCGGCTGCAGCACCATCAGCATGCGCTCCTGGCTTTCCGAGAGCATCAGCTCATAGGGCGTCATGCCCTCCTCGCGCATGGGCACACGGTCGAGGTCGAGCTCGACCCCCATGCCGCCCTTGGAGGCCATCTCGAAGGACGAGGAGGTCAGGCCGGCCGCGCCCATGTCCTGAATGGCGACGATGGCGTCGGTCGCCATCAGCTCCAGGCAGGCCTCGATCAGGAGCTTCTCGGTGAAGGGGTCGCCGACCTGCACGGTCGGGCGCTTCTCTTCCGAGGCTTCGTCGAACTCGGCGCTGGCCATGGTGGCGCCGTGGATGCCGTCGCGCCCGGTCTTGGAGCCGACGTAGACCACCGGGTTCCCGGCGCCGGCGGCGCGCGAATAGAAGATGCGATTGGCTGGCGCCACACCGACCGTCATGGCGTTGACCAGGATGTTGCCGTTGTAGGCAGGGTCGAAATTCACTTCGCCGCCGACGGTGGGTACGCCGACGCAGTTGCCGTAACCGCCGATGCCGGCCACCACGCCGGCCAGGAGATGCCGCGTCTTGGGATGCTCCGGGGCGCCAAAGCGCAGGGCGTTGAGGTTCATCACCGGCCGCGCGCCCATGGTGAAGACATCGCGCAGGATGCCGCCCACGCCGGTCGCCGCCCCTTGATAGGGCTCGATGAAGCTCGGGTGGTTGTGGCTCTCGATCTTGAAGACGGCGGCAAGCCCCTCGCCGATGTCGACCACGCCGGCATTCTCGCCCGGCCCCTGGATGACCTGCGGGCCGTCGGTCGGCAGGGTCTTGAGCCACTTCTTGGAGGATTTGTAGGAGCAGTGCTCCGACCACATGACCGAGAAGATGCCGAGCTCCAGCAGGTTCGGAGCGCGGCCCATGATCTGCTTGGCGAGGGCGTACTCCTCCTCGCTCAGGCCGTGCTCGGCAACGACCTCGGGCGTGATCTCGTCCGTATGGGCCAAGGCCGCCTGGCTCATTGCAAGGCCTCGACCAGGCCGTCGAACAGGGGCCGTCCGTCATTGCCGCCGAGCTGCGGGTCGCTCAGCCGCTCGGGGTGCGGCATCAGGCCGAGCACGGTCTTCGAGGCATTGAAGACTCCGGCGATGTTCTTCAGCGAGCCATTGGGATTTGCGCCTGATGTGACCTCGCCCTCTTCGTCGACGTAGCGGAAGGCGATCTGTCCGTTGTCGGCCAGCGCGTCCAAGGTCGTCTCGTCGGCATAGTAGTTGCCGTCGTGATGGGCGACGGGGATGCGGATGGGCTGATCGCTGGCGTAGCGGTGGGTGAAGAGCGTCTGAGTGTTCTCGACCCGCAGGTGCACGTCGCGGCAGACGAAATCGAGATCGGCGTTGCGCAGCAGCGCGCCGGGCAGCAGGCCCATCTCGGTCAAGACCTGAAAGCCGTTGCAGATGCCCAAGGTCGGCACGCCGGCCTCGGCCCGACGCTTGACCTCGCGGGTGACCGGCGAGTGCACGGCCATAGCGCCGCAGCGCAGATAGTCGCCGTAGGAGAAGCCACCCGGCAGCACCATGAGGTCGACTTCGGGAAAGTCGCTCTCCTTGTGCCAGACCATGGCGGGCGCCTGGCCGGTCGACTGCTCCAGCGCCACCGCCACGTCGCGGTCGCAGTTGGAACCTGGGAAGACAATGACGGCGGAACGCAGGCCCATGCGGTCAGTCTCCGATTTCGACGTCGTATTTTTCGATGACGGTGTTGGCGAGCAGCTTTTCGCACATCTCGGCAACCTGCCGCTCGGCCGCGTCCCTGTCGTCGCCGGCCAGCTCGATCTCCAGGAATTTGCCTTGGCGGACGCTCTCCACACCGGCGAAGCCAAGCGCGGCGAGCGCGCCTTCTACGGCCTTACCTTGAGGGTCGAGGACGCCTGGTTTGAGCGTGACGTGAACTTTGGCTTTCATGGTCGCTCCGGCCCCTACCCGCTCAGACTCCGATAGCGCCGGACTATCCCATGCCCGTGGCAAAAGCAACGGCCGGAACCGGGTTGTCTGCGCGGTCGGGACAAGGCGCCTTGCCCCTCCTCCGCAAAGGGCTATAGCTGTCTCTCGAATGTAGACGCGATTGCTCGACGGGAAAGCATGGAGTCGCTGACGAATGGCGCGGCCGGCAGCGCCGAAGAGGTGCTGGACTTCTGGTTCGCCGAAGGACGTAAGGAGCAATGGTTCAACGGCGGGCCTGACTTCGACAACCTGGTCGAAGAAGCCCTCGGCCCCCTGCATCGGCAGGGGTCCGCGGGCGCGCTCGACGATTGGGCCGCGACTCCACGCGGTGCCTTGGCCTTGGTTCTTCTGCTCGACCAGGTACCGCGCAACATCTATCGCCAAACACCGCAAGCCTACGCCAGCGACCCGCAGGCTCGGCGTGTGGCGCGCGAGACGGTGGACGCCGGACTCGACCGCGAACTCCGCCAAATCGAACGCGTCTTTCTCTACCTGCCCTTCGAACATAGCGAAGAGCTGGCCGACCAGGAGCTTGGCTGCCAGCTGATAAGCCAACTGGACGAAAATCCTGACTGGCTCGACTTCGCCGAACGGCACCGGGACCTCATCGCCCGCTTCGGGCGTTTTCCCCACCGAAATGCCATACTCGGCCGGCAATGCACGCCCGAGGAAGATGCCTATCTCGCGCAGCCCGGTGCCGGCTTCTAGTCGACCGAATGCCCCACTCTAGGAGAGAGAGCATGATCAAGAGACTCTGCCTAATCGCCGCCGCTACGATGCTCTGGACCGGAGGCGTCGCAGCGGACGACACCGAGATGGAAGCCAAGTACCGCGCCTATCAGGAGGCCATCCAGGCCACGCAGCGCTGCGATAAACGCGAGTTCACACCGGCCGAGCAGAACGCCCTGGGCGAGGAGATCAACTTCGCGATCGACGGCACCATCGGGGCCGGCAAGCGGCTGACCATCGTCGAGGAAGCGAAGAAGAGCATGAACGACCTGATCTTCCGCCGCGGCTGCGAGGACCCGGATGTTCAGGCGCGCCTGATGCTTTTCGAAAGCGAATTGGCGCCGTCCCTGCACGGCAATTAAGCTGCTAGCGCCTTATCCCGACCGTGGGGTGCCGTGAAGTCGATCTCCGGACCGAGCGGCACGACGCCAGTCGGATTGATGGTGCCGTGGCTGCCGTAATAGTGGCTCTTGATGTGCGCCATGTTCACCGTCTCGGCCACACTGGGCACCTGATAGAGCTCCCGGGTGTAGGCCCAGAGGTTGGGATAGTCGACCAGGCGCCTCAGGTTGCACTTGAAGTGCCCGACGTAGACCGGATCGAAGCGCAGCAAGGTGGTGAAGAGCCGCCAGTCGGCCTCGGTGATCTGATCGCCGACCAGATAGCGGTGATCGGCCAGGCGGGCCTCCAGTTTGTCGAGCGTCGCGAAGAGCGCGGTCACTGCCTCTTGGTAGGCCTCCTGCGTGGTGGCGAAGCCGGACCGATAGACGCCGTTGTTCACCGTTCCGTAGACGAGGTCGTTGATCTCGTCGATCTCGGACCGGAGCGCCTCCGGATAGAAATCCCGGTCGTTGCCGGCAACCCCGACGAACGCCCTGTTCAGCATGCGGATGATCTCTGAGGACTCGTTGCTGACGATGGTCTCGCGCTGCTTGTCCCAGAGGATCGGCACGGTGACCCGCCCGGTGTAGTCGGGCTTCGCACGGGTGTAGATCTGATGAAGGAAGGCGCTGCCGTAGAGGCGGTCCGCCAGGTCCTCGCCGCTCTCTTCGTCGGGACGGAAGGGCCAGCCTTGCTCGGCCATGTGCCAATGCACCGCGTCGACGGTGATGGCGTCTTCCAACCCCTTCATAGCCCGGAAGATCAGGGTGCGATGCGCCCAGGGACAGGCGTAAGAGACGTAGAGGTGGTAGCGACCCGCCTCCGCCTTGAAGCCGCCCTCCCCGCTCGGGCCGGGCGCACCGTCCGGCGTCACCCAGTTGCGGAAGCTGCTGTCCTGCCGCTGGAATCGGCCGCCGGAGGCTTTCGTGTCGTACCAGCGGTCGTGCCAGACACCGTCGATCAAGAGGCCCATAGTCGTCTCCTTGCTTCGAGTTGGATCTAGCTCGGCCGCGTCAGGCGGCGAGCTTGGCGGCGATGCCCGCCACGTGCTTGCCCTGGAAGCGGGCCAGGGAGATCTCCTTTGCGATCGGCTGGCGGCTGCCATCAGCCCCGGCGATGGTCGCCGCGCCGTAAGGGCTGCTGCCCTTGAGCTCGCTGATGTCGGCCAGCTCAGGCCCTGCGTAGGGCAGGCCGACGATGACCATCCCGTGGTGTATCATGGTGTTCCAAGTGGAGGTGATCGTGGTTTCCTGCCCGCCGCCGGTGCCCGTCGAGGTAAAGACGCTACCGACCTTGCCGACCAGCTTGCCGTTGACCCAGAGGCCGCCGGTCTGATCGAGGAAGGTGCGCATCTGTCCGGCCATGTTGCCGAAGCGGGTGGGCGTGCCGAGGATGATGGCGTCGTATTGGTCGAGCTCCGAGGGCTCGGCGATCGGCGCAGCCTGGTCCAGCTTGGCACCGGCCTTCTCGGCCACCTCACGCGGCATGGTTTCGGGAACCCGCTTGATGGTGACCTCGACGCCCTCGACCTCCCGGGCGCCCTCGGCAACCGCTTCGGCCAAAGTCTCGATGTGGCCGTACATGCTGTAGTAAAGAACCAGAACCTTGGTCATCTCGCCGCCTCCTCTGTTGGCGCATTGTGTCGGTTGTTGTGGTTGATGTAAGTGATGCCTCTCAGAGGAAAATACGGCTTCATATGAACTTTCTGTTTCTAAATACGAAACAATTATGATCGGAGCATCGGCGTAATCCATGCCTTTGGAGACGTCCCCTAACGGCGGCTCTGTCGCATGAGCGGGCAGGACACGCGCTGGGCCGGATTGGCCGCCGCGGCGGTGGCCGGCTCGGCCCTGCTGTGGGGTGTCTGGTGGTTGCCATTGCGACGCTTGGAAGACGCCGGCATGAGCGGCTTTCAGGTCAACCTGTCGGTCTATCTGGTTCTGGCGCTGGTGGCCGTGCCCTATCTCAGGCATTGCTGGCGGGGGGCCTTGAAAACCCACGCCCTCCCGTTCCTCTTCGCGACCCTCCTGATGGGCCTGGCTTTGCTGGCTTGGAACCTTTCCCTGCTGTGGGGCGAGGTGGTGCGCGTTTCGCTGCTGTTCTATCTGGCGCCGATCTGGGCCAGCATTCTGTCGGTGCTGTTCCTGCGCATCCGCTTCGGCCCAAGTCGCGCGGCGACCGTGCTCTGCGGGCTGGCCGGCGCCATGATCGTGTTGAGCGGACACGGTGGAGGCTGGCCGATGCCGCGGGAGACGGCGGACTGGTTGGCGCTTGCCTCTGGCATGCTCTTCGCCGGCAGCCTGGTGATGACCCGGCGCTGGCCCGTTATCTCCGGCCTTCCACTGACGCTCTCCTGCTTTGCGGTCGTCGCCCTCGGCAGCGCCGCCTTGATGCTCCTGAGCGGCGAAGCGGGAAGCCTGATCGCGATCTCGCCGCTCCTGCTGCTCGCCGCCACCCTGGTGGGCGTGCTGTGGATCCTGCCCGCCACCTGGCTCATGCTCTGGGGCGCCGGCCGCATCGATGCCGGGCGTGTCTCCATCATTCTGTTGCTGGAGATCCCCGTCGCGGCCGTCTCCGCCACCTTGATCGCGGGAGAGCCCTTCGGCTGGCGCGAAGCCGCAGGCTGCCTGCTGGTTCTGCTCGCCGGGGCGTTGGAAAGCCGCAGGGACGCTGTCGGGGGACGCGTTTTCTCTTGACGCAGGGCCGCGAAGGCCGGATATGCTGCTGACATCAAACGAACTTGGCGACGAAAGCCTGTCATGACCTTGCGACGACGACCGTTGGAGTTTTGCCGTTAGCCGCATCCGCCCAAAGGCGCGATGGCGGCAACCGCCTTCGTCATCCGCCGGTCATGGGTCATCGTCATGAATTTCGAAATCGTCGTCCAAGCATCTCACCACCTGCCCCTTATCGACTGTTTGCTGAACCGGACCTTCGGGCCCGAGCGCTTCGGCAAAACGGTCTATCGCCTGCGGGAACAGGCTGAGGCCATCCCAGCCCTGTCCAAGGTCGCTTTGGGCGACAACGGCGAACTGCTGGCCTCGTTGCGCTTCTGGCCCATCGAGATCGAAGGCACGCCCGCCATCCTCCTGGGTCCTCTGGCGGTCGAGCCGAGCCTGCAAGGGCGCGGAGTCGGACGGGCGCTGGTGCGCCGCGGTCTCAGCCGGGGCAAGGCCCTCGGCTATGACCTCTGCGTCGTCGTCGGCGAACCGGAATACTACCAGCCCTTCGGCTTCATCGAAGCCATGCCCCGTGGCCTGGTGCTGCCCGGCCCGGTCGACCCGCGCCGCTTCCAGGTGCTGGAGATGACGCCCGGCGCGCTGGACGGCGTCAGCGGTCTGATCGGCCCGGGCACAGCCGCGCCCGACTCCAACGGCGACATGTTTGAGAAGGTTGGCTAGGCGCTTTCGCGGCGCCAGGCGATCAACAGGCCACCCAGCGTCAGCAAGGCGACGAGCAGCGCCGGCATCACCGGGAACTGCCGCAGGCCGACGACGCGGTAGGCGTCCTGCCCGACGATGCCCAGCCAGTCGCGGCCATGGCGGTCGCGGCCGGCGCCGACCTTGCGCACGGCGATGTCGCGCCCCTCGGCCAAGTGCCAGAAAGCACCGCCACTGCCGGCGACCACCGGCTCCAGCAGAGCGTCGGTAGCGCGCAGATCGCGAAACTCGATGGGGTTCAGCGGACCGGCCGCGGCCAAGGTGGTGCGGATGCCGTCGCTGACCTCGTAAAGACCGAAGTCTTCGATCGGCAGGTCGGCCGTGGCACGCCCGCCGCTGCGGGGAGTAAGCTCGAGCTCCTGAGTCTCCCCGTCCGGGCCAGTGACCGTTACGCTGACCGGCGCTTCGGAGAGCGAGCGCCGCTCGATATGCAGGCTATCCTGGCGCACTTCGGCGCGCAGGCTCTCTTCCTCCAGGTCCGGCTCCTTCATCAGCCAGTGCGAGATGCGGCGCACCAGCTCCGACTGCGGGCCGCCGCCCTCGAAGTGCCGCGACCAAAGCCAGATCTGATCGCTCAAGAGCTGCGCCACGCGCCCCTCGCCGACCCGCTGCAGGATGAGCAGGGGCCGTTCGGCGACGCCGGACAGCAGCACGTCACCGCCTTGAGACTGGGTTTCGATCTGACGGAACCAGCGGCCCCAAGCCGGTTGGATATCGGTGCCTTCGGGTGGTGCGCCGCGCAGTCCCGTGGTGACGGGATGGCGCCAGCCGGTGTCGGTCAGATTTGGCTTGAAGCCTTCCTCGATCACGTCGCCCGTCGGTTGCGCCGGCAAGAGACGGCCGAGCGGCGTGCGGCTGAGCGACAGCGGGCTGGCAAAGCTGGGACCCGCCGCCTGCATCACCGCCCCGCCCTCTTCCACATAGCGGGCGATGTTCTCCAGGTAGAGGCCCGGCAGCACGCCGCGCCGGCGATAGCGGTCGAAGATGATCAGATCGAACTCGTCGAGCTTGACCTCAAAGAGCTCGCGGGTGGGAAAGGCGATCAGCGAAAGCTCGCGGATCGGCGTGCCGTCCTGCTTCTCCGGCGGCCGCAGAATGGTGAAATGCACCAGGTCGACCGAAGGATCGGACTTCAGGATGTTGCGCCAGGCCCGTTCGCCGGAGTGAGGCTCGCCGGAGACGAGCAGCACCCGTAGGCGCTCGCGCACGCCGTTGACCACCACGGCGACGGCGTTGTTGGCCAAGCTGAGCTCGTCCGGCAGGGCATCGACCTGCACCTGCACCACGCTCGGCCCGCGACGCTCCAGCACGATGGGGATCTCCGCTTCCTCACCGACGGTGACGTCGATGAACTCGGGCGCCCGTCCGTCGACCCGCACGCGCAGTGCCACCGTGCCGCCAACGGCCGCTTCCGGCAGGTCGTCGACCCTGAGGCGGAGAGAGGCCGGCTGGCCGATGATCGAGAAGTTCGGCGCCTGCGTGACGGTGACCCGGCGGTCGCGCTCCTGGCCACTGCCGCTGCGCAGCAGATGCACCGGCGCATCGATACCGAGACTCTCGAATTCGGCCGGGACATCGTGCACCTGGCCGTCGCTGATCATGAAGATGCCCGAAATGCGCTGGCGCGAAACTTCGGCCATGTCCTGGCGCAGTGCCGAGAAAAGCTGCGTGCCCGCGGCCGTTCCCTCCGGCCCGGTAGCGCCGGCGCGCAGCACGCGGACCTCCGTGTCCGGCAAGGCGTCGAGCTCCTCCAGCAGCTCGCTCAGAGCCTCTTCGCTTTGCTCCGGCCGAGGCTCGACGTTTTGGCTTTGGCTCTCGTCCAACAGCACGAACACGAGGTCGGGAATGGCTTCCCGCTCTTCGGAAATGAAGGCCGGATTGGCCAGCACCAACACCGCAGCGGCGATGAAGATCGCCCGCCAGGGCCAGCCGCGCGCCCGTAGCCAGACGGCCCAGATCACGACAGCGGCGCCCAGCAGCGCGGCAAGCCACAGCAGCCAGACGGGGATGAGCGGGGCGAAGGTAATGCTGAGACTGTCCAGCATGGCCGCCCCCTATTGCCCCAGCCGTTCAAGGATGAAGGGCACGTGCACCTGGTCCGCCTTATAGTTGCCGGTCAGCGCATACATGGCGAGATTGACTCCGAAGCGGAAAGCCATCTCGCGCTGGCGCTCGCCGCCGGGAACCACGGCCGCCAGCGGGATACCGTACTCGTCGACCGCCCAGGCGCTGGCCCAGTCGTTGCTGCCAATGATGACCGAGGCGACGCCGTCGTTGTCCGCCCGGTCCGGGCTTTCCACCCAAAGCGAGCCGCCGTCGAAGCGGCCGGGGAAGTCCTGAAGCAGATAGAAGGCCTTGGTCATCACATGATCGGGCGGAACCGGCGTCAGCGGAGGAACATCGATGCCGGCCGTCAAACGCCTGAGCGCCTGGCCGTTCTGGCTGCGGTCGCCAAGCACACCGCGGCCGGCCGCGCTCTGCTCACGCAGATCGATCAGGATGGTGCCGCCATAGAGCAGATATTCGTTCAAAGCCTCGCGGGCGGCGCTGTCCAGGGTCCGCTGCTCAGGAGAGATCGGCCAGTAGAGCAGCGGATAAAAGGCCAGCTCATCGCGGCCGAGGCGGACGCCTTGCGGATCGCCCGGCTCGATGGCCGTACGCTGGCGCAGCAAGCGCGACAGGCCGGTCAGCCCCGCCTCGCTCATGCGGTCCAGGGCCGGAATCCCGGTGACGACATAGGCAAAGCGGGTTTCCCGCAAGGCCTCGACAATGTCCTCGTCCGCCGCCTTGGCGGCCGTCGGCGAGAGCGCCAGCGCAAGCAGCGGCAAGGCGAGCAGGCAAAGCGCCGTGGTCGCGGACGCCGGCCCTGCGGCAGCCCCAGACCCGGCAGAGGGCTCGGGACGCCAGCCGAGACCGCGCAGGCGCAGGCCGATGACGAAGTCCACCAGGCCGATCAGAAGAGCGGCCAGCAGCAGCCAGGCGAAGAGATCGGTCTCCGCCGTCTGGCGATAGCTTTCCTCCTGGATGCGCGCCGGCAGAGGCCTGAGCGGCAGCAGTTCTTGCTCCGCATCGCCGATGTTCAACGCGCGGCTGGCCCCCTCTTCGCCATAGAGCCCAGGCGGATGCTCCGGCGAGAAGCGGCCGGCGACGAGGTCCTCCGGCGCGATCGGCAGGACAGAAGGCGTGGCTGGTGCCAAACGGCCGAAGCCGTCCATCACCTGCAGCGGCACCAGCGGCGGGCCGCCCTCTTCGATGCTGGCCACGCCCTGGCTGAGATCGACCAGGCGGCGCAGCATCTCGACGAAGAGGCCGGAGAGCGGCAGGTTCGACCACTCGGTGTTGGCGGAGGTATGGAACAGCACCAGCCAACCGTCACCGCGCGGCTCAGCCGTGACGATCGGCGTACCGTCGGTCAGCTTGGCCCAGGTCCGTTCCGGCAGATCCAAGGTCGGCTCGGCCAGCACCTGACGGGTCACGGCGATTTCGTCCGAAACGGCCAGACCACTGAAGGGGCTGCCGTCCTCGAAGGGTGAGAGCTGTGCCGGCGTGTCCCAGGTCAAGGCGCCGCCCAAGGTGCGGCCGCCGCCGCGCAATTGCACCGGGACCAGATCGTCGGCTTCTTCGGCCAGCATCGGGCCGGCGAAGCGGACCAGCATGCCGCCGGCTTCCGCCCAATCCTCTAGGGCGGAGCGCTGCGCTTGATCGAGTTGCCCGCCGTCCGGCAGCAGCACGACCGACAGCTCCTGCTCCAGAAGCTCCTCGGCATCGCCGCGGAGCATGTCGTTGAAGGGCTCCAAAGCCCTTTGCAGATAGTAGATTTCGCTCAACAGCGGCTGCGGGGCTTCGCTGCCGCCCGGCGCAACGATCCCCACCGAGCGGCGGCGCCAAGCCTCGTCGAGCAGATAGCGCGCGGCAGCACCGCTCTCGCCTTCCAAGGCGATGCTGCTGATGCGGTTGCGCAGATCGGCCGGCAGCCTCAACTCGCCGGTTGCCTCCGTCTCGCCCTCCGGGAAGACGACCTCGAGCGCGCCGATCGGCTCGCCGCCGGCACCGCTGATCAGCAGCGTCACCGTCTCTTCTGCGCCGGCCCCGGCACGGCTGACCCGCGGACGCAGCGCAAGGCCTTCGCTCTCCGGCGCCGCCACCAGCCGGGGCAGGTCGGTGCCCTCCTCGCGGAAAATCGTCACGCCGCCAATGTCCATCAGGCGCTCGGCCAGAAGCTGCGTGCCTTCGTGCTCCAGGCCATCGGACAGCCAGATCGACTGGGTGCCCTGCTCGAGGGTCTCCACGCGCGCCGCGGCGGCAACATGATCGACCGCCCAGGGCCTGGGTTGAAGACCACTGACACGCGAGCGGATCTCGCCAGCCGGCAGCGGCTCGAGCAGCTGATCGCCGCTGCCAGGGTCAACCGCCGTGGTCAGGAGATAGACCGGTCGGCCCGAGCGCTCCGCCTGGGCCAGGATGCGCTCCGCCTCGTCCACGTGGCTCGTCCACTGCCGCGCGGCGGTCCAGCCGTTGTCGATCACCAGCAGCAGCGGGCCGCTGCCGCTCCCGAGACCGCTGGGATTGAGCAGCGGCCGGGCCAGCGCCAGGATGATCAGCGCGGCAATGGCGATGCGCAGCAGGACCAGCCAGAGCGGTGTACGCGCTGGCGTTTCCTCTTGCGGGCGCAGACCGAGAAGCAGGCGTACGGCGGGAAAGCTCACGCGCGCGGGCGCCGGCGGCGTCACCCGAAGCAGCCAGTAGAGCAGCGGCAGGAGCGGCAGGCCGAGGAGAAACCAAGGGCTGGCAAAGGCCAGGGCGCCAAGGCTGAGCATCAGGCGAGGCCCTCCTCGACGGAGAGAGCCTGATAGGCTGCCAGGAGGGCCGTCTGCGCCGGATGATCGGTGCGGTGAAAGGTCGTCCGCCAGCCGACACGCTGCAGGATTTCGAGCAAGCCGGCTTGCTGCGCCGCAAGGCGTTCCTGATAGGCGTGGCGCACCTCATCGACCCGGCTGACCAGCCAGTCGCTCTCTTCCGCGATGCCGAAGAAGCGAACGCGCCCCTCGTAGGGCAAGGTCTCCTCCGCCGGGTCGAGCACCTGAAGGACCAAGCCCTTGAGGCCGCGCTCGGCGAAACGGCAGATGCGCGCCTCGATCTGATCGAGCGGCGCCAAGAAGTCTCCGATCAGGATGACCTGGCCGAAGCGCGGCAACGGCATCTCCGGTGGAAGCCCGACCGCCGGGCTTTCATCGGCGCCCGGCTGCGGTTCCGTCAAGAGCGCGGCAGCCAGGCGCGCGACGGCTTCCTTGCTGCCCGAGGGGCGCCGCTCTCCGCCGAGCAAGGCAACCCGTTCGCCCGCCCGCAGCAGAAGCACCGAAAGAGCCAGCAGCAGCAACTCGGCGCGCTCGCGCTTCAGCGGCAGAGCTTTGCCGGAGCGCCAGGACATGGAGGGCGCCGGGTCGCGCCAAAGCCAGACGCTTTGCGCCGCTTCCCACTCCATCTGGCGGACATAGACCCCTTCGCTCTTGGCCGTGCGCCGCCAGTCGATGCTTTGCGGCGTGTCGCCCACTTCGTAGGGGCGGAACTGCCAGAAGGTCTCGCCCTGGCCCACCCGCCGGCGTCCATGCACGCCTTGCGCGACCGTGGCGGCCACACGTTGCGCGGCCAGCAGCAGCGGCGGCAAGCGCGCCGCCAAAAGCTCGCTGTCTTGCTGCAGATGGAGCTGTTCCGCTGTGTTCATACCCGCGTCGCTCGGACCGTCCTTATGCGTAAGGCGCCGCGAGGCGGTCGATCATTTGCTCCAAGGTGACGCCATCGGCGCGCGCGGCGAAGCTCAAGCCCATGCGGTGCCGCAGGACCGGCGGCGCCAGCGCCAGCACATCGTCAACGGAGGGCACCAAGCGGCCCTCGATGAGGGCGCGGGCGCGCACCGCCAGCATCAGGCACTGGCTGGCGCGGGGGCCCGGTCCCCAGGACACCTGGGCCCGCACTTCGGGCAAATCGCTCTCGTCGGGCCGGCCGCGGCGCACCAGCCCCAGAATGGCCTCGACCACGGTTTCGCCGACCGGAACCTGGCGCACCAGCTTCTGCGCCGCCATCAGTTCCTCGCCGCTCATCACCGGGTCGGCCGAGGCCTGTTCCAGGCCCGTCGTGGTGATCAGCATCTGGCGCTCGGCATCCAGGTCCGGGTAGTCGACCTGGATTTCCATGAAGAAGCGGTCGAGCTGCGCCTCCGGCAAGGGGTAGGTCCCTTCGTGCTCCAAGGGGTTCTGGGTTGCCAGAACATGGAAGGGCGAGGGCAGCTCATAGGTCTTGCCCGACACGCTGACGCGGTGCTCCTGCATGGCCTGCAGCAACGCCGACTGGGTGCGCGGGCTGGCCCGGTTGATCTCGTCGGCCATCAGGAGCTGGGTGAAGATCGGCCCTTCGATGAAGCGGAACTGGCGCTTGCCGGCGTCGTTCTCCTCCAAGACTTCGGAGCCGAGAATATCCGCCGGCATCAGATCGGGCGTGCACTGGACGCGCCGCTCGCTCAAGCCGAATACCGTGCCGAGGGTTTCCGCGAGACGCGTTTTGGCCAAACCGGGCACGCCGACCAACAGCACGTGGCCCCCTGCCAAAAGCGAGATAAGGGTTTGATCGACGACCGTTTGCTGGCCAAATATCACCTTGCCGATGCTACGGCGCACCTCCGCCATGCGGTCGGCAAGGGCTTCGAACGAACCGGCAAGGGCCTCAGCAGCCTCCTCCGCGTTCTTGTCGGCCAGGGTCGTAACGGTCACGGGCCACTCCTTGATGGTTGATGCGGACGGGACAGTACGAGCGTGAGATGAGCGACGATCAAGTCCGGCAGCACTCTCAGAGAATAGGTCAGTATGATCATTCAGACGAGTCGCGTTTCGCTCAAATCACGGATCAGATCACCGGGAATTTACCCGGCCAGGACCTGCAAATGCGTATTGCCCGGGATGGCACCTGGTACTATCGCGGGTCGGCGATAAACCGACTGCCTCTGGTCAAACTCTTTGCGAGTGTATTGCGGCGGGAAGATGACGGCAGCTATTGGCTGGTGACGCCGGTTGAGCGCGGACAGATCGATGTCGAGGACGTTCCCTTCGTCGCGGTGGAGCTGGCGGGGGAAGGCAGCGGCCGCGACCGGCGGTTGTCTCTGCGCACCAACTTGAACGACTGGGTGGTCGTTGGCCCGAAACATCCGCTGCGCGTCGCGATAGACCCGGAAAGCGGCGAGCCGCGTCCCTATATCATGGTGAAGGACGGTATGGAGGCGCGCGTCGCGCGCTCCGCCTACTACCACTTGATCGAAGAAGGTCAGTGGGACCAGCAAGAAGGGGAGGAGCGGTTCGGCGTATGGAGCAGCAATCAGTTCTTCGCTCTCGCCCCCCCGGCTCCGGCTTGCTGAGCGAGGCCGAGATTCTCCGCCGCTTGGGCCGGCGCCGCACGCCGGGTCGGCGCACGGCCCTGCCCGTGCAAGGCAAGGCCAAAACCGGCGACGCGCTGCGGGGCGATCATGAGCTCAACCCTGGGCTTTACGATGAGAGCGCGAGACTGCGCGCCGCGGCTGTCCTCGTCCCCATCGTGCTGCAAGGGGAAGAGCCGCAGGTCCTGCTCACCCGACGCACCGAACACCTTACCGACCATGCCGGCCAGATCGCTTTTCCCGGCGGGCGAGTCGAGCCGCAGGATGCCGGCCCGCGGGAAGCCGCCTTGCGCGAGACCCGGGAGGAGATCGGCCTGGCCCCCAAGCACATCGATATCATCGGGCAGCTCGACATCTACGTAACGCGCACCGGCTTCGAGGTTACCCCGCTGGTCGCCCTGGTTCGCCCGCCGTTCGATCTCAAGGCCGACCCCTTCGAGGTGGCCGAGATCTTCGAGGTGCCTTTGGCCTTCTTTCTGAACGACAGCTCCCGCGAGATTCACAGCCGCCAGTGGCGTGGCGAGGAGCGGCGCTTCTTCGTCTATCCCTATGAAGACTACTATATCTGGGGGGCCACGGCCGGCATGCTCAACAACCTGGCAGAGTGGCTCAACGAGACCAAAACCTGAGGATCATGCTGAAAAAATTCCTCTTCGTTGTGCTCCCTCTGATGGCCCCGCTGATCGTGTTCGGGGTCTATGCCCTGCTGGCACGCTGGAAGGCGAAGCGGACGGAGGCGGGCACCTTGCCGAGCTGGGCCAACGCGCCTTGGACTTTGCTAGTCTTCAGTGGCGTTATGCTGAGCGCGGTGGCACTGGTCGCACATCGTTTCATCTACGACGGTAGTTTCTGACCCTTCTTTTCGCATGAGCGAGATTTTTCGCCTGACCGATCAGCCGTGGATGACCGCCCCGGCGACAGAGGCCGTGCTGGCAGCGCTCTCCGCCCAAGGCATCGAGGCGCGCTTCGTCGGCGGCTGCGTGCGCGACGCCGTGCTCGGGCGGCCGGTGCGCGACATCGACCTCGCCACCCCGGCCCCGCCGGAGACGGTGCTGCAGGCCATCGAGGGGAGCCGGCTGAAAGCCGTGCCGACCGGCCTCAAGCACGGCACGGTAACCGCCATCTCCGGCAAGCGCCCCTTCGAGATCACCACCCTTCGGCGCGATGTGGAAACCGACGGCCGCCAGGCAGTCGTCGCTTTCACCGACGACTGGCGGGAGGACGCGCTGCGCCGCGACTTCACCATGAACGCGCTCTTCGCCACCCCGGGCGGCGAGGTGACCGACTATTTCGACGGCGTCGCCGATGCCCGGGCCGGACGCGTGCGCTTCGTCGGCGACCCGGCCAAGCGCATCGCCGAGGACTACCTGCGCCTGCTGCGCTTCTTTCGCTTCGAGGCGCACTACGGCCATGGCACGCCGGACCCCGCCGGCCTGGCTGCGGCGGTGGCCGCGGCGCCGAAGCTCATCCGCATCTCGGCGGAACGGGTTCGCGACGAGCTGCTGCGCCTCTTGGAAGCCCCCAATCCCGTCCCCGTGCTGAGGCTGATGCACAGCCACGGCATTCTGTCCGGACACCTCCGCGCCATCTGGACGCTGGGAACGCTCGACCGCCTCATCCACCTGGAAAGCGGCAAGCCGGATCCCATCCTGCGGCTGGCGGCCATGCTGCGCGAAACGGCGGAACAAGCGCGCCACATGGCCGAAGACCTGCGGCTGTCCAACGCGCAGAAAGACCGCCTGGTCTTTCTTGCCGAGCCACCGCTCTCCATCGGCGCCAGCTCGACGCCGGCCGTCTTGGCGACCGCCTGCTACCGCCACGGCAAGGAGCACGTCTCGGACCTGCTGCAGCTCTCGGCCGCCGCAAGCGGCGACGCCGATGGCCTGACAGCCGCTCTGACCTTCGTCGACGCCTGGGAGCCGCGACGCTTTCCGGTCGCCGCCCGCGACCTGCTGCCGCTCGGCGCCACGAAGGGACCGAGCCTCGGCCGTCTGCTGCGCGAGCTGGAAGAGTGGTGGATTGCCGAGAGCTTTCGGCCAGACCGCGACGCGCTATTGGAACGCGCTAAGACACTGATTACGCAAACCGGTTAGTTGGGCTGCCCTCGCCGCAGGACATGACCCGGCCGGGCGCCCGTGGTGGCCTGATCGCGCCACACCGCCGTGCCGCCGACCAGCACCTGCTGAATGCCTTCGGCAGGCTCGGCCGGCGTCGCGAAGTCGGCCTTGTCGACCACCGTTTCAGGGTCGAACAGCACCAGGTCCGCGATGAAGCCCTGGCGCAGCAGGCCGCGCTCGGCAAAGCCGAAGACCTCGGCCGACTTGCCGGTCATGCGATGCACCGCCTCGGCCAGGCTCATCAGCTTCCGATCCCGGACATAGCGACCGAGCACGCGGGGAAAGGTGCCCCACAGCCGGGGGTGCGGGTGGCGGTCGTGCGGTAAGCCGTCCGAGCCGATCATGGCACCCGGATAGGTCATGATGCGCTCCAGGTCGTCGTCGGCCATCTGGAAGTAGATGGCGCCGGCAGGGGCCAGCTTCTCCGCCGCCTCTGCCTCCGGGAGGCCCCACTCGGCGGCGATCTCGGCGAGATCGCGGCCCGACATCTCCGGATGAGAATCCGACCAGGTGACCAGCACTCGGTCCGGATCGCGGTCGAGAAAGCGCGGGATGAGGACGGTCGAGCTAGCGATGTAGGGATAGACGTCGAGATCGAGCGTCATGGTTTTCTGCGCCTCGGCAATGCGCGCCAAGGTCTCCCGGCTGCGGCCGTGGTTGCGCTTGCCGGCACACTTGTGATGGGAAATCACCGTGCGCAGCCCGGCCGCCCGGCCCGTGCGCACCGTCTCCTCGATCGCCTCCAGCACCTCATCGCCTTCGTTGCGCATATGGGTCGTATAGAGCGCGCCGAAGGGCGCGGCCCGCGATGCGAGCGCGATCACCTCCTCGGTCGGCGCCGCCACGGCTGGCGGATAGTCAAGGCCGCTGCTCAGTCCGATGCAGCCGGCCTTGAGCGCCGCGTCCAGCCGGCTTCCCATGTCGTTGATCTCGTCCGCGGTGGCCGCCCGGTCGAGGGCATCCATGGCGCAGGCGCGCAAGGTGGTGTGGCCGACCAGCAAGGCGACGTTGACCGCAGCCGGACGCGCCTCGAAGGCCTGAAAGTAACGGTCAGCCGTGGGGTAGGCATAGTCGCTCGGGCTGCCCAGCAGGTTCATCGGCGGCGGCGGCGCCTTCGGCGAATCGTAGGGTGCCAGGCTGACCCCGCAGTTGCCGGCAACCACCGTGGTAACGCCCTGGCTGACCTTGTTCGTCATGTCCGGCCCGGCGAGGACTGCCCGATCATCGTGGGTATGGACGTCGATGAAGCCGGGCGCGAGCGCCAGGCCGGTGGCGTCAACGGTCTCCTCCGCCGTCTCGCCGGAGAGGTCGCCCATCGCGGCAATCCGCCCGCTGGAGACGGCGAGATCGCCGGTCATGGGGAGGCCGCCGGTGCCGTCGAGCAGCAGCGCGTTGCGGAACAGGAGATCGTGATGCGTGGAGTCTGCCATTGCGGAGTTCGTGACAGTGTCTAGGGCCAGGTGGCGACGGGCGGCAGGGACATCAGAATAGCTTCAACGTTGCCGCCGGTCATCAGACCGAACTTGGTGCCCCGGTCGTAGACCAGATTGAACTCGGCGTAGTAGCCGCGACGAACGAGCTGATGCTGACGCTCGTGCTCGCTCCAACTCGTGTTCATGTGGCGGCGCACCAGGGCGGGGTAGATCTCAAGGAAGGCCCGGCCGACATCTTGGGTGAAGGCAAAGTCCGCCGCCCAGTCGTTCTCGAGGTAGTCGTAGAAGATGCCGCCGACGCCCCGCGCCATGTTGCGGTGCTTGATGAAGAAGTACTCATCGCACCAGGCCTTGAAGCGGGGATAGTACTCCGGGTCGTGGCGGTCGCAGGCCGCCTTGAAGGCGGCATGGAAGTCGGCCGTGTCCTTCTCGTTAGGGAACATGGGATTGAGGTCGGAGCCGCCGCCGAACCAGCTTTTGGTGGTGACGATGTGGCGGGTGTTCATGTGAACCGCCGGCACCAGTGGGTTCTGCATATGCGCGACCAGGGAGATGCCGCTGGCCCAAAAGCGCGGGTCCTCGTCGGCGCCCGGTATTTGCTTGGCGAACTCCGGCGAGAAGCGGCCGTGGACGGTCGAGACGTTGACGCCCACCTTCTCGAACACGCGGCCGTGCATCACCGCCATGGTGCCACCGCCGCCAGGCGAGCCGTCGCTGTCGGTCCGCTGCCAGTCCTTGCGTTCGAAACGCCCGGGCGCGACGCCGGCCATACGCTCTTCCACCGCGCCCTCGAGCTCATCCTCCAAAGCTTCAAAGGCCTCGCAGATGCCGTCGCGCAGCTCAGCGAACCACGCCGCCGCCTGCGCCTTGCGCTGTTCAACCTGCTCGCTCACTCCGTCTTCCCTCCAACCCCGTCTTCCGGAAATCCGCCAGTTTGACGCAAGGCCTCGCCCAAGACCAGGGCGGCCGCCGTGGCCTGGTTGAGCGAACGCAGGCCCGGACGCATGGGCACGCGAATGCGCGCATCGGCGGCGGCATGGACCTCCGGCGGCACCCCCGCCGTTTCCCGGCCCAACAGCAACACGTCACGCGCCGAAAAGGCGAACTCGTGATGGCAAATCTCAGCGCCAGTCGTCAGCAAGATCAAGCGCTGGTTGCCGGCGTCGCGCCTGACTTCCGCGCGAAAGGCATCCCAGCCGGGATGCCGGCGCCAGTCCACCGCCTCGAGATAATCCATGCCGGCCCGCCGCATCCTCCGGTCGTCGAGCAGAAAGCCGCACGGCTCGATAATGTCGACGCCGACACCCAGGCAGGCCGCCAGACGCAAGACCGCCCCCGTGTTCTGAGGAATATCCGGCTGATAGAGAGCGAGGCGCATGGAAGAGACGGGCGCTTTGGGATCGACTTACGTAGGCTTTACGCCATGGGCTGCCGTCATCTATACCGCTTGGCGAACAACGAAAAGGCTGGTCGGCCGTGCAGTCAAAGCCAAGCTCGTAAAACTGCTCCGGGCTTTCGGAATGCGGCAGCGTGTCGCGGAGAATTTCCCCGGCAGTCAGCAAGATGTATAGCAGGGATATGCAACAATGACCGCCGTTCAATCGTTCGGCGGCTGAATCAATTAAAGACGATCAGCCAGATCGGAAAAGGATACCAGAGACGATGGCAGAAGCGACGAACCCGCCGCGGGGCGACGTGGACGAAGGTAAACGGGATTTCATCTATCTGCTGGGCGGCGCTGCCGGCGTGGTAGGTGTTGGCATTGTCGCCTGGCCGCTTATCGACTCCCTCAACCCCTCCGCCGACGTCTTGGCATTGGCGTCGATCGAAGTCGACGTTTCGCCAATCGAAGTCGGCCAAGCCATCACGGTGACCTGGCGCGGCAAGCCGGTCTTCATCCGCCATCGTACGGTGGAAGAGATCTCCGAAGCCGAGGTCGTGCCGATGGACGTGCTGCGCGATCCGCAGACCGACGAAGAGCGACGGATCAAAGCGGAATACCTGGTGATGGTCGGCGTCTGCACGCACCTCGGATGCATCCCCTCGGGCCAGAAGGTCGGTGAGGAGAAGGGCGAGTACGGCGGCTGGTTCTGCCCTTGCCACGGCTCGCACTACGACACCTCCGGGCGGATCCGGAAGGGCCCGGCGCCGACCAACCTGGTGGTGCCGCCTTACGAGTTCATCCAAGACACCGTCGTACAGATCGGCTAGGAGCGCGCGTTATGAGCAGCACCAGCAGCAACGGCATCGGCAGCGGCGTCATCAAGTGGATCGACTATCGACTGCCGATCTTCACGATGATGAACAAAGAGCTCAACGAGTATCCGACGCCGCGTAACCTCACCTACATGTGGAACTTCGGCTCGCTGGCCGGCATCGCCCTGGTGATCATGATCGTCACCGGCATTCTGCTGGCCATGCAGTACACCGCCCACGTGGACATGGCGTTCGACTCCGTCGAACGCATCATGCGCGACGTCAACTACGGTTGGCTGATCCGCTACATACACATGAACGGCGCCTCGTTCTTCTTCATTGTCGTCTACATCCACATCTTCCGCGGTCTCTACTACGGCTCTTACAAGGCCCCGCGCGAAATCTTGTGGGCGCTCGGCGTGATCATTCTGCTGCTGATGATGGCCACTGCCTTCATGGGCTATGTGCTGCCCTGGGGTCAGATGTCTTTCTGGGGCGCAACCGTGATCACCAACCTCTTCTCGGCCATTCCCTGGGGCATCGGCGACGCGATCGTGGCCTGGTTGTGGGGCGGCTTTGCGGTCGACAACCCAACCCTCGTTCGCTTCTACGCGCTGCACTATCTCCTGCCCTTCGTGATCGCGGCCGTGGCCGTGCTGCACATGTGGGCGCTGCACCGCTTCGGCTCGAACAACCCGCTGGGCATCGACGCCAAGGGGCCGCAGGACAAGATCTCCTTCCACCCCTACTACACCACGAAGGACCTCTTCGGCTTCGGCGTCTTCTTCATCTTCTTCGCGGCGTTCATCTTCTATGCGCCCAACTACATGGGCCACCCGGACAACTACATCGAAGCCAATCCGCTGGTGACCCCGCCGCACATCGTGCCGGAATGGTACTTCCTGCCCTTCTACGCGATTCTGCGCGCGATCACCTTCGACATCAGCATCCCCTTCACCGGCATCGTCCTTATCGATGCCAAGCTCGGTGGCGTGATTGCCATGTTCGCCTCGATCGCCGTGCTCTTCGTGCTGCCCTGGCTCGACAGCTCGCCGGTCCGCAGCGGTCGCTTCCGCCCGTACTTCAAGTGGTTCTTCTGGATCTTCGTGATCGACTGTCTGGTGCTCGGCTACATCGGCGCCATGCCGGCGGAGAGCCCCTACACCGAGATCGGCCAAGTCGCGACGGCTTGGTACTTCCTCCACTTCCTGGTCATCCTGCCACTGCTCAGCCGGCTTGAGCGGCCCATGCCGCTGCCGGCCTCGATCAGCGAACCCGTCCTTGGCGGCGGAGGCATGGCCGCGGCCCCGGCCCGCTCACCTGAGGGGGCGTCTGGGGTATCAACAGAGCAGTCACCGGAGACCATGCGATGAACCGCCGTTTGTTTAAATCTGGCTCCGGCCGCTTGCTCGCTGCCGCTGTGCTCAGCCTCGGCCTGAGCGTGCCTCAAGCGGCGCAGGCCGCCGGCGCCATCGATGTCCCGGACCACGACTTCTCCTTCGATGGGATCTTCGGGACCTTCGACCGCATGCAGCTGCAGCGCGGCTTCCAGGTCTACCGGGAGGTCTGCTCGGTCTGCCACGGCCTGCGGCTGATCAGCTTCCGCAACCTCGGCGACGGACCGGACAGCGGCAACAACAGCGGTGGCCTCGGCTACACCCAAGAGCAGGTCAAGGCCTTCGCCGCCGAGTACACGATCGTCGACGGGCCGAACGACGAAGGCGAGATGTTCGAGCGGGCCGGTCTGCCCTTCGACCACTATCCCTCGCCTTTCCCCAACCGGCAGGCGGCCGAGTTCGCCAACGGCGGCGCCTATCCCTCGGACCTGTCGCTGATGGCCAAGGCACGGAAAGGCGGCGCCGACTACATTTACTACCTGCTGACCGGCTATATCGATCCGCCGGCCGGCGTCGATGTCGGCGCTCTGCACTACAACCGGTACTTCCCTGGCACCCTCACGGTCGACACGGGCCGAATCGACGACGAGACCGGCGAGCCCATTCTGGAGCCCGTCCCCGGCGGCCTGATCGCCATGGCGCAGCCTCTGTGGGAAGACAGCGTGGTGTATCAGGACGGCACCCCGGCCACCGTCGAGCAGATGGCCGAGGACGTTTCCGCCTTCCTGATGTGGACCGCAGAGCCCATGCTGGAAGACCGCAAGCGCATGGGCATCAAGGTCCTGATCTTCCTGGTGGTGCTGACGGCCCTGTTCTACGCCATCAAGCGCCAGGTCTGGTCCAAGCTGCACTGACCGTCAGTACAGAGTTTCATGTGAAAGGCCGGCTCGTTGGAGCCGGCCTTTTTCGTTGCCCTACTCCGCCGCTTTCTTGACCGGCGCGGCGCGCTCTTCCGGCGGGCCGAAGCCGCCGCCGGTCGGTGTCTGGATGATGAAGACGTCGCCCGGGTGCATGGCCGTCTTGTCGGCCGCCTGCAGCGGCTCGGTCGTTCCGTCCGTGCGCACCACAGTGTTGCGCCCGCATTCGCCGGGCGCGCCGCCCTCCAGGCCAAAGGGCGGGATGCTGCGGTGGTTCGACAACACCGAGGCCGTCATCTCCTCCAGGAAGCGCATGCGGCGCAGGGTGCCGTCGCCACCCTTGTGGCGGCCGGCACCGCCGCTGCCGCGGCGGATCTCGAAGGACTCGAGCAGCACCGGGAAGCGCCACTCCAGAATCTCCGGGTCGGTCAGGCGGGAGTTGGTCATGTGGGTATGCACGGCGGAGGTACCATCGAAGTCCGGCCCGGCGCCGGAGCCGCCGCAGATCGTTTCGTAGTACTGGTGGCTGTCATTGCCGAAGGTGAAGTTGTTCATGGTGCCCTGCGCGCCGGCCATGACCCCGAGGGCGCCGTAGAGGCAGTCGGTGATGCACTGGCTGGTCTCGACGTTGCCGGCGACCACCGCCGCCGGATAGCGCGGCCGCAGCATGGAGCCATCGGGAATGATGATATCCAGAGGCTTCAGCACGCCCTCGTTCATCGGAATCTCGTCGTTCACCAGGGTGCGGAAGACGTAGAGCACCGCCGCCCGGCACACGGCCGAAGGGGCATTGAAGTTGTTGTCCAACTGAGCCGAGGACTTGGAGAAGTCGATGCGCGCGTTGCGCGCCGCCTTGTCGATGGTGACCTCGACATCGATCGTGGCCCCGTTGTCCATCGGATAGGTGAACCGCCCGTCGGCCAGCACGTCGAGCACGCGGCGCACCTGCTCTTCCGCATTGTCCTGCACGTGGCCCATGTAGGCGTGCACGACCTCCAGCGAGAAATACTCGATGCTGCGCTGCAGCTCCTGCACGCCCTTGTTGTTGGCGGCGATCTGCGCCTTCAGGTCGGCGATGTTCTGGTCGACGTTGCGGGCCGGGTAGCGCCCGGAGCTCAGCAGCGCGCGCATCTCTGCCTCGCGGAAGCGGCCGCGATCGACCAGCTTGAAGTTGTCGATCAGCACGCCCTCTTCCTCCACCACCCGGCTGTCGGGCGGCATGGAGCCGGGGGTCAGCCCGCCGACATCTGCATGATGCCCCCGGCTGCCGACGTAGAAGAGGATGCGCTCACCGGCCTTGTCGAAGACCGGCGTGATGACGGTGATATCCGGCAGGTGCGTGCCGCCGTTGTAGGGCGCGTTGAGCACATAGACGTCGCCGGGTGCGATCTCATCGCCATTGTCGCGAATCACCGCGCGGACCGACTCGCTCATGGAGCCGAGGTGGACCGGCATATGCGGCGCGTTGGCCACCAGGTTGCCGTCCGGCGCGAAGATGGCGCAGGAGAAATCCAGCCGCTCCTTGATGTTCACCGAATAGGAGGTGTTCTCCAGGGTCGAGCCCATCTGTTCGGCGATCGACATGAAGAGGTTGTTGAAGACCTCGAGCATGACGGGATCGACCGTGGTGCCGACCGCGTTCTCCCGCTCCAGCGGCACCACCCGCTTGAGCACCAGGTTGCCGTGACCGTCGACGGTGGCCTGCCAGCCCGGGTCGACCACCGTGGTGCCGGTCGCTTCGGTCAGGATGGCGGGGCCGTCCACACGGCTTCCGGGGGACAAGGCATCGCGCTGATAGACAGGCGTGTCGTGCCAGCTGCCCGCAAAGAAGGCCTGCACCCGGGCCTCGGGGTCCGCCAGCGCAACGTCTTCGGGCGTTGCCGCCGTATGGGCGCTCAGGTCCTCAGTCGCCCCAATCACCTCCACCGAGACCGCTTCGACGAGCAGCGGCTTCTCCCGCATGACGAAGCCGTAGCGCTGCTCATAGGCCGCCTCAAAGGCGGCCGTTGCCTCTGCGGCCGTGCCGTCGGGCACGAGCAGCGCCATGTCGGTGCCTTCGTAGCGTAGGTGCAACCGCCGAAGCGCGGTGATGCGCTCTGCCGGAATGCCCTGCGCCGCCATCTCCGCCACGCCTTCCTGCTGCAAACGGTCGAGGGCCGCATGCGCGTCGTCGAGGGCACTCTCCAGGCGCGCCTCCACCGTTTCTTCCTTGAGCACCCGCAGGTCGGCCAGGCCCATGCCGTAGGCCGAGAGCACGCCGGCGAAGGGATGGATGAAGATGGAGGTCATGCCGAGGGTGTCGGCGATGTCGCAGGCATGCTGCCCGCCGGCGCCGCCGAAGCACTGCAAGGTGTACTCGGTGACGTCATAGCCGCGCTGGGTCGAGATCTTCTTGATGGCGTTGGCCATGTTCTCGACGGCAATGCGGCGGAAACCCTCGGCCACCTCGACCGGGCTGCGCTCATCCCCAGTGGCTGTCTTGATGTCGTCCGCCAGCGCCGCGAACTTCGCGCCCACCACCTCGGCGTCCAGCGCTTCGTCGGCGTGCGGCCCGAAGACCTTGGGGAAGAAGTCGGGCTGCAGGCGACCCAGCATGACGTTGCAGTCGGTCACCGCCAGCGGGCCGCCACGACGATAGCTGGCCGGCCCGGGATTGGCCCCGGCGCTTTCCGGCCCGACGCGGTAGCGGGCGCCGTCGAAAACGAGGATGGAACCGCCGCCTGCCGCCACCGTGTGGATCTGCATCATGGGCGCCCGCATACGCACGCCGGCCACCAGGGTCTCGAAAGCGCGCTCGTACTCACCCGCATAGTGCGCCACGTCGGTCGAGGTGCCGCCCATGTCGAAGGTGATGATCTGCTCGAAGCCGGCAAGCGAGGCAGTGCGCGCGGCACCCACGATGCCGCCGGCCGGGCCCGAGAGGATGGAGTCCTTGCCCTGGAAGGCCGTGGCGTCGGCCAGACCGCCGTTCGACTGCATGAACATGAGCCGTACCGCGGAGGCCCCGTCACCCTCCAGCTCACCGGCCACCTGATCGACATAGCGCCGCAGGATGGGCGAGAGATAGGCGTCGACCACGGTGGTGTCGCCGCGGCCGACCAGCTTCATCAAGGGGCTGACCTCGTGGCTGACTGAGATTTGGGTGAAGCCGATCTCTCGGGCGATCTCGGCAACCTGCCGCTCGTGCGCGTGAAAGCGGTAGCCGTGCATCAGCACGATGGCGCAGGCGCGGATGCCGTCGTCATAGGCCGCCTGCAGACCGCGGCGCGTCGCCTCGACATCGAGCGGCTGAAGCTCTTCGCCATGCGCCGACATGCGCTCCGGCACCTCGACAACGCGCTCGTAGAGCAGCTCGGGCAGATCGATGCGGCGGGCGAAGATGTCCGGGCGATTCTGATAGCCGATGCGCAAGGCATCGCGAAAGCCTTCGGTGATGGCCAGCACCGTGCGGTCGCCCTTGCGTTCCAACAGCGCGTTGGTCGCCACGGTGGTGCCCATCTTGACCGCCTCGATGGCGGCACTGGGAATGGCCGCGCCGGACGACAACGACAGCAGCTCGCGGATGCCTTGGATGGCGGCGTCCTTGTACTGCTCCGGGTTCTCCGACAGCAGCTTGTGTGTGACCAGCGCCCCGTCCGGCTGCCGCGCCACGATATCGGTGAAGGTTCCACCGCGATCGACCCAGAACTGCCACTCTGCCGCACCCATAAGAACCTGTCCTCCTCACTGCTCGGCTTGGCACAAAAGGGCCCAGCTGCCGCAAGGTCAAGGGTCGTCGGCGCTGGTCCCTGTCCGCACGGAAAGCAGGGACGAAATTGCTTTGTCTTGAGGGCCCGGCGGGCCCTAGTCTCACGCCTGCAACGTCAAGCCGGAGCACCTGCCGCCATGTCCTCTGCCGAGCTGCCCAAGCTTCCGATCAGTCCGCGGATCCGCAAGTCGCCCTTCTTCGAGGCCACCCGACGCTGGGGCTGCCAGAGCTACACGGTCTACAATCACATGTACCTGCCGGTGTTCTACGAGAGCCCGGAGGTGGACTTCTGGCATCTCGTCAAAAACGTGACCCTGTGGGACGTGGCCGTCGAGCGCCAGGTCGAGATCAAGGGACGGGATGCGGCCCGCCTGGTGCAGTACATGACGCCGCGCGATCTCTCCAAGATGCAGGTCGACCAGTGCCGCTACGTCCTGCTCTGCGAGGAGACGGGCGGCATCGTCAACGACCCCGTCCTGCTCAAGCTGGCCGACGATTGCTTTTGGATTTCTCTGGCCGACAGCGACGTGCTGCTCTGGGCCAAGGGTTTGGCCGCGGCCGGTGGCTTCGATGTGCATGTCAGCGAGCCGGACGTCTCGCCACTGCAGGTGCAGGGCCCTCACTCGCGCGACGTTGTGCATGACCTCTTCGGCCACTGGGTCGGCGAGCTGAAGTACTTTCGTTTTCGCGAGACCGAGCTGGACGGCATCCCCCTCATCGTCTCACGCACCGGCTGGAGCAACGAGCTCGGCTACGAGATCTTCCTCTGCGACGGTGGCCGCGGCGACGAGCTCTGGGAACGCATCATGGCGGCCGGCAAGCCCTACGGCATTCGCCCCGGCGCACCCTCGACCATTCGCCGCATCGAAGCGGGACTCTTGTCCTACGGCGCCGATATGGACCTGACGGTGGATCCCTTCGAGCTGGGATTGGGGCGTTTGGTCGCGCTCGATATGGAAAGTGACTGCCTCAGCCTGCCGGCGCTCAAGCGCATCGCCGCCGAAGGCGCGCGGCGGGAGATGGTCGGGCTGGAGATCGCCGGCCCGGCGATGCCCGGCAACGAGCACCCCTGGCCGGTGCATGGAGCGAACGGCCCCGTGCTCGGCAAGGTCACCTCGGCGGTCTATTCGCCGCGACTTGAGAAGAACATCGCCTTGGCGCTGCTGACCAAGGGAGCGGTGGCGGAAGGCGGTACGGTCAGCATCGAGGTTCCGGGCGGCCCGCGCCAGGCGACCGTGGTGCCCTTCCCCTTCTACGACCCGCAGAAAGAAATCGTCAGAGCCGGCGCGGCCTAGGCAAGAGGCGCTAGCGTACCGTCACGACGGTGCATTTGGCCAGGCTGGTCACCTTGTGGGACACCGAGCCCAGCAGGATGGAGCCGATGTCGCCGAGGCCGCGGCCGCCGATGACGATGCAGTCGGCCTTTATGAGATCGGCTTCCTGCACGATGGTACGCGCCGGATTGCCGGTCTTGACCTCTTTGCGCACGTTGGCGACCCCCAAGTCCTTGGCCATGCGCGCCGCTTCGCGCAGGCTGTTCTCGGCATATTCCTCGAGCACGTACTGCGGCTCACCGCTGAGTTGCTCCAGCTCGACGTACTGTTTCGCCTCGTCGGTCAGGCGAAACTCCTTGGTGACCATCAGGTAGATCAGGTTGCCGCCGAACTTCTGCGCCAACTCGGCTGCGGTTCGAGCCGCGCGCATCGAAGGTTCGGAGCCATCGACCCCGCAGAGGATTTTGGAAAACATGATCGACTCCCTGACCCTTGGTGAGCCTTCGCGCTCTGCGGCGCAATCGGCATGGTCCGGGACGACAGCCGCCCCCGCATGATTGTGCCAAGCGGGCAAGCAGTCGCTCGGTCCGGATGCGACCGCATTCCATCCAATCGCGCTGCAGTTTAGCGGCTCATGCCCCTGGGAGGGCCCAGTCGCCAAAGGATTGCCGTGCGGTCTTCGCGGCGGAACGGCGGACGTCATGCAGGCTGTGCGCGGCAATCCCGCCAAGGAGCTGCACGCCTTCTTGCGCGAGGCTGAGGGGATTGGCCGGCGGCAGCTCGATCTCGCCGAGGATCTCGCCTTCCTCCCAGGTCAGCTTGGCGCCGCAGGCGCGCGCCAGCCGCATCATCCGCGGGTTCTCCGCCAGGCAGAGCAGATGGACGCGCCTGAGGCCGCGGTTGCGCGCAACCAGAAGCGCCGCATGCATTAGGGCGAGGCCCGCGCCTTGTCCCTGCCAGGCATGCTCGATGGTGACGGCAAACTCGGCGGCGCTGGGCAAGACCGTCCGGTCGTTCACCAACTCGCCGCAGCCGCGCACCTCGCCGTCGACCTCCCACGCCAGTACGACGCCGCTCATCCAGGAGAGGTTGTCGACATAGCGCTCGACGGCGCTCGGCGAGAGATAGCCGCCGAAGCGCAGGTGCAGGTCTTCCCGGTCTAGTCTTTTGAGATGGTCACTGAGAAGCCGCCGTTCGTAGGGCGGCAGAATACGTATGGCGGACATGGTCGTCTCCCTTGACGAATGACAGGAAGACGCCTCCAACGATTACGTTTTCTCCCAAGACCGCGGCACGCTCTCGAGCCGCGACCTTTCTTGCACTTGGCTAAGAATCGCATTCGGATCAACTAAGAAACGGTGAATGAAAGATCCTGACTTTTTCATCCGTGCCGCTTGCCGCTTGACGACGCGGGCGCCTTTGCAGGCTTTACATTGTTGCGCGCATCGCCCGAAAGGCGCTGCGGCGATCGAGCGACTCGGCGGACTCCGTCGAGGAATGGCACGCCTGCCCAAACGATATGGCGAATTGACAAGCTTCGAGGTCTATGCTGCCAGTCGCGAGAGAGACACGATGAGTATTTGGGGCAAGATAATCGGGGCCGGGGCCGGCTTTGCCTTGGGCGGACCGATCGGCGCGTTGGTCGGCGGGCTGGCCGGGCACGCTGTCGACATCATGCGCGAAAGCGCCGGACCGGAAGGCGCCAAGGCGGAGAGCGACGACGCCACCAAAAACATCGCCTTCACCGTCGGCGTGATCGTGCTGGGCGCCAAGCTGGCCAAGGTCGACGGCAAGGTAACGCGCGACGAGGTCTCCGCCTTCAAGGAGGTCTTCCACGTCCCGCCCGAGGAGATGAAGAACGTCGGCCGGGTCTTCAACCAGGCCCGCAAGGATGCCCGCGGCTTCGAGCCCTACGCCAAGCAGCTCGGCCGCATGTTCGCCGGCAACCTCGGCGTTCTCGAAGAGCTGCTCGACGGCCTCTTTCACATCGCCCGCGCCGACGGGCAGGTCAGCGAGGCCGAGCTCGCCTTCCTGGAACAGGTCGCCAGCTGCTTCGGCTTCGACGAAGCCGAGTGGGCCCGCATCCGCGCCTCCAACATGGGCCCGGACAGCCGCGACCCCTATCAGGTGCTCGGCGTCGCGCACGCCGCGAGCGAGGAGGAAATCAAGACGGCCTATCGCCGCCTGGTGCGGGAGAACCACCCGGACCGCCTGGTCGCCCAGGGCATGCCCCAGGAGTTCATCGAGATCGCCAACGAGAAGCTCGCCACCATCAACGAGGCCTACGAGCGCGTCCAAAAGATGCGCGGGTTCAGCTAGACAAGTCTGACCAGACCGTGAGCTTCGAGCTTCACCCGCGCGACGTCGCCATCCTGGTCTTCGTCACCTTGATCTGGGGCATGAACTTTGCAGTGGTGAAGTTTGGGCTGGAGAGCTTTCCGCCGCTGCTGTTCATCGCTCTGCGCTTCGCCCTGGTCGCCATCGCCCTGCTGCCCTTCGTCAAGCCGCCGAAGGGCTATTGGCTGCCGGTCTTCGGCGTTTCCATCACCCTTGGCTTCCTGCACTTCGCCTTGATGTTCACGGCCCTGAAGTACGTCGACGTCTCATCCGCCGCCATCGCCATCCAACTTCAGGTCCCCTTCGCGGCCATCCTGGCGGCCATTCTGTTCAAGGACACGCTCGGCTGGCGTCGGGCGCTCGGCATGGCGATCGCCTTCGCCGGGGTGGCGCTGATCGCCGGCATGCCGCGACCCCAGGGAGAGTTCATTGCCCTGCTCGCCGTGATCACCGCCGCCCTCATCTGGGCCGTCTCCAACGTCCAGGTGAAACGGCTCGAGGCGCTCGACGGCTGGACCATTAGCGCCTGGATGTCGCTGTTTACAGTGCCGCAGCTGCTGATCGCCTCATTCATCCTGGAGCAGGGCCAGTGGCAAGCCATCGCCGAGAGCGGTTGGGATGGCTGGCTGGCCGTGGCCTACAACGGCCTTGCCGTCATGGTCATCGGCTACGGCCTCTGGTACCGCATGCTCAAGCGCTACACGGTCAACCTCATCATGGCCTTTTCGCTGCTGATCCCAGTATGGGGCGTCATGTCGGGCGTTCTCTTCCTCAATGAGGTGCTGAGCTGGCAGATTGTCGTCGGCGGCCTGCTGACCATCGCCGGGGTCGGCATCATCCTGCTGCGCCGGCCCAAGACGGCGGACCCCAAGACCGAGATGGTTTAGGGCCTGTCCTGCCATGGTGTTCATCCACGACCATCCCTCGCCCAACCACGATGCCAGGCCCGAGGGCGGACCCGTCGACATCCTGCTGCTGCACTACACCGGTATGGAAAGCAGCGCCGCGGCCCTTGAGCGGCTCTGCGACCCAGCCGCCAAGGTCAGCGCCCACTACATGATCGAGGAGGACGGGCGAGTCCTGCGTCTGGTGCCGGAGCATCGCCGCGCCTGGCATGCCGGGGTCGCCTGCTGGCAAGGCGCCACGGACATCAACGCGCGCTCTCTCGGCATCGAGCTGGTCAACCCCGGCCACGAGTTCGGCTACCAACCCTTCCCCGAAGCGCAGATGGCCGCGCTGATCGAGCTCTCGCTCTGCCTGGTGACACGCCATGCCATCCCACGGCGGCGGGTGCTCGGCCACTCCGACGTTGCCCCCCTGCGCAAGGAAGACCCGGGCGAGCTCTTCGACTGGCCGCGCCTCGCCGCCGCCGGCCTAGGCTTCTGGCCCGAAGCGACCGACCAGGGCGGCGAGATGGATGAAGATGAGGCCAAGCGGCTGCTCGGCCAAATCGGCTACGGCTATCTCGACGAGGACCTGGCCGCCGTGCTGCGCGCGTTTCAGCGCCGCTTTCGGCCAGCTTCGGTGACCGGCATCCTTGATGGCGAGACCGCCGCGCTGCTGCGGGCAGTCGCCCAGCACGCTTGACGGCTTGGCGCACGGTCCATACCTGTGAGGCGCCAGACGGCCGGATGGTCGCCTTCTGCGCCTGGCGCAGGGGGAGGAAAGTCCGGGCTCCACGGGAACAGGGCGCCGGGTAACGCCCGGCGGGCGCGAGCCCAGGGAAAGTGCCACAGAAAGCAAACCGCCCGGCCTGCCGCCGGCTTCGGCCAGCGGACGCCGGGTAAGGGTGAAAGGGTGCGGTAAGAGCGCACCGCGTCGCCGGTAACGGAGACGGCAGGGTAAACCCCGCCCGGAGCAAAACCAAATAGGAGCGGCCGGTCAGGGCGCAAGCCGCTGACAGACGTGTTCTCGCGTCGTCGTTCGGGTCGGTTGCGTGAGGCGCTCGGCGACGGGCGTCCCAGATGAATGGCCATCCAGGCGAAGAAACGGCCTTCGCTGGACAGAACCCGGCTTACAGGCCGTCTGGTGCCGCCCTTTCCTGAACAAAAATAGAACATTGCGCGCTTTGACGGGCGACCGCCATCAGTCAAAGCCCCTACTCGCCTAGGACAATTCTTGGCGATCCGCAGAATTTCTCGTCAAAAACAAGATCAAAACAAGAACACGCCAAGTGATTCAGAGTTCGTTAATTGACGTCCCATAAATCTCCATGATATCCCATGTTCTCCCAACAAGAGGGCAAGCTACCCCAACGTTTGCCCACAGGCGGGAGACCAAAGCCATCGGGAGCCCTGGACGTCAGGACGACAACCACACGGAACAAGGGCATGCAGAGCGCCGCCCCAGGAGAGTGGATTGGACAACGAGGTCATCTTCTTCGGGACCCACGAGAACAAGGTGGACCGCAAGGGACGAGTCTCGATTCCCTCCCTGTTCCGTCAGGCTCTGGCACAGGAATCCTTTCAGGGCGTCGTGGTCTATCCGGCATTGCACGGCCTTGGTCTGGAGGGCTGCGGCCTGTCCCACTTCCAGTGGATCGGCCGGCACCTCGACAAGATTGCACCTTTTTCCCGTCAGCGGGAAAGGCTGACCGCGCAGATCTTTCCGAACGCCCGCCCCTTGCAGTGGGACGGCACGGGCCGCGTGCAGTTGCCGGCCGACCTGATGAAGAGCGCTGGCATCGAGGATCAAGTCTATTTCTGCGGCATGTACCGGGTGTTCCGGGTCTTGAGCCCGGCCGGCCACGAGGCGTTCTTGAGCGGCAACAAGGTCGAGGACTCGGAAACGCTGGACAGTCTCTTCGACAGCATCGAAGGGGATGGCGCGTGACGGGCGCGGCGCAGGACGCCGGTAGCGCCGGCCAGGCGCACATCCCGGTCATGCTGGCCGAGGTGCTGGAGGCCTTGGCGCCGCGCGACGGCGGCATCTACATCGACGCCACCTTCGGGCGCGGCAGCTACAGCCGCGGTCTTCTGAACGCTGCGGAAACGCAGGTTTTCGGCATCGACCGCGATCCCGAAGCAGCAAACGAAGGCCACCTGCTGGAGCAGGAAAGCGAAGGCCGCTTCGCGTTTCGCCAAGGCCGTTTCTCTGAGATGGAGCGCCTGATCCCCGGCCACGGCGGCACCATTGCCGGTATCGCCTTCGACTTCGGCCTCTCCTCGCCGCAAATCGACCAGCCCGAGCGCGGCTTCTCATTCCGTCAGGACGGCGTCCTCGACATGCGTATGGAGTTGAGCGGGCCGAGCGCAGCCGACGCGGTGAACGGACTGCCGGAGAAGGAGCTGGCCGACATCCTCTGGCGCTACGGCGAGGAGCGTCGCTCCCGCGCCGTCGCGGCCGCGATCGTCAAGGCGCGCCGGGAACAGCCCATCGAGACCACCGGAGCACTGGCCGATATCATCCGCAGCGTCGTCAAGCCGGCCCGGGACGGTATCGATCCGGCGACCCGCAGCTTCCAAGGCCTGCGCATCTACGTGAACGACGAGCTCGGCGAGATCGAGCGTGGCCTCGCCGCAGCCGAGCGCATGCTGGCGCCCCGCGGGCGCCTCGCCGTCGTCTCCTTCCACTCGCTGGAAGATCGTGCGGTGAAGCGCTTCCTGCAGGCGCGCAGCGGCCGCGCCCCCAAAGTATCCCGCCATCAGCCACCGGCCCAGGCCGAACGGCTGCCCAGCTTCGCGCTCATCACGCGCAGCGCCCGCCGCCCCAGCGAGCGGGAGTGCCAAGCCAACCCGCGCGCCCGTTCCGCCCGGCTCCGTGCCGCGGAGCGGAGCGAGGCCGCCGCCTGGCCGGGAGAGATCGCATGACACGCTGGCTCTT
This sequence comes from Rhodovibrionaceae bacterium, assembly GCA_028279885.1. Taxonomy (GTDB): domain Bacteria; phylum Pseudomonadota; class Alphaproteobacteria; order Kiloniellales; family DSM-21159; genus JANQMX01. The sequence goes on along the minus strand of JANQMX010000064.1, from coordinate 54,131 downwards.
CGCCGTCTGGCTGCTCGCCATCGCCGTCGCCGCCCACATGCTCTTCGAGGTGGAGCAGGAGGTGCGGCTGCTGGAGGACGAGCTCTCCGATGTGGACCTCGCCATCCTGACGGAATCCGATGCCTTGCGCGCGCTGCAGGCCGATTGGAGCTTTCTCAACCGGCCCGAGCGGCTCGCGGCTCTGTCAGAGGAGCACCTCACCTTCCTGCCCATGCGGCCGCGCCAAATCACCCAGTTCTCGGCCCTGCCCATGCGGCTAGATGACGACGAGCTCCTCGAGCTGGCTTTGGCCAGGGAAGGCGTGCCGATGCCCAAGCGCAAGCCGCCGATGGAACCTCTCGGGGTTATGCCGCTGGCCGATGCCGTCCTGAGCCAGCCCGCGCTCATCGGCGAGCCGGTGGCGGACCGCAAGCTGCTGGCACCGCCGGCCGAGAGCACCGCTCCTTCGTCGCTGGGCAGCGACCCGCGCTACATCAATCCGGTGACCGGGCTGCCGCTCATCAGGCAGACCGCGAAGCCGTCCACGGAGGTCCAGCCATGATGGGTCGCTCGAAAACGCCGGCCGACAGCCGGGTCACGCCTTGCGGCTACGACGCCGTGCCGGAGAGCGAGATCAACGTACCCCTGGACGGCCATCGCCGGGGTGACCTGGAGGTCGGCAAGTCACGCCTGGTCGCTGTCGGCGCCGTCTTCGCCCTGGCCTTCCTCGGGGTGATGGCCCGCATGGGCGATCTCGCCATCGGTAACATGACGGGAACCGCGCACGCTCTCACCACGGTCGGCGTGCAGAGCGGCGAAGCGCTGCGCGGGGATATCCGCGACCGCAACGGCGTGGTCCTCGCCACCACGGCACCGATGTATTCGCTGACCGCCAATCCGCGGGAAATCCGCGATCGCGAGAGCGCGGCTGAAAGCCTCGCGAAGGTCCTGCCGCGCATGAGCGCCGCGGAGATCGCCGCGCGCTTGGATAGCGAGCAGGGCTTCGTCTATCTCTCGCGCCACCTCTCGCCGCGGCAGGCGGCGGCGGCGCATCGGCTGGCGCTGCCCGGCCTCTCCTTGATGGAGCAGCCCAAGCGGCTCTATCCCCACGGGCCGCTGACCAGCCACGTGGTCGGCTTCTCCGACATCGATACTCATGGCCTGAGCGGCATCGAGCGCAGCCAGGACCGGGAGCTCACCAACGGCGCATCGCTCGACCTCTCGCTCGACCTCAGGGTCCAGCACCTGGTGGCGGAAGAAGTCGCGAAGACGATCGAGGAGTTTGAGGCGATCGGCGGTGCGGCCATCGTGCTCGACGTCGACAGCGGCGAAGTGCTGTCCATGGTCTCCCTGCCCACCTTCGACCCCTCCGCCCCGGCAGAGGCCGACAAGTCCCAGCGCTTCAACCGGGCCAGCCTCGGCGTCTACGAGATGGGCTCGATCTTCAAGCTGTTCACCGCGGCGATGGCGCTGGACAGCGGCGCGGCCACCCTGACCGACAGCTTCGACGCGAGTAAGCCGATCCGCGTCGGCCGCCACATGATCCGCGACTTCAAGCCGGAGAACCGCTGGCTCTCCCTGCCCGAAGTGCTGGTCCATTCCAGCAACATCGGCAGCGCGCGAGTCGCCGTCGCCCTGGGCCGCGAGCGGCAGCAGAATTACCTGCGCAGGCTCGGCCTGTTGGAGCGGGCACCCTTGGAATTGCCTGAAAACGGCCGGCCGATCGCCCCAAGCGTGTGGCGGGATGCCAGCACCATGACAATCTCCTTCGGCCATGGCTTGGCGGTGAGCCCGGCGCAGACGGCGGCGGCCGTCGCCGCCCTGGTCAACGGCGGCTACAAGGTCGAGCCCAGCCTGATCAAAGGCGGCGTCTCGGGCCAGCGCCAGCGTATCCTCGAGGAAGAGACCTCCGAGACCATGCGCTGGCTCATGCGCCTGGTGGTGAAGCGCGGGACCGGCGGCAAGTCCGACGTGCCGGGCTATTTCCTCGGCGGCAAGACCGGCACCTCCGAGAAGCTTGTCGACGGCCGCTACGACCGCGATCGCCGTATGGCGTCCTTCGTCGGCGTCTTTCCCATGGACGCGCCCCGCTACCTGGTCCTGGCGACGATCGACGAGCCGAAGCCGCAAGAGCACACCTTTGGCTTTGCGACGGGCGGCTGGGTCGCGGCCCCGCTGGTCGGCCGCATCGTCCAGCGCACTGCGCCGCTGCTCGGCATCAGCCCGCGCGAAGACCACCATGACCTGATCGAAACGGCCACGACCGTCCCGGTCGCCCTGCGGAGGTAGACGGCTTGCGATTGGCCGACCTGCTGCCTGCCGCGAACTGCGAAGGAATGAACGAAGCAATGCAAGGGCTCGATATCAGCGGACTGACGGCGGATAGCCGTGCGGTCGAGCCCGGCTTTCTCTTCGCGGCCCTGCCGGGCAGCCTGACCGACGGTCGGCGCTTCATCGGCGACGCCTTGGCGCGCGGCGCCGTCGCCGTCTTGGCGCCGGAAGGGACGATGCGCCCCGAAGGCCATCCCGCCCTCGCCTTCCTGACCGACGAGAACCCGCGCCGGCGCCTGGCCCTGATGGCCGCCGCCTTCTATGGCGCGCAGCCGGCCCATGTCGCCGCCGTCACCGGCACCAGCGGCAAGACCTCGGTGGCCTGCTTCACCCAACAGCTCATGGCCGCCCAGGGCCACAAGAGCGTCAGTCTCGGCACCCTGGGGCTGGTCCCACCGATCATCGAGGGCCCGGCCGCCCTGACGACGCCGGACCCGGTCGCGCTGCAGCGTTGGCTGAAAGACCTGAGCGCTGCCGGCGTCACGCACCTCGCCATGGAAGCCTCCAGCCACGGTCTCGACCAGTACCGCCTGGACGGCGTGCGGGTGACCAGCGCGGCCTTCACCAACCTGAGCCGTGACCACCTGGACTACCACCCGGACATGGCGAGCTATTTCGCCGCCAAGGCGCGTCTCTTCGAAGAGCTGCTGGAGCCCGGCGGCACCATGGTGCTCAACCGCGAGGTCGAGCAGTTCGGCCCACTTGCCGCCATTGCCGAACGCCGCGGCTGTTCGGTCATCGACTACGGACGCGGTGCAGCGGCCCTGCGGTTGGAGAGGGCGGAGCCCTTACCCGACGGCCTGGCCCTGCGCTTCCGCCATGACAGCGCGCTGCATGATGCGAAGGTCCATCTGGTCGGCACCTTCCAGGCCAGCAATGTGCTGGCCGCCCTCGGGTTGACCTTGGCCGAAGGCGGCGACGCCGATGCCGCCATCGCAGCGATTCCCGGCCTGAAGGGTGCACCGGGTCGTATGGAATACGTCGGCCGCACCGCCCGCGGCGGCCAGGTTTTCGTCGACTACGCCCACAAGCCGGGCGCGCTGGAGGCGGTCCTGCAGGCCCTCCGGCCCCATTGCGACAAGCGCCTTTGGGCCGTCTTCGGCTGCGGCGGCGACCGCGACCCCGGCAAGCGGCCGATGATGGGCGAGATCGCGGCCAGGCTGGCCGACCGCAGCATCGTCACCGACGACAACCCGCGTGGCGAGGACCCGGCCAAGGTGCGTGCTGCCGTCCTGGCAGCCGCCCCCGATGCCGAGGAGATCGGCGACCGCCGGGAAGCCATCAGCGCCGCCGTTGCGCAGCTCGACGACGGCGACCTGCTGGTCATCGCCGGCAAGGGGCATGAGCCCTATCAGATCGTCGGCGAGGAGACCCTGCACTTCGACGACCGCGAGGAAGCGCGGGCGGCCATCGCCGCGCTGGGCGGAAAAGCGGAAGGAGGCGAAGCGACATGAGCGACGCTCCTCTCTGGACCGCCGCGGAGGCCGCCAAGGCGACCGCCGGCCTCGCGCAAGGCGACTGGACGGCCAGCGGTGTGTCGATCGACAGCCGCAGCCTGGCGCCGGGCGATCTCTTCGTCGCCTTGGCGGGCCCCAATTTCGACGGACACGACTTCGTTGCCGGCGCGTTGGAAAGCGGCGCCGCCGCGGCCATGGTTCACCAGCGGCCGAGCGGCCTGCCCCAGAACGCGCCGCTGCTGGAAGTCGGCGATACCTTGACCGCGCTGGCGGCGCTGGGCAAAGCCGCCCGCGCTCGCAGCAAGGCGACCATCGTCGGCATCACCGGCTCGGCGGGCAAAACCGGCACCAAGGAAGCGATGCGCGCCTGCCTCGGCAAGATCGCCTCCTGCTACGCGAACGCCAGCAGCCTGAACAATCACTGGGGCGTTCCGCTCTCGCTGTCGCGCTTCGCCTCGGACGAGCGCTACGGCGTCTTCGAGATGGGCATGAACCACGCCGGCGAGATCGCCGAGCTGACCAAGATGGTGCGCCCTCACCTGGCAGTCATCACCAATATCGGCATTGCCCACATCGAGTTCTTCTCCTCCCGCGCCGGCATCGCCGACGCCAAGGCAGAGATCTTCCAGGGCCTCGACGGACCTAAGATCGCCGTTCTGCCGCGTGACTGCGACTACTTCGACCGCCTGCAGACCGCCGCGCGCGAGTGCGGTGCCAAGCGCATCCTCACTTTCGGGCGCCACAGCCAGTCCGACATCCGCCTGGAGGACGCCGCGCTGAGCGCCGAGGGCAGCCTAGTGACCGCATCGGCCCTGGGCCGGCGCATCGCCTATCCGCTGCCCCTGCCCGGCGAGCACTGGGTCTCGAATTCCCTGGCCGTCGTCGCGGCCCTGGTCGCGCTCGAGGTCGATCTCGAAACCGCTGTCCTGGGCTTCGCCGAGCTCAAGGCCATGAAGGGCCGCGGGGCGCGCAAGCGCATTCCCCTCGCCGCCGGCGGCACGCTCTTGATGATCGACGACAGCTACAACGCCAATCCGATTTCGGTCGCCGCCGCCCTGGCCGTGCTCGGCCGGCTGGAGGGCGGCCGCCGCATCGCCGTGCTCGGCGACATGCTGGAGCTTGGCGCCGACGCCAGCCGCTATCACCGGGAACTGGCGGACCCGATCGAGGAGGCCGGGCTGGACCTGGTCTTTACCTGCGGCACTGAGATGGCGGCCTTGCAAGAGGCCTTGCCGGAGGGGCTGCGCGGCGCCCACGCCGCCAGCTCGGCCGAGTTGGCACCGCAGGTGGCGGCCGCGCTGCTGCCAGGCGACTTGGTTTTAGTGAAGGGCTCGTTGGGCAGCCGCATGGCGCTCATCGTCGATGCCATCGAAGGGCTGGCCGGGCCCGCAGCGGACAGTGCGATGGGGGGCTGAGCGGGGACGATGCTGTACTACCTTCTCTTCCCGCTGGCCGACGACTTCGGGCTGTTCAACGTCTTCCGCTACCTGACCTTCCGCACGGGCGGTGCGACGGTGACCGCGCTCTTCATCTCCTTCGTGCTCGGGCCCTGGATCATCCGCTGGCTGAAGTCGAAGCAGAACGAGGGCCAGCCGATCCGGGAAGACGGCCCGCAGAGCCATCTCCTGACCAAGAAGGGCACGCCGACCATGGGCGGCGTCCTCATCCTGCTGGCGCTGGTGCTCTCCACCGTGCTCTGGACGCGCAGCAACGGCTTCGTCTGGGCCGTGCTCTTCCTGACCGTGGGTTTCGGCCTGATCGGCTTCGCCGACGACTATCTCAAGCTGACCCGGCGCAACCACCGCGGCCTTCCAGGGCGCATGAAGCTGCTCGGCCAGTTCGTCATCGCGCTGATCGCGACGGTCTGGATCGTCTCCATCTCCCCGCCGGAGATCGCAACCCACCTCACCGTTCCCTTCTTCAAGGCGGTGGCGATCAACCTGGGCTGGCTCTACGGCGCCTTCGCCATCATCGTGATGATCGGCGCCTCCAACGCGGTCAATCTGACCGACGGGCTCGACGGGCTCGCCATCGTGCCGGTGATGATCGTCGCCGGCTGCTTCGCCTTCATCGCCTACCTGGTCGGCAACGTCATCTTCGCCGACTATCTGCAGATCCAGTACGTCGCTGGTACCGGCGAGTTGGCCGTCTTCTGCGGCGCGCTGGTCGGCGCCAGTCTCGGCTTCCTCTGGTACAACGCGCCGCCGGCCATGGTCTTCATGGGCGACACCGGCTCGCTGGCCTGCGGCGGCGCGATCGGCGGCATCGCCGTGATCACCAAGCACGAACTGGTACTGGTCATCATGGGCGGCCTCTTCGTGCTCGAGACCGTATCGGTCATCGTCCAGGTCCTCTCTTTCAAGCTGACCGGCAAGCGGGTTTTCCGCATGGCGCCGCTGCACCACCACTTCGAGCAGAAGGGCTGGGCCGAGCAGACCATCGTCATTCGCTTCTGGATCATCGCCATCATCCTGGCGATGGCCGGGCTCTCCACCTTGAAGCTGCGATGAAGGGGGCGCGATGATCGACCTCCCCTTCTACCATGGCTATTGCGCCGCCGTGATGGGGCTCGGCAAGACCGGCCTGGCAACGGCGCGCGCGCTCATGGCCAGCGGCGCCGACGTCTGGGCCTGGGACGATCACGAGGATCGCCGTGCCGCCGCCGCGCAACAGGAGATCCCCCTGGTCGACCTCGAGCGCTGCAACTGGCAAGAGCCGGTCAGCCTGATCCTCTCGCCGGGCATCCCTCACACCTTCCCGGAGCCCCATCCGGTGGCCGCCCTGGCGCGCGAGCAGGGGGTCGAGATCATCTGCGATATCGAGCTGCTCGGCCGCGCTCAGCCGGACGCCAACTACATCGGCATCACCGGCACCAACGGCAAATCCACCACCACGGCGCTGATCGGCCACATCATGACCCTGGGCGGGCGCAACGCCCAGGTCGGCGGCAACATCGGCGAACCGGTGCTGCTGCTCGAACCGGCCGGCCGCGAAGGCTCCTACGTGCTGGAGATGTCCTCCTACCAGTTGGAGCGCACCCTCTCGATCACCTTCGATGTCGCCGTCTGGCTCAACATCTCGCCGGACCACCTGGCTCGACACGGCGGCATGGAGGGCTATGTCGCCGCCAAGAAGAACATCTTCCGGCGCCAGACCAGCCCACGCACGGCGGTGGTCGGTATCGACGACGAGATCTCGCAAGGCGTCTATGAGGAGCTGCGCCGCGCGGGCGATCAGAACCTCATTCCGATCTCCTCGACGCAAGCGGTCGAGGGCGGAGTCTACGTCCTCGACGGCCTGCTGCACGACGCAACCGGCGGCCAGCCGGTCGCCGCCATCGACCTCGGCAGCGTCGCCAGCCTGCCGGGCGCGCACAACTGGCAAAACGCGGCTGCCGCCTATGCCGCCTGCAAGGCGGCCGGCATGCCGGAAGCGGTGATCACCGCCTGCCTGCGCAGCTTCCCCGGCCTCGCCCACCGGCAGGAGCTGGTCGAGATCGTAAACGGCGTGCGCTACGTCAACGACTCGAAGGCGACCAACGCCGACGCCGCCGCCCGGGCGCTGGCCTGCTACGAGCGCATTCACTGGATCGCCGGAGGCCAAGCCAAGGAAGGCGGCCTGAGCGGCCTGGAGCCCTTCTTCCCGCGCCTCGCCGCCGCCTATCTGATCGGCGAAGCGGAAGAGGACTTCGCCAAGGCCCTGGACGGCCAGGTGCCGGTCGTGCGCTGCGGCACCTTGGACCAGGCGGTGGCCGCCGCCGCCGAGGCCGCGACGCAAGACGCCGAGCCCGTGGTGCTGCTGTCCCCGGCCTGCGCGTCCTGGGACCAGTTCGCCAGCTTCGAGGCCCGCGGCGCCCGCTTCCAAGAGCTGGTGCGTGCCCTGCCCGGCGAGCGCAGCACGCCGGAAGATGGCGCTCCACCCCTGCAGCAGGGGGGACGGGCATGATGCTGGCCTACGGACGCGGCGACACCAGCATCCTCGGCCGCTGGTGGTTCACTCTAGATCGCTGGAGCCTGGTCGCGCTCCTGACCCTGATCGGTTTCGGCGGCGTCCTGACTCTCGCCGCCTCGCCGGCGGTGGCCGAACGCATCGGCCTCGGCCCCTTCTCGCTCGCGCACCAGCAGCTTCTCATTCTGCCGGCCGCCTGCTGCGCCCTCATCGCCGCCTCGCTGCTGACCCCGACCTGGGTGCGGCGGCTCGGGGTTGTCGGCCTCGGCGTCTGCTTGGTGCTGCTGCTGCTCACCTTGCTGTTCGGCGACACCTTCAAGGGCGCCACCCGCTGGATCAACATCCTCGGCTTCTCGCTGCAGCCCTCCGAACTGCTCAAGCCGGCTTTCGTCATCACGGCGGCATGGATGCTCGCCGCCGGCAAGGAAGAGGCCTGGTTCCCCGGCCAGACGATCGCTATCGGGCTGTTCCTGCTGGCCGCCGGCCTACTGATGCTGCAGCCGGACCTGGGGCAGACCCTGCTGCTCTCCGCCGTGTTCGGGATTCAGCTCTTTCTCGCCGGCCTGCCCATCGCGGCCGTCGCCATCCTGGCGGCAGGCGCGGTGACGGCCATGGTCTCGGCCTACTTCCTGTTCCCGCACGTGCGTCATCGCATCGACAGCTTCCTCGATCCGGAGGCCGGCGATCGCTATCAGATCGACCGCTCGCTGGAGGCCTTTCGCAGTGGCGGCCTGTTCGGCCAAGGCCCCGGCGAAGGCACGGTCAAGCACTTCTTGCCCGATGCCCATGCGGACTTCGTCTTCGCCGTGGCCGGCGAGGAGTTCGGCCTGATCGCCTGCGCCGTCATCGTGCTGCTCTTCGCCTTTGTGGTCTTGCGCGGCTTCGGGCAACTCCTGCAACAGGACAACTTATTCGTGTTGCTCGCTGCCGGCGGTCTCCTGGCGCAATTCGGCTTACAGGCGCTCATCAACATGGGCTCGGCTCTCCACCTGATTCCGACCAAGGGTATGACTCTGCCCTTCCTCAGCTATGGCGGCACCTCGCTGCTGGCCACGGCAGGCGGAATGGGGCTGCTGCTCGCCCTCACGCGAAAGCGTCCGCCGCAGGAGGAAGCATGATGACCGAAGCGGGGCGCGAAGCCATGACCCTGGTGCTGGCAGCCGGCGGAACCGGCGGCCACATCTTCCCGGCGGCGGCCACGGCACGCGCCCTGACCGTCCGTGGCCACAAGGTCCATCTGGTCACCGACACCCGCGGTGCCGGCTTCGGTGATGGCGAACGCCAAGTGACCTTGCACCGCATTTCCGCCGCTCGGCTCAGCGGCCGCACCTGGGCCAAGATCAAGGGCATGGGAACCCTGGCGCTGGGAAGCCTGCAAGCCACCCGCATTCTGCGCCGGCTGCGCCCACGCGCTGTCATTGCCTTCGGCGGCTATCCCGCGGCGCCGACGGCCGCCGCCGCCGCACTGACCCGCACTCGACTGCTCATCCATGAGCAGAATGCCCACGCCGGCCGGGTCAATCGCCTCTTCGCCAAGGCGGCCGATCGCATCGCCACCTCCTTCCCCGAGGTGGCCGGACTGCCGGCCAGTTGCATCGACAAGTGCGTCCTCACCGGCAATCCGGTCCGCGCCGAGATCGCAGAGCTGTTCGGCAAACCCTATCCGCTGCCGCAGGACGGCGGGCCGCTCAATCTACTCGTCACCGGCGGCTCGCAGGGAGCCAGCGCCTTCAGCCAAATCATCCCGGCTGCCCTGGGCGGCTTGCCGGAAGAGCAGCGCCGCCGCATCCGCCTGGCCCAACAGGTGCGCGGCGACGCCGACGAGGTGGCCGCACGCTACAAGGCGCAGGGCATCGAGGCGGAGCTGGCGCCCTTCTTCGGCGACATGCCCCGGCGCCTGAGCGAAGCCCATTTGGTGATCGCCCGCGCCGGCGCCTCCACCATCGCCGAGCTGGCCGCTGCCGGCCGGCCGGCCCTGCTGCTGCCCTATCCCTTCGCCACTGACGACCATCAGATGGCCAACGCACGCCAGCTTGCCGCAACCGGCGGCGCCTGGGTCTTTTACGAGCGCGGCTTCGCACCGGCCGAGATGACCGCACGGCTGACCACCCTGCTGGACGACGGCGAAGCCCTGCGCGCGGCCGGTGAGGCTGTCAGCGGCTTCGCCAAGCTCGACGCCGCCGAGCGCCTGGCCGACCTCGCGGAGGGCCGGCTGCCGGCGGAAGAGCCGCCGCGGCGCAACGGCGAACCGCAGAACCCGAGCATCCAGGAGGCCGCATAATGAGAGCGCTCCCCCTCGATCTCGGCACCATGCACTTCATCGGTATCGGCGGCATCGGCATGAGCGGCATCGCCGAGATCCTGCATAACCTCGGCTACCCGGTCCAAGGCAGCGACCTGAGCGAAAGCGCCAACGTCAAGCGCCTGCAGGCCATGGGCATCCCGGTCGCCATCGGTCACGATGCCGCCAACCTCGGCGAAGCGCAGGTCGTGGTCGTGTCCTCGGCAGTCAAGCGCGACAACCCGGAGGTCCAGGCGGCGCGCGAGCGCCTGCTGCCCGTGGTGCGGCGGGCTGAGATGCTGGGCGAGCTCATGCGCCTCAAGTGGTCGGTCGCCATCGGCGGCACCCACGGCAAGACCACCACCACGTCGCTGGTCGCCGCCCTGCTCGACGGCGCCGGACTCGACCCGACGGTGATCAACGGCGGCATCATCAACGCCTACGGCACCAACGCCCGCCTCGGCGCCGGTGACTGGATGGTGGTGGAGGCAGACGAGAGCGACGGCACCTTCACCAAGCTGCCGGCAACCATCGCCATCGTCACCAACATCGACCCGGAGCACCTCGATCACTACGGCAGCGTCGAGCGCCTGCACGACGCCTTCGAGACCTTCATCGAGAACATCCCCTTTTACGGCTTCGCCGCCGTCTGCATCGACCACCCGGTGGTGCAACAGCTGATCGGGCGCATCGACGACCGCCGGCTGGTCACCTACGGCTTCAGCCCGCAGGCCGAGGTGCACGGCGACAACCTGCGTCTGGAGCCGGGCGTCTCGCGCTTCGACATCACGGTGTTCGACCGCTTCAGCGGCCGGCGCAGCCATCTGCGCGATGTCGCCTTGCCCATGCTGGGCCAGCACAACGTGCAGAACGCCCTGGGCGCTATTGCCGTGGCGCTGGAGATGGGCCTCACCGAAGAGGACATCCGCCGCGGCCTGGACAACTTCGGTGGCGTCAAGCGGCGCTTCACCAAGACCGGCGAGTGGCGCGGTGTCACCGTGATCGACGACTACGGCCATCACCCGGTGGAGATCTCCGCCGTGCTACAGGCCGCCCGCCAGGCGACCGAGGGGCGGGTCATCGCCGTCATGCAGCCCCACCGCTATTCGCGCCTAGAGAGCCTGTTCGAGGACTTCTGCACCTGCTTCAACGATGCCGACACGGTGATCGTCGCCGACGTCTTCCCAGCCGGCGAGATCGCCATCGAGGGCGCCGACCGCGACAGCCTGATGGCCGGGCTGCGCGCCCGCGGCCACCGCGACGTCCATGCGTTGGAGGGACCCGATGCGCTGCCGGGCATGATCGCCGACATGGCCGAGCCGGGCGACCTGGTCGTCTGCCTCGGCGCCGGAAACATCACCGCCTGGGCGAACGCCCTGCCCGCGCAGCTCGAAGAGCTGGCGCCCTCGCCCAAGGCAGGAACTGCGGAGGCCGGGAGATGAGCACTATGGCGGCCCTGCCGAACAGCCCCCTGATCGAGCGCCTGCCCGCGGTGCGCGGCCGCTTGACCGCCAATGCACCGCTCGACGGCGTCACCTGGTTCCGGGTCGGCGGACCGGCGGAGGTCATGTTCCGCCCGGCCGATCGCGCGGACCTGATGGAGTTTCTCGCCAAGAAGCCCCCTGAGGTGCCGGTGACGGTGATCGGCGTCGCCTCCAACCTGCTGATCCGGGACGGCGGCGTGCCCGGCGTCGTGCTGCGCCTGGGCCGCGACTTCGCCCAGATCGAGCCGGACGGCAACGACATCCTCGCCGGTGCCGCGGCGCTCGATGTCAATGTCGCCAAGAGCGCCTGCCAGGTCGGCATCGGCGGCCTGGAGTTCCTCTGCGGCGTGCCGGGAACCATCGGCGGCGCGCTGCGCATGAACGCCGGCGCCTACGGTCGCGAGATCAAGGACGTGCTGGTCTGGGCAGAAGCCTTGGAGCCCAACGGCACGTTGCGGCGCCTGAGCCGGGAGGAGATGGGCTTCGCCTACCGCCGCAGCGGCATTCCAGCCGACTGGATCTTCGTCGCCGCCCGCTTGGCCGGCTGCGCCGACATCCCCGGCAGCATCGACCGCCGCATGGCGGAGATTCAGGCCGCCCGCAGCGAAAGCCAGCCGATCAAGAGCCGCACCGGCGGCAGCACCTTCAAGAACCCGCCGGGCCACAAGGCCTGGCAACTGATCGACCAGGCCGGCTGCCGCGGCCTGCGCGTTGGCAACGCCATGGTCTCCGAGAAGCACTGCAACTTCCTGATCAACACCGGCGGTGCCACCGCCGCCGAGCTCGAGGACCTGGGCGAGGAGGTGCGCCGCCGCGTCCATGACTCCAGCGGCGTCACCCTAGAGTGGGAAATCAAGCGCATCGGCGTGCCGGCATCCGACGCCGCCCCAGGAACAAGCCTAAGAGGGGCCGCATGAGCAAACGCGTCGCCGTGCTGATGGGCGGTATGTCCGCCGAACGCGAAGTCTCCCTGACCAGCGGCAAGGACTGCGTCATAGGCCTGCGCGAGGCCGGCCATGAGGTCCAGGCCATCGATGTCACCGGCGACGTGCCCGCACTGATCAAGGCGCTGACCCCGGCGCCGGACGTGATCTTCAACGCCTTGCACGGCCGCTATGGCGAGGACGGCTGCATCCAGGGTCTGCTCAACCTGCTCGGCATCCCCTACACCCACTCCGGCCTGCTGGCGTCCTCCCTGGCCATGGACAAGGTGATGGCCAAGCGCGTCTTCGCCGCGGCCGGCCTGCGCTGCCCCTCCGGCGGCGTCTACGGCAAGCGCGAGGTGCTCGCCAGCGACGTGATGCCCCGCCCCTACGTGGTCAAGCCGATCAACGAGGGCTCCAGCGTCGGCGTCACCATCATGGAAGAGCGCAGCAACCAGCCGCCGCTCAACGCGGAAAGCTGGCACTATGGCGAAGAGGTGCTGGTCGAGCCCTTCATCGCCGGGCGGGAGCTGACCGTCAGCGTGATGGGCGATCGGCCGCTGGCGGTGACCGAGCTGCGCGCCGTGCGCGGCTTCTACGACTACGACGCCAAGTACACCGAGGGGCTGACCGAGCACATCGTCCCGGCCCCGCTGCCCGAGGCCGTCTACGAGCAGGCGATGCAGACCGCGCTGACCGCGCACCAGGCGCTGGGCTGCCGCGGCGTCAGCCGCGCCGACTTCCGCTACGACGAAGCGCTGGGCGAAGCCGGTCTCTACCTCTTGGAGATCAATACCCAGCCGGGCATGACGCCGCTCAGCCTGGTGCCCGAGCAAGCCAAGCACGTCGGGATTTCCTTCGTCGAGCTTGTCGACTGGATGGTGGAGCAGGCCGCATGCGACGCGTGAACCCCAGAGCCGCGCCGAAACGCGGTCGCCCCAACCGCCAGCGGCCCTCGCAGCTGCGGCGCGTCTGGAATGCCGTATGGGCCGTCGGCCCGAAACGCCTCGGTCTCGGGCTAGTCGCCGTCGCCTTCCTGGCCGTGGTGGGCGGCCTGTGGCTCGACGGCTGGTTTGGGCGCCAGGCGGACGCCGCCGTGGCTGCCCTGGAGCGCAGCAGCGCCGCCGCAGGCTTTGCGCTGCGCGACGTGCAAGTGGAAGGCCGCCAGCGTAGCGACCCCACCATGCTGCTGCAGACCTTGGATGTCGAGCCGGGCTCGCCCCTGCTGTTCTTCGACCCGCACGACGCGCGGCTGGCCCTGGAAGCCTTGCCTTGGATCCGCAGCGCCTCGGTCGAGCGCCGCCTGCCCGACGTGCTCTACCTGCGCTTGGAGGAGCACGAGCCCCTCGCTCTCTGGCAGAGCGCGGGCAAACTCGCGGTGATCGGCCGCAAAGGTGACGTGATCGCCGGGGCGACACCCAAGCAATTCACCTCCTTGCCACTAGTTGTAGGGCCTGACGCCCCAAAACATGCACAAGATCTGCTATTGTTACTAGCCAAGACTCCGGAACTATCTGGCAAACTGGCAGCTGCCGTACGGGTCGGGCAGCGCCGTTGGAATCTAAAGTTCGAAAACGGCCTGGAGGTGCGGTTGCCCGAGCAAGGTGCGGCGGGGGCGTGGCGGCGTTTCGCTTCGCTCAATCGCGAGCATGGGCTGTTGGAACGTGATCTTACCTTCATCGACCTCCGTCAGGAGGACCGGGTCATTTTGCGCACGCGATCGGGCGAACTGCCGCTGCAGATGCTCGGTCCCGGTGAGCCTGCGTAGGGGGGACTGACCGGTGGCCACCATGCGCAAAGGACCGAAGAAGAACCGCGGCGGGCTTTACGCCGCGCTCGACGTCGGCTCCAGCAAGATTTGCTGCATGATCGCCCGCGAGGAGCGCGAGGCGCAGAGCGAAGCGCCTGTGGCACGGGTTATCGGCATCGGCCAGCAGGTCAGCCGCGGCGTCAAGGCCGGCGCCGTGGTCGACATGGAAGCGGCCGAAATCGCCATCCTCAACGCCGTCCATGCAGCCGAGCAGATGGCCGGCGAGACCCTGGACCAGGTCGTGGTCAATCTCTCCGGCGGCTTCCCCGCCTCCCGCATCGTGCCGGTCGAGGTCAACATCGACGGGCACGAGGTGACCAACGAGGATCTGCGCCGCGCCCGCGGCCGCGGTCATCAGATCGAAGGCGTCAGCGGACAGCCGGAGAAAGGCCGTCAGCTGATTCACTCGATCCCGACGTCCTACAGCATCGACGGCAGCCGCGGCATCCGTGACCCGCGCGGCATGTACGGCGAGCGCCTCGGCGTCAACATGCACATCATCACCGCGGCGACCGGACCGGTGCGCAACCTCGGCACCTGCATCCAGCGCTGCCATCTCGACATCGGCCGCTTCGTGGTCTCCTCCCTGGCCGCCAGCCGTGGTTCCCTGGTGGAAGACGAGAAGGAGCTCGGCGTCACCCTGATCGACATGGGCGGCGGCACCACCTCGATCTGCGTTTTCTTCGAGGGCAGCCCGCTGTTCACCGACGTGGTGCCGGTGGGCGGCCAGCACGTCACCAACGACATCGCCCGCGGCCTCTCGACCAACCTCAATCACGCCGAGCGCCTCAAGGCGCTGCACGGCCATGCCATCGTCAGTCACGCCGACGAGCACGACCTGATCGACGTCCCTCTGATGGGCGAGGAAGACAGCGGCCACAGCCACCAGGTGCCGCGCTCGCTTTTGGTCGGCGTCATCCAGCCGCGCCTCGAGGAGGTCTTCGAGCTGGTGCGCTCGCGCCTGGAGGCCAGCGGCTTCGACAAGATCGGCGGCCGGCGCGTCGTGCTGACCGGCGGCGCCTCGCAGCTCAGCGGCATTCGCGAGCTGGCGAGCCTCATTCTCGACAAGCAGGTACGTATCGGAAAGCCCATCCAGATCAAAGGGTTGCCCGAAGCGACCTCTGGCCCGGCCTATGCCACCTGCAGCGGGCTGCTCGGCTACGCCCTGATGGCGGAAACCGACGTGCCGCCCGAGGCCAGGCGCCAGCCGCTCGAGGCCGCCGGCCTGGTCGGCCGCATCGGCCACTGGCTGAGGGAGCATTTCTGATGGTTGTGAACCCGAGGCTCCGGAACGCTCCGGAGCAGATTTTCCCGGCAGGAAGTCTGGCGCAACGGCCCGCGATAGTGGCTATTGGAGGCGAGCGATGACCTTGAACCTGTCTTTACCCCCCACGGACGAGGAATTGCGTCCGCGGATCACCGTGATCGGCGTGGGCGGCGCCGGCGGCAACGCGGTGAACAACATGATCCGCTCCAACCTGGAAGGCGTCGACTTCCTGGTTGCCAATACCGATGCCCAGGCGATGAAGGGCTCGATCTGCGAAGAGTGCATTCAGCTGGGCCGCAACATCACCGGCGGTCTCGGTGCTGGCTCCAAGCCCGAAATCGGGCGGGCCGCGGCCGAAGAGGCGCTGGATGACATCGCCCCCTACCTCGAGGCGGCGAACATGGTCTTCATCACCGCCGGCATGGGCGGCGGCACCGGCACGGGTGCGGCGCCGGTCATCGCCCGCGCGGCGCGGGAGATCGGCGTTCTGACGGTCGGTGTGGTGACCCGCCCCTTCCAGTTCGAAGGCGTGCACCGCATGCGCATCGCCGAGAACGGCATTCAGGAGCTGACCGAGTACGTCGACACCCTGATCATCATCCCCAATCAGAACCTCTTCCGTATCGCCAACGAGAAGACGACCTTCGCGGACGCCTTCAAGATGGCCGACGACGTGCTCTACTCGGGCGTGCGGGGCGTCACCGACCTGATGGTCATGCCGGGCCTGATCAACCTCGACTTCGCCGACATCCGCTCGGTGATGACCGAGATGGGCAAGGCCATGATGGGCACCGGCGAGGCCGAGAACGACGGCCGTGCCATCGCCGCCGCCGAGGCCGCGATCTCCAACCCGCTGCTCGACGAAGTCTCGATGAAGGGCGCCCGCGGCGTGCTGATCAACATCACCGGCGGCATGGATATGACGCTGTTCGAGGTCGATGAAGCCGCCAACCGGATTCGCGACGAGGTCGACCCCGAGGCCAACATCATCTTCGGCTCGACCTTCGACGAGAGCCTGAACGGCAGCATGCGGGTCTCCGTCGTGGCGACCGGTATCGAGGCCGACCACGCGCGTCAGCCCAAGCCGGTTAACTTGAGCGTGATCAGCAGCCAGGCCCGCGCCGGCCAGTCCGTCGGCACGGCCGCCGCGCCGGGCACGACCGCCCAGCGGCAGCCGGAGGCCCCGGCGCCTCAGCACGAGGTCCAGCCCGAGCCGATTGCTGAGCAGGCCTATCGGGAAGAAGAGGAGCCCCTGCCCGTCGAGCAGGAGCAGCCCGAGGAGACTCTGCCCGAAAGCCGCGAAGCCGCCATCGCCGCGGAGCGCATCGCTCGGGCCGTCGCCAGGCAAGCGGAAGAGCGCGAAGCCTTCCTGCCGCCCGCACCGCAGGAAGCGCCGCGCCGTCAAGCCAGCCAGCGTACCGCGGCCCCCTACACGGCAAGCGGTGCCGAGCCGGCACGGGAAGACTCCTATCGCCAGGAGGCTTACCGGGTTGAGCGTTCGACGGAGGCCACCGCGCCTACGCCGCGTCACAGCGAACCTGCGGAACGCAGCAGCAGCGAGAGCAGCAACCGGCGCAGGCCCTTCAGCCTCTTCGCCAAGGCCACCGGCTTGCTGCCCCGGGCTGCCGCCGACGAGGAATCGCGGCCCCAGGAAACTCGGCCGCAGCGCAACGAGCCGCGCTTCGGCGAAGGCGACGACCCGCGGGCCCAGGGCACCAACGAGGCCGAGGGTGCCAACCCGCAGCAGCCCTCTTTTGCCGGCATGGACCCTGCGGCCGGCAGCGCACAGAAGGACGACGAGGATCTGCTCGACATCCCCGCCTTCCTGCGCCGCCAAGCCAACTAGGTCTGGCAGACCAGAGGCAGGTTAGCTCGCTTCCATCCTGTCCCGGTGGCCCGCCAAACGGCGGGCCACCGTGTTTTTCCAGAAGACACGTCTGTAAGGCCCAACAGAGCCCGCGTACTCCCCTTCCAGGGGAGTTTTTCTTTGCATAATCGGCAGGAAAGCAGAGGACGGCAGTGGCTTGTCGACACCCCGGCCTCCCCCTATAGTTCCGGCATTCTGAAGGGAGTCGCGACCGCCACCATGCTCTGCGATCTGTCTCGCTATCGCCGCACTAAGCTTACCCTGGTTTGCCTGGCTGCCAGTCTGGCGCTGGCTGCCTGCGGCTCGTCGGATGACCGGATTCCCTACATCGAGAGGCCGCCCGAACAGATCTATAATGAGGCGTATGACACGCTGCTGAACGGCAACAACGAGGTTGCCAAGCAGCTCTTCGACGAGGTCGAGCGGCAGCATCCCTATTCGGTCTGGGCCCCCCAGGCGCAGATCATGGCGGCTTTCGCCGACTATCAGGACAACAACTACGACGATGCGATCAACACCCTGGATCGCTTCATTCAGCTCAACCCCGGGCATCGCGACATTGCCTACGCCTATTACCTGAGGGCGATTTCCTACTACGAGCAGATCTCGGACGTCGGCCGCGACCAAAGCATGACCAGGCTGGCCCTGGAGTCGCTCGAGGAGGTCGTACGGCGCTTCCCGCAGTCGGAATACGCCCGCGATGCACGCCTGAAGATCGATCTCGCGCGTGATCACCTGGCGGGCAAGGAGATGGAGATCGCCCGCTATTATCAGGGGCAGGGCGAGTACTTGGCGGCGATCAATCGGTTCCAGCGGGTCGTGCAGAACTTCGACACCACCACGCATACGCCGGAAGCGCTGCATCGGCTGGTCGAGTGCTACCTTGCGCTGGGCGTCTACAGCGAGGCCCAGGCGACCGCCGCCGTGCTGGGCTACAACTTCCCAGGCAGTGATTGGTACGCGGACAGCTATGCTCTCTTGACCGGTGAGCGCTTCGAGTACGCCAACCCAACGGACGAGGACGGCGGCTGGCTCGACTGGGTGCTGTAACCGGCGCGCCATGCTGGTCGCTCTTTCGATCCGCGACGTTGTTCTGATCACAAGCCTCAATCTGACCCTGGAGCCGGGCCTGACGGTGCTGACCGGTGAGACCGGCGCCGGCAAGTCCATCCTGCTCGACAGCCTGGGCCTGGCCCTCGGCACCCGGGCCGATGCTGGATTGCTGCGCGACGGCGCCGAGCAAGCCAGCGTCACCGCAGCCTTCGAGGTTGCGCCCGACCATCCGGCCTTGGCGCTGCTCGGCGAGCAGGAGATCGATTGCGAGGATGGGACGCTGGTGTTGCGCCGTCGCCTCGGTCAGGACGGCCGCGGCCGCGCCTTCATCAACGATCAGCCGGTCTCCGTCGGCCTCTTGCGCCAGGTCGGCGACCTGCTGGTCGAGGTGCAGGGCCAATTCGAGCAGCGCGGCCTGCTCGACCAGGCAACGCACCGCGACTGGCTCGATTCCTTTGGCGATCTGCTGCCCCTGCGCCGCGAATGCACTGCGGCCTGGACCGCCTGGCGGCAAGCGCAGGAGGCCTTTGAGAGCGCCCGCAGTGAGCTCGCCGCCGTGAAGAGGGAAGAAGAAGAGCTGCGCCATGCGGTGGAGGAGCTCAGCGCCCTTGCGCCCGAGGAAGGGGAAGAGGACCGCCTGGCCGAACAGCGGGCCTTCCTGATGCATGCCGAGCGGCTGGGCGAGGCCGTCAGCTCAGTGCAGGAGGAGATCGGCGGCTTCGCGCAGCGGGGCAGCGGCGCCGAAGCCTCGCTCTCCAATGCTCAGCGCCTGCTGGAGCGGGTGGCCGACAAGGCCGCCGGCAAGCTCGACCCGGCCATCGCCGCGCTCGACCGGGCAGCCGCCGAGCTGGCCGAAGCGGTCAGCCTGCTCAACGCCTTCGGCGCGGACCTGGATCACGATCCCCGGCGCCTGGCGGAGATCGACGAGCGCTTCTTCGCCCTCAAGGATGCCGCGCGCAAGTACGGCACCGAGGTCGCCGCGCTGCCGGCGCTGTGCGAGGAAAAGCGCCTGCGCCTGGAACGCATCGAGCTTGGCGATGAAGAGGTGGGGCGGCTGGAACAGGCCGCCGAGGAGGCGCGTGTCCACTTCCAAGAGCAGGCGGCAGCCCTGACCGTTGCCCGAAAGGCCGCGGCCAAGCGCCTGGACAAGGCGGTCAGCGCAGAGTTGCCGGCGTTGAAGCTGGAGAAGGCGCGCTTCGCCACCCAGTTCGAGCCGCTCGACGACGAGAACTGGGGGCCTATGGGCGCCGAACGGGTCGCCTTTCAGGTCGCGACCAATCCGGGCGCGCCCTTCGCGCCGCTGGCCAAGACGGCATCCGGCGGCGAGCTCTCCCGCCTGCTGCTTGCCATCAAGGTGGTGCTTGCCGGGCTCTCGCCCGCCGGCACCCTGGTCTTCGACGAAGTCGACAGCGGGGTCGGCGGCGCCACGGCGGCCGCGGTCGGCGACCGCTTGGACCGCCTGGCCAAAGACCGTCAGGTCCTGGTGGTGACACACAGTCCGCAGGTTGCCGCGCTGGGCCTGCATCACTGGCGCGTCGAAAAACAAACCGCGGCCAAGCGGGCGGAAACCGTGGTCGCCGCCCTCCCCGCAGCCGAGCGCGGCGAGGAGCTGGCGCGCATGCTTTCGGGCAGCGAGGTGACCGACGAAGCGCGCGCCGCCGCCAAGCGGCTGATGGGGACAGCGCGATGAGCGCAAAGCATCAAACAGAAAAGCCGGTCGAGGCCTTGAACGAGGCAGAGGCCGAGGCGGAACTGGCTCGCCTGGCCGAGACCATCCTGCACCACGACCGGCTCTACTATCAGGACGCCCAACCGGAGGTGTCCGACGAGGACTATGACAAGCTGCGCTGGCGCAACGACGCCATCGAGGCGCGTTTTCCCGCGCTGGTCCGCGCCGACAGCCCGAACCGCCGCGTCGGCGTCGAAGCGGCCGCCGGCTTTGCCAAGGTCACCCACCGGGTGCCCATGCTCTCCCTCTCCAATGTCTTCACCGATGAAGACGTGGCCGATTTCCTGGCCCGCGTCCGCCGCTTTCTCGGCCTAGAGGAAGACGACGCGGTCGACATCATTGCGGAAGCCAAGATCGACGGCCTCTCCATGTCGTTGCTCTACCGGGACGGCCGCCTGGTGACCGGCGCCACGCGCGGCGACGGGACGGTCGGCGAGGACGTTACCGCCAACGTGCGCACCATTCGCGGTCTGCCGTTGACACTCAAGGGCAATGCACCCGCCGTCATCGAGGTACGCGGCGAGGTCTTTATGCGCCGCGACGACTTCTTTGCTCTGAACCGGCGCCTGGAGGAGGCCGAAAAGAAGACCTTCAAGAACCCGCGCAACGCCGCTGCCGGCTCGCTGCGCCAAAAGGACCCGGCCATCACCGCCGACCGCCCCCTTCGTTTTCTGGCCTATGCCTGGGGCGAAACCAGCGAGCCCCTGGGTGCGACCCAGTGGGAAGTCCGCGAGCGCATGCAAAGTTGGGGCTTCGAGACCGATGAGCCGGCCCGCCTTTGCCATAACCTGGATGAGGTGCTCGCGTTCTATCGCGAGGTACAGGGCGCCCGCGCCGAACTGCCGCATGACATCGACGGCATCGTCTACAAGGTCAACCGCCTCGACTGGCAGGAGCGCCTTGGCGCCGTCAGCCGGGCCCCGCGCTGGGCGACCGCGCACAAGTTCCCCGCAGAGCAGGCGGAAACCCTGCTGCACCAGATCACGATCCAGGTCGGCCGTACCGGCGCCTTGACCCCCGTCGCCAACCTCGAGCCCATCACGGTGGGCGGTGTCGTGGTCTCGCGCGCCACACTGCACAACGAAGACGAGATCGCCCGCAAGGACATCCGCGAGGGCGACCACGTGATTATTCAGCGGGCCGGCGACGTCATCCCCCAAGTCGTCTCGGTGGTGAAGGAAAAGCGGCCGGCGGACAGCCAACCCTTCGTCTTCCCCACCCACTGCCCCTGTTCTTTGGAAACACCGGTGCGGCGCGAGCCGGGCGAGGCGGTGACACGCTGCACGGGCGAGCTCGCCTGCCCTTATCAGCAGGTCCAGCGCCTCATCCACTTCGTCGGCCGCGAGGCCTTCGACATCGAGGGGTTGGGCAGCCGCCATATCGAGGAGTTCCGGCAGGAAGGCCTGGTGACCGAGCCAGCCGACATCTTCCACCTGAAAGACCGCAAGGACGCGCTGGAAACGCGCGAAGGCTGGGGCGCCCAGTCGGTGGCAAACCTGCTGCGCGCCATCGAGGAACGGCGGCGCATTGGCCTCGACCGCTTCATCTATGCCCTCGGCATCCGACAGGTCGGCCAGGCCACCGCGCGCTTGCTGGCCCGCACCTACGGCGAGTTGGGAGCTTGGCACCAGGCCATGACACAAGCCGAGAAAGAGCGGCGGAAGGCACCCGACGCCAAGAAGCCCGCCGAGGTCGGCGAGGCCTATGCCGAGCTTTGCAACGTGGAAGGCATCGGCATGAGTGTCGCCGACGACATCGCCGCCTTTTTTGGCGAGGCGCACAACGTGAAGGTCATTGGTGACCTGGAAGCGGCGCTCGAAGCCGTTGAGCCCTTGGAGTCCGTTGCCGACAGCTCGCCCGTTGCCGGCAAGACCGTCGTCTTCACCGGAACGCTGGAGCGGATGACCCGCAGCGAGGCGAAAGCACGGGCGGAGGCGCTCGGCGCCAAGGTCGCCGGCTCCGTCTCGAAAAAGACCGACTACGTGGTGGTTGGCGCCGACGCCGGTTCCAAGGCGCGCAAGGCGCAGGAGCTGGGCGTCACGACGCTGAGCGAGGAGGCCTGGCTGGCGCTGGTGAAGACCCCAGCCGGTTAGGCCGTGTAGCGGGACAAGGTGCTGCGCAGGCAAGGTAGTATGGTATCCTTGCCCGCAAAGCTCTCACCGGAATCGGGTTTGCGATGGGTGACGTAATGGATTCGAAAACGCTAGCGCAGCGACTTTTCGGTGCTCTTTCCCAAAAGCTGTCGGAAGATGGGTTCAAGAGACAGGGAAACGCTGCGCGGTTCATCAGAAATGGTGGCGAAGGTCGGTCGGAGCGGATCTCCATTCAACTCGCCCGCTATGACGATCGGATAGAGATTGTGCCCGCGTTTGGTATTCGCTTCGATGACTTGGAGGATTTGTTAGACGCGATAGACGAGGATAGGGAGAAAGCCGAGACACGCCACAAAACGACCGCATCGAAGACCTTGAGCCAGCTTGACGGCAAGAGGAATGAGCAAAAGATCGTAATTCGTGGCGACAAAGATATCGACAAGGCGGTCAAGAGAATTGTGGCCTGTGCAAAACGCCCAGCGGCGGATTTTTTTTCGCGGGTATCGACGCTGGAAGACCTCGAAGCAGGCCTGTCCAATCCGGCGGATAGCCTTATTCCCTCGCGGTTGAGCACCCAGATCTACTCCGTCGGCATTGCGTTACTCCTTCACCCTGACGCCAGTATCCAAGAAACCGGCAAGCGATTGAGCAAGCAGCTTGAAAGCAAACCGGAGCAACGCTTGTTCGATGCGTTCATGCAGAAGGTCGCCGAGACCAAGGCGCGCCGCATATCAGCCCAATGAAACGCGATGACGCATCCGGGCACTACGGCGGCGATTGTCCCGCACAATTACCGGAAACGCCGCAAGCAGGCATAGGACGATGTTCGCAACCTGGCTCGTTATGAGGGGTCATGAAGTGCGCTGCGCAGGGAGCAATGTGCCCAGGATTTGTCGCGCGCCCACGCAAGAGCGACCACGCCGAGAAGCTATTTCCTCCAATGCTGCGATGAGAAACTGACGAAAGACGACTACTCTGAGGCAATAACGGGCTCCGCGACCTCCTGCTATGACAATGGCGACTTGAACGATTATGCCGATGAGTTTGGTGATGAAGTCGACACTGTCCAAGAAGGATCGGTTGGACGTGGGGGTGTTCATAAGGGTCAATGATATTTTGAGACAGCTTAAGTATCCCGTTCTTCTCTATTCGCCTCGATACGTACTCGGTCGAATTGACTCCGAAAAAGAGCTGCGTGTCGTAGGCGAGAAGAACTTCGCCGAGGGGTGTTTTGAAAATGCATCAATTGTTGATTCCGGTGGATTTAAGTCCAACGTACTAGATGCACGTATTGAACGATGGGTTCGCAGCATCTGGTCGCTGTTCCCACAATATCGGTATGTTTGGGTTGCTCTAGAGTTATCTGAGCCGAAGAAAATTGAACTCAATCATCTCAAGAAAGACTTGATTAATTTGATATCGAAGAACAGTTTGTATCCTAAATCCCAAGGCATTGCGAGGTCAGAAATTGATAAATCAATCCAAAGCCCAAGTAACTTTTCTGAGCTAATAAGAAGTATAGTGGTGTTCTCTTAATATAGGGCGACGGGTTGGTGAGAGCGGGCAGACGCCGCACAAGGCCGGCTCAGGCCCGGCCTTTCGGCCCCTCGGGCGGTCCGTCTCCGTTCTCGTCCTCATCCTCGGCCGAGAAGCGCACCCGTTCGACGAAAGCGCCCTCCAGCTGGTCCGGCGCCAGCACGGTGCCGCTCAGGGTCGTCTGATAGAGCACGGCCCGCGTAAGATCGGCACCGCTTAAGCTGGCCGCTACCTCGCTGCCCTTCATATCGCCGAAAGCCGCATGGATCGGTGCGGTGTCGACCAGGGCATCGCTCAAATCGGCGCCGCGCAGGTTGGCGCGGCTGAGATTGGCGCCGCTCAGGCGGGCGCGCACCAGCGAGGCGCCGGAGAGATTGGAGCCCGTCAGGTCTGCCAGCACGAAAAGACCGTCGTTCAACACCGAGCGCTGGAAGTTAGCGCCGCGCAGGATAGCGCCGCTCAAGTTGATGCCGCGCAGATCGCACTGTGAGAGATCGAGGCCTTCCAGCTCCGCCCGCTCGCCGTCGCGGCCGTCGCTGTCCAGCCAGCGGCCATGCGCACGCACCGACACCATGATATCCGAGAAGGCCGGAGACACCGGGCGCGCCAGGATGGTGTTGCGCTGCATCGCCTTGCCGATATCGCAGCCTTCCAGGCTGGCGCCGATCAGCACCGCGCCGTCCATGTTCGACTCCTCGACGTTGGCACGATCGAGGGTGGCACCGGTCAGGTCGCAGCGGCTGAGGTTGGCACCGCTGAGGTCGGAGTCCGTGAGATCGGCGTTGCGCATCATGGCGCTTTGCAGGTTGGCGCCACTCAGCACGGCCGAAGAGAGACGCGCGCCGGTCAGGTCCGCTTGGGAGAGATTGGAGCGAGCCAGGTAGGCGCCTTCCATGCGGGCGCGGAACAGGCTGGCCCGTTGCATGGAGACCCGGCCGGTCACCGGACCGTTGCGCGCCTCCTCCAAGGCACCGTGCGCGCGGTAGAGCAGTGTGCCTTCGCGCATGTTGATGCCGTTGAGGTCCGCACCGTCGAACTTGCTGTCGTGCAAAATCGTGCCACGCAGATCCGCGCGCGCCATCTTGGCACCGCGGAAATCGCTGTTGCTGAGGTCGGCGCCGAAGAGATCCGCGCGCTCCAGGTTGGCGCCGTGCAGATCGGCGCGGGTCAGCCTGGCTCCGACCAGCTTTGCACCGGCCAGATTCCAGTCTGCGAAATAGCGCCCGGAAAGGTCACAGAAGCTAAGATCCGCCTGCCGGCCTTCTTCGTCACGAGCCAGCCATTGCAGGTGCAAGCGCTGAACCCGTGCCAAATCACGCGTCGAAGGTCTGGGTCGGCTGCGCCCGAGGGCCATGGCCCCGTCTCCTGCTAATACTCGCTTTTGCACTCGGCTTCACTCTCTCTTTGGGATCCTTTCAAACCTGTAAAATCAACAGCTTATCACGAAAACACTACAAAGCTGTCGGGTTATGCTTAACGCGGCGGCCCTACAGCGGCGCCGTGACTTCTTCGAGCCAGGAACGCGCCGAACCGGTCAGCTGCGGCGCGAGAATCTCGCGCACCCGCGCGTGATAGGCGTCGAGCCAGGCACGTTCCGGCGGCATCAGCATGTCGGGAACGATCAGCGTCCGATCGATAGGCGCGAAGGTCAGGGTCTCGAAGCCAAGCATTTCGCGCTCATCCCCGCTTTCGTCGGCCGGGACGACCAAGGCGAGGTTTTCGATACGGATGCCGTAGGCCCCTTCCTTGTAGTAGCCGGGCTCGATGGACACGATCATCCCAGGCGCCAAGGCCACCCGGTTCAGCACCTTGGAGATGCGTTGCGGGCCTTCGTGCACCGAGAGATAGCTGCCGACGCCATGGCCGGTGCCGTGATCGTAGTCCACGCCAAGGTCCCAAAGCGGCCGACGCGCCAGGCTGTCGAGCTGATGGCCGGTGGTGCCGCGCGGGAAGCGCGCCGTCGCCAAGGCGATATGGCCACGCAGCACGGCGGTGAAGTGCCGCCGCATCTCTTCGCTCGGCGTGCCGATCGCCACCGTGCGGGTTACATCGGTGGTGCCGTCGGGATACTGTCCACCGGAGTCCACCAGGAAGAGCTCGCCGCTCGCAAGCTTGCGGTCGCTTTCCGGCGTCACCCGATAGTGGACAATAGCGCCATTGGGGCCGGAGCCGGAGATGGTGTCGAAGGACAGGTCTTTGAGCGAGGGATCCTCGGCGCGGAAGGCCTGCAAGCGGTCGGCGGCGGTCGCTTCGCTGGCACCCTCGGCCAGCGCGTCGTGGGATAGCCAGTGCAGAAAGCGGGCCACGGCGGCCCCGTCGCGCCGATGTGCGGCGCGCGTGCCGTTCCGCTCGGCCTCGTTTTTGCAGGCCTTGGGCAGCTGACAGGGGTCCGGGCCGCGGTCGATGGTGGCGCCGGCTGCCTCCAAGCGCTGTACGACCCAGAAGGGCGCCGTCGCCGGGTCGACCCGCACCCGCTTGCCGGCCAGGCCATGCAACGCCGTTGCCAGCTCGCCGGGTGCCGCCAGGGCCACCGCGTTGCCGAGGGCGCTACGCACACTGTCGTCCGCCTTCTCGGGCGCGATGAACCAGGTCACCCGACCGTCCGCGTACAGCAGCGCGAAAGATAAGGCGAAAGGCGTATGGGGGACGTCTTTGCCGCGCACGTTCAGCAGCCAGGCGATGGAATCCGGCAGGCTGAGCACCGCCGCGGCGATGTCCTGCTCCGCCAGGGCCTCGCCCAGGCGCGTGCGTTTGGCCTCGCTGCTCTCTCCGGCGAAAGCGGCATCGTGTAGACTGACGGGGTCGAGCGGCCGGTCCGGCTGATCGAGCCAGATGCGGTCCACCAGGTTCTCTTCGCAGGGACGCAGACCCCCGCCGGCCTTCTCCGCCCCTTTTGCCAGACGCTTGATCTGGTCCTCGCTGTGCAGCCAGGGATCGTAGCCCAGCGGCAGGCTGCCCAGGTTGTCCTCCAGCCAGCGCTCGGCCGGCTCCTCGATCAGGTGCTGGTACTCGAAGGTCTCGCCGTCGACCTGATTGCGGGCCTGCAGGGTGTAGCGCCCATCGACGAAAATCGCCGCTTTGTCGCGCAAAACGATCGCCATTCCGGCGGATCCGGTGAAACCGGTCAGCCAGGACAAGCGTTCGGCCCGGGCGGGCACGTACTCACCCTGATGTTCGTCACCGCGGGGAATTATGAAACCACCGAGCTGTTCCTGCTCCAGGGCCTGCCTTAAAGCCGCTACGCGCTCTTTTGTCATCACCCTGCCCTGACTAAGGATTTTGCTCTCTACTCCAAAGACTTAGCGCGTGCTTCCCGACTCGTCGAGCATCTACCGTGATATTTCTGTAGCAGCAGCAGGATCAAGTTATGCCCCGTCCTTTGCCATTTTTTCGTCAAATCGGGAACAAAACACCGGAATATGAGATAGTCTTCACAGAGGCTGCCTCTAGGGTAGTCCATATATAAACGGCCGGGAGGTTTTGAGCTTTCCTCTCGGCCTGCCTCTCAGCTAGCGGTGGCTTGGTCTCCAAGTCACCGTCTTTTTTTGTGCGCTGGCGCGCATTTTTGTTGGGCGCCTTCGGCGCTGTGCGGCGCCGGCCGGCGGTCCCTCTTCGAACGTCATCCTTGCGCGGGCCTCGTAGGGTCGTAGACCCGAAGAGGCGAGTTGCGAGGATCCACTCCTCGGCTCGCACGGAACCCAACCGTGGATGCTCGGAACTCGGCCCCGGGCCTGACGGCCCCGTGGGCCTCGCCCAAGCATGACAGCGGAGGAAGCGTTGACGCTTGAGCTTTCCTCTAACGCCCTCACCGCTTCCGCAACAACAACGCACTCCAGCCGCCGCGACCTTGCCGCGCCGCCAAGGCCAATCCGAGCGCGCGATAGCGTGCCTCCAGCCGCACGCGGTCGCCCTCCAGGAATCCGGCGAGGATGAGATGCCCGCCGGGCGCCAGCGCCTTGGCGATCTCAGGCGCCATTATCAGCAACGGCCGGGTCAGGATGTTGGCCAGGATGAGATCGTAAGGTGCCGCACGTTGCACGTCGGCCTGGCGCAAGCCATTGCTCGTCACGGCTCGGAAATCGCCGGCGATGCGGTTGACGCGCCGGTTGTCGCGCGCCACCGCCACCGACTGCGGGTCGATATCCGCGGCCAGCGCCGATGCGCCGGGCCAGAGCCGCAAGGCCGCCAGCGCGAGAATGCCCGAGCCGCAGCCGAGATCGAGCAGCTTGGGTTGCCGGTAGCGCGGCTGCAGCCTTTCCAGCAGCAGCAGCGCCAGCGCCGTCGAATCGTGCTGGCCGGTGCCGAAAGCTCTGCCAGCATCGATCAACAGCGGCAATCGGCCGTAAGCTCTGGGTCGGGTGTGGTGGCTGCCGTAGACCAGGAAGCGACCGAATTCGAGCACCGGAAAGTGGCGCTGGCTCTCGGCCACCCAGTCGCGCTCGACCACGCGCGATACCGCCGGCGCGTCCACCGCTGCACCCAGGCTTTCGCTCAAGAGCGCGGCCAGCGCGGCCCCGTCCGGCGCCTCTTCCCGCTCCAGGTAGAGATCGATCTGCCGGACCTCGCCCTCGTGCGAGGTCACCATGGCCCCGCCGAACCCTTCCAGCACGGCCTCAGCCCCGGGCGCCAGTGCCTTGGGAACGGTCAGCGTAATCTGCCAAGTAACTGCTTCGCTCACCCGGCTGCATCCGCCGGCACCAGGAAGCTGGCCATGACCTTCTTCTCGCCTGCCTTGTCGAAGGCGATGGTCAGCTTCTCGCCCTCGACGGCCAGGATCTCGCCATAGCCGAACTTCTGATGGAACACCCGCTCGCCGCGGGCAAAGGCGGTTTCGCCGGGCAGCTCCGGCACCACCGTCGCCACCCCCTCGATAAAAGGCTTGCCCTTATCGCGGTAGCGCTGGGCGCGCGCCATGCCGGGCGAGGTGCGGCTGCCGCCCCAGTCCTGAAAGCCGCCGAAACGCCCGCCGCCCCAGGTCGCCTGCGCAGCGCCATAGAGGCCCTGGTCGCTCTCCTGCGCCACATGCTCGGCCGGCAATTCCTCGACGAAGCGCGAGGGGATGGCCGCCGCCCAACTGCCGTGCAGGCGCCGGTTGGCGGCGAAGCTGACGATGGCGCGCTTGCGGGCGCGGGTCAAGCCGACGTAGGCCAGGCGCCGCTCCTCCTCCAGGCCGCGGGCACCGGTCTCGTCGAGCGCGCGCTGGTTGGGGAAGAGTCCTTCCTCCCAGCCGGGCAGGAAGACGGTGTCGAACTCCAGGCCCTTGGCGGCGTGCAGGGTCATCAGGCTGATCTGCTTCTGCCCGCTCTCCTCCAGGTTCTCCATCACCAGGCTAACGTGCTCCAGGAAGCCGGCCAGGCTGTCGAACTCCTCCAGCGCCGTCACCAGCTCCTTGAGATTCTCCAGGCGACCCGGCGCCTCGATCGACTTGTCGTTCTGCCACATGGCGGTGTAGCCGGACTCGTCGAGCACGATCTCCGCCAAGTCCGGATGAGGCATGCGTTGGGCCTCGTCACGCCAGCGGTCGAAGTCGCGAATGAGGTCGGCCAGCGCCTTGCGCGCCTGCGGGCGCAGTTCGTCAGTGTCGAGCAGACGGCGCGCCGCCTGCATCAAGGAGAGGCGCTCACCCCGCGCCGCCGCATGCAAGGTCTTGAGGGTCGCGTCACCCAGGCCGCGACGCGGCTTGTTTGCGATGCGCTCGAACGCCAAGTCGTCGTCCGGCGAATGGATCACCCGCAAATAGGCCAGGGCGTCGCGCACCTCCATGCGCTCATAGAAGCGCGCGCCGCCGATCACGCGATAGGGCAAGCCCAGGGTGATGAAGCGCTCTTCGAACTCGCGGGTCTGGGCGCCGGTGCGCACCAGGATGGCCATTTCGGCCAGCGACTCCCCCTGGCGCTGCAGCGCCTCGATCTCCTCACCGACGAAGCGGGCCTCGGCCTCGCCGTCCCAGAGTCCGCGCACCCGCAGCTTCTCGCCCTCTTCGCCCTCGGTCCAGAGGGTCTTGCCGAGCCGCCCTTCGTTATGAGCGATCAGGCCGGAGGCCGCCCCCAGGATGTGCCCGGTGGAGCGGTAGTTCTTCTCCAGGCGAATGACCTTGGCGCCGGGAAAGTCCTGCTCGAAGCGCAGGATGTTGCCGACCTCCGCCCCGCGCCAGCCGTAGATCGACTGGTCGTCGTCCCCGACGCAGCAGATGTTCTTGTGCCTCGCCGCAAGCAAACGCAGCCAGAGATACTGCGCCACGTTGGTGTCCTGGTACTCGTCGACCAGCAGATAGCGGAAGCGATGGTGGTAGCGCGCCAGCACCTCCGCGTGGTTCTGGAACAGGGTCAGGTTATGCAACAGGAGATCGCCGAAATCGCAGGCGTTGAGGTCGGCCAGGCGCTCTTGATAGGCGCGGTAGAGCTCGATGGCGCGCCCGTTGGCAAACTCGCCCGCCTCCGCCGCCGGCACCTGCTCGGGCGAGAGACCCTTGTCCTTCCAACGCTGAATGATGGCGAGCAGCAGACGCGCCGGCCAAGTCTTCTCGTTCAAGTCCTCGGCAGCCAGGATCTGCTTGACCAGGCGCAGCTGGTCGTCGGTGTCGAGGATGGTGAAGTTGGGCTTGAGGCCGACGTGCTCGGCGTTCTCGCGCAGCAGGCGCGCGGCCAGCGCGTGGAAGGTGCCGAGCCACCAGCCCTCGACCGAGTGGCGGCCGAGCAGAGCGGCCACCCGCTCCTTCATCTCGCGCGCCGCCTTGTTGGTGAAGGTGACTGCCAGGATCTGCCCTGGCATGGCCCGGCCGCTGAATAGCAGATGGGCGAGCCGCGTGGTCAGCGCCCGCGTCTTGCCGGTGCCGGCGCCAGCCAGCATGAGTACCGGCCCGTCGAGCGCCTCCACCGCCTCCCGCTGCGCCTGGTTGAGGGCCGCGAGATAGGGAAAGCGCGCGGGGTCGGCCTGGTCTGCCGCGTCGTCTGGAACGAGATCCTGCATTGCCATGGGCAGTATATAGCGCCCTCGCCACGGATTCGCCCCCCGCGTGACAAGGGTTTTTGGCAACCAATATGCATCGCGGACATGCCGTCGTCGTCGCGGAAGTCGCTGGACGTTAAAAGTCCTCGGGCACGCCGGCCTGCCACTGATAGACGTAGCGCCGCTGCCCGCCACTGGACCCGGAGACGTGCTCGAAGACCAGCTCTTCGCCGGCGCGGGAGACCCGGAAGCAGCCGCGCCGGCCGTCACCCCAGTCGTTCGCCCAGGTGCGGCAGTAGAGGTCTTCGCCGGTCACCTCCCAGGTGCCCGGAACGCGCTCTACTTCGCTCGGTCCGCGCACCCGGCCCACCATGGTGCCGTCGGCGGCATGAACGCCGTTGTACTCCCAGGAGAAGAAGACGCCGCCCATCAGGCGCACCAGGGTGTTGCCGACCAGGGCCGTCTGGATCTCGTTGGCGGAGAGGGTTTGCCGAGGCGGCGCTTCGCTCGACGTCTCGCAGGCGGCCAGCGACGCCGCGAGGAGAAGCGCAAAAGCGACGCGTCTGCGCATGGGCTGTTCTTGTTCTACTCTCGCTGCCACTCCGCTTCCCCTCCCGGTATTGACCCTAGCTGTCACCCTTGGGCGAGCCTCGTAAGAGGCGAGGCCCGAGGGTCCACGGAAAGGCCGGGCGCGGACCGCGAAGAGTAGGCTCAAGGACCGAGGTTCGGATAAAGATCGAACCAGTCCGGATTGTCACGCTCAATCAAATTGAGCTTCCACTCGCGCCGCCAGTGCTTCAGCTTCTTCTCTCGCTTTATCGCCGCTTCGATTGAGTCATGCGTCTCGAAGTAGACGAGACGCTTCACGCCATAGCGCTTCGAGAAGCCGTCCACGACCGCCTCCCTATGCTCGTAAACACGTCGAATCAGGTCGTTGGTGACGCCGATATAGAGCGTGCCGTTTTTCTCGCTGGCCAGGATGTAAACGTAATAGGCCAAAGTCCGTGCCAAGCTCATCCGTGGACCCTCGGGACGGGCCTTTTAGGCCCGCCCAAGGGTGACAGAGTGGGAAATGCTTAAGCTGACTCCTCCATCGCCTCGCGCGGCAGCTTGACGTCGAACTGCGCGCGCAAACCGGCGTCGATCTCCGGCGCGATGTGCCGCGGGTGATGGCTGGCCAGGATCTCCTGGGTGCGCTTCATGGCCCGGTCGAGGATCACCTCGCGCTTGGACTCCTCCCACTCCTTGGGGCTCATGCGGTCGGCGACATCGGGATAGACGTAGTCCTTCTGCATCAGCCCCAGGGTCTGGGCATGGCCGAGGTAGTGGCCCGGGCCGTTGAGGCAGACGTCGCGGATGACCTCGACCGAGAGACTCTCATCGGTCACCTCGACACCGCGCACGGTGCGCAGCGCGGCGCCGATGGCGTCGTTATCGATTACCAGGCTTTCCATGCAGCAGCCGAGCAGCGAGGCGTGCATGCCCGCGGACTCGTAGACCAGATTGGCGCCGGAGTTGCCGACCAGGGCATAGTTGTAGCCCTTCTCGAAGCCGGCCTGAGCGTCCGGCACTTTGGAGTCCGTCATGCCGGCGCAGACCCCGCCGGTCAGGTCGTAGAAGCGCGCCATCTGCGCACAGGCGGACATCAGCAAGGCCTGCTCGCCGGAGCCGCCGGACATGGCACCGGTCCGCAGGTCCGAGACGAAGGGCCAGGTGCCGAAGATGGCCGGCGCGCCGGGCACGATGGCGTTGACGTAGACCAGGCCGGCGAGAACCTCGGCCACCTCCTGCACCACGGCGCCCGGAATAGCGGCTGGGCTGGTGGCGCCCGCCTGGCCCGCAGCCAGCAGCAGGACCGGCATGCCGCCGCGCACCGCCGTTTCCAGCGCGCCGCAGGAATCCTCGGCGAACTTCATGGGCGGCACGACGAAGCAGTTGGTCTGGCTGACGAAGGGCCGCGCGCGCCAGGCTTGCTCACCGCCGGCGATCTCGTGCAGCATCTTCAGCGATTCTTTGACATGGTCTTCGTGCACCCAGCTGGTGCCGACATGCTTGGTGGTGCCCGACACGGCGGCGTAGCAGGTGTTGAAGTCCAGGTCGAAGGGGTCCGTCATGTCGCGGGCGACCAGGATGCGCTGGAAGAAGTGGATGTGCTCCAGCGAGTCGACCAGCCGCGCCATGTCGTAGAGGTCTTTCAGGGTCGAGTCGCGATAGGCGCCGGTGACCGGGTCGACGATGTGGACGGCGGCGCCGGCGGTGCCGAAATAGACCTTCTTGTCCCAGGGCTCCATGTCGTGCTTGGGGTCCTGGCCGTAGAGCGGGAAGCGCCGTGCCGCATTGGCAATGGTGTCTTCGACAAGGGACCGCGGCAGCAAGAGACGGCCCTGGTCGCTCATCTCACCACCGGCGGCAGTCACCGCCTCGATGCAGGAGGGAATGGCCTGGCCTAGCCCGACGGTCGCCAGAATCTCCAGCACCGCGTCATGAATGCGCTCCATATCGCGCTGACTGAGCGGCCGGTAGCGGCCACCTTCCAGCCCGCCTTTGACCGGGCGCTCCGCGTGCGGCAACGGTTCGGCGCGCAGGGCCCGGCGGGCATCGCGGCCGCCGCGGCGGCGGTCTCTCAAGGGCTCAACGCTCACGGGCATCCTCCCGAACTGGACGCGTAAAGACTGGATTGGAAACCCTTTCGCTTTCGTTTCTCTTGCTTGTCCGCGACCTGCGCAGGACTCGATCAAGCCAATTGCATGGCCAGCGCGATAGACAGTCCCCGCCCGGCCGCTATCCTCGGGCGGTAAAGCAACAAAGCGGGCAGGGAGAGTGGGATGCCGGGACAATGCGAAATCGTGCCCTTGAGCTGGCCGGGGGCCGGGACGGAACGTCGGTTGCTGCGCCTGCGCTACGGCAAGCCGGTCGCGGAGACGGGCGGCAAGAAGGCCTACATCCAAGCCTCCATCCACGCCGACGAAACCCCGGCGATGCTGACCGCCTATCACCTGCGGCGCCTGCTCGACGCGGCTGAAGACGCCGGGCAGATCGAGGGCGAAATCGTGCTGATGCCCTATGCTAACCCCATCGGCATCGCCCAGTTCGTCAACGGCAGCCAGCTCGGCCGCCACGCGATGATCGGCGACGGCAACTTTAACCGCAATTGGCCCGATCTCGCCGCCATGGCGGCGGAAGCGGTCGGCCCCGCGCTGACCGACGACGCAGCCGCCAACGTCACCGTCATCCGCGAGGCCATGGTCGCGGCCATCGATGCCCTGGAGCCGCTCAAGGAGATCGACCACCTGCGCGTCGCCCTTACGCGGGAGGCCTGCACCGCCGATCTCGTGCTCGACATGCACTGCGACAACGAAGCCCTGATGCACCTCTTCATCGCGCCGCAGCACTGGCCGAGCTTCGCGGACCTCGCCGCCGACATCGGCGCCCGCGCCGTGATGACGGCGGAAGACTCCGGCGGCAACTCTTTCGACGAATGCATGTCCGGCCCCTGGTTCCGTCTCGCCAAGCGCTTTCCCGACAAGCCCATTCCGCCGGTCTGCGAAGCCACCACGGTGGAGCTGCGCGGCTGGGCGGACGTGTTCGACGAGCTGGCCGAGGCCGACGCTGCCGGCATCTTTCGCACCCTGCAGCGGCGCGGCTACGTCGCCGGCGACCCAGGCCCCTTGCCCGAGCTGCTGTGCGAGGCGACCGAGCTGCGCGCCACAGACAGCCTGCGCAGCCCCAAAGCCGGCATCATCCGCTACCGGGTCGCGCTGGGCGCGCAGGTCAAGACAGGCGAGCTGATCGCCGAGGTCATGGATCCGGGCGCCCCCGATCTCGCCGTGGCCAATACGCCCATCCATGCGCGCAACGACGGGTTCGTCCTGTCGCGCCGTCTCGACAAATACGTCTACGCCGGTGGTACCGTCGCCAAGATCGTCGGCAAGGAGCCCTTGCCCCACCGTCAAGGCTTCCTCTTGGAGGACTGAGGCCGCCATGTCTCTCGCCAAAGGAACCGCGGCCGCCTGGGTCGAGGCTGAGATGCCGGCACTGTCCGAGTGGAACGCCACCATTTGGGATTTCGGCGAGACCGCCTGGCGCGAGTACCGCTCCGCCGCCTGGTACGTGGAGCGGCTGGAGGCCGAGGGCTTCACGGTGGAAGCCGGCTCGGGCGGCATGCCGACGGCCTTCTGCGCCGTCTGGGAGAACGGCGACGGCCCGACCATCGGCGGCTATGTCGAATACGACGGGGTGCCCGGCAACTGCCAGGCCGCCGACGTGGTCAAGCGTCCGCGCGAGGGGCTCAGCCCCTATGCCGGCGGCCACACCGACCCACACTCAGCGCTGGGCATGGGGGCGCTGGGCGGCTTCCTCGCCGCAAAAGAGGCAATGGAGCGTCACAACATTCCCGGCCGCCTGAAGCTCTTCGGTGAGCCGGCCGAGAAGGTGCGCGGCTCCAAGCCCATCCATGCCGCGCGCGGCTACTACGACGACCTGGATGCGGCGATCAGCTTCCATCCCTTCTACATGCTGCCGCTCTGCAACACAGTGCGTTGGGATACCCACTGCAGTGTGGGCTACGGCTTCATCTACAGCTTTACCTGCGAGGAACCCGAGAGCTGGCTGAGCACGGGCAGCGACTCGCCCATTGCCGCGTCCCACGCCGCCGTGCGGGCGCCCGGCGCTAACGACGCCGTGGTGCAGATGTACCTCTCGGGCAAGGCGCTGAAGGAGCACATCCTGCCCAACGCCTCCGGCTGGTCGATGAACGAGGTTATCCTCAACGCCGGCCAGGCGACGGCCGACAACCTGCCGGCCCAGATGGCGCAGATCATGTACTTCGCCCGCGTGCCGACCCTGGAGATGGCCGAGCAGGTCGTACGCGCACTGGACCACTACGCCGAAAGCACCGCCCGCCTGACCCATTGCAATTGGCGGCGCGACTGGGTGGCCAAGTCGCGCCCCGGCCTGGCCAATCACGCCATGGCGCGGCTCACCTATCGCAACCTGGAACAGGTCGGCCCGCCCCGTTTCGAGGGCGACGCGATCCGGCTCGCCCAGGAGATCCAGCGCAACCTGGGCCTGGAGCCGATGGAGAAGCCCTTCCTGCCGGCCATCGAAGAGCTGATCGAGCCGGAAGCGGCAGAGCGGGCGTTACGCCGGAAGATCCCGCCCTGGCAGGAGCATTTCACCTCGGACGACTACACCGAGTTTTGCTGGCACGCGCCGACCGTGCGGCTCTATATCGGCCGGCCTGCCCTGGCCGCGCCGGAGCCGGGCACTGCCTATCCGCACTGGGTGATGAACGCGCTGGGCGGTCTCTCGCCCTGCATCGATCCTATGATCGCCTGCGCCGCCAAGACCATCGCGCTGACCGCAATAGATCTCCTGGAGCAGCCGGCTTTGCTCGCCGAAGCGAAGGCCGAGTTCGAGCAGCGCACCGGCGGCGGCATCGGCGGCAGCCAGTGGATGGCACCGCTCTGCGACTACGACCCGCCGCTCGATTTCCGCTGGCCGGAGTACGTCGAGACGCCGCGCGGCCGCAGCTGGGTCATTCCGGCTTGAGCGCAGGCTCGATGTCGGTGCGGGAGAAGTCGTGGCCCTTGAAGAGCAGCGGCTCGCCCTTGTCCTTGGCCAGCGCGTAGGCGAAGCAGTCGCCGAAGTTGAGTCCGGCCGGGTGACGGCCGCGACCATAGTCCCGGTAAGCCTCGATCGCTAGATGCGCCTGCGTTTCGCTTACCGGCTCGAGCGCGATTTCCGCGGACTCCAGCAGCCGCTCCATGAGCCGCCGGGGCATCGGCGTCGGCAACCTGATCAGGCGGATCTGCGCTTCCGCGAAGTTGGCGACAGACATGCGCTTGACCCGCTCCCGCTCGAAAAGTGCGCCGAAAGCGTCTGCCTCCGGCTCATCGAAGAGTACGGCCAGAACAGCAGACGTGTCGATTACCATGAACCGGCCTTATCTCTACCGCGGTAGGCCATGCTCGTCGTAAAGCAGCTCGCCGTGGTCCAGCGAGTTCACCGACTCGTCGATCTCCCTACGGCAGCGGCGGCCGATTTCCTTCATCTGCGCAGCAATGCCGGCGCGACCGCTGCTTTTGGCGCCTTCTTTCGCAAGTCCGTCAAGCTCGTGCGCGACAGCCAACTTGATGGCCTCGGTCAAGGACAACCCTGTCTTGTCGGCCAGGGCGCGCACT
The DNA here is from genome assembly GCA_028279885.1 of Rhodovibrionaceae bacterium. GTDB lineage: Bacteria > Pseudomonadota > Alphaproteobacteria > Kiloniellales > DSM-21159 > JANQMX01. The sequence goes on along the minus strand of JANQMX010000064.1, from coordinate 17,243 downwards.
AGGCGATCCGTCTCGGGATCCTTGATGTTAAGAGCCATTGTTCTTCCTTAGAAGATACTGGTTATATAAATATATAGCTCACGATCGACCACCTGTCATCGTCCGTTCCGCCCGTCATTATCGAAGACCGCACGCAGAGTCAGAGCACGTCTGCGATGGACCGCCAGATCGTCTCCAGATCGGCGTTGGGGTTGGCGGCCACGTGGCGCAGCCAATCCTTGCTATCCACAGAGGTCAGAGAAGCCAGGCCAACCGGCAGGGCTTCGCGGATAGCTTGCACGCTACGGCCATCGTTTGGCCGCCAGAGCACCACGCCGCTGACCTGCGGCCCGTACAACGCGACCCCAGGATGGTCGTTCAGGCGCTGCCAGAGCGCCTCCGCTATTCCCATCGTGCGGTCGACGCGCGCTTCGAGGCCACTTCGTCCCCAAGCCATCAGGGTGGCGAGCAGCGGGACGGCAACCGCGCCGTGGGAGCCCAGCACGCCGACGTTCGGCACGGCGAGGTAGGCGCCGCCGAAGGAGATGGCCGCCTCCGCCGCCCCGTTGTCGCGGAAGAAGATCAGGCCTGACTCCTTGGGCTGGAACAGCCACTTGTGGGCGGAGACAGCCACCGAGTCCGCCTGTTCGATGCCGTTCAGGAGGGCTGCGTAGCGGCGAGAGAAACGCAACGGCCCGGCCCAGGCAGCGTCCACGTGGGTCCAGGCTGCGCGCGCCACCAAGGCCAGATCGTCGATGGCCCCGGCCGAGGTGGTGCCAGCGGTCAAGACCAGCGCTGTCGACGAAAGGTCGTCGGGCAAAGCGGCCGGATCGAGCCGGCCGATCCCATCGGTCTGTACTGCCTGGTAGTCCAACCCGAGGATGTGGGCCGACTTGGCGACGGAGAGATGCGCGGCGTCCGAGGCGATCACCCGGCGCACGCCCCTGAGCTCCCGTGCCGCCCAGAGCGCAGTCAGGTTGGCAAGCGTCGAGCCGGGGGTCATGTGGCCGCCGTCCATGCCGAAGGCAGGCGCCAGCCATTCCACCACCCGCGCCTCCAGGCCGCGCGCCACTGGCGCCACATCCGGATGCAGCAGGTTCTGGTTCAGGGCGGCGTTCCACAAGGTGGCCGCCCAAGCAATCCAGGGTGTCGGCGGGTCCATGTGGGCCAGGGCATCGGGCGCTCCCAGACGACGCGCACCGCCCAGCACGACGGGTGCCAGCCGGTCCAGCACGGCCCGCTCGCCGCAACCGTCTTCCGGCAAGGCGTTCGGCACGAGCTTGCCGCTCTCGGGCGACGGCGGCGCCAAGAGTGCGTCCAGCGCCTGCTTGAGACCCTCCGGGTCAGCTTGGAAGGATGGATCGGACATGGCGCGATCTTAGAGCTGGCGCGCGCATCTTCCTATGCGCGAGACCGCAGATGGACTGTGCCGCTACGTCTAATGAGCGCCGGCCGGCAGTGCGTAGAGGGCGACCACGAGAAAATGGCAGACGGCACCACCCAGCACGCAGAAGTGCCAGATGGCATGATTGAACGGCAGGCTGCGCCAGAGGAAGAAGATAAGGCCGCCCGTATAGGCGAAGCCGCCGGCCAGCAGCAGCCAGCCGCCGGCATTGCCAAGCTGCTCGAATAGCGTATGGCCCCACAGCAGGCCGAGCCAGCCCATGGCGAGGAAGACCGGGATCAGGCTCCAATGGAGGTGGCCGATCCAAAGCCGCAGCCCGATGCCGAGCGCGGCCATGCCCCAGATGACCCCGAACAGCGACCAGCCGAGCGGCTGCGGCAAGGCCAAGAGCACGATGGGCGTGTAGGTGCCGGCGATCAGCAGAAAGATCGAGCACTCATCCAGCGTCAGGAACAGCGCCTTGGTCGAACTATGCCAAATGCCGTGGTAGAGGGCGGAGAACAGGAAGGTCAGGAAGACCGTGCTGCCATAGATCGCGCTGGTCACCACGGCCATGGCGCTGCCGGTGAAAGAGGCCAGCACCACCAGCAAGGCAAGGGCTGCCGCGGCCAAGACAGCGCCGACGGCATGGACGAGGGTGCTGGCCAGCTCTTCGTAGAGCGTCTCGCCCCCCGCTTCGACGTTTTCCCGGATGTCGGCCAAGGTGGTCGTCATCGCTTCGCCTGACACTCTCTGCAATCTGAACGCCTGCCTCTGCCGTAATGTTTCCTAACTGATTTGGGATTTTCCTGGGCAGAATCAGCCCGCAACGAAACGGCAGGGAGAAACCTATGCTGATTTCCTATCTCGTGGCCACCTCGGCTTTCGCCAAGGGGGTCGCCCTGGGCTTTGCCGCGATGGCAGCCGCCAAAGCCTGCAAGGAGCGGCGGAACGGAGAAAAGCGATGATCCTCCGGCAAACGCTCAACTTCGCCGCCCATCTCGGGGCAGGCGTGGCCTTCGGCGCCCTCGCATACATTGCGCTTTCGGCCATGAAGGACTCCTGCCGCGACGGAACGACGCGCAGCGGCAACGACCGGGATGCCGAAGGGCCTGACGAGCAAGAGCTCGCCAAGAGTTCATGATTGAACGATGAAACGGCTGCCCTATCGCGCCCGGACCAGCATGGGCGATGTCTTCGATATCGAGTTTCCGCTGCATGCGGAAACCGTCGACGCGGTCCGGGTTGGCCAGCTGCTTTCCGCCGTGCTCGAGGCGATCGACAAGGATGTCGCGCTCGGCGGCGAGACCAGCAACGGCGATGTCTTGCAGGCCGTGGCCATGGCGTTGGCCATCCGCGCCGCTATGGTGCACGCCCCGGAAGAGATCACCCGGCATCTCTCCGCGACACTTCTGGCAAGCGCGCAGGATGCGGTTGCCGCTTCGACTCGCAGCCAGCCGCAAGCCGGCCACGCATAAACAAAGTCAGGCCCGTCTGGCAAAAGCCTGAAGCCGTGGCCTGAGCTTGAGGAACAGGCGATAGCCCCGCTCCGCAAACCAGGCCAACGGCGGCCACTGCAGGATGAGGCCGAAGGGTCGAAAGCCCGGCAGCGCTGCCCAGAGCTGAGCAAAAGCGAGGCCGCCCGAAGCCAGCCGTCCATCGGCGCGTTTCACGTGAAACCGCGCCATCGCCTCGGCCTTGGTCAGCCCGGGCGCGACGGTCTCGCCCGCGCAGCGGCTGACGTCCACCCAATCGAGGGACTGCGCCCCTTTGCGCCGCCGATAAAAGTCGATTTCTCGGCGGCAAAGCGGGCAAGCCCCGTCGTAGAACACGGTCAATCGCTCGGCCTCGGCCATCCGATCCTGCACTGGTGTCTTTTGCATGAAACACAATACGAGTCGCCGAGGCCCTCGGATTGACGACTCGCGAAGCTATTCCGCGGGCGCCGCTTCGCCCTCGGGGCTGTCTTTGCCCTCTCCCGGCGATGCACCGCGCCGCTCGCTCAACCTCTGCATCAGAAGATAGAAGACTGGGGTCAGCAGCAGCGACATGATCGTTGCCGCCGCCATGCCGCCGACCACGGCGGTACCCACCGCCTGACGGCTGGCCGCGCCGGCACCGGCGGCTATGACCAGCGGCATGAAGCCGGCTATGGAGGAGATGGCCGTCATCAGGATGGGCCGGAAGCGCAGCATGGCCGCCGCCGCGGCAGCCTCCAAAGGCTCCTTGCCCTTTGCCCGCTCGGCACGCGCGAACTCGACGATCAGAATGGCGTTCTTGCTGGCCAGGCCGATCAAAAGGACGATCCCGATCTGGGTATAGACGTTGTTATCGAAGCCGCGCATCAGAAGCGCCAAGACGGTTCCGAGCAGGGCCAGCGGCACCACCAGGATAACCGCTGCCGGACTGGTCAAGCTCTCGTACTGGGCGGCCAGGACCAAGAAGACCAGGATGATCGCCAGGGCGAAAATGAAGATGGCTTCGTTGCCGACCAGCTTCTCCTGAAAAGACACGCCGGTCCACTCGTAGCCCATGGAGAGCGGCAGCTTGGCATTGGCCATGCCTTCCATCAGCGAGAGGGCTTGCCCCGAGCTGAAGCCCGGTGCGGCCTGACCGGTGATCGAGGCTGTCGGATAAAGGTTGTAGCGCAGGATCGTCTGAGGGCCGGTGATGTAGTCGACATCGACCAGGGTGCCGATCGGTACCATCTGTCCGGAGGCATTGCGCACCTCCAGCTGGCGAATGTCTTCCGGCGTCAGGCGGAAGTCATGGTCGGCCTGGACCTTGACTTGCCAGGTGCGGCCGAAGCGATTGAAGTCATTCACATAGGCCGAGCCGAGATAGGCCTGCAGCGTGCCGAAGACCTCGTCCAGGGAGACGCCGAGCTTCTTGGCCTGGGTGCGGTCGACCTCGGCGAAAAGCTGCGGCACATCGGCCCGGAACGTGGTGTTGAGGTTGGTCAGGCCGGACTGGGCGTTGCCGTCGGCAATGATTTCTTGCGCCATCCGTCCAAGCTCAGGCAGCCCCACCCCGCCCCGGTCCTGCAGCTGGAACTGGAAGCCGCCGGACACCCCCAGTCCGGTGATTGCGGGCGGCGGAAAGGCGAAGGCGATCGCTTCCTGAATGCCGGCCAGCTGCCGCTGCACGTTCGCGAGTATGGCGAACTGGCTGAGCGAGGGGTCGCTGCGCTCTTCCCAGGGGTCCAAGACGAAAAAGAGCGTTGCCGCGTTGGCAGCATTGGTTCCGTCGATCAGGGAAAACCCGCCGAGAGAAACCCAGTTCTGAATGCCGGGAGTCCCGGCGGCGATCGCATCGACCTGGTCGAGCACCCGTTCCGTCCGGCTCAGCGAGGCGCCGTCGGGAAGCTGAACGCTGGCAATCAAGTACCCCTGATCTTCCAGCGGCAGAAAGCCGGTGGGCATGCGATCGAACTGCCAGGCCGTGAGCCCCAAAAGCCCGACGAACAGCAGCATGGCCATAGCCGAGCGCCGCAAGAGCGCGCGCGCGACCGTGGCATAGCCGGACCCCGCCTTCTCGAACATGCGGTCGAAGCCGCGGAAAAAGAAATTCTTCTTGCCGCTCTGCGGCCGCAACAGCAGGGCGCAGAGTGCCGGGCTCAGGGTCAGGGCGTTGATCGTGCTGAACACGGTCGCCGCGGCGATGGTCAAGGCAAACTGCCGGTACATCTCGCCGGTGATACCCGGCATGAAGGCAGCCGGAATGAACACGGCGAGCAGAACCAGGCTGGTGGCGACCACGGCACCGGACACCTCGGACATGGTCTTGACCGCCGCCTTCCGGGGGCTGAGCCCCTTGGCGATATGCGCAGAGGTCGCCTCAACGATGACGATAGCATCGTCCACGACCACACCGATGGCCAGCACGAGGCCGAACAGCGTCAGCATGTTCAGCGAGAATCCGAGCGCGCCCATCACGGCGAAGGTGCCGATCAGCGAGACCGGAATGGCGATGGCCGGCACCAGCGTCGAGCGCCAATCCTGCAGGAAGATGAAGAGGATGAGAAAGACCAGCCCACCGGCCTGAAACAGGGTGATCACGACTTCCTTGATGGACGCATCAACGAACAGGGTCGTGTCGTAGGGAATGGTGTACTCGACGTCCTCGGGGAACAGGCCGGCGAGCTCCTCCATGGTCTCGCGGATGTCCGTCGCCACCTGCAAGGCGTTGGAGCCGGGAAGCTGGTAGATCAGGATGCTGGCAGAGGAGGCGCCGTCGAGGCGCGACACCAGATTGTAGTTCTGGCCGCCCAGCTCGATGCGGGCCACGTCCCGCAGGTACACCACACGGCCATCGTCCGAGGTCTTGACGATGATGTCCTCGAACTGAGCGACGTCCGTCAGGCGACCCAGAACGTTGACCGAGAGCTGGAAGCTCTGAGAAGCGGGCGCCGGCGGCTGGCCGATCTGCCCGGCCGCGACCTGTACGTTCTGCTCGCGGATGGCGTTGAGCACCTCCTGGGTGGTGATGCCTCGCGAGCGAAGCTGCTGCGGATCGAGCCAGATCCGCATGCTGTAGTCGCTCGACGGAAAGACCGTGACTTCGCCGACGCCATCGATGCGGCTCAAGCTGTCGCGGAGCTGCAGGGTCGCGAAGTTGCTGAGGAAGAGCTCATCGTAGCGGTCGTTCGGCGAGAACAGCGAGATGATCAGAACGATGTTGGTCGATTGCTTCTTGGTGTTGATGCCTTCGCGTTTGACCTCCTCCGGCAGGCGCGGCTCGGCCAGGGCGACGCGGTTCTGGACCAGGATCTGCGACAGATCCAGGTCGCTGCCGACCTCGAAGGTGACGGTGAGGTTGTAGGACCCGTCGCTGGCGCTGGTCGACGACATGTAAATCATGCCTTCGACGCCGTTGACCTCCTGCTCGATCGGCGCGGCCACGGTCTCGGCGACGACGCTGGCGTTGGCGCCGGGATAGACGGCGCTGACCGACACCGTGGGCGGCGTGATCTCCGGGTACTGGGCGATCGGCAGGGTGAACAGCGTCACCAGCCCGGCGATGACGATGACAATCGACACCACGCTGGCGAAAATCGGTCGCTCGATGAAGAACTTCGACATCTTGCGCCGAGCCCGCTGCTCTACTCGGTCGTCGGACGGGACCCAGTCTGGGTCCCCTCTTCGCTCGCAGCGTCTTCCGCTCTCAGCGCAGCCTCCAGTGCCGAAGCCGACAGGCTCCCCATGTCGACCTCCTCGGGTGCGACCTCGGCGCCCACACGCGCGCGCTGCAGCCCGTTGACGACGACCCTTTCGTTGTCCGCCAAACCGTCTTCGATGGCGCGCAATCCGTCGACCAGCGTGCCGAGGGTGACATTGCGCTTCTCAACGGTGTTCTCGCTGTTGACCACCAGCAGGTAGGAGCCGCTCTGATCGAAGCCGATGGCCCGTTCGGCGACCAGCGGCATATTGGGGCGCTGGGCGACCGCGACCCGAACCCGGGTGAACAGTCCGGGCAGGATTTCGGGCTCCCGGCCAGGGTTGCTGAGGACGCCACGCACCAGAATTGTGCCGGTATCGGGGTCCACCTGCGACTCGGCGAAGTCGGTCATACCCTTGTGCGGATAGCCCTCTTCGTTGGCGAGTCCGACCTCGATTTCCTCATCTTCGCGGCTGCCCGCTTCGCCAAGCTGTCCTGCTTCGCTTCGATTTCGCTCCATGTAGCGCAAGAGATCGCGCTCGTTGACCTCGAAATAGACGTACATCGGGTCATAGGTCGTGATGTCCGTCAGGATGGTCGCTTCGCCCTGGCCGACCAGATTGCCGACGTCCACCAGGTTGCGGCCGACACGTCCGGACAAGGGGGCACGAACTTGGGTGTAACCAAGATCGATCTGGGCCTGTCGCAAGTTGGCTTGCCGAACCAGCACCTCGGCCTGCGCCGCAAGATGGTCGGCCGCGGCCTCATCCAGGCTGGCTTGGGAGATGTTTCCGCGGGTGATCAAGGACTCGGCCCGCGCCAGCGCCTTCTGAGTCTCGACCTCGCGGGCTTCCGCGCGCGCCAGCTCGGCTTTGGCCGCCTGCTCGGCCGCCTCGTACTCTTGCGGGTCGATTGAGAACAACAAATCGTCCGCGTCGACGTGCGATCCCGGTTCGAAGTGGACGGTCTCAAGCACGCCGGGCACCCGGGCGGGCACCTGGACGTAAGCATAGGGCACCGTTCGCCCGGTAAACTCGAGGTACTCGGTGACGTCCTCGACCAGTGGGAGGGCGACCGTCACGCGGGGCGGCGGCGGCTCGACATAGGTGTTGGGCTCCTCGCAAGCGGCCAGAAGCAAGGCAGCGAGGAGAGGAAGCAGCAAAAAGGCTGTCCGCCGGTGCGTGGATCCCGTCATTGGCGCCTCCCGGAAGGCGATCATCGTCCTGACCCCAAGTGTCGACCGCCCTGCAACAGCACCCCGCCCAACACGGGCGCCACCTTAGCCTGCCGGACGCAAAAAGCGAAACAGCAAGTGCCCCTGCGACAGATTGGCCTTTAGTCGGGTAAGGCTTAGCCTGGGAACTCTCTGACCTCGCTGGCTGTCAGCGCATGCGGCTGTCCGCGAACACTGATCTTGACCGCATCCCCCGCACAGCGCTCCACGGCGACGGCCAAGCGCTCACGCTGCACATCCAGACTCAAGGCGTGGCCGCGAAAGCGAATCTTGAGGCGAATGCGGTCGATGGCTTCGGGCAAGCGTGGATCGATGTACAGCGCATCGCCGCGCATTTCGATGCCGGCATAGCCGCGCAGTACGATGTCGACGCTGCCCACCATGGCACCCAAATGGATGCCCTCCTGCGTCGTGCCCCCAGGGCGGTCGCCAACGTCGGTTTGCAAGGCGTCGCAAAAGAGACGCCAAGACGCGGCGGGGTCGGAGCGCGCCTGGAGCGCGGCATTCACCACTTCGCTGAGCGATGAGCCGTTGGAGGTACGGGCGATATAATGAGCAATGGTCCTCTCGACCGTTGCTTCGTCGAACGCGTAGCCGAGCCGCTCGAACAGGCTGCGCAGCTCGTCCTCCGAGAAGAGGTAGTACAGCATCAGCACATCGGCTTGCTTGGACGCCTTGTAGCGGTTCGGCGTATCCCCTTCGGCCTCGAGCACGCGGTCGAGCCGGCGGATATCGCCATGCCGGGCGCGCAGCCCCTCCCAATCGAGCTCTTCCAGCTTATCCCAGCCTTCGAACTGGCTGAGGATGCCGTCTCCATGGAAGACCAGCCGCATCTTGCGGCTAATCGCGTCCCAGTTGGCGATCTCCTCCTCGGTCAGCTTCAGCTTCTCGATGAGGCGCTTTCTGTCACCGGCTGGCAGGATGTCGAGCACGTCCATGGCTCGGCTGATCACCCAAACAGCCATGACGTTGGAGTAGCCGTTGTTGTCCAGGCCCGGCTGGTCCCGGTCGGGATAGCCGTCGTGGTACTCGTCGGGGCCCATCACGCCGAGGATTTCGTAGCGCCCCAGCTCGTCGTTGTAGCTGGCGAGACTGGCCCAGAAGCGCGCCAGCTCCAGGAGCATCTCCGCGCCGTAGGACCAAAGGAAGTCGAAGTCCTCGGTGGCCTGGTAGTACTGCCAAGTGTTGTAGGCGATGGCGGCGTTGACGTGCCGCTGCAGCGAGCTGTTGTCCGGAATCCAGCGGCCGGAAACGGGGTTCAGGTGCAGCTGCTGGCTTTCCTCCCGCCCGTCGCTGCCGCTCTGCCAAGGATACATGGCCCCCTTCAGGCCCGCCGCCTGCGCGGCTGCCCGCGCTTCGTCGAGCCGGCGGTAGCGGTAGAGCAGCAGGCCGCGGGTGATCTCCGGCATGCGCAGGTTGAGGAAGGGAAAGATGAAGACTTCGTCCCAGAAGATGTGGCCGCGGTAGGCCTCGCCGTGCAGGCCGCGCGGCGGGATGCCGACATCCAGATCGCGGCTGTTGGGGGAAGCGGTCTGTAACAGATGGAAGATATGCAGACGGAGAATCGTCTGCACCGAAGCAGCCTCGGCGTTCGAGTCCGGGTCGATGTCGACGTCGCACTGGTCCCAGAGATAGCTCCAAGCTTCCTCCTGCTGACGCAGCAGCTCTTCATAGCCGCCGGCGCGCGCCAGGCTGTTACGCGCGGCCAAGCCACATTCCGAGATCGCGGCATCGCGCGAGCTATGCAGCGCCACCACCTTTTCGACGGTAACCTCGGCGCCTTCACCGAGATCCAAGGACAGGTCCTGGGCAACCCAGCTCAGCTCCTTAGTGGTCTGGCGCGGCAGCACCTCTGCATGGCCGTTCCGGAAGACTTGCGTGCGTGCCGCCTGGGCAATGCGGACCTCCGACTGCACGGTCTCCGCCTTCAGCCAGATGGTGTCGCCGTCGCTTCCGGTCGAAAGCGGCGCCAGATGCCGTTGATTGAGCGAGCTGTAGCGGGCGACGCCACCATTGATGACCCGCCCGTCGAGGGCACTGCGCACCGTCAGGCGCCCGGCCCAGTTCTCTGCCAGGATACGCCGCTTCTGGGCAGCGAGATGCGGTCGCCCCATGTGCACGAAACGCTCGTCCGAAAGGGCGGTGACCCGCCCCTCGCCGTCGCGAAAGCGAAGGTCCCGCAGCAGCAGGCCGCGACGCAGGTCGAGTTCCTGGCGGAAGGACAGGAGCTCCACATCCTCAAGCTGGAACCAGGAACCCTCGTCGATGCGGAAGCTGAGCGGCAGCCAATTGGGAACGTTGACGAAATCCTCGTTCTCGATGGTCCGATCGCCGACCTGGCTTCCCAGGCGATTGTAGCAGCCCGCCACGTAGGTTGCCGGGTAATGCACCTCATTGGCGTCGGACTCGGCAGCGGCGCCGCGGGTTGCGAAGTAACCGTTGCCGAGAACGCAGAGCGCCTCTCTCAGCTTTTCCGACGGCGGGTCGTAGGTGTCGAAGACCAGCGACCAGCCGCTCATGACGGCCTCCGGCCGAGAATCTCGCTCAAAGCCCGCAAGAACGTCCCCACCTCCTCGGTGTCGCGCAGCCGGTAGTCCGCCGCGGTCGGCAAGGGCCGGTCGGAGACCAAAAGGCCAATCCCACGGCCTTTCAACGCCGCGAAGGCGTCTTCGTCGGTCAGGTCGTCGCCGATGTAGATCGGTGTCACCTCGGGCCGGTCGAGGCCGAGCGCATCGAGCAGCCAGAGCACGGCCTTGCCCTTGTCCCAGTCCATGCGGGGCCGCACCTCGAAGACCTTCTTGCCGCCGGTCTTGCGCAACTCAGGAAGGCCGGCCACGACCTCGTCGACCGCTGTCTCGATGGCCGGCACCAGATGTTCGTCGACCAGGCGATAGTGGACGGCGAGGGCATAGATCTTCCCCTCGATCAAGCAGCCGTCGATGTCGCCGACCTTCTCGCGCAGAGCCTTCTCCGCTTCGGCAATCATGGGCACGAAGCGCTGCCCTTCCTGGTGATGGCTCACCAGACCGTCCGGACCTGCGATATCGAAACCGTGGCTGCCGGCGTAGACCAGACCCGGAAGCTCGACCAGCTTGGTCACGTTCTCCCGCCCACGGCCGCTGACGATGGCCACCAAGCACTGCTCGGCAAGCTGCGTCAGCGTCTCCCGCATCTCAGGCGAGAGGATGGCCAGCTCGGGCCGCGCGACGATCGGGGTCAGGGTGCCGTCGTAGTCGAGAAAGACGGCGAGCGACCCATCGCCGATGCGGTCGACGATGTCGTCCATGGACTCCATAGCCCAAGGCAGGTGGCGGTGCAGCTGCGGCCCCGTTCCCACGGTCAGTTCGCCCAAGTCGTCGATGACCAGATCGGCGCCGTGCTCCTTGAAGGCGTCGGGCTGCTCGCCACGATCGACGCCGACAACCAACCCGAAGCCGCCGTTGCGCCCAGCGTCGACGCCCACCAGGGCATCCTCGACCACGGCCGCGCGCTCGGGCGCGACTCCGAGACGCCGCGCGGCCTCCAGAAACATGTCCGGCGCCGGCTTGCCGGCAAGCCCGCTGCGCTCCCGCTCCGCGCCGTCGACCTGAACCGGAAAGAGATCGGACAGGCCGGCCGCGGCCAACACCATGGAGCAGTTCTTGCTGGAGGAGACGATGGCGACCTTGAGCCCCTTGGCCTTGGCCGTGTCGACAAGGTCGACCGAGCTGTCCCAGACATGCACGCCCTGTCGGGCCAGTTGATCGCGGAAGAGGCTGTTCTTGCGGTTGCCCAGACCGCAGACCGTTTCGCTGTCCGGCGGATCGTCCGGCGTGCCTTCAGGCAGCGTGATCCCGCGCGACGCGAGGAAGCTGCGCACGCCGTCATAGCGCGGCTTGCCATCGACGAAATGCAGGTAATCGCCCTTGGCGTCGAAAGGCTGGAAAGGTTGACCGTTATGTTCGGCATGGGCTTCGAGATACTCGTCGAACAAGCGTTTCCACGATGAGGCGTGCACGGCCGCCGTATCGGTGATGACGCCATCCAAGTCGAACAGTACGGCGTCCAGACGCTCCGGGTCCAACCACTTCCGCGCCTCGGCCATCTTCCCCACTCCCTGTTGTCAGCTCTTGGCGTGCTTGCCGCATTAGCCTTTAGTCGAACCCACATAGCACGCATCCGTGACAACGGCGACCGTCTCGTGCCGTCGTCGCCCACGAATTACATCCGAAAATTGTGTATCTTGTTCGACTGGAGCGCCGCCGCGAGGAACGGCGGTTGATCGTCGAGAGAGGCCGCTAGTGGATTTCGCTGGCGAACTGCCGTTCGATCCAAGCCACGGTATCCTCTCGCGAGGCACCGAAAAACTCGGCTTGATCGAGATCCTGTGTGACCTCGGACGGATCATTGAGGGGGCGGGCTACACGAAAGCCTGGCCGCCAATGCCAGACCCAGGCTACAGCGCCTTCCTCGTCCTGCTCGGACACCAGCAAGAGCGACATGCCGAACCTCTTTCCCAAGCCGTCCCGTCGTAGGCTGTCTATTGCGCTTCGATAACGTAAGCAAGGGGTGATGAACCGCAGCTATCCACAGCCCTTCGAATCGCCCGACAGTCCTGGTAAGGCTCGGCTTGGCATTAAACTACAACCAGAAGGAGTATTCCGCATGGGCGAGACGACGCACCGGCACCACGGTATCGACTACATCGAGTTTCCGGTCACCGACATGGCACGGGCCAAGGCTTTCTATGGCGAAGCTTTCGGCTGGCAGTTCACCGACTACGGGCCGAGCTACTGCGAGTTCACCGACGGCGAGAGAAAAGGCGGGTTTGAGCTGGCGGAGAGTGTCTCGCCCGGTCGCCCGCTCTTGGTGCTCTACAGTCAGGACCTCGAGGAAAGCCAGCGCCGTATCGAGGCGGCGGGCGGCCGCATCGTCAAAGCCACCTTCGACTTCCCCGGCGGGCGCCGCTTTCACTTCACCGACCCGGACAGCTACGAGCTGGCAGTCTGGAGCGAAGGCTGATCGCCGGCGCTCAAGACAGCACCGGCAGGCTCGGAGCGGCACGCTTGGTGAGAAGCTCAGCCCCGTCCTCGCGAACGACGATGTTCTCCTCGTGCACCATGATACAGCCTGGGGCGATCTCCAGTCCCGGCTCGAGGGTCAGCACCATGCCGGGCTCAAGCCTTGTTTCGTCACCGGCCATGACCGACGGCCATTCGGTGAGCCGCATGCCGATGCCGTGCCCCATGCGGCCAACCTCCGACTCATCGCCGCCCGCCTTCGCAATCACGGCCAGCATGGCGCGGTAAAGGTCGGCGCAGGCGGCACCCGGCTTGGCCGCGGCAAAGCCGGCATCGGTCGCGGCGAACAGCGTGTCGTAGGCTCGGCGCGCTTCGTCGGGCGCCTGCCCGATCGCATAGTTGCGGTCGAAATCGCAGAAATAGCCGTCGCGCACGGCCCCGGTATCCAACATCAGAACATCGCCTGATCGGAGCGGTTCATCGGTCGGCGGCGAGATCACGTCGCCATAGCCGCCGGGGCCGGCGCCGCCGGCCAGATAGGGAACCCAGTCCGCGCCCTCTTGCAGAAGGGCGATCTGGAAGCCGCGAAAGACCTCGCTCAAAGGCCACCCCTTGCCGGCGATCTCGCCCATGCGGTCAAAGGCTCGGCCGCCAATCCGGCAAATCTCTCGGATCTTGTCGATCTCGGCCGGGGACTTCACGCGGTAGAGTCCCTGCAAGATGTCGGTAGCATCTTCGAAGTTCAGGCCGGGGGCCGCATTTTGCACGCGCTGGAAGTCGACCAGCGGCATTCTGAGACAGGTTTCCGGACCCATGGGCAGACCGACCCGCCCTGCGGCAGCGCAGACCTCTCCGAGGCAGTCGGCCAAGAGGGTGACGCCGTCGTCCTCCGGCGCAGGCGCGCTCCAGGTGCGGATATCATCGAGCCAGGTCTTGCCCATCAGATCGGCGCCGATGGCCGGGATCACCGCGATGGGCTTGCCGGCCGCCGGCACGACAAGGAACCACGGCCGGGTCGGGCTCTCCCAAAAGCGGGTCAGATAGCCGGTGAAGTAGCGCACCTCCGGCTCGGTCATCACCAGCAACGCGGAGAGCCCCTGCTCGGCCATCAACGTCTGCGCCCGCTGGGTGCGGGCCCGATACTCGCTTTCGGGGAAGCCTCTTCCGAGGTCAGACATGGGCCTGCCTCATGCCGACGACACGAAAGACCTTGGCGCAGCCTCGGCCCTTCAGCTCGACCTCTTGCTCGTCGGCCAGTTCGATCGCCTCGCCTACCGCGCGCTCTTGATCGATGTCGGCGCTGTGGCCAATGGCAATGCGCAGCACGTTGCTCTCCTGGCTATTACCGAGGCTCGGCATTCTAACGGGTCAGATCGGCAGCACCATGACCACCGCAAGCAAAAAGCTACGCCGCGGTGGACCTTCTTAGCGCTGGGACGGCAAAGGCAGACCCTCCTCCCCGTAGCGCCGGCTTGCAGTTCCCAGGCCGCGCCAACCCAAGCAAAACCGCACAAGATGCCGGGTGAAGATTATTGTTAACTTGCTGTAATCACGCGGTTTTTTACTCTAGCCGGTTAAGCGATCCTTATCGTATTCTGCATGTACTATCGCCATGAATAGTAATAGCCCACCAAAGCCGTACAACGAAGAGTACCGACAGACCGTCGTCGAGGACTTGGCAATCCTCGACAGTCCGCCTGAACCGGGCTTCGATCGCGTTGCCCGGCTCACGCAGCGCCACTTCGGCGTACAGATTGCGCTGATTTCTCTGTTTGACCGGGACCGCCAGTGGTTCAAGGCTGCCTGCGGGCTCGAGGCCAGCGAGTCCTCGCGGGATGTCGCCTTCTGCGCCCACACGATCACCCAAAGCGACGTCCTGGTCGTGCTCGACACCAAGCGTGACAAGCGCTTCGCCGACAACCCCTTCGTCACCGAAGCGCCCTACATCCGCTTCTACGCCGGTGCACCGCTGATCGTCGATCAAGCCGCGATCGGAACGCTCTGCATCGTCGACGACCGGCCGCGAGACGGCTTCAGCGAAGAGGAGCGCGAATGCCTGCACGCCTTCGCGCGCATTGTCGAAGACGAGATCGAACTGCGTCGCCGCTCGCGAGAAGCCATGGCACAGCTGAGCGAGAACCTCGACGAAGCACGACAATTGGCCGAGGCAGGCAAGATTGCCAAAGCCCAGTTCCTGGCCCTGGTGAGCCACGAGCTCCGCACGCCGCTCAACGCCGTCATCGGCTTCGCCGACTGCATCGCCGAAGAGCTGGTGGGACCCATCGAAAACCCCGAATACAAGGAGTTCGCCCGGAAAATCGCCGCCAGCGGCAAGCGTCAGCTAGGGCTTGTCGATCGCCTGCTGGTGCTCAGCGACCAGGGGCGGGTCGAGATCGAGGACGATACAGTCGATATGTTGGCGCTGGCCCGGAGCTGCATCGACATGCTGTCCGGTGAGCTGCTGATCGCCGGCGTATCCCTTGACTTCGTAGCGCCTGCGGACGCAGTCCTGGTGACCGCAGACCCCACGCATCTGCGGCACATGCTGCTCGAACTGGTCGGCAACGCCGCCAAGTTCACGCCCCGCGGCGGGCGTGTTCGTCTGAGCTACGGTCTGGATGAAACGGGCAGGCTGGTGATCGAAATCGCCGACAGCGGTGATGGCATCACACCCGAGGCGCTTGACGAGGCGCTCTCGGTCTTCGGGCAGCTCAGCGCCGGCTGGGACCGTGCGCACGAAGGCGCCGGCCTCGGCTTACCGATCGTCAAGCGCCTGGCCGAGCTTCATGGGGGCACCCTCTCGCTCTCGACAACGGAGACGGGCGGCACCCTGGCAAGCCTGCGGTTCCCCGCCTACCGCGTGCTCGACGAACAGCCACCTTCCAGCCAGGCCGAACAGACAGCCGGATGAAAGCGCGCATCTAGCGTCATGACTCGGCGCCTACGCTCTTACATGGCAATCCCCACAATTTTCACAATAGTATGATGTGAATCAACAACTTGGTAAAACCCGGCCTCTAGCGTGTCCGGTCAGGATCACGTCCAAGAGGGGGCCGTAGAATGCAGAAAACCGACGCCAGTCTGCCTGCCGAGTCGATCGCCGAGCCTGTAAGCGGCACATTGGGGCAAGGTGGAACCAAGCGCCCGAAGACAGCCTCCTCCCGGAAGCCTTCCGTCAAGCGCACCCCGGCGCCCGAGCCGAGCGGGCAGCAAGCGGCCGACGGGGAGCCGATCGCACAAACGCCAGCACCGGCGGCCGGGCATCAAGCCACCGCCGCCGCAATTCACCAATTGGGTAAGATGCGGCACGACCCGGACGCGATCCGGCGCCTCTTCGAGACCGGCGAGTATCCCTACAAGGAAAAGATGCGCCGCCGGGTCTATGAGAAGCGCAAGGCGGAGCTGCAGGTCGAGCTGCTCAAGGCCCAGGACTGGATCAGGGCCCAGGGCGAGAAGATCGTCATTCTCTTCGAAGGCCGCGATGCCGCCGGCAAGGGCGGCACCATCAAACGCTTCATGGAGCATCTCAATCCCCGCGGCGCACGGGTCGTGGCACTCGACAAGCCAAGCGAGCGCGAGCGCGGCCAGTGGTTCTTCCAGCGTTACGTCGAGAATTTGCCGAGTGGCGGGGAAATCGTCTGCTTCGACCGCTCCTGGTACAACCGCGCCGGCGTCGAGCGGGTCATGGGCTTCTGCTCACCGAACGAATACCTCGAGTTCATGCGCCAGGCGCCGGAGCTGGAGCGCATGCTGGTCCGCAGCGGCATCCGCCTGTTCAAGTACTGGTTCTCCGTCAGCCAAGACGAGCAGCGCCGCCGCTTCAAAGCCCGCGAGCACGAACCGCTGAAAAAGTGGAAGCTCTCCCCCATCGACCGGCAGTCGCTCGACAAGTGGGACGACTATACCGAAGCCAAGGAGGCCATGTTCTTCTACACCGATACGGCGGATGCCCCCTGGACCATCGTCAAGTCGGACGACAAGAAGCGCGCCCGCCTCAACTGCATGCGCCACTTCCTCAGCACCCTGCCCTATTCGGAGAAGAACCATGCCGTGGTCGACCGCACCGATCCGCTGATCATCGGCTCCAGCCTCGATGTGATCGGCGGCAGCGAGCATATTCTGGGCCGCAGCCTGCATCCGGAACACCGCCGGGCGCGATAGGCTAATCTTCCGCTTGTCCCGGCAACGAAGCAGAGGTCATAGTCGGCCCTGGTCTTCAACAACGGAAAGGAGGTGATCCAATGTCGAGTGATACTGGTGCCCTGTCGATGAGCCTTGGCACCTTTCGCGGACGCTGGAGCAGCCTCTCGCGTCTCGCTTAAGGGCACGGCTTAAAGCCATTGGGCTATCGACTGGCCCGTTTCACGGAAAGGCGGCTTCTCAGCCGCCCTCAGACTGCTGACAAAGGCCTGGCGAGAGCCGGGCCTTTGTGATTCAAGGGTTCATGCTGAGAAAGCCTGCACCGGAACAGACGGTCCTCGAGATGGTG
>JANQMX010000061.1 GCA_028279885.1 Rhodovibrionaceae bacterium | reverse complement strand
TGCCGGCCTATGCCGGCGGCGTGCCGGCCGCTGTGGCGGAGCTGGCGCCAGTGCTGCTCGGCGCTGACCCGGTCGGGCCCGAGGCGCTGATGGCGTGCTGCCATGCGCAGCTGCAGGGCCATGTCTACGCCAAGTCGCTGATCGATATCGCGCTCTGGGACCTGACGGCCAAGGCAGCGGGCTTGCCGCTCTACCGCCTGCTCGGCGGGCGGCAGATGGAGGCAGCACCCCTCTACCACTCGATCACCTGCATCGCGCCAGAGGAGATGGCGCGCATCGCGCGAGAGGCCCACGCGCAGGGGATCCGCCAGTTCCAGGCCAAGCTCGGTGCCCCCTCTGACTCCTTAGGCGATGACTGGGAAGCCGACGTCGCGCGACTCAAGGCCGTGCGCGAAGCGATCGGGCCAGGCCCCTTGCTCTACGGCGACTGGAACTGCGGTGCCACCAGCTTGACCGCCATTCGCGTCGGCCGCGCGGTGGCGGACTGCGACGTCATGCTGGAGCAGCCCTGCGAGTCCATCGAGGCCTGCGCCAAGGTGCGCCATGCGACCGGTCTGCCCATGAAGCTGGACGAGAGCGTCCACGACCTTGAGAGCCTACTCACCGCCCACCGCCTGGATGCCATGGACGTGGCCTGCGTCAAGCTCTCCAAGTTCGGCGGCCTGTCCGCCGCTCGGGCGGCGCGCGACCTTTGCCTCCACCTCAAGGTCGCGATGGTGCTGGAGGACACCTGGGGCTCCGACATCACCACGGCGGCGCTGAGTCATTTGGCTATCACCATTCCGCCGCGCTACCTGCTCAACACCGCCGACCTCTCCGGCTACGTGCATCCACACGTGGCGCCCGACGGCCCGCGACGGGAAGGAGCACAGCTCAAACCTTCCGAGCGGCCTGGTCTTGGCGTCACGCCGGACCCCGATGTCTTGGGCAATCCAGTCGCGAGCTTCGGACCATGAAACGGATAGAGTCCGGTGCCTCAGCAACTATGTTGCGGCGCTGCCAAAGGGGAACAGGCCCATGAAGACAACGCTGACCACACCCGATTTCGCCCACTATCCCGATCAGTGGCACTTCTCGCCCGTCTTGGATACGGGCGCCTTCCTGTTCTTTTCGGGCATGACCGGTGTGCGCGCCGACGGCAGCGTGGCCAGCGATCCGGAAGAGCAGATCCGCGATGTCTTCGCCTTCCTCGCCGACAATCTGGAGGTCGCGGGCCTGAGCTTCGACGACGTCGTGGAGATGACCAGCTATCACGTCGGCCTGCGCGAGCACCTGGCGGCCTTCGTCAAGGTCAAGGACGCGTATGTGAGCGCCCCCTATCCCGCTTGGACGGCCATCGGCGTCAGCGAACTGATCACCGAAGGCACCATCATCGAGGTTCGGATTATCGCTAAGCGGCCGGACTAACCTTCTTGAGCGCAACGGAGACGTCCGGCGCCGGCTGGCAGGTCTCGCAGAGAAAGGCGCGGCGGCCGTCGATCTCGATGCGCTCGACCGGTCCCTCGCAGGCGGGGCAGCTTTCCTTGCCGAAGATATTGACCCGCTCGCGGTAGCGGCTGCGCGAGGGTGGCGCGCCGTCGACGGTGATGATCGCGTTGCGCTTGACGCCGATGGCCAGCAGGGCCGCGGCGTCCTCCCAGAGGCGCTCAAAGGCCTCGGGAGAGAGCGCGCGGCCCGGCAGGTCCGGGTGGAGGCCCTGGCGCCAGAGAATCTCCGTGCGATAGATGTTGCCGATGCCGGCCATGACCGACTGGTCCATGATCAGCCGCCCGATCGGGGCCCGGCTCTTGGCGATGCGGGCAAAGGCCCGCGCAGGCTCGGCGTCGGGCCGCAGCACGTCGGGGCCGATACGCGCCGTCAGCCGCTCGATGCCGGCCGGCTCCAGCAGCTCGCAGATGGCTGGGCCGTTGATGTCGACCGCGTGGCTGTCGCTGACCAGGCGCACACGAACGGCGCCGCGCGGATCGGGGAGCGGCGCGTCGGGCTTCCGCTTGCTCTTCCGGAATCGCCCGAACAGCCCGAGATGGATGTGCAAGGCCTCTCCGGACTCGAAGCGGTAGAGCAGGTGCTTGCCGTAGGCTTCGACCTCCTCGCAGCGCTGGCCGTCCAACTGCGCGGCGCCCAATTCGAAACGCCCCTGCGGCGAGGAGACGGCCAGGACCTGTCCGGCCAGCATCTTGCGCTGGTCGCGGGCGGCGCGATGGATCGTGTGGCCCTCGGGCATGGCAGTGGTGCGCTAGATCAGTTCGGCGTCAGCAAGGTGACGCGCTCGAAGCTGCGCCGCACGGCCTCCTCGCTCAAGGGCACCTGGACGAACTCGCCGTCCCGCCAGAGTTGGACCTGATCGGCGAAGTTGGCGCTGTTGAGCCAGCCGTCCTGCCCGCCGAGCAGGATGAAATAGTTGCGGTCCGGGTCGGCCATGTCGGAGAGGTGGCGCGACTGGGAGCCGAAGGTGGAATCGTGCTCTTCGGCGGTCAGGTCGTGCGCCGTCTTGAGCGCGGTCTCGCGACTGCCGGAGACCGGGATCCGATCAATCAGGTAACGCCCGCCGATCAGGGGCACGCCAGAGAAAGCGTGACCGACGCGCAGCCGGTGGATATCGCCCCAGCGGGTTCCCTCGGCCGCCATCTGGCCGGCGCGCGCCAAAGCCGGATCGAGCGCCGTCGCCCACTGATCGTCGCTCAGCGTGGCCACGTCCTCGACCAGCACCTCTCGGCCCCGGCGCAGGCTTTGATAGATCGCGTACTCCTCCTGCCGCCCCTGGGCTTCGTAGACGCCTGGCATGAAGATCGTGAGAAAGGCTTCGAACACCGCCGGTGTGGGACTGTCCGCGTGGTAGCTGCCGTCCCAGTCCAGGAGCAGGCGCAGGGCCTCGGCTTCCCCTTCACTACGTGGGTCCCAGGCCTCCAGCTCCGCGCGAACGGCGTCCATGACCTCGAGGCTGAGCGGCGAGACCACGTCGAGCTGAACCGCCGTCAGGTCCTCAAGGCTGATCTTGTCCTTGTCGCTCAGCAGGGTGATGAGCCGCCGGATGCGCTCGTCCTGCGGGAAGGCGCCGCCGTAGGGCCGGCTTTCGTCTGCAGAGGGCCGGTTGTTGGCCGAGGCGATGAAGCCCGCGGGCGGGTCGATCTCGAAGGGCAGGTCGTCGCTGCTGTAGAAGGCCGTCCAGTCCGCATCGGAGCGTTCCGGCGTGACGATGAGGGGCAGCGGCTCGCCGGGCGTGCGCGCCGGCACCTTGGTGGCGATCACGCTGGCGATGCGGCCATCCGTGTCGGCGACCAGAAAGGTCTGGGGCGGAACGGCGAAGCCGGCGATAGCCGCCCGGAAGTCGTCCACGCTCTCTGCTTTCATCGCGCCCAATAGGGCCGTGACCTCATCCGTTACGCCGTGCCCGGTCCAGCGCACGGCGAAGGCCGAGCCCGTATCCGGCAAGGCGTCGAGCTCCGACATCACCGGGCCGTAGGGGCTGAGCCGCGAGGCGCTTTGCGTGTCGAACCAGAAGCGCACACCGATGTCGTGCTCCCGGGTCTCGAAGGCCTCGGGTGGCAGGCCGCTGACGTCGACGAACTGGCTGGCGGTCGAGCGCAGATTGGTGCCGCCCCAGGAGATGTTCTCGTTGCGGCCGAAGCCGAAGACCGGCGTGCCGGCGACCATCATCCCCACCATGGAATAGCTCGGCGAGTGCAGCCCGGCGACCACCCAGGCGTTGGGCAGGATGAAGGAGAGGTGAGGGTCGTTGGCGATCAGGGCTGCACCGCTGGTGCTTTTCTCGGGCGACACCACGATGCTGTTGCTGCCGCTGCGTCCGGCCCGCCCGCTCAAGTCGGCAAAGCGGCTCAAGGCTTCCAGCCGGCCGAAGTCGCGGTTCGGTGCCTTGGCGGTGAAGCTGGTCTCTCCCTCATCGAAGGAGTCGAGCAGGCGGGCCATCACCGTCTCGCGCAGGGCCGGGTCCTGGATTTGCAGCAGTCGCAGCAGGAAGAACCAGTTGAGGTCGACGCCTGAGCCGCGACCGATGGCGATGCTGTCCTGCGCGCGCCAGGGCTCCCATTCGATGTTGAGCACCGTGAACTCGTGCGGGCGCGTTTCGGGCGTCAGGTTTGCCGCGTAGTGATTGATCCCGGCCACGTAGCGGTCGGTCCAGCGCCGAGAGGCTGGCGGCAAGGCGGCGTAGATCGCATCGGCCGGGCGGTAGAAGTCGAAGGCCCGGATGGCCGTGTCCAGCTCGGTGGTGAAGGGTCCGGCCGACTCCGACAGGCGGCCCTGCACGATACGCCGCACCACCGCCATCTGTCCGAGGCGCAGGTGGGCGTGCACCAGGCCGAGCGCGAAGGCGGCATCCTCGTCGGTTTCAGCCTCGATGAAGGGGATTTGATAGTCGTTCCAGCGCACCGTCACCGGTGCCTCCAACGGCAGCTCCGAGCTCGGCAGCGTGGCGAGACGCTGGTCGATGGTGGTGGGCTCCGGCAGCGGCTGCAGCAGGCCGCAGCCGCTCGCAGCCAGGAGCGCGAGCAAGGGGAGCCACAGACGCGGCCGCGACAACGAATGGACAAGAGACATGCAGATAGGCTCCCTAGCGCGGTTTATGGTTTTGAAGTTCCTGTCATTGCTGCAGCCCTTCGACTAGGAACTTCAAAACCACAAACCGCGCGCATTACATCGAATTGCTAGTGTCCTTTTCGAATCCGAAGTTCGTTCCCAACTTGCCGCCTGCACTGACGAACTTCGGATTCGGGACACTAGCGGCGACCAAGCGTCGCACGACACAACCTCGGGAAGGATGCTGGTGTCGCATTGGCCGATCGACAAGCTTACGGTCGCTGTTTCCCCTCACATCCCTGGCGAAGTCCCGTAAAGTTGCAAAAAGTATGTCGTTGCTGTGGCAGCGCGCGCGTCGATCTCTTTCTTCGTCGGTGCGGGGATGCGGCCGAGCAGGCGCCGCACCTGCCGGTCGCCCAGCAGCAGGCCGAGATAGACTTCGGCGGCCTCCTCTGGACCGGCATCGAGCGCCAGCAGGCCGTGCTCCTGCTGGCGCTCCAGATAGCGCAGAAAGGCGGGCAGAGTGGCATCGCGGCCAGCGCGCGCCAGGGTCTCGGCCAAGCGCGGTTCGGCGCGGACTTCCGCGATGGCGGCGCGGTTGATGGCGACGGCGCTGTCCCCCAGCAGCAAGGCGAGCAGCGCTCGCCCGAATTCCGGCAAGGCCTCCTCCGGCGGGGCGTCGCTTTCCAATTGCCCCTGCAGCACCCCTTGGACCGTCTCGGCGTTACGCTGGATGACCGCCTCGAACAGCCCCTGCTTGTCGCCGAACCAGGCATAGAGTGTCTCTTTGGAGGCTGCGGCCCGCTTGGCGATCTCCAGCATGCTGGCATCGCGGTAGCCGCGCTCGGCCAGCACCTCGACTGCCAGATCGAGAATCTCGTCGCGCCGCCGGTCGCGCGATGCTGCCTTCATGTCTCGCCTTCCACACTCGAAGCGTCTTGACCATAAACGTACCCAATGGTACGGGTATTCACAACCGTACTACTAGGTACGGCAAAGTCATTATGGTAAAAGAAGACGACCCCTCGGACGACTGACGATGCGAACGCTGCGCTACAGCCTCTTAGGCCTGCTTGTCCTGGCTCTCCTGCTGGTCGGGGCCGTTGTCTGGTTCGATCAGGCGACCCGCAGCGAGATCGAGGGCTATGAGCGCGCGGTGGCTGCGCGCGCCGCGGAAACGCCGCCGTTGGATGCAGGCGCCTTCACCGAGCTGCCGCTGCCGGTGCAGCGCTACTTCGCCTTCGTCTTTCTCATGAGCCCGCCGCAACACGTCACCCACGCGGTGATCGAGATGGAAGGGCAGTTCCGCCGGCCCCTGACCGAGAGCTTCGCGCCGACCACCGCGCGTCAGGTCGTCAGCGCCCGCGCGCCCGATATGGTCTTCGCCGCCGACACGCCGATCCTCGGCCCGCTCTGGGCCATCGCCTACGACGTCTATTTGGATGGCGAGATGGAGATGGCAGCCCGGCTGCTCTCGACCGTGACGGTGATGGAGGAGCGCAGCACGCCGGCCCTCAACCGCACCTCGCTGCAGCGCTGGCTGTTGGAGAGTCCGACCTTTCCCATGGCGCTCTTGCCCGGCGGCCCGGTGACTTGGGAGGCGGTGGACGAGAACCGTGCCCGTGCCATCGTGCGGGCTCACGGCGAGGAAGCGTCGCTGGTGGCCACCTTCGGCCCTGACGGCGCCTTGCTGCGCTTCGATGCCGAGGCGGACGGCGATCTGACGACGCCCTACCACGGTGCCGGCGAGCAGGTGACCCGCGGCGACTATCAGATCGTCGATGGCGTGCGTGTGCCGATGAGCTTCGAGATCGCCCGCGCCGCCGGCGGAGAGCGCTTTCCCTTCTGGGTCGGCCGCATCACCAGCATCCGCTTCGAGAGCCAATAGCAAGCGCCGTGTCTTGTTCAGGCTGCTTTCAGCAGGCCTGCCACGGTGTCCAGCAGCAGGTCGAAGTCGACGGGCTTGGTGAGGTAGGCATCTGGCGCAAGGCCCTGCGAGCTGTCTGTTTGGGTCTTGTCGGCGAAGGCCGTGACCAGCACGAAGGGGAGCTCGGCAAAGCCCGCATGCTCACGTCGCAAGGCCGCCAGCAGCTCCCCGCCCGACATCTCCGGCATCAGCCAATCCGACAGGACGAGGTCCGGCTGATGCTGCAAGACGGCCTCCAGACCCTGCTTGCCGTTCTCAGCCTCGATGACCTGATAGCCGGCATCCGTCAGCTCTTCGACAAAGAGCTCGCGGATTCCGGGTTCGTCTTCCACGCAAACGACTAGGGGCATCTTACAGTCTCCGAAAGTCCGGCCGGGATCATGCCGCGGCCGCGACAGCATTCTGCTCGCCGGCGGGCTGCCTGCGCTCCTGGCCAAGCCTTATGGGCAAGCGCACCGTAAAGACCGAGCCGGCGCCCTTGATACTATCGGCGCTGACCGTACCACCGTGCATCTCGACGAAGCGCTTGACGATGTGCAGGCCGATGCCCGTTCCTGCCACACCGATGGAGGTGCGGGCGCGGAAGTAGCATTGAAACAGGCGCGGCAATTCGTCGGGGGAAACCCCAATCCCGCAATCCCGCACTTTGACGACGGCCTGGCCGCCGTCCCGAGTGCCCGTGATCTTCACCTCTTGGCAATCGGCCGAGTACTTGACGGCGTTCGACAGAAGATTGGCGAAGACCTGCTCGAGCAGCTGCGGGTCGCCTTCGATCTCCGCCGGCAGGTCTTGGAGGTCGAGCGTCAAGCGATAGGACGGGGAGATCCGTTGCTGGCGGTCGCGCACCTGAGTCAACAAGTTCGGCAGGTCAATCGGCTGCGGCTCCATCCTGACCTTGCCCAGCTCCAACTGCTCTGCGCTCAAGGTGCTGTCGATCAGCCCGGTCATGCGCATGACGGCCTGCCTGATTTCACTGCAGCGTTTGTGGATCTTGTCCGTCGGATGCGTCTCGATCTTGCGGGTGATGCTCTGGGCGGCACCGTCGATGATGGTGAGCGGCGTGCGAAACTCGTGCGAGGCCATCGCGACGAACTCGCGGTGCAGATCGTTGTATTCGACTTGGGCTTTCAGGGCCTGCTCCAGCTCGGCGGCCTTGCTCTCCAGTTCGGAGTACTGCCGCCCGATGACTTTGCTGGCAGAGCGCGCGACGAGGAAGAGGACCGCATAAGAAACGGCGAAGACGATCGCGAGAATGGCCAGCAGTCGGAAGATCTTCGATTCTTCGTGCGCCATGTTTGCGGTTACATCCGCATAGATCTCAAAGACGCCGTCGATTTCCGGCCCAAAGGCGCCGCCGCTGTCTCCGCTCAAGCGGATCGGAAGGTAGCTCTCGACCACATGGCGGTCCGCGACCGGGCCGTCGAAGGATAAGAAGCGCTCCCGGAAGCTGTACTTGCTCTGCACCCGTCCTTCCCGCGCGGCGGCGATGAAGGCCGGGTGGTCGCGTTTGTCGGCTCCGATCTGCGCCAGGTCCGAGGAATAGACCGTGGTGCCTGCCAAGTTGTAGACCTTGATCTTGAGCACCGGAAGATTGCTCGCGGCGCTGCGCATGAGTTGATCGATCAGCTCTGTTTCCCAGCGTGATCTCAGCGTATCGCCATCGGCTTGGCCAACCATGGTCACGTAAGGAGAGATTTGCGGCCAAACGGAATTGGCCAGGGACTGGGCCAGAACGATGTTCTGAGTCTCGGCCGCCTCGACGACATGCTGTAGCCCATCTTGGCGCGTCAGATAGATGACCAAGCCGCTCAGCAGGATCAGAACGACGGCGCTGGCCAGGACATAGAAACGAACAACTCCGTGCATGACGGCGGCCTCGGGGCGCTGGGCGGCAAGGGCAGTGGGGCATGGGCTGCTAAGCCGCAGCCGCCAAACCCCATAGACAAAGCTTTTAGTGGTAAATTGCTAAGAAGCTCTTCACTCTTCTAGACAGGGGTGAGGCTATTAGCCTGCCGCACTCCTGCCTGGTTGCAGGGAATTGCCAAAGATTGACGGTCAAAGGCCTTAATATTTTTAGTAGAACTCTCTTCCGTCGGCGAGCCAATTCACGATAGTCCGCGTCCGTTACCGCAGCGCGCCGAGAAACGCGAGGAGCCTTTGTGCGGTTGCGTCGGGTTGCTCCTGCTGCACCCAGTGGCCCGCGCCCTCGATCAGATGGCATCCCCGCATGTCGCTACAGGCTTCGCGCTGCATCGCTTCGAAGGCGCCGGGCTTCTGATAGATGCCCCAGTCCTGCGCGCCGGCGATGTAGCAGGCCGGCACCTCGATACGCCGGCCTGAGAACAGGCGTAGCGCCTGCGCCAGCCCAGGGCTCGTCATGCAGCGGTACCAGTTGAGCCCGCCCTGAAAGCCGGTGCGGCCGAACGCCTCGGCATAGACGGCAAGCTCCGCCTCGGGCAGCCAGCGGCAGGCGGCGACTTCGTCTGCTGAGGGCATGTGTGGCGCGACCGTCTCAGCCATGCCCTTGTCGCGTTCCATGACATAGTAGGTCGGTAGTTTGGCCAGCTCTTCGGCAGTCCAGCCGGCAAGAGGATAGGGCTTGTTTCCCGCCCAGTCGGCGCTCTTCACATGGAAGTAGGCGCGCAGGAAGGCGGCGATGCCCTCGGGTGGGTTGCACATCTCCCCGTCGGCGCCCCGCTCGCCGTAGTACCACTGGTAATGCTTGCGCGGCGGGTCGAGTGCCGCCAGCGCGGCATGGATATCGGGCTCCGCCGTACTCGAGATCTCGCCTGTCGGCCAGGCCGGCGGCCCCTCGAAGGGCGCGCTCATCAAAGCGACGGCGCAGAAGACATCGGGCCGGACCAAGACGCAGTAGGCGGCGACGAAGGAGCCGAAGTCATGGCCGATGACGGCGGCGACAGAGCGCACGTCGAGCGCCGCCAGCAGAGCCAGGGCGTCGCGCACGATGTTGAGCAGGCGGAAGGAGGCGAGATCGCCGTCGTAGTCCGGGTCCCAACCGGTGGTGCGGCCGTAACCGCGCTGGTCCGGCGCGATCACATGGTAGCCGGCCTCGGCTAGCGCCGGCATGACCTTGCGCCAGCTGTAGGCCAGTTCGGGAAAGCCGTGCAGCAGCAAGAGACAGGGCCGACCCGGCGTCTCGAAGCCGGCTTCCAGGACATGCATCCTCAGCCCGTTCGCGGTCTCGACGAAGCGGGACCGGATGGCCGGGTGCAAGGATGTGACCTCAAACGGGGCGGCGTCGTTCATCCGCGGCGCTTTGGCGAGGGTCGATCAGCGACGGCGGCAGGCTTTCGCTCCAGAGGCGCAGCGCGTCGAGGAAATCCAGGGCCGTCGTGCCCAGCGCCGTGATGTTGTACTCGACGGCAACGGGCGCGCTGGCGATCACCCGGCGCTCGACGAGCCCCTGCTCTTCGAGCTGGCGCAGCCGTTCGGCGATCATCTTCTTGCTGGCGCCGCCGACCATGCGCGCGAGGTCGTTGAAGCGAACCGGTTCGTCCTTCAGGTGCCAGAGGATGGAGCCGGTCCACTTGCCGCCCAGGATCCGCATGCCGCGCTCGATGGCGCAGGGCTCGGTGCAGGCATTCTGCACCGACTTGTGGCCGCGCGCATCGCTGCGGACCTGCGCTCTCTTGGTGATGTCTGAGGCCATACCAGGTTACCAAAAGTATACTAATTGATTTTCGTTACCAGCGATAGCACCTCTTGCGCGGCATGGCCAAGGCCGAACCGCAAACGCTGAGGGACGCACATGATGGCGAGACCCGACATCCACCTCTACACCGCCTCGACCATGAACGGCTGGAAGCCGACGATCTTCCTGGAGGAGGCCGGGGTCGACTATGAGCTGACCTTCATCGACTTCGCCAAGAAGGAGCAGAAGGCGGAGTGGTATGTCGCGCTCAACCCCAACGGTCGCATTCCCACCATCGTCGACCGCGGCAACGAGGACTTCACGGTCTTCGAGTCCGGCGCCATCCTCTGGTACCTGGCGGAGAAGTACGGCGTCTTCCTGCCCCAGGACCCCAAGCTCCGCTCCGAAACTCTACAATGGCTGATGTTTCAGATGGGCGGCATCGGCCCGATGATGGGCCAGGCCATGTACTTCCAGCGCATCGCCGCGCCCAACGGGCAGGAAGAGCCCTTCTCCATCAAACGCTACGTCGAGGAATCCCGACGCCTCCTTGAAGTGCTCGACAGGCGGCTTGAAGGGCGGGACTTCCTCGTGGGCGAAGCCTTCTCCATCGCCGACATCGCGACCTATCCCTGGGCGCGGGCCTTTCCCTGGGCCAAGGTTTCCATCGACGGTCTCGCGCATCTCAAGGCCTGGTTCGATCGCATCGACGCCCGTCCCGCCGTGCAGCGCGCGCTGGAGATACCCAAGGCGATCCCGGCCTTCTGGGGCCAGGCGGACGAGGCCGCCTTCCTGGCCGAGAACGCCGCACGCTTCGCCGGCGACGTCAAAGCCAACTGATTGCGAGCCTCACCACCATCGCCACAGCGGGCCGGCGTGTGGAGGAAGGAGGCTTGGGATAAGATTGCCCAACGGCCCAAAACTGTACAGAGAGGCAACCCGCCATGCCCGAAACGACCGGCCCTGAGATTCGCATCGACATCGTCTCGGACGTTGTCTGCCCCTGGTGCATCATCGGCTTCAAGCAGCTCGAGCAGGCGGTGGCGGAGAGCGGCATCGGCGTTGTCGTCCATTGGCATCCCTTCGAGCTCAACCCGCAGATGGCGGAAGAGGGCGAGAACCTGCAGGAGCATGTGGCGGCCAAGTACGGCACCACGCCGGAGGGCAGCCGCAAGGCGCGTGCCCGTCTGACCGAGCTTGGCGCCTCGCTCGGCTTCACCTTCGACTATGCCGACGACATGCGCATGGTGAACACCTTCCGCGCCCATCAGCTGCTGCATTGGGCCGAAAGCCAGGGCCAAGGCCATCAGATGAAGATGGCGCTCTTCGCTGCCTTCTTTACCGAGCGGCGCAATGTCAACGACCCCCAAGTGCTGGCCGATGTCGCGGCGAGCATCGGCCTCGACCGGGAGGACGCGCTGGCCGTCCTCGAAGACGGCCGTTTCGCCGAGGACGTGCGGACCCGCGAGCAGTTCTGGACAGGCCACGGCATTCAGGGCGTGCCGGCGATGATCTTCGACCGGCACTACCTCGTCTCCGGCGCCCAGGGCGTGGAGAACTACCGCACGTTCCTGAACAAGGTCGCCGAGGAGAAAGCCGCTTAGGCCATCAGCCGGGCGAGGAGAAGAAGATGCCGAAGGCACAGGTCATTCATCAGCTCGGACCGCCGGACGCCATGCGTTGGTAGGACGCCGTCGAGGTACACCGCGCCATCGAGGGCGGTAAGACCCTCGGCGCGACCGTCCTCATTCCTTAGAGCCGCACCACAGGCTGTCACCCCGGCCCTTAGGCGAGCCCGGGACTGCTTGCAGTCCCGGCGTGCGAGCCTTGGTAGCCGGGGTCCAGAAACAAGCTCAGACCGTGCCTACCGCTGGATACTCGGGTCTCGCCGCGCCGCGGCTCGCCCAAGTATGGCAATGAAAGAACAGCGAACGAATGCGTCGGTCGTTTAAGCAGATGGGGACTCGGTGGTCGCCAACAGTGCTCAATGGAACTCCCGCACGTCGGCGAGGCGGCCTTTGATGGCCGCGGCGGCGGCCATGCCGGGGCTCAGCAGGTGGGTGCGCCCGCCGGGGCCCTGGCGGCCCTCGAAGTTGCGGTTGGAGGTGGAGGCGCAGCGCTCGCCGGGCTTGAGCTTGTCCGGGTTCATGGCGAGGCACATGGAGCAGCCGGGCTCGCGCCAGTCGAAGCCGGCCTCCTTCAGCACCTGGTCGATGCCTTCGTCCTCCGCCTGCTCCTTCACCAGGCCGGAGCCGGGGACCACCATCGCGCGCACGTGCTCGGCCACCTTACGGCCCTTGGCGACCTCGGCCACGGCGCGCAGGTCCTCGATGCGGCCGTTGGTGCAGGAGCCGATGAAGACCGCGTCGATGGGCACCTCGGTCAGCGGGGTGCCGGCCTCCAGGCCCATGTAGTCGAGCGAGCGCTGGATCGACTGCTGCCTTTGCGCGTCTGCCGCGCTTGCCGGATCGGGCACAGCGCCGGTGATGGGCAGCACGTCCTCGGGGCTGGTGCCCCAGGTGACCTGCGGGGCGATCTCGGCGACCGAGAGGCTGATCTCCTTGTCGTACTGCGCGCCGGGGTCGGAGGGGAGCTGTCGCCAGTGGGCCACCGCCTGCTCCCAGGCACCGGCCTTGGGCGCCATGGGCCGGCCCTTGAGGTACTCAAAGGTGGTCTCGTCCGGGGCGATCAGGCCGGCCCGGGCGCCGGCTTCGATCGACATGTTGCAGACGGTCATCCGCCCTTCCATGGAAAGCCCCTGGATAGCCTCTCCGGCGTACTCGATCACATGGCCCGTGCCGCCGGCGGTGCCGATCTTGCCGATGATCGCGAGGACGAGGTCCTTGGCGGTGATGCCGATGGGCAGCGCGCCTTCGACCGTGACCCGCATGTTCTTGGCCCGCCGCTGCAGCAGGGTTTGCGTCGCCAGCACGTGCTCCACCTCGCTCGTGCCGATGCCAAAGGCCAGCGAGCCGAAGGCGCCGTGGGTCGAGGTGTGGGAGTCGCCGCAGACGATGGTCATGCCCGGCAGGGTGAAGCCCTGCTCGGGGCCGATGATGTGGACGATGCCCTGGCGGATATCGTTCATGTCGATGTGGGGCACGCCGAAGTCCGCGGCGTTCCTGGCCAAGGTCTCGACCTGGATGCGGCTTTCCTCCTCGGCGATGCCGGCGGTGCGGTCGCTGGTCGGGACGTTGTGGTCGGGCACCGCGAGGGTGGCCTCGGGCCGGCGCACCTGACGCCCGGCCAGGCGCAGGCCTTCGAAGGCTTGCGGGCTGGTCACCTCGTGGACCAGGTGCCGGTCGATGTAGAGGACGCAGGTGCCGTCCTCCATGTCGTGTACCAGGTGACTTTCCCAAATCTTGTCGTACAGCGTGCGCGGCGCGGCCATTTCGCGGAGTTCCTCAAGGGTATTCGAAGCGAAACTGGAAAATAACGCAGAGCGCCGGGGACGCAAGGCGAGGGCGGCGCATGGCTGGACGCCGGAAATGCGGCGGTTCAGCCCGCGCGGCCTTCCCGCGCCAGCGCAGCGTCTGCCTCCACGACAGGATCGTTGAAGGTCCAGCGGGAAATCCTGCGCATAGGGTCGAGGCCGGCGAAGATGCCTGAGGTGTCGGGTGCGTCCGGCGCATCCGCCCGGAGTGCGGCTTCGAACTCCGGGCCAAAGCCGCGAAAGCCGTCGGGCGCCAACTCGCAGAGATGAATCTGGTTCCAGTCGATCTTCAGGTCCGGGTCATGGTAGAGCACCGCCGCCGTCTCCATGCCCCTGAAGGTGCCGAACCTGCCCTCCCGGACAAGCTTCGTGGCGGCAGGGCCGCAATAGTCGCGCATGACGTCCCGGTACGCGTCGAGATGGGCCGAATGCACCTGGATGTATTCCAGCGACGCTTGCCGGTCAGGTTGGTCGGCAGAGCCCTGCCAGCCGCGCGGCAGAACGAAGGACGCGGGCGTGGTGAGTAGAATCTCCGCGCGCAGCAGGCCCGTCTCGGCCGCACGCGGCGTGTCTACGAGGTCGCGGACGGCATCGGCAGGAACCGAATGGCGAAAGTAGCTTAGCGCGAGATGGCTCCATACCGGCGCGTCTGAAGCGTTCTGAAAGACGGAACGGTGCCGATAGAGCGCCTGACCGTGGCAGGCTTCGCCAAAGCGCGCCCAGTCGACGGCGGCATCCCTAAGCGCGGTTTCCGCCCCGGGGTCCGATGCCTGTATTGCCCGGGCAAGCACCACGAGGCGATCGTCAGGCTCGATCCGGGCCAGCGGCGTGTCGAAAACGGGATCGATGGTCTCAGCCAATAGAGGTTGCTCTAAGTGCGGGTTGGGTCTGCAATAATCCGATGCTGATCAAGAAAGGCTGTCAAAATGCTTGGGCTCTGGCCACCTTGTTCGCCAAGATAGCTGCCCGAGTTCGTCGCACAGCCAAGTTCACCAAGGGGGGAGTTCGAATGTTCACCGAGGCGCGATACCGGCAGTACATCCATGACTTCAATTCAACCTTCGTCGGCGGGATGACGGTGGAAGAGGTCTTCGACACCTACTACGAACCCGATGCGACATTCGAGTACGTGCCGCAGGCTCGCAAGAACATCGGGCGCGAAGAGGTGCTTGCCTTCTGGCATGGTGTTGGCGGGAAAATGCTGGAGGTCATCCTCGATCACACGCACTTCCTCGAAAACGAAACGACGGTCGCCTCCGAAGCGCCGATTGATTTCCTGTGCAAGGAAGATCTCGAGTGGAACGGTGTTCCCTACAAGGCCGGTTCCAAGTTCCGCCTGATGATGTGCGCCTTCTACGACGTCAGTCCGAACGACAAGTTCAGCTATGCGCGCGTCTATTCGATCTACAACCCGGCCTACAAACCTGACAGCTGAGACGAGTATATCCCTTCGGGCGCCCGCCTGACGTCCGCTCCGCGAGCTTTCCAGACTTTGGCCGAAAGGCAGCTTTCAAGAACGGTCGGTGGAGCTTTTGAGGAGCTTGTAGAACGCGTTTACGTGACCGAGGCGTCGTGGATCGAGCCTATCGACTTCGAAATCGTCGCTTGAAACGCCTCGTCTGACTGCTCGACAGACAGACCTTCGGTCAACGCCCGACTGAAGCTCGCGATCATGCCCTTGTTTTCGGCCAGCATCCGATTGGCATCGTCACGCGAGTATCCGCCGGATAGGGCGACAACCCGCATCACCTTTGGATGCCCGATCAAGGGTGTGTAGAGGTTGGCTTTGGTCGGCAAGGTCAGCTTCAGCATAAGTTGCTGGCCGTTCGGCACGCTGTCCAAATGTCGCGTGATCTCTTCCAAGAGGATGGTCTCAGCTTCGGCCTTGTCTGGGATCGAGATTGTGATCTCCGGCTCAAGGATAGGGACCAGTCCCTTGGCCAGGACTTTTCTGCCAAGCTCGAACTGCTGGGCGACGATCTCAGCAATACCTTTGGCATTGGCCGCATTGATCACGGAACGCTCCTTGGTGCCAAAAACCCCGTGCGCCACAGCTCTGTCCAACAGGTCGTCGAGGTCGGGGATCGGCTTCATGAGCTGCACCCCGTCCGCCTCGGCTTCGAGACCCTTGTCGATCTTCAGGAACGGCACGACGCCTCGCTCTTCCCAAAGGAAGGCTGCGGCAGGCTTGCCTCCGATGTCCCGCTCCATCGTCATTTCGAAGAGGATCGCGCCGACAACCTTCTCACCGGTGAAAGCCGTCGCCGTCGCGATTCGCGTGCGCATGCCGTGAATCAGGTCGAACATTTCGTCTTGGGTCGAATAGGCACTGTCGTCGACGCCATAGAGACGCAGTGCCTTGGGAGTCGAACCGCCTGACTGGTCCAGCGCGGCAATGAAACCTTTGCCGCTGCGCATCTGTTCGGCCATTGATGGTTGGGGCGGCATCTCGTTCGGCTCCCTGAATGCTGTATGGGCGTAAAACTTGTTTATCGAGTTGTCCGCCTCCCGACAATCTTCCATGCCAATGGAGCGACCAAGCTGCGGCAAAAACGGTTATTCTCGACCAATTCAAGAAAGCGGTCGGTCGCTGCAGCGCGCTGGGTATCGTGGAAGAGTTCAATCCTGCCTTTCGCCCGACGTCTGCTCCGCCTGACAAACCCGCGCTACTTGGACTCTGTTAGGCGATGCATGCCGGAAGAGGTCGCCGCAGTTTCGCGAGGATGAATATCGGCGAATATCTCGATGATGTTGTTCTCTGGATCGGCAAAAAACAGCGTGCGGTGTGGCCAATCCTGATCGGTGGGCGGCTCAATGACCTTGATGCCTTTGTCCATGAGCGTCGCGTAGGCGACATCGACATCTGCAGGCGGGACCCGAAAACTGATTTGGATTTTTGCCGATGTGTCCGGCGTTTTCGGTCCGTCGTATGACCGTCCTCTGGGCCGCAATCCCAAAAAGAGCGTTCCAACCCGGAAACCGACCCAATGACCCTCTTCCTCATCCTCCACTTCGAAACCGAAGAGGCCAGTGTAGAAGCGCTTCATTTTTTCCAGGTCATCACAAAGCAAGATGATGTAGTCGACGCTACGGATCGCGCCAAAGCCGCTTCGTTCTTTCATTCCACACCCTTAGCTGAACTGTGATCGGAGCTGAACTCTCCGCCGTTCCTACACCAATGAGTCGACGTTCGCTGCGTGGTCGCAGATGCTGCGCGCGTCAACGTTGTTTACATAAGAAAAGGCCCGCCGGATGGGCGGGCCTCAACCTTGGAGTTCCGATGTTCTGCCGCTTACTCGGCTGCGCCCTCGGGTGCCGCTTCGGGGGCAGCCTCGGCCGGGGCGGCCTTTGCGGCCTCCTTGGCGGCCTTGCTGGCGGCTTTCTTGGCGGCCTGGGCGGCCACCCGCTCGTTCTGCGAGATCTTGCCGGCGAAGCCGGTGGTCTTCTCGGCGATACGCGCCGCCTTACCGGTGCGGCCGCGCAGGTAGTAGAGTTTGGCCCGGCGCACGTCGCCGCGGCGCACCACCTGGATGGAGTCGATACGCGGGCTGTAGAGCGGGAAGACACGCTCGACACCTTCGCCGTAGGAGATCTTCCGGACCGTGAAGGAGGAATTGATGCCGCGGTTCTTGCGCCCGATGCAGACCCCTTCGAAGGCCTGGATACGCTCGCGGGAGCCCTCGATCACCTTGACGTTGATGCGCAGCGTGTCGCCGGGCGCAAAGGCCGGGACCGGGCGATCGGTCATGGCCTGGTCGATCTGCTCTTTTTCCAGTTGCTCAATCGTATTCATGGCGCACTCAAGTCCCATTCTCGTCGCCGGCCTTGGCGGGGTCGGCAGTTCCTTCGATGTAGCGCGCCCAGAGGTCCGGGCGTCGCGCCTTGGTCAATTCCTCCGCCCGTTCCCGCCGCCATTGGCGGATGTGGGCATGATGGCCGGACAGCAGAACCTCCGGCACTTTGTGGCCCTGCCAGTCGGCGGGCCGTGTGTAGAGCGGATACTCCAAGAGCCCGCTCTCGAATGACTCTTCGGCAGCACTCTCCTCGTTGCCCATCACCCCGGGTAGGAGGCGCACCACCGTATCCAACAGAACCAGCGCCGCCATCTCGCCCCCTGAGAGGACGTAGTCGCCGACGCTGACCTCTTCCACCGCGCGGGCCTCGAGAACCCGCTGATCGACCCCCTCGTAGCGACCGCAGAGCAGCCGGATGCCGGGCCCTGCCGCCAGCTCGCGCGCCAGGGCCTGGTTGAGCAGGCGGCCGCGCGGGCTCAAGTACAACAGCGGCCCGGGCCGCCCGGCGACGCTCTCCAGCGCCGCATCGACCACATCGGGCCGCATCACCATTCCGGCGCCGCCCCCCAGCGGCGCGTCATCCACCGTGCGGTGGCGGTCCAGGGAGAAGTCCCTGATGTCGACCGTTTCCAGCCCCCAGTCGCCCCGTTCCAAGGCTCTGCCCGCCAGGCTGAGGCCGAGGGGACCGGGAAAGGCGTCCGGAAAGAGGGTCAGCACCGTCGCCCGCCAGGGCGGCGGCCGAACAGCCGTCATACGCGTGACCTTTCGCGAAGCTGCGTCTTATGACGCCTTTGGTCCCCCTTGTCCAGTGCCGGACCGCGGCTTTCGCTCCTGTTTCGAAGCCTTTTTTCGAGGCGCGCCGTCACCGTCCGGCCCGGCATCCAGGGCGACCGGCGGGTCGGCCACCAGGCGCCTGCCTGGCAGGTCGACCAGCGGCACGACCGCAAGGGTAAAAGGTAGCATAATCGAGCCCTCGTCACTCTCCACGTCGAGCAGGGGGCCGGCGCCGAAGTCCTCGACCGCCCGCACCACGCCGAGGGGTTTGCCATCGGTGTCCTCGACCGCAAGGCCGATGAGATCGGCATGGTAAAACTCCTCGGGGTCCTCGGGCGGCGGCAGAGCCTCCCGCGCCACATAGAGCCGCAAGCCCTTAAGCGCCTCGGCCGCGGTGCGGTCACGCACCCCCTCGATAGCCACCAGCAAGAGTCCCTTCTGCGTGCCTCTCAGGGTCAGCCGAAACTGCCTGCCGCCACTCTGGTCGCTCAGTGCGCCGTAAGCGACCACATCCTCGGGCCGCTCGGTGAAGGTCTTGAGCCTGACCAGTCCCTGGACGCCGTGGGCGCCCGCGATCGCGGCGAGGCAGACTTTCGCGCTGGCCATGGCAGCCGAACCCTCCCTTGCGGCGGCGCACGAGCCTTGGAGGCTTATGCTTCGGCGGGGGTCTCTTCGGCCGGCGCTTCCTCGGCAGCGGGCTCCTCGGCCGCCGGCTCGGCAGCGGCTGCCTTGGCCTCTTCCTCGGCGGCCTTGCGGCGCTCCTCTTCCTCGCGCATGCGCTCCTGCGTCTTGGCGCGCGGCTGGTTCTTCTTGGTCTGCTCGCGGATGGTCGGCGTTGCGATCACCCCGGCCTGGCCGAGAAAGCGCGCCACCCGGTCGCTCGGCTGGGCACCCATGCCGAGCCAGTGCTTGACGCGTTCGCTGTCGAACTGGATGCGCTTTTCGTCATCCTTCGGCAGCATGGGGTCGTAGCTGCCGATCTTCTCGATGAAGCGGCCGTCCCGCGGCATGCGGGAGTCGGCAACGACGATGCGGTAGTAGGGGCGCTTCTTGGCCCCGCCGCGGGACAAACGGATACGTAACGGCATGATACTCTCTTCTCCTCTCACCGATCGTTGGTTTGTTGTCTAGGTCGCTCGCCGCCTAGTCGCTGACGTAGCAGACGGCCTGGATCTTGTTGCCGTCGGGATCGCGGACATAGGCGCCGTAGTAGCTTGGGCTGTAGTGTGGACGGGGTCCGGGGCCACCTTCGTCGGCGCCGCCCGCATTGAGCGCTGCGGCATGAAAGCTGATGACGGCGGCGCGGTTCGGGGCGAGGAAGGCGACATGCGTGCCGTTGCCCCAGGTTGCCGGAAGGCCGTCGAACGGCAGATGAGCATAGAAGACCGGCAACTCGCTGCCGGGAACGCCGTAGGCCACGGCTTCTTCGTCGTCGTCTTCGGTCGGCGCCAGTTCGAGCGGGCGCAGGACGGAGGCATAGAAAGCGCGCGAGCGTTCCAGATTATTGCTGCCGACGGTGACGTGCGAGACGCCCTGATTGGCTGCCGCTTGGCTGCGACCGTTATGGAAGTGCACGGCCTGCAACTTGTTGCCGTCCGGGTCGCGGATGTAGGCGGCGTAGTAGTCGGCGCTGTAGTGCTCGCGTAGGCCGGGGGCGCCTTCATCGCTGCCGCCGTTGGCAAGAGCCGTCTCGTGGAAGGCTTGAACGGCCCCTTCACTGTCTGCCAGTAGGGCGAGGTGCGTGCCGTTGCCCCAGGTCGCCGGGCGGCGGTCGAACGGCCGCATGACGTAGATCCAGGGATAGCGGTCGGCGGCCATGCCGAGGGCGAAGTAGCCCCGGCCGTCTTTTTGCAGGCCGAAGCCGAGCGGCGCCAAGGTCGCCTCGTAGAAGGCCTTGGCCCGGCGCACGTCGTCCGTACCGAAGGTCACGTGGCTGAGCATCGCTTAGCGCTTGCCCCCGAAGCCGCCGCCCATTCCGCCTGGTCCGCCCATACCACCGCCAGGGCCCATACCGGGCGGCAGCATGCCCTGCAGGCCGCCGCGCATCATGCCCTTCTTCCCCATCTTCTGGACCTTCTTCATCATCTTGGAGGCCTGGGCGTGCTGTTTCAGCAGCTTGTTGACCTCCTGCACGCTGGTGCCGGAGCCGTTGGCGATGCGCTGCTTGCGGGAGGCCTTGATCAGTTCGGGCCGGGTGCGCTCGGCCTTGGTCATGGAGCGGATGATGGCCACCTGACGGCCGACCATCTTCTCGTCGATGTTGGCCTTCTTCATCTGCTCTTTCATGTTCGGCACGCCGGGCAGCAGCGACATCATCTGCTGCAGGCCGCCCATCTTGGTGAGCTGCAGGAGCTGCTTTTCCAGGTCGTTCATGTCGAAGCGACCCTTCTCCATCTTCTTGAGCAGCTTCTCGGCGTCTTCCTGCTCGATGGTCTCGGCGGCTTTTTCGACCAGCGAGACCACGTCGCCCATGCCGAGGATGCGCCCGGCGATGCGGTCGGCGTGGAAGGCCTCGATGTCGTCGACCTTTTCGCCGACGCCCAGCAGCTTGATGGGGCAGCCGGTCACGGCACGCATGGAGAGCGCGGCACCGCCGCGGGCGTCGCCGTCCACCCGGGTCAAGACGATGCCGGTCAGATCCAGCTTGTCGTTGAAGGCCTCGGCGGTGGTCACCGCGTCCTGACCGGTCATGGCATCGGCGACCAGCAGGATTTCCTGCGGCTTGGCGGCGTCTCTGACCGCCGCCACCTCGTCCATCAGCTCTTCGTCGATGGCGAGACGCCCGGCGGTGTCCAGCAACACCACGTCGTAGCCTTCCAGAGCGCCGGTCTGCATCGCCCGCTTGGTGATGGCGACGGGCGGCTCGCCGGAGACGATGGGCAGGGTCGCCACGCCGACCTGCTGGCCCAGCACCGCAAGCTGCTGCTGCGCGGCCGGGCGGCGCACGTCGAGGGAGGCCATCAGGACCTTCTTCTTTTCGCGCTCGCTGAGGCGCTTGGCGATCTTGGCCGTGGTGGTGGTCTTACCCGAGCCCTGCAGGCCGGCCATCAGGATGGCGACCGGCGGCTGCGCCCTCAAATCGAGCGGCAGGGTCATAGTAATGGCCGGAGGTGTATCCTCCTCGCCGGCGGCTTTCGAGATGCCGCCCAGCATCTCGACCAATTGGTCGTGGACGATCTTCACCACCATCTGGCCCGGCGTCACCGAGCGCAGCACCTCCTGGCCGACCGCGCGCTCTCGCACTGCGGCCACGAAGTCCTTGACCACCGGCAGGGCGACATCGGCTTCCAGCAGCGCCACGCGAACCTCGCGCAGGGCTTCGGTGACGTCGCTTTCGTTCAGCGCGCCGCGCCGCGTCAGCTTGCCGAAAACGCCGGAGAGCCGTTCCTGCAGGGAGTCGAACATGCGCTGCCTTACCCTTTGAGCCTGTCCCAAATGCAATCGCCCCAGCGCGCGACACTCGCGGGCTGGGGTGGTTCCTCGGAACCTGCGGTCAGCTTTGACCAGAGGCACGCTATTTAGGCCGCGCGGTCTCGCCTGTCAATTCCTTGGGCATTTTCGGGCTCAAGAGCCGCGTTTGCGTTCCGCCCTGAGGTTCCAGAAGTTGGCAACCAGGATGACCGCGCCGCCCAGGAAGACCCAAGGGTCGAGCACCTCGCCATAGAGCAGCATGGCGATCACGGCGATCAGCGGCAGGCGCAGGAAGTCGATCGGCAGGATGAGGGTCGCATCGGCCAAGGCCAGGGCGCGGGCCATGCAGTAGTGAGCCGAGAGCCCGCAGCAGGTCACCGCCACCAGCCAGCCCCAGGTCTCGAGCGAGGGCATGACCAGGTTGCCCAGGGAGGGCAGCAGGCCGAGCGGTAGCTGGATGATGGCCATGTAGAAGAGAATGGTCAGCGCCCGCTCGGTGGTGGCCAGGCGCTTGGTCAGCATGATGGCCCAGGTGAAGCCCAAGGCGGCGACCAGGGCCGCGACGGTGCCCTCGCTGATCTCGACCACGCCGGGGCGCACCACGATCAGGACGCCGAGAAAGCCGGCGATTGCGGTGGCGATGCGGACCGGAGTCAGCCGTTCGGTCAGCACCAGTGGCGCGAAGAGCGCGACCCACAGCGGGATGGTGAACTCGATGGCGAAGACTTGAGCCAAGGGAATGCTGGCGACGGCGAAGAACCAGCCGTACTGGCCGACGAAGTGGCAGAGGTTGCGCGCCACATGCATGGGTAGGCGGCGGGTCGCGAACTGGCGCAGGCCGTTGCGGGTCACCAGGCCGATCGAGACGACGATGACGACCGCCAGCAGGCTGCGGAAAAACATGAGCTGAAAGGTGTCGAGCTCGAAAGAGATCTCGCGCCCGGCGATGGCCATGGCGAGAAAGGAGAACAGCGCCCCGGTCATCCAGGCGACGCCGCGGACGGTCGCCTGCTGGTCGGTGGTGGATGGGGACGCGCTGTCGGTCATGGAAAGACTTTGCTTTTGCGGCTTGGCGAAGGGGCACCGCTTTCACCCTAACCGGGAACGGGCCGAGGACGAATTGCTGGTTCGCCAAGGCAGCCGTGACACCCTATACTCTGTTCCAGAATTCATCCTTCGAACCGGCCGCTGTTTCCATGACCCGCGCCTTCACCAAGATGCATGGCCTCGGCAACGACTTCGTCGTCGTCGACGCCCGCACCCAAGCCTTCGCGCTCGACGACCGCTTGGCTGCGGCGATTGCCGACCGCAAGCGCGGTGTCGGCTGCGATCAGCTCATCATCTTGGAGCCGGCGGAGGAGGGTGCTGATGCGCGGATGCGCATCCGCAACGCCGACGGCGCCGAGGTCGAGGCCTGCGGCAATGCCTCGCGCTGCGTCGCCTCGGTGCTGGCGCAGGAGCTCGGCCGGGAGGAGGTCGAGATCGAAACCCTGGGCGCGCGCCTTCAGGCCACGGTCCATGCCGACGGCAGCGTGACGGTGAACATGGGCCCGGCCCGGCTCGACTGGCGCGAGATCCCTTTGGCGCAGGACTGCGACACCCTTCATCTCGGCTATTCGGTCGGAGCCCTGAGCGACCCTGTTGCGGTCAACATGGGCAATCCGCATTCCGTCTTTTTCGTCGAGAACGTCGAGACGGTGCCTTTGTCGGAGTTGGGCCCCCAGGCCGAGCATCACCCCCTATATCCCGAGCGCTGCAACGTGCCCGTCGTCCAGGTGCTGCCGGACGGCAGCCTGCGCACAAGGGTGTGGGAGCGCGGGGTCGGCATCACCCAGGCCTGTGGGACCGGCGCTTGCGCCGCGCTGGTCGCCGCCGTGCGGCGCGGGCTCTCGCCGCACCTCAACCATGTGCGGCTCGACGGCGGCCCGTTGAAGATCGCTTGGCTGGATAACGGCGAGGTGTTGATGACCGGCCCGGTCGCGACGGCCTTCAAGGGTGAGCTCGATACCGAGGCGTTGCTGGCGACGGCTTGACGGTCATATCTGCTTTCATCGAGACAAGTCACGTGTCCGCCCAGCCGGCAGCCTCTCTCAGGATGTCATACTTGGGCGAGCCGCGAAGCGGCGAGACCCGCCTGCGGGGCCGAAGCCCTTCGGCGCGGCGAAGGCCCGAGTATCCAGCGGTAG
>JANQMX010000011.1 GCA_028279885.1 Rhodovibrionaceae bacterium | reverse complement strand
CTTGCTGGCCTCCAATCCCAGCAAGCAGGGTGAATCAGATCACCACCCGATTTGGGAAGGCTTTTTCGATTCGGAAAAACACGGAAAAGCT
Source organism: Rhodovibrionaceae bacterium (assembly GCA_028279885.1). GTDB lineage: Bacteria > Pseudomonadota > Alphaproteobacteria > Kiloniellales > DSM-21159 > JANQMX01. The sequence goes on along the minus strand of JANQMX010000011.1, from coordinate 85,021 downwards.
CTAGGCGCGCGTTTCGTGAACTGCGCCGCGCTTATGGGGGTACTTGGCCAGAGCGTAGTAGCTGGCGGCCTTGTTGTAGTAGAAGGACGCGCTGCCACTGAGGCCCTTCTGATCTTCCTGTTCGGCCCGCGTCATGAAGCGGTCGCCGAGCGCTTCGAACTCGTAGGTCCAGTTGCCGGGCCCGAAGGCCTCGAGCGTGTCGACGTAGCCTGCCGGAACGCGTCGACCTTCCGCCACGCGCAGCCGTTCGAACACGCGCTCGATGGTTTCCAGGTCGGCGCCGTTCCAGCTCCAGTGCGCGGGGCGGATGTCGCGGAAGAAGCGCTCCTCTCCGTCGAGCTTGGCATAGACAAGAGCCGCAGAGGCGCAGGTCGAAACGGCGGCGAGGGTCAGCAATAGCCGTTTCATCGCTTGTCTTCCTCCGCGCTAGAAGGTGTAGGCGACAATCGCGCCGCCGCTGAAGAAGCCTTCGTTTTCGACGATTGGGGAGTCCTTCGCGTCGCCCGCAAGCCGGGTGTATGCGGCAAAGCCGATCAGCGACCAGTTCTGGGTCAGCTTGAGGCGCGCAGTCGCCTCTATGCCATAGCTCTCCAGTCCACCATCGGCGTCGTAGCGCTCGAAGCGGCTGGAGCGTGCGGCTTGCCCCGAGGTGACACCGTAGTAGCTGCCCATGTACTGGCTGTCGGCGAAGGTGAGGAAGGGACCGGCGCCCAGCGCCAAACGGTCGAAAACCGGAGCTTCGATGCCGGCCGAGACCTCGCCGCGAAAACCACCATGTCCATCGCTTCCCAGGCCCTGGGCTAGCTCCAGTTCCAACTCCACCGGTCCGACCTCGCCTTCGGCAAAGAAGATCGCTTCGGCGGAGGGATCGATGTCGCCCAGCCCGTCAAGCTCCCGGCGGGCGTCGCTTTCCTCGCGGCCCGCATCGTAGCCGATGGCAAAGCCGACGTCATACTCAGGCCCGTCCTGTGAGCGCAAAACATAGGCGCCAAGCCCGCGCTCTGACTTCAGGAAGAAGCGGTCCAGATACTCGATGTCGACGAAGGGCAGGATCTCGAACTCCTCTTCGTCGACGCCCGGGGACACGGGCTCATAAGCGGTGCCCAAGCCGATGGTGATGTTCCAGTCGGTCCAGTTTCGCGTGCCCATCTCGCGGCCGCTGTCCGGGCCGCTCTCGGGGTCACCGTCTTGTGCTCTGGCGGTCGACTGCGGCGGCATCATCACCGCCATCATCAATGCCGTTGCCAGAGCGAGCGTTTTCACTCTCACTTCGTCGCGTCCTTTCGCAAAACTGTCAGATGGTCGGCAAGCGGATGCGCTTGCCTTTGGACGCCTGGGAAGCTATGTCGAAGAAACGCAAGGTGGCACAAGATATTGATAAATCAGTGAATTTGTTGACGAATGCCGTTCGTGTTTGACGAATGGCACGCATCGCGGCGGAGGGTGCGAGGTGCGGACGCTAAGATACCTGGCTGAGACCTACTCGGTTCACGCCATTTTGGCTCTGATCATATTCTGCGTCCTCATCATCGATGTGCCGGAGGGTCGCGACTACACCGGCGCACTGATCGCCGTCGAATTCTCCAACATCGCCTCTTTGCTGCTGTCCTGCGTTGCGGCCTACGAACTCTTTTGCCGGCTGCCCATCAATCGTTGGGTGGTCCATGGGCTGACCGTTCTAACCGCGAACTTCCTCACGGTGCTGGTCGACTTCAACCTGGACATCTTCGTGTTCGGTCCAGGCATGATGAGCCCGGAACCGCTGCCGGCGGATGGTGGTCTCAGCCCGTCGCTATTTCTCAGCGAATATCTGAACGATCTGAAGTACGTCGTCGCCTACTGGGGTTTCGCAACTTTGCTGATGCATCAACTGCAAAAGCGGGAGACTTCACTGGTTGACAACGCCAAGGCTGATGTCAGCACGGTCGTCACTGGCTTTATGAAGGACGTGCCGCCCGATTGGCGCAGCGAGATCGAGGTGCTGGAGGCACAGGAGAACTATGTAAAGATCCATGCCGGCGACCGCAGCAAGGTGGTGCTCTATCGCTTCAAGGATGCTGTTGCCGAAATGGGCGATGCCGTAGGGCTTCAGGTCCACCGCTCCTTCTGGGTGCGAAAGGCCGCCATTCGGGCCTTCAGGAAGCAAAGCGGACGCGGCGAGATCACCACCGCCTCGGGCTGGGTAGTGCCGGTCAGCCGCAGCTTCCTAAAACTGGTCGAGCGGCTATAGCCAGGCCTACGAAACAAGCGATGGATGGCCTTCCCCTCGTCACGGTTCTGCCGTTACGGTCCCTTCTGAGCGGCCCTGCAGGTATGGGCTGGCAACCTATGCTGATTTGCTGGGCCCAATGACCGCTTCGCTTCTATCCCACCTGCGCTTCGCTCGCTACTTGGCTCCGCAGCAGGTGCTGCGCCGCTTGGTGCTACAAGCCAAGCGACGCACCCTGGCGACCTTGGCAAAGCGAAGACCGTCCATGCGGCAGCTGAACAGTGGGCCGGCGCCTCACGTCAAAGCGGAGCTTCCTCAGCCGCTCTTTCCGCCGCGCGGCGGCGCGACCAGGACGGCAGACGGCGGTTGGGAAATGCGCTTCTTGCAGCGCAGCCACGGCTTCGGCCCCCAGGTCGACTGGGACTACAAAGAGACGCAGCAGGGCGCTTGCCTCTGGCAGATGAACCTCCACTACATGGAGTATCTCGAAAGTCTACCGGCTGAGGAATCACTGGCCTTGATGGCCGACTGGGCGGCCAAAAACCCGCCCTATGGCCCCGGCTACTGGCTGGCCACCTGGAACGCCTACAGCCTCTCCATTCGTGTCGTGGTCTGGATGCAGCAGCTCGCCCGCCATAGCAGCACGATCTCTCCCGAGCACCGGCCCGCCATCCTCAACTCTCTGGGTCAACAAATCCGCTTCCTGCACGCGAACATGGAGCAGGATATCGGCGGCAATCACCTGGTGAAGAACATCAAGGCGCTGCTCTGGGCCGGTGCTTTCTTCGACGGTGCCGAGTTCGCCCACTTCGCTGCAACCGGCCGGCGGCTGCTGCAGCAGGAGATCGCAACCCAGGTGCTGAGTGACGGCATGCACTACGAGCGCTCGCCGTCGTACCATGCGCAGGTCTTCGTTGATTTCCTTGAGTGCTATCAGGTGTTGGCGGTTGGGGCGTTGAAAGATCGGCTGGGCGAGGCTCTCGACGGTATGGCCCTGGCCCTGCGCGATACGACAGAGCCGGACGGCTTTCCGGCGTTGTTTAACGATGCCGGCATGACCATGGCCTATGCCCCGGGCGACTGCCTTGCTGTCCATGCTCAGCTTCGCGCGGCGCTGCCTGAGCCAGCTCCGCACATCGCCCTGTCAGCAGCCGGCTACTACGGTTGGCGCAAGGGCAGACACTACCTCCTCATCGACTGCGGGCCGCTGGGGCCGGACGGCCTGATGGCCCATGCTCACGCCGACATCCTCTCTTTCGTCTGGAGCCCTTGCGGCGAGCGCATGATCCTGGACGCTGGGGTCTACGAGTACCGGGCGGGTGAACGCCGCGCCTATGCCCGTGCCACCAAGGCACACAATACCCTGACGCTCGACGACCTCGACCAGTGCGAGTTCGTCGGCCCCTTCCGGGTCGGCCGCCGTGCCCACGGTCGCTGCACCCGCTTTGAGCCGCGTGAGGACGGGTTCGTCCTAGAGGGCGAGCACGCCGGCTATGCCCACCTGCGTGGCGGCCCGATCCATCGCCGTCGGTTCGAGTTTTCAGCGGAAGGTTTGCTGATCGAGGACGACGTGGCCAGCGGGGAAGGGCAGGCGGCGGTGGCGCGTCTTCTGCTGCATGAAGACTGCGTAGTGGAAGAGATGCAGGACGGGCTGATCGTCACCCGGGGAGTCTGCCACTTGCGCCTGGAAAGCTCTGGCACCGTCTCGGTCGAGGAGGCGTGGCGTTACCCGGACATGGGCGAGGAGGTGCGCTGCAAGCGTGTTGTCATCGCTTACGGACCGGCCCCTTGCAAAGGTCACATTCGCCTGACCCTAGAGGCGGTGACTTGAGGATCCTCTTTCTTTCCCACTACTTCCCGCCGGAGATCAACGCTCCGGCCTCGCGCACCTATGAGCACTGCAAGGTCTGGGCGGCGGCGGGCAACAAGGTCACGGTGGTGACCTGTTTCCCCAACCATCCGGCTGGGATCATCTATCCGCCCTACCGCAACCGCCTTTGGCAGCGGGAGGAGCGGGACGGTATCGACGTCATCCGGCTGCTGACCTACGCCACGGCCAACGAAGGCTTCGTCAAGCGCACCGCCAACTATGTGCTCTATCTGATCATGGTGGCGCTCTTCGTCTTGCGCCTACCCAAGGCCGATGTGGTGGTCTCCACCTCGCCGCAGTTCTTCTGTGGACTGGCTGGTTATCTGGTCAGCCGTGTCAAGCGTGCGCCCTGGGTGTTGGAGATCCGGGACCTCTGGCCCGAGTCCATCCTCGCCGTGGGGGCGATCAAGAATCGACGCATCATTGCAGCGCTGGAGTGGCTGGAGCGCTTCGCCTACGCGAAGGCTGCCCGCATCGTCTCGGTCACCGACTCCTTCGTGCCGCACATCGAAGCTTGCGGTGGGGCCGGCAAGACCGAGGTGGTGAAGAATGGCGCCGACCTGAGCCTCTTCAAGCCGCAGCCGCGCGACGACGCCTTCGCCCGGCAGCTCGGCGTCGAGGGCAAATTCGTTGCGGCCTATGTCGGGACACACGGCATGGCCCATGGCCTCGACAGCCTTCTGGATGCTGCGCGGCTGCTGCGCGACGACGCGCGTTTTGCCTTCGTCATGGCCGGCGGCGGCGCCGAGCGGGCCCGGCTGATGGAGAAGCGCGACGCCTTCGGCCTCGAGAATGTTGTCATGCTGGAGCAGATGGCGAAGGAGGACATGCCAAAGCTCTGGTCGATTTGCGATGCAAGCTTGGTGCTGCTCCGCGACCTGCCGCTTTTCACCTCGGTCATCCCTTCCAAGATTTTCGAGTCCATGGCCATGGGCGTGCCCATCCTGCTTGGCGTAAGGGGGGAGAGCGCGGCGATCATCGAGGCGGCCGGTTGCGGCAAGGCCATCCCGCCGGAAGACCCGGAGGCGCTGGCCCAGGCCCTGCGTGAGATGGCCGATGACCCGGCGCTTTGCGCGCGCTGGCGCGAGGCTGGGCAGGCTTATGTGCGGGAACACTTCGACCGGGCGGTTCTGGCCAGGCGCTTTCTCCAGATTATGACAGAGGCGCACAAGTCCCGTGAAGCAGGCCGGTGATGAGACCCGTTGACGACCTCTCTCGGGCTTTCTAGCATTCCTACTCCGCAGGGGAGTCCCGCTTAGGGGACTGAGAGGCTGACAGCGCTGAGGCGCGGCGCAGCGACCCTTTGAACCTGACCCAGTTGATACTGGCGTAGGAAGCGCGGGACGAAGGGCCGTATCGCATCAAATAGGTCCGGCATCGTCCCGAAAGGGCACCGCCCCTCTCCCTACCATCAGTGACATCCGGGTCCGACTTGAAGCGAACGCTCGAGGAGAGACCGTATGACCACATCCCCACCAACCACCACCACCGGCAGCCTGCCGGCCTCCCGCAAGATCTACGTGGAAGGCCAACACAATCCGGACATCCGCGTGCCCATGCGCGAGATCTCCCTGCACCCCACCGCCGAGGAGCCGCCAGTCACCGTCTATGACACCTCCGGCCCTTACACGGACCCGAACATCAAGATCCATATCGCTGCCGGCCTCGCACCGCTGCGCCGCGACTGGATCCTGGACCGCGGCGACGTGGAGCCCTGCCAGGGACGCGCCGTTCAGCCGGCTGATAACGGCTTCGTCACCGGCGACCGCCTGACGCCCGCCTTTCCCCACCGCCCCCAGGTGCTGCGCGCGAAGAAGGGCCGCGCCGTCACCCAGCTCGCCTACGCTCGCGCCGGCATCGTGACGCCGGAGATGGAGTTCATCGCCATCCGCGAGAACCAGCGGCGCGAGGCGGCCTCCTCCGAGCCGCGCGACGGCAACGACTGGGGCGCCAATATTCCCGAGTTCGTGACGCCGGAATTCGTGCGCGACGAGGTCGCCGCAGGCCGGGCCATCATCCCAGCCAACATCAACCATCCCGAGTCCGAGCCGATGATCATCGGCCGGAACTTCCTGGTGAAGGTCAACGCCAACATGGGGACCTCGGCGGTCACTTCGTCCATGGCAGAGGAGGTCGACAAGATGGTCTGGTCCATCCGTTGGGGAGCCGACACGGTGATGGATCTCTCTACCGGACGGAACATCCACAACACCCGGGAGTGGATCATCCGCAATGCGCCGGTGCCTATCGGCACGGTGCCGATCTATCAGGCGCTGGAGAAGGTGAACGGCGTGGCCGAGGACCTCACTTGGGAAGTCTATCGCGACACGCTGATCGAGCAGGCTCAGCAGGGCGTCGACTACTTCACCATCCACGCCGGCGTACGCCTGCACATGATTCCCATGACCGTTGACCGGGTGACTGGCATCGTCTCGCGTGGCGGCTCGATCATCGCCAAGTGGTGCCTGCATCACCATCGGGAGAGCTTCCTTTACGAGCACTTCGAGGAGATCTGCGACATCTGCCGCGCCTATGACGTGAGTTTCTCCTTGGGTGATGGCTTGCGTCCGGGCTCCATCGCCGATGCCAACGACCAGGCGCAGTTTGCCGAGCTGGAGACCCTGGGCGAGCTCACCAAGATCGCCTGGGCCAAGGACTGCCAGGTGATGATCGAGGGACCGGGCCATGTAGCCATGCACAAGATCAAGGAGAATATGGACAAGCAGCTCGCCTGCTGTGACGAGGCGCCGTTCTATACCCTTGGTCCCCTGACCACCGATATCGCCCCCGGCTACGACCACATCACCTCCGGCATCGGGGCGGCGATGATCGGCTGGTTCGGCTGCGCCATGCTTTGCTACGTGACCCCCAAGGAGCATCTGGGGCTGCCCGACCGGGACGACGTGAAGACCGGGGTGATCACCTACAAGATTGCGGCGCACGCGGCGGACCTGGCCAAGGGCCTGCCCGGCGCTCAGGCGCGCGACGATGCCCTGAGCCGGGCGCGCTTCGAGTTCCGCTGGGAAGACCAGTTCAACCTCGCGCTCGACCCTGAGACGGCGCGCGACTTCCACGACCAGACCCTGCCGAAGGAAGCGCACAAGGTGGCGCACTTTTGCTCCATGTGCGGGCCAAAGTTCTGTTCCATGCGGATTTCCCACGATATCCGCGACGAAGCCCGCAAGGAGGGTATGGCGAGCATGGCCGAGCGCTACCGGGCCGGCGGCGATCTCTATATGCCGCGCTCCGAGGCCGAGGGCAGCGAGGTGCCGCGCAGCGACGCAGCCGAGTAGAGCGATAGCCCGTTGATTCCCTGGGCTTCGCCAGTTTCGGCGGGCCCGGGGAGTCGGTTTGGCGCTGTGGATGGTCGCCGAACAATTTTTCGAGATCAGGACGGCTGACCTAGGCCAGTGATTGACAGCGTATAGGCCCGTTCCATATCATCAACTGAGAAGCATTCTAAACTGATGCTTCGAAGACGTTCAGATCGAGGCTCAAGGGAGGAGCAAACCAATGAAGAAGTGGAAGCGGCCCGTCGTTCGTGAGATCTCCGCCGGCATGGAGATCAACCTCTACGTCTGCGCCAAGATCTAACGTCGTTTCCGCCCAATGGCTTGTGCCACGGGCGGCACGTCTTCTAGAACTTCATGCACGTTCGCGTGCTGGGCGCCGCCGCGGGCGGCGGCTTTCCGCAATGGAACAGTAACAGCGCTGCCTGCCGCCGTGTGCGCTCAGGCGATGTTCTAGCGCGTCCAGCCACCCAAGCTTCAATCGCCGTCAGCGCCGACGGGCGCGATTGGCTGATCGTCAATGCGTCACCCGATCTGCGGCAGCAGATCGAGGCCAACCCCTGCCTGCATCCGCAAGAGGGCTTGCGCTCAACGCCCATCGCCGCGGTGGTGCTGACCAACGCCGATGTGGACGCCATTGCCGGCCTCCTGAATCTGCGGGAGCGCACGGCCTTTGCGCTGCATGCCCATCCCCGCATCCTCTCGGTCCTCGAGGCCAACCCTATCTTCAACGTGCTCGCCCCGGGCGTGGTGAGCCGCGAGCCCTTCGAAGTAGGACAGCCGGCCAAGATCGCCGGTTTGACCGTCGAGGCCTTTCCGGTGCCCGGCAAGGTCGCCCTCTTTCTTGAGAAGCCGGAGGCGGGGGCCGATTTCGGCACCCAGGAGGGTGACACCATCGGTTTAGAGATGACCGACCCCGAGGGTCGGCGCCTGCTCTATATCGCCAACTGCGCCGCCGTCACGCCGGAGCTCAAGGCCCGCTGCGCCGGTGCCGACGCGCTCTTTTTCGACGGCACGCTCTGGCAGGATGACGAGCTGATCGCCCGCAACGAAGGCAGCAAGACCGGCCAGCGCATGGGCCATATCTCGATGAGTGGCCCGGATGGGGCCATGGCGGCCCTTGCAGATGTCGATACGAAGCGCAAAATCTTCATCCACATCAACAACACCAACCCGGTCCTGCTCGGCGACAGCGCCGAGCGCCGCGAAGTCGAGGCGGCAGGCTGGGAGGTGGCTCATGATGGGATGGAGCTGAGCCTTGGCCGTTACTGAACTGGCCCCCAACACCGGCAGCAATCTGGAGGCGCGCCTGCGCCAGATCGGCGCCGAGCGCTACCACGACAAGCATCCCTTCCACGCCCTGATGCGCGACGGCAAGCTGACCAAGGCGCAGGTCCAGGCCTGGGCGCTGAACCGCTACTATTATCAGAGCCGCATCCCCATCAAGGACTCGGTGATGATGTCGCGGCTGGTCGACGCCGACCTGAGGCGCATCTGGTCTCAGCGCGTGATCGACCATGACGGCACGCGTGAAGGCGAGGGCGGCTTGCGCAAGTGGTTGCACCTCTGCCAGGGCCTCGGCCTCGACCGCGACTATGTGGTCTCCGAGGCCGGGGTGCTGCCCGCCACCAAGTTCGCCGTCGACGCCTACGTTACTTTCGTGCGCGACAAGCCATTGATCGAAGCCATCGCCTCCTCGCTCACCGAGCTCTTCTCCCCCGGCATCATCCGCGAGCGGGTGACCTCCATGCTGGCGCAGTACGACTTCGTCGACGAGGACATGCTGATCTATTTCAAGGGCCGCATGACCCAGGCGCCGCGCGATGCTGACTTCGCCCTCGACTACGTTGTGCGCCACGCCACCACGCCGGAACTGGAGGACAGCGTCTGCCAGGCATTGGTCTTCAAGACCAATGTCCTCTGGTCCCAGCTCGACGCGCTTTACTTCGCCTACGTCGAGCCGCGCTTGCCGCCTCCCGACGCCTTCGTTCCGCAGGCCTGAGATGCAACAGGATGCACCGCTGCTGACCGAGGAGAGCCGACCCAAGCTGGCCTCCTTCGTGCGCATGCAGCGGGACGAGGTGCGCGAGTCCTGGGTACTGCAGGCGCCGGAGCGCATCCTAATCCTCGACGAGACCGGGAAGGCTATCCTCGACCGCTGCGGCGAGGGGCGTTCGCTGGCGGAGATCACGCAGGTGCTCGCCGCCGAGTACGATGCGCCGCCGGGCGAGATCGCCGAGGACGTTATGGCCGTGCTGACGTTGCTCGCCGAGCGCGGTTTTCTCGAGGTCGACTGACATGGCGGATGGCTCCGCAGCCTCTGCTCTCCGGCCGCCCATCGCCATGCTGGCGGAGCTAACGCACCGCTGCCCCTTGCAGTGCCCCTATTGCTCCAACCCGTTGGACCTGCAGCGCCGCAGCGAGGAACTGAGCACCGAAGAGTGGTGCAACGTCATCCGCCAGGCGGCGGCGCTCGGCGTGATGCAGATCCACCTCTCCGGCGGCGAGCCGACGGCGCGGCCGGACTTGGCCGAGATCGTCGCTGCCGCTCAGGCGGCTGGGCTCTACAGCAACCTCATCACCTCCGGCGTGATGCTCGACGAGGCCAAGCTGGCCACGCTCAAGGCGGCCGGTCTCGACCACGTGCAGATCTCCTTTCAGGATTCCCGCGCCGCCGGCGGCGACCTGATCGGCAACTTCAAGGGCGGCCACGAGAAGAAGCTCGCCGTCTCCAAGCTGGTGCGGGAAGCCGGCCTGCCGCTCACGGTCAACGTGGTGGTGCATCGCCAGAACCTCGACCGCATCGAGGAGATTATCGATCTCGCCCTGGCGCTCGATGCCCACCGGCTGGAGGTCGCGCATGTGCAGTACTACGGCTGGGCCCTGACCAACCGCGCGAGCCTGATGCCGAGCCGCGCCCAGGTCGACCATGCGACCGAGGTCGTGGAGGCGGCGCGCAAGGAGTATCGAGGGCGCCTCGCCATCGACTACGTGGTCCCGGATTACTATGCCCGCTATCCCAAGAAGTGCATGGACGGCTGGGGCTCCCAGTACTTCGCGGTGACCCCGCGCGGGCGCATGCTGCCCTGCCACGCCGCCGAGACCATCACTGGCCTGGAGTTCCCTTCGGTGCGGGAGGGGAGCCTGGCCGAGATCTGGGCGAGCGCGGAGATCTTCAATCGCTTCCGCGGCACCGACTGGATGGCCGAGCCCTGTCGCTCCTGCGAGCATCGTGAGCGCGATCTCGGCGGCTGCCGCTGCCAAGCCTTCGCGCTCACCGGCGACGCCACCGCCACCGACCCGGCCTGCAGCCTCTCCCCCCACCACGCCGTGATGCTGGCAACTGCCCAAGCCGAGGCCGACTCCGGCGACCCGGACTACATTTACCGGCGCTGACCCTGTCCGGTCAGAACCCCGGTGGCCGTGTCTTCGCTCGAGCTGAAGAGGCCGCCATTGTCGGCTTCACCCCGCTGTTGCTTCGGCAAGGGTGGGGATGACCGGCTTGGACTTCAGCGCAGGCGTCCGCCGCTAGACCTTTGTTGCGGGATAGGAAGGCCAGACCGAGGGAGGGGAGTTAGCGATGGCCGGGTACATGTTGCGTGATGTGGAGATTCTGCAGGCGATTAAAGACGAGAAGCTCAAGATTTCGCCGTTCGACCTGGCAAGGACCGACCTCACTCAGCGCAGCAGCCCCGTCCAGCCGAGCTCGCTGGACCTGCAGATCGGTAAGGTCTTCATTCCACCAAAGGAGCCGGCGGACCTATCCAAGGTCCCCAGATCCTATCCGCTCGGCGACAATGGCTATCGCTTGCCGGCCGGCCATAGCGTCATCGTCGAGACACGAGAGACGATTACCTTGAGTGCGGAAATTGCGGCCTTCGGCTTTCCTCCGGCGAGTCTTGCCCGCAGTGCAATCCTCATGACTAACCCGGGCCACATCGACCCGGGTTATTCGGGAAAGCTGTCGTTCACCTTGATCAACATGGGCCGTGACGAAGCGCGTCTCAATTTCGGAGACATGATCGTCTCGCTGCTGATCTTCCAGTTCCCGCAGCCAGTGCAATACAGCTACGACCAACGGGTCGCAGAGCCGAAGGAAGGCCCCTCGGGCTTTGGCCCGACCCTCAATGAACTTGCGCCGGACTTCGCCAACTTCGCCGCACGTGCTGAAGAGACGGCGCGGAAAGAAGTTGAAAAGCAGCGCCTTTCACTGGAGGTGCGGAAGATCTACATCCCTGTTTTGTTGACGATTGCGACGGCAGCCGGTGCATTCTTTTTTGGTGAAACGACGGATGTGCTTTCTCTGGCGACGGAGAGCTTCGTCGAAGAAAAAGTGGAAGCTGAAAGTGACCCCTTGGCCGAACGTATCGCTGAGCTTGAACAAAAGTTCTTGCGGTTGGAGGTCGGGGCAGATGCACTGGAACTTGACGAACGGCTTGATGAGATTCAAAGAGCCCTGGATGAACTTGATCGCGCTGCAAAATGAGTGGCTCTAACCCCACCGAGCCGCGAATCTACCTCATTGCTCGGCCAGCTCTCGATCTCGATGCGTTTTTTGCCTTCCTGTCCGACCGGGGGCTTGATTGGCGACCGAGCGATGACGCCGGCGATGCCGAGCACACGGTCGAGGTCTGTGGCCGCCTCTGCTATTTGTCGTTCACCGACGATACGTCCCGCATCCGGTTCCCCAACGCGGCCTACGTTCGTAATCTGATAGACAAGGGCCATGAGAGCGTGCTCGAGCATGCGACCTGGACCTTCATCATTGACCGGGTGAGCCGTGCCTTCACCCATCAGCTCGTCCGTCATCGCATTGGCTTTGCCTACAGCCAGCTGTCGCAACAGTATCATGACGAACGCGAAGCGGAGTTCGTGGAGCCTGCGGGGCTGTCGGGCGATGCCAAGGCGACCTGGAAGAGTGCCGTGGCCCAGTCGCTCGATGCTTATCGCCGCATTCTAGCAGCCTCTGCCGATAGCGCGGATGCCGATGGCCGTGAGATGGATGCCGAGCATCGCCGCCTTGTCCGGTCGGCGGCACGCAGTGTGCTACCGAATGCCACCGCAACGGCGATTGCCGTGACTGCCAATGCGCGGGCTTTGCGCCACTTCCTGAGCCTCCGTGGGGCAACCTTAGGAGACGTCGAAATGCGCCTAGTCTCTGCCCGGCTGTTGGAGCATCTCCAGTCCGAGGCTGCGGCACTCTTCGCCGACTTCCATCTAGAGACAGCGGACGATGGCTGGCCGCTGGTCACCCAGAGACGCGACGCTGCATAGTCAGCCGCTTGGCTCCGACCCAGCTGAAGGGAACCGTCGGAAGAGCGTCGTCGTTGGTGCCTGGCAACCTTTGTAGGGCGCTGCTATCGGACATCTCTTTCTAATACCGTCTCAATGGACGTCGGGGTGACACCGAGTTCCTTTAGGCCCGGCAGGTCTGGCGAGGCGACATTGTCACGGCTCATCAGGAAGACTTGGGCGTCGGTCAGCGGCGGATTGGGCAGCAGCTTGGCGGCGCTCGCGAGTCCGTTCCAGACGGCAAGAGGAACAGGGAGGAGCAGAGGGCGACGGCCAACGTGGCGGCCGATCAGCTGCAGGAAGTCGCGGTAGTTGTAGATGCTCGGCCCGCCGAGCTCGTAGACCTGTCCTGCGTCTCCTGCGCCGTCTGCAAAGCGAGCTGCCGCTTGGGCGACGTCGTCGACGAAGACAGGCTGCACGCGCGCCGTACCGCGCCCGAGCAGCGCGATGACTGGAAAGCGCCTGGCGATGGTGACGAAGGTGTTCAGGAAGGCATCATCGGGCCCGAAGATCGCGCTGGGGCGGAAGATGGTGGCCTGCGGGAAGGCCTCGCGCACTGCCGCCTCACCCTCAGCACGGCAGCGCACATAGCTCGAAGGCGCGTCGGTTCCGGCGCCGATGCCGGAGATCTGTAGAAGTCGGGTTGCGCCGGCCTGCCGTGCAGCCTCGGCGACACGTCGCGCACCTTCGACATGGATGGTATGGAAGGTGGAATCGCCCTTCTCGACATATAACGAAACGCTGTTGATCACTGTTTCCGCACCCTCGACCGCGGTTACAACAGACGCCTCGTCGCGCACGTCCGCCCGGGCCGCCTCCAGCCGGTCCGTGGACTCGAGAGTCTCGCGGACCTTATGTGGGCGACGCGCGGCAACCCGGACGCTGAGCCCGTGGTCTAGTAGCCGCGCCGCGATGCGTCGGCCGAGAAAGCCGGTCCCGCCGAACAGGGTCACGCGTCCGCTGGCCATGGAGTCTCCGTCTTCCGTGCCCCTGCATTGGGAAAGTGAGCCATGTCAAAATATAGCATTTTATGCTATGATGGCGATATCGAGCTCCTGGAGGTTAGCGATGGCAAAGAACGTTTCCTTGGGTAAGTACTACGATAAGTTTGTCGAAGAGAAGGTTCGGTCGGGTCGCTATGCCACGGCTAGCGAGGTCATCAGAGACGGCTTGCGCCAGTTGGAGAGTCAGGAGCAAAACGAAGCCGAAAAGCTTGCGATCCTGAGGGAGGAAGTGCGCAAAGGTCTCGACGATCCAGCCTACGTCGAAGGCGAAGCTGCGTTTCAGGAACTCGATGCCATCATCGACAGCTATAAGAGTAAGCCCTAGTGCCGTCGTTTCGGCTTAAGCGCATCGCGCTTGAAGATCTGAAAGGTATCGTCCGTTACATCGCTGCCGATAATCCGGCTGCAGCACTCCGTTTTCGCTACGAACTTTATGAGAAGTTTGGCCTTCTTGCGCAGAATCCGAGGATTGCGCCTGAAAGGCCGGATATCTCGCCGGGGCTGAGGTATTTACCATATGGCAACTACCTGATTTTCTATCTACCTGAGCAGAACGGCATAACTGTGGTTCGCGTCCTTCACGGCGCTAGGCGTCTTACACCGGAGTTGATTGCCCTAGCTTTACGTGAATAGAGGGCCGCAACCAGCGAAGATCTGTTTTCAGTCCTTCAGGAAATCGTGGATAAGCCGCTGGCAGTGCGGCCAGGCCGGGTCGGTCGCCGGCAGGATATGGTTGGCGGTGTCGAGGGTTACGAAGCGGGCGTCCTTGATGCCGGCGGCCAATTCTTGCCCTTGCTCGTAGGGCACCCCCACGTCGTTCCGCGCGCTGATGGCCAAGGTCGGGGCGCGGACCTTCGGAAGAACCCCGCGGATGTCCACGTCGCCGTGCGCGGGCAGGATCTTGGCTGCATTGTCCGGCGAGGTGGTCTTCTTCTGCAGGTCGTCGAACCAGGTTTGGCTCTTGGCCGGTGCATCCGGCATGTACAGGGTGGTGAACATCTGCCGGATGGCCTTGTTGTCGCTGCCCCAGCCCGAGCGCATCAAGGTACAGCGCGCCTCGCCCACCCGCACCGCGTCCGGATTGTTCCGATACCGCCAGCCACGCGCGTATCCGCCGAGCAGTATGAGCTTGGTGACGCGCTCGGGATGCCGCGCGGCATAGACGACGGCTTTGGCGCAACCTTGCGAGAGGCCCAAAAGCGGAAAGCGCTCGATGCCAAGGGTATCGACCACCGCCTCCAGATCCTCGACTTGCCTCTCGAGGCTGAAGCCGGATACGTCCCAAGCCGAAAGACCGTTGCCGCGCGCGTCATAGCGAACCAAACGATGGGCACTGGCCAGCGCCGTGCCGAAGGCGGTTCGGCAAGGCAAATCCTCAAAAGCCTGGGCGCAATCACCAGAACTTCCCCAGAAGATCTCCAGATCGCCCCCAAGACTCGCCGGCCCTGCCCGGACTACCCCCTTGTTCAAGCTGAACGGCGTGCCGTCACCTCGCTGTTCGGCACGCTGCACTGGTGAAACTTCCAACACGAACGGAGACTGAAATGACCGTCCAGACAGAGACGAAGACCGTTGACAATGGTGTGAACGTCGAAGCCTTGCTTGGTGCAAAGGATGCCATCTCTGAGGCGCCCGCCGCCGGGCAATTCACCTGGCGTGCCCGGTGCACCTGGGTTAACGGCGCACACAGCCGTTCGACTATGGAAGGCTTCTTCGGCCTTGGCGAAGAGCAGGCCCGCAAGGCGCCGCACGTCATCCAGGCTGATCATCCTGAGCAGTTCGCCGCGACTGACAAAGGGGCGACGCCGGTGGAGCTCGTGCTCTCGGGGCTGGCCAGCTGCCTGAGCGCAGGCGTGGCTGCCGTAGCGCAGCATCGCGGGATTCAGCTCAAGTCGGTCCAGGCCACCATCGAGGGCGATATGGATATGGCTGGTATCCTCGGTATCGATGCGGACGTACGCAATGGCTTCAGCGCCATCCGCATTTCCTTTGAGATCGACGCCGATGCGACGCCCGAGGAGCTTGCTGCGCTGGTGGCGCAGTCCCAGAAGCGCTCCGCTGTTTTCGACATCATCACCAATCCCACCAACGTGCACGTCACCGTCGCCTAGCGGCGCGCGAGAGCAGGATAAGAGGCAAGGTTCGTGAGAGCTGTCACTGCCATCATCGTTGGTGCCGGCCAGGCCGGGCTCGCCATGAGTCGTGCGCTGTCGGACCGCGGCGTGGATCATCTGGTGCTCGACCGCGGTGTTGTTGGCAATGCCTGGCGCAATCATCGCTGGGATAGCCTGCGCCTGCTCACGCCCAACTGGTCGAACGGTTTGCCCGGGGCTCCTTATCGTGGCTCCGACCCGGACGGCTTCATGTCGGTCTCCAAGTTGCTCATTCAACTGGAGACCTACGCCTGGCGGTTCGGCGTGCCCCTGCAAGGCCAAACGGCGGTACTGCGGGCCAGCCGAACCGACTGCGGCTACCGCGTCGACACCAGCCAGGGGTCGCTCCAGTGCGAGGCTCTAGTGATGGCAGGCGGCGCCTGTGCCCGGCCCAGCGTACCCGCGTTGTCCGTTGCGGCGTCGAGCGCCGTCTTCCAGACCACGCCTGCCATGTACAAACGGCCAAACGATCTGCCCGAGGGCGGCGTGCTGGTGGTCGGTGCTTCGGCAACGGGCGCGCAGCTGGCTCGCGAGCTACAGCTCTCGGGCCGTCCGGTAACTTTGGCGACTGGCTGGCACACCCGTCTGCCGCGTAGCTACCGCGGCCGTGACGTGGAGTGGTGGCTCGATGCTATCGGTCTGATGGACGAGCGCTTCGATGAGGTCGACGATTTGGAGCGCGCGCGCCGTACGCCTTCGCCGCAGTTGATCGGCGGGGCGGAGGCGGTCGACCTCAATGCCTTGCAAGCGCTCGGCGTCGAAGTGGTCGGACGGTTGGCGGATGTTCGTGACGGCCAGGCTCTGTTCTCAGGTGGCCTAGCGAACGCCAGCGCAGCGGCCGACCTCAAGATGCACCGCCTGCTCGATGCAGTCGATGACTGGGTGGCAGAGCGAGGTTTGGACAGCGCGCTGCCACCGCCGGACCGGCCGGCTGCAACGCGTCTGCCATCCTCGCCAGTGTTGCAGCGCAGCCTGACCGACGGGGGCATCCGTTCGATCCTCTGGGCGACCGGCTATCGGCCCGATTTCTCCTGGTTGAAGGTGCCTGTCTTCGATGCGCGCGGGCGTCTGCGTCACCAGGGCGGGGTGGTTGCCGCGCCAGGGCTCTATGCGATGGGCCTGACTTTCATGCGGCGTCGCAGGTCCCACCAGATCTCCGGCGTGGGCGTGGACGCCAGCGAGCTTGCCGATCATCTGCTCGGCCATCTCGACAGACGCCGCGCAGCTTGAACGAAGACAAAGGAGTGGTGCTATGGCCCCAGCGTTCACAGCGTCAGCCGATATGACCCGGCGGGCCGCCAACGCGAACATTGCCCCGGGGCCGAGACCCTCGGTGCTCGACACCATCGGTCGGACGCCGATTGTTCGCTTGAACAACATCGGCCCCAAGCACGTTGCGCTCTATGCCAAGCTTGAGGCCTTCAACCCTATGGGCTCGGTCAAGGACCGTCTGGCTCTTGGTGTGATCGAGGCGGCCGAGCAGGCAGGTTTGCTTAAGCCTGGCCAAACGGTTGTCGAGGGGAGCTCAGGGAACACCGGCATCGGACTTGCCATGGTCTGCGCCCAAAAGGGCTACCCGTTGGTTGTCGTGATGGCCGAGAACTTCAGCATCGAGCGCCGCAAGCTCTTACGTTTTCTTGGGGCGAAGGTGGTGCTGACGCCGGCCTCGGAAAAAGGAACCGGCATGCTCGCCAAGGCGCGCGAGCTGGCTGAGACGCACGGCTGGTTCCTTACCCGCCAGTTCGAGAACGAGGCCAACGCCGACGTGCACTCGCGCACCACGGCGCGGGAAATCCTGGAAGACTTCGCGGAACTCGGCCTTGACTACTGGGTGACAGGCTTTGGCACCGGCGGGACCTTGAAGGGTGTCTCGCGTGTGTTGAAGGCCGAGAGCCCGCAGACCACCATTGTCGTTGCAGAGCCGGACAACTCCCAGATCCTGGCGAGCGGGATCGCACAGACGCGGCAGGCTGATGGCTCGGCGGCTGCAAGCCATCCCTCTTTCCGGCCGCATCCCATGCAGGGCTGGTCTCCCGACTTCATTCCCAAGCTCACCGGCGATGTAGTCGAGGCCGGCTTGATCGACCGCATGGAGCCGGTGTCGGGTGCCGCTGCCATGCAAGGCGCGAAGGATTTGGCCAGCAAGGAAGGGATTTTCGCTGGCATCACCGGCGGGGCAACCCTGGCGGCCGCTCTTCGCGTCGCCGAGGCGGCCGAACCGGGCACTCGAATCCTGGCCATGATCCCGGACACTGGGGAGCGCTATCTTTCGACGCCGCTGTTCGATGGCGTCCCCGAGGACATGACCGAAGCGGAGCAAGCGATCTCAACTTCAACGCCGCTCTGTCGTTTCGATGTTGCCACCGTATCGCCTACCGCCGTCCTCCCGCTGGACGCTGCGCCGGCTGCGACCGCCTTCGTTGAAGACACGATTGGCGATCCGCAGCAGCCGGTGGTCATGTTCGCGTTGGAGTGGTGTGAGTTCTGCCGGTCGGTACGGAAGCTCTTCGCCGCGGCGGGTATCCCCTTCCGATCGGTCGATCTCGACTCAGGTTCGTTCAAGGCACCGGCCAGCAGCACCGAGATCCGCAAAGCTCTGTTCTTACTCACTGGCGCGCCGACCATTCCGCAGATCTTTGTCGGCTGCGAGCTGATCGGCGGGGCGACCGACGCCTTCGATGCCTTCAATTGCGGCGCATTGCAGACGCGTCTTGAGAAATACGGCGTGCCCTTCGACAAAGACCTCAAGGCCGATGCCTACAGCTTCCTGCCCAAGTGGCTGCACCCACGGTAGGGCTTGTCACTCCGGCAGGGTGACCTCGATCTTGATGGCGGCGTACCAGGCCGAGACGTTGGCAATATCGTCGTCCGACAGGCCTTCGGCGATGATCGACATCATCGGATCGTGGCGTTCGCCGGAGCGGAAAGCCTTGAGCTGCTTTTCCAGGTAGATCGTGCTTTCGCCGGCGATGTTGGGCACGTGGGGCATCTTGGCTACGCCGTCGATCCCATGGCAGGCGGCGCAAGCTTTGGCTTTGTGACGGCCCAGGGCCGTATCGCCAGCCATGGCGGGCGCCGCCAACAGCGTCGCGGCAAAAACGGCGGCTGCCAGAGCTGTGGAATGGTGAGGTATCTTCATTGCAATACGGTCGTTATCCAACAAAGCGGCCGGGACGCGAGTTCTGCGCCCCGGCCTGTTGTTTGAACGAGTCAGGCTTGCCGCCTCGTACGCACTCTTACTCCGGCGCTTCGTAGGAGATGCGGTAGATCGCACCGGCAAAGTCATCGGACACCAGGATGGAGCCGTCAGGCAGCTGCGCCACGTCGACAGGCCGGCCCATGTACTCGCCGGTGTCAAGCAGCCAGCCGTCGGCAAAGACCTTGGTCTCACCCACCGAGCCGTCTTCGTTTACGGCCGTGAAAATGACGCGGGCGCCGATCGGCGTGGTGCGGTTCCAGGAGCCGTGCTGGGCGCTGAAGATACCGCCTCTGTATTGCTCAGGGAATTGCCGCCCGGTGTAGAAGGTTAGGCCTAGGTCGGCCGCGTGGGCAACCGTCTCGACGACCGGGGGAACGGCGTCCGCAGGCGGGGTCTCGTCCTGGTAATCCGCTGTGCGCACCAAGCCGCCGCCGTAGTAAGGGAAGCCGAAGTGTTGGCCGGCCGCGGTCTGTCGGTTGATCTCGCCTGGCGGGATGTCGTCACCCATGCCGTCGACCTGATTGTCGGTCCACCAGAGCTCGCCGTTCGCCGGGTTGAAGTCGATGCCGACCGAGTTGCGGACGCCCAAGGTGTAGACCTCGCGGTCGCTGCCATCCCAGCGGTTCATGCGGACGATGCCGCCGATGCCGGTCTCGTCATAGAGCGCCATCTTCTCTTTGGGCGGCACGTTGAAGGGTTGGCCCAGCGCCACGTAGAGCTTGTCGTCGGGGCCGATGCGGCAGACGCGGGCGCCGTGGTTGAAGGACTCTTCCTCGACGGGGATGAGCTGCCCCTGATCGACCGTGACGATCACAGCGACGTCCGGGCTCTCATAGAAGAACTCGGCGGCGGGGAAGTTCAGAATGCGGTTGTGCTCCACAACATAGAGGAATCCATCGGGCGAGAAGCACACGCCGTTGGGCACCTTGAAGTCGACCGGCGGGGCGAAGACCTTCACCTCGTCGGCGACGCGGTCCTTGTTGCGGTCGGTGACGGCCCAGACTCGTGTCTTGCGAGTGCCGACGAAGACCATGCCGGTGGAGCGGCCAATCGCCATGTGCCGCGCGTCGGGCACCACGGCGTAGAGGTCGATCTTGAAGCCTGGCGGCATATTGATCATTTCCAGGTTCTTGCGCAGCTGTGCCGCGTAGTCCGTGTCCTGGTCTACGGTTTCGATATCCAGCGAAGAGCCGGTGATCTTGAATTGCTGGAGCTTGTCGAGGTTGTTGGCGCTGGCGGAACCAGCAGCCAAAAGGAGCGCGGCGGCGGCGGTTGCCCCCAGCCAGGCGGCTTTCCCGAACATATCTATCCTCCCTTGTTTGTAAGCCACTCTCATCCGGTGGCTGTAAACGAACATAAAGGTTTGAGGTTCAGAGGCAACCAGGCGCAAAGAGTCCACGCCTCAATTCCGGTTGACCTGTGTCAAGCTCTTGACCTCACATAGTGTGTTAGCTTTGCTTGACGCTGACGTCGTGTCATAGTGGGCGAGAAATCCGCTGTGGCGGTGTGATAGCTGCAGTCTGCAAGCAGCAAAGGTGTGCAGATCCGATGAAGCTCGCAAAGTACGTCAAGTTCCGACAGGAGAAGTTCGGCGGGGTTCTCTTCGAGACTCGGTCGGAGAAAGTCTACGCGCTCAATCCCACGGCTGCTGCTGTCGTACGGGAGATCCAGGCCGGCACGCCGGAAGGCGAGATACCCGCTCGGCTGGAAGCCGAGTACGCCGCTCAAGACGGCGAGCAAATCGGTCGTGAGGCGCGTGCTTTCACCCAGCAGCTACGTGAACAGGGCTTGGTTGACGAGAGCTGAGGGCATGGAGGAGGCCGCCCCCGAGCAAGGCACTGAGGTTGACGTCGGCGAAGACCGGCGGCTGCAGCCGGTGACGCCTGGCGAGACCACGTCGGGCAACCTCGGTGCGCCGCTCTACATCGCCTGGCAGCTCACCAACGAGTGCAACTACGCCTGCCTGCACTGCATCGAGGAGAGCGGGCCCGGCAAGGCTTTCAAGGACGAGCTCGAGGACGATCAGGTCTTCTCCGTGATGCGCCAAGCCGTCGAGTTAGACGTGCCTTATGTTTCGCTCTCTGGCGGCGAGCCTATGCTGCACCCGCGCTTCTTCGACTTGGCCAAGTTCGGTGCCGAGGGCGGGGCCCAGCTCAAGATCGAGACCAACGGTCACTACCTGACCGAAGAGGCCTGTCAGCGGCTGAAGGACTATGCGGTCAAGTCGGTGCAGGTCAGCATGGACGGCGCGACGCGGGATACCTTCAACAAGATGCGGGTGCGCGGGGACTTTGATCACGTGCTGCAGGGCATCCGCAACGTTCACGCGGCTGGGGTGCCGCTGGAAATTAACTATTCGCCCACATCCTTCAACGTTCATGAGATCGGCCGCGCCGTCGATCTCGCCTACGAGCTTGGCGCCGGCAGCTTCTATACTGGTCGCACCATGTACACCGGCAATGCGGTCAAGACCTGGCAGATGATGGCGCCGAGCGATGCAGAGTATGGTCCCTTCTTCGAAGTTCTGTATGCCAAGCGCCACGAGTACGATGGCCGGATGCGCGTACATTTTCATGAGATGGGCCTGCTGCATGAGATGCGCGAGCGCCTTGAGCATCCCGCAGCTCTGCTCATCGTGCTACCCAATGGACTGGTCAAGCTGATCAACGCGTTGCCCTTCATCTGCGGCGACCTGCGCAAAGAGTCTTTGAAGGCGATCTGGTCGAACTTCCAACGGGCCTGGCAGGACCCGCGCATAGCGCAGTTTGTCGACGACCTCAGCGACAATCCCAAGAAGACGGCCGAGCTGCACCGATGGATCTTCGTGTAAACGCCGGCTTCGAAGCCTCGCCTGCAGCCAAGGCACGACCGCGCAGCCTGCCTGGCCTCCTCGGCTATGTCGCTAGCATGGTGCGCTACCGCTTCTTCCTCTATGCGGGCCTGTTGCCTTATCTCCTTGGCGCCGCTTGGGCTTACGCAATCGCCGATGTCTTCCAGCCGACGATGTTCTGGATCGGACTCGCCGGCATCCTGCTCGCCGTGGTCGGCGTCGAGGCCTTCAACGAGTACTTCGACGACCGCGAGGGCACGGACCGGGTGTTCAATCCGGAAGACCCACCGCCTATGTCGGTGGCCGTCTTGGTGTTGGGTATCGCCGCCTTCGCTGGGGCGCTGGCGGTTGGCATCTACTTGGCGCTGGAGACTGGCTGGCCCATTCTGTTTTACGCCGGCTTGGGCGGCATGGCGGCCGCTTTTTATGTCGCGCCGCCCATCCGCTGGGCCTACCGCGGTCTCGGGGAAACGGTGATCGCGCTCTCCTACGGCCCATTAATGGTGCTGGGCAGTCTGCACCTGCACGCTCAGACGATGGCTTGGTCGGTGATCGGTCCGGCCTTGCTAGCCTCTCTGGTGCCGGGCTTCCTGATCATGGCGCTCGCCGTCGTCAACGCCATTCCCGACTTTCACCAGGACCGGCTCGTCGGCAAACGCAACCTCGTCGTGCGGCTCGGCCGCGAGCGGGCGGTCTGGCTCTACAGCGGTCTTGCCGGCCTGGCACTGTTGGTGGTGCCGCTTGGTGTCGTGATCGGCGTTTTTCCCTGGCCCTGCTTGCTGGCCCTTGCTGCCCTGCCGCTGCTGCTGCTGAGCTTTTTGCGTGGGCGACAAACCTGCCGTACGCCGCGTGCCTTCGTGCCGGCAGTGCGTGCCATCGTGCGCTGCTATCTGGCGACGGTGCTGCTCTTCACATTAGGGCTGTTATGCCAGCCTTGGCTCGGAGCTTAATCGGGACGCGGCGATGGACGGCGGTACATCTCTCGACAGGCAATCGGCCAAACGCACGCGCCATATCGACACCATGGCGGCGCCGATATTCGTGTCTTGGCAACTGACGCGCGACTGCGATCTCGCCTGTATCCACTGCTGCACCGAGAGTGCGCCGGGCAAGGCGATGCAGGGCGAGTTCACGCGCGAGGAGGCACTCGCCTTTGCCGACGAACTGATCGCCGCCGACGTGCCCTATGTCATGCTCTGCGGCGGCGAACCCATGATCGTGCCCTACTTCCTGGAAGTGGCCGAACGCCTGGGCAGGGCCGGGGTGCAGCTGAAGATCGAGACAAACGGTCAGCGCTTCAGTTCGGAGGCCGCGGCTCGGCTTGCCGGTTTACCGGTGCGCTCGGTGCAGATCAGCCTGGATGCCGACACACAGGAGGTTTACGCCCGCCAGCGCCCCGGCGCCTCGCTTACCAAGGTGCATGCGGCCTGCCGGGCGGTGCGGGATGCTGGCCTGCCGCTCGAGGTCACCTTTGCGCCAACGCGGGTCAATATCGAAGAGCTACCGGCTGCTCTGGCGCGCGCCCGGGCCCTCGGTGCCTTCCGCTTCAATACCGGGGCGCTGATGCGCATCGGCAATGCCGCCAAGAACTGGCGCAAGCTGCGCCCCAGCGATACGCAGTACGAGCGCTTCCGGGCCACGCTCGACCGCGAGGCCGCGGCGGGCCGGGGGGAGATGGAGCTGTGCTACCTACCGTTCCGCATGGTGGACGGGCTGCGGCAGCTGCTCGACGAACCGCCCGCTACCTTGCTCGTTCTGCCTAATGGCTGGGTGAAAGCGTCGGCGCCGCTATCCTATGTCGTGGCCGAACTTCGCCATTGCAGCCTTTCAGAGGCTTGGCATAATTACTGCCGGGCTTGGCAGAGTCCGTTGCTGGTGGATGCGCTTCACCGGGCGATCGCGGACGAAGCCGAACACGCCGCCGCCAACTCATGGCAGAAGCTGGAGCTGGCCGTTTGCAACGCCTGAATGGAGAGAAAGGACGTAGCGTATGGACAACACTGTGAGACCGGAGACGACCGAGAGCCTTGTCGAGAAGAGCGAGGACCGGCCCACCGTTCGCCAAGGCAAGACAGCCTGGGAAACGCCGACGATGGAAGAGATCTCCGATCAGGTGATGGCGCAGCCCTACATCCGCTTTACCTGAGCCGACGATTTCCAGCCGCCATCTCCGCGCAGGCATGCCAAGGGGAGATGGCGGCGATATCTGTTTTCTGCTCGATCGGCCCCATTGGACCTAGGCCGGGCGCGCATGACGCCCGCGTGCCACGATGTCTTCCATAGCCTCCATCGAGGACTTCAGCGCACCGCTTTTCGTTGCCTGGCAGTTGACCAATCGCTGCGGGGGCCGCTGTCTTGCCTGCTGCGAGGAGTCCGGCCCGGATAAGGCTTGGCCAGATGAACTCGACCGGGAGGAGGCGATTGGTGTCGCCCGCCAAATTGCCGAAACCGGCATTCCGTATGTCGCCTTCGGCGGCGGGGAACCGATGCGGATCCCATACGTCTGGGAGATCTTCCAGACACTCTCGGACGGTGGCGTGGCCATCAAGATCGAAACTGACGGTGGTGAACTGGACGATGCCGCGGTCGAGCGGCTGGCCGGTCTGCGCGTGGACAACGTTCAGGTCTCGGTTGACGGCGCGACGGCAGAGACCCATGAGGCCTTGCGTCCTGGTGCAGCCAGCTTTGCCGAAGCGACGGGCGCACTGCGGCGTCTGAGCGCGCGCAACGTCCCGGCCGAGTGGGTGTTCGTTCCGTCTCGACGCAATCTGCATGAAGCGGTGGCGGCGTATGAGCTTGCGGCAGAGCTTGGCTGCAGCGTCTTCGTCACCGGGCCACTGATGCGCCTAGGCCGTGCTGCTCTCGACTGGCAAAACCTTGCCCCCAGCCCGCCCGACTGGGTCGCGACCGTGGAGGCGCTGGAAGCACGGGCCGCGGCCGCCGGTGGGCCGCGCCTCGCGATCTATCCCTGGGATATCGAGACCGAGATTCAGCGCCGCCTGGACAGCCCACAAGCGATGATCCTGATCGTCCCGAACGGTCGAGTGAAGCTGCTGAACGCCCTGCCCTTCGCCCCCGGCGACTTGCGGCGGCAGACTGTGGAGCAGGCCTGGCGCAGCTATCAGCAGGCTTGGCGCAGCCAAGAGGTCGCAGACTTCGTCGCCCGCTGTCGGAATGAGCCGGGCTTGCTGCGCCACGCCAATGAGACCTGGCCGGTGCCAAGTGTCGAGGCGGTGGACACTGTCTGAGCGGTTAAGCCTCCCGTGGAGCGGTGCCTTGAAGCAGGCGCTGTTCAAAGGCGTCGACGGTGCGCTCGACGAGGTGGTCGAACCAGCGTCCGAACCATCGCTCCAGCCTGGCGGATCCCAAGGCATAGTGACCGCTGAAAGTGATCTTGGTGCGCCCTTCGCCGAGGTCTTCCAGCCGCCATTCCTGATGGAGGTCCTTGAAGGGTCGGTCGTGCGAGCGGATGACAATGCGCTCTGGCGGTGCCAGCTCAGCCGTCGAGCGGAAGCGCGCGCTGAGGCCTTTGAAGCGCACGCGCTGCACGACCTCCAGCCGGTTCTTCCCTACTGGGCGAACCTGGGCGTCGGCGAAGCCGGGAATGAAGTCGGCATAGCCCTCGACGTCGGCGGCGAGAGCATAGACAGTCTCGCGTGGGCGGTCGACGATGCGGGTGATGCAGAACGTGCCCATGCCCAAGTGTCTAGCAGACTTATGCCATAGGGAAGCCTTGCCGTTTCCTAGTCGCGATATGTAAGCGCTTCCCGATTCTGAGTTTTTGTTGCCATAGCACGTCCGAATCAGCCGCTCACTGCATCGCCTTACGCACTGCTTCGAAGTGCTTGACCATACTCTCTTTGGTCCGTTTCTCGCCGACCGATTGGGCCACGCCGCTGAAGAATCCGGTGATCTGCTCGGTGTAGATGCTGTTGACGCTGAAGATGACAGACCCGGTCTCGGTCGGCATCGCAAGGCCGAACATCTGCAAGGATTCGTAGGTGTGACCGACGTAGTACTGGCGCTGGCTGACCATAAGATAGTCGTCGGTCGCTTCATAGAGATGGTGGACGAGAAGGGCGGCTGGACGCCCTTCGACCTCGCGATCGACCCAGTAGAAGTCGCTTGCAATCGCCTGTGAGCCGTTCTTCGGGAAGCCGTCTAGAGCCGCCCAGAAGTCCGGGAAATACTTGGAGAGAAATGACTTGGCCTGTTCTGTTGCTGCCTTGAGTGTGGCCGCGGGTGAGAGCGTGTTGCTGCCATCGACGTAGGGTGCCACGCCATCCAGGCCACCTTTTGCGTAAGCCTCGAACCGCCCGGCGAGCACCTCGCGGTAGGCGGCCATGGCCTTCTCGGTACTGCCCGACTGGTTCGCGTTCAATCCGGCGAGTTGTTTTTCGAGCATTGCCTGCTCTTCGCTCGAGAGATGAAAGCTCTTCGCCCGGTCGTTGCTCAAGAGCTTGCCGACTTCCTTGCTATCCTTGAAGGCGAATGCGGAGAGCGGGTCGCTGCTGCTCGGGTCGATCTTGCCCTGGCTCAAGACATCGCTATCGACACTGATGTTGCGGCCGCTCTTAAGCCCTTCCGTTAGGGCTGCGACCGATGCTTTGATCGGGACAGCCACCGCGGCGATGAGCTGATCGTCCCGCGTGCGCTTCGGTTCGATCGAGACGATCTGCCCGTTCTTTACGGCCTCCACGTCTTTCTGCGAGAAGCCGAGGGTCTGGAAGACCTCGTCGAGCGAGGGTGGTGCATCGGCCCAACTTGTCGATGCCGTGCATACGGCAATCACGAGAGCCAGAACTGTCAGACGGACGTTCTTCATGTCTCCTAGGCCTTCCTTTCCGGTCTTGCGGCGGAAATGCCGCGGGCAATACAGCTAATAGTTAGTTTCCTATTGCGGCAATGGTATGAACTCGGTCTCGCCAGGGACGGCGGGAAAGCGCCCTTCCTTCCAGTCGGCCTTGGCTTGCTCTAGCCGCTCCTTGGAGCTGGAGACGAAGTTCCACCACAGGTGCCGCCGGCCATCGAGCGGTGCGCCACCGATCAGCGCCATCCGTGCGGCTTGGGTGGCTTCGACCACCGCCTCGCGCCCGGGGTTGAGCGCCAGCATGCTGCCGGCGGAGAAGGTCTCGCCTGCCAGGCTCACCTCGCCCTGCATGATATACAGCCCACGCTCCGGCGTTTCGGTCGGCAGCGCGAAGCGCCCGCCGGCGGGCAGAGCGATGTCGGCGTAGAGCGTCTCGGAGAAGACCTCGACCGGAGAGCGTTCGCCCCAGGCTTCGCCGGCGACCAGTTGGATGACCACGCCGTCCTGCTCGATGCGCGGGATCTCGTTGCCCGTGTAGTGCTGAAAGCTCGGCTCGGTCTCTTCGTGCGCCTGCGGTAGGGCGAGCCAGACCTGCAGGCCGAAGAGGCTGTGGGGTGCTGCCCGCTTGTCATCCGGCGTGCGCTCGGAATGGACGATGCCGCGCCCCGCGGTCATCCAGTTGACTTCGCCGGGACGAATGGGCTGCTCGGAGCCCAGGCTGTCCCGGTGCATGATCTCGCCTTCCACCAGCCAGGTCAGGGTGGAGAGGCCGATATGCGGATGCGGTCGCACGTCGATGCCGCTGCCGGCGGCGAAGGTGGCCGGGCCCATCTGGTCGAAGAAGACGAAGGGGCCGATCGAGCGGCGCTCGATGGAGGGCAGGGCACGCCTGACCTCGAAGCCGCCGATGTCTTTTGCTTTCGGCGTGATCACCACGGCGACGGGTGTGCAGCTCTCCGTCTGCGCGCAATCCGTCTCCACTGCCGGCTGCCAGCTCATGAACGCTCTCCCCTTTTCCGGTCCTTGGCGGCAGACACTAGCCGCCAAGGACCGTCAAGGGAATGAGACTAAGCCGCCAAGCTGGCACGCCCAGCCTTTGTGGCGATGCTAGCGTTGAGTCTTCCGCCGCAAGGCACCGACGGCCACCAGGCCGCCTGCCAAGAGCAAGAAGGAATTCGGTAGCGAAAAATCCGTCGGCTCGTCCAGCAAGGTGAAGGAGAACTCGAGCGGACCTGCGGAGAAAGGCGGTAGCTCACCACCCAAACCTAAAAAGAAGGCCTGTGCCTCGTCATCTACACCCCCGACCAGGAGTCTGACGAAGCATGAGGTGTCGATCCCTTCGAGAGAGCAGGGAACTGGTGCGGTCTGAAGGAATGTTAGACCGTCAACTCCCGCTAAACTGCCGCTGAAATCGCTGGCCGTTGGGCCAATCGAATCGAACGAGAAGCCAATAGGCACTCCACCGCTAAGGACAGTCAGCGGAAAGCTGCCGTTGGGGAATCCGCTCGCGAAGCCTGCTGTCTCCACGCTGAGCGAGCCGTCGCCCGGTAAATCGAAGACCTCATTGGCCATTGTGACGTCGAACACTCCAAGGGTGCCGCTGACCGTGCCGGTGCCAGGGCTTGGGCCCGGAACTCCGGGTGTAACCGTAGCGCTATAGTCGACGCGGACGGGCACGGCCTGCGCAGCCCCGGCGGAGGCAAGGGCTAGGAAGGCAGCCGAGGCCGCGCAGGTCATCCATTTCCCCAAGGAATTGGAAACTTTGAAAACGCTCATGTGACACTCTCCCAAGTGAACGGTTACAGGATGCTGGCCATGCGCTAGGGCGCGGCGCAGGCGGTTGCCTCGACCTCGACCAGCCAGTCTGGCGAGACCAGGCCCGCGACGAAAACTGTGGTGATGGCTGGGCGCACGCCGTCGAGCAGCTCCTTGCGGATCTCGACGAGGGCGGCCATGTCCACCGGCCGGGTCAGAAAGAAGGACATGCGGACGATGTCACAGAAGCCCATGTCGGCAGACCGCAGGACCCCCAGCAGGTTGGCCAGCGCCTGGCGGCACTGGCCTTCGAAGTCGGAAGCCAAGGCGCCGCCAGGTGCCACCCCGACCTGACCGGAGATGAAAAGCGTGCGAGCGCCGGCCGGGGCCTCCACGCCATGGGCGTATATGCCGTGAAAGGGCTCGGCGACCGGAAAGGGGTCGTGACGATGCGCCAGCATCGCATCGCTCCTGTGATTTTGCTTATGGCCGAACCCGGCAATTGAATGCGGCTGTGCGATAGCGATAACGATGACGTATGGGCGGATTTCCGAAAGTGAGCTTTCTTACAGAGGCCCTTGACAAGTTTTCACGAGGGGGGAAATGGCTCAGACGGCGTCCAGAAACCAGGCAAGTGCGTCACGCAAGACGGGTCGACGCTCGGCGTTGGGCAGGTGCACCGCGTAGAAGCGATGCTCCCAAGGCACCGACTCGTCGAACTGGGTCATTGTGCCGGCAGCGAGCAAGTCGCGCACCAGGAGCTCGGGTGCCAGCGCGACGCCGCGGCCGATCTGCACGGCCTGCAAAGCGACCAGGAAGTGCTCCAGCATCAAGGGCGGGCCGGTTTCCCCCGGGGTTGGGCGTGCGGCCTCCCGCCAGCTGCGCCACTCGTTCTTCAGGAAGACCTGGACTCGCGGCGCACTGGCCATCAGCCGCCCGACATCCCTGCCGAAGTCCGCGAAGAGGGTGGGGGAGACAACCGGAATGAGGACGCCCTGGTCGAGCGGCTTGGCGATCAGCCCCTCCCAGTTGCCCTGGCCGTAGCGGACGCTGAGATCGATCTCCTCCCGCGTCAGGTCGAGCAGGCGGTCGGAGGTCAGGATCTCCAGCGCCACGTCGGGTAGGGCCGTCTCGAAGTCATCGAGGCGCGGCACCATGAACTGCGCAGCGAAGGAGGCGAGGGTCGAGAGGCGAAAGTTCTTGGCGCGTGGCGTCCGGCGGGAGAAGCGCAGGAAGCTCTCGCTCAAGGCCTGGAAGGCGGGGGAGATCGAATGCCTGAGCTCGCGCCCCTCCAGAGTCAGGGCCACGCCAGTCGCCGAGCGCTCGAAGAGCTGTGCGCCGATGTAGCTTTCCAGAAGCGCGATCTGCTTGCTGACGGCGCTCTGGGTGACGCCGAGCTCCTCCGCCGCCCGGGCGAAGCTGAGACGCCGTGCCGCGGCCTCGAAGACGCGCACGGCATTCAAAGGAGGTAGCCGCTGACCCATCGCGAGCGAGACTAGCGGCAGTCAGCGCGCCATGTAAGGGACTTAAGGACGAGGCCTGGCGCTACCCCACAAACCGGCTGGCGAGCCAGTGGTGGAAGCAGTGCGTGGGGGCGTCCATGACGGGCGAGAAGCGGCCACCGTCGAAGCCCGGTGCATGGCGGCCGCGCTGCATGCCTTCGACGGCGAAGACGTCCTCCTGAAAGACCTCCTTCCAGAGCGCGGTGTTGCGGGCCCGCAGGTCGGCATAGTCTGCGCCGACGGCGTCTTCGCTGGCGTAGGAGATTGAGATGCGCTCGATGGTGCGCTCGGGCGAGACCGGCTCCAGGATGATGGAGTAGACGTGGTCGCGGTGCACACCCATCAGCACGTTGGGATAGAGCGCGATGTATTCGGCAGCGCTGTTCCACTTCTCAGAGAGGCCGTTGAAGGAGGGGAAGGCGCGGCCGCTGTCGTCGAGCTTGGGGTCGTAGACCAAGGTGCCCTGGCCGGAGAAGGCGCCCGGCTCCATGATGTGATAGTGGTCTTCGAGGCGTGAGTAGCTGTTGAGTCCCGGGTGCACCCAGGGCAGGTGATAGCTCTCGCAGTAGTTCTCGACCGGCAGCTTCCAGTTGGATTGCACTTCGAGCGAGAACTGGGAGTCGGCGCCTCCGGGGAAGATCGGCTGGTCCTTGAACTCGGACCAGTGACCGAAGAGCGCTGCGGCATGCTCCTCGAAGTCCGGCGCGGTGCCGGAGGGATTGACGAAGACGGTGTCGAGCCAAGTGTGGCTGCGGACCTCCAGGAGGCCGAGCCCTTCGCGCTCAATCGACGGGTGGCGGTTGACGCCGGGCCCACCCACGTGCGGCGTGCCGCGCAGGCCGCCGTCCAGGCCGTAGCACCAGGCGTGGTAGGGGCAGACGATGAAGCTGCCGACGTTGGTCGGCTCCGACACCAGGGTCATGCCGCGGTGGCGGCAGACGTTTTGGAAGACGCGGACTTGGCCATCTTTGTCGCGCAGCAAGAGCAGCGGCAGGCCGAGGATATCGATGGGCTTGGCGTCGCCCGGGTTGGGCACGTCCTGGCCGAAGCCGATGCCGAACCAGCCCTCTCGAAAGACCTTCTGGCGCTCGGCCTGGAAGGCTTCGTCGGAGGTGTAGAAGGCGTTGGGCAGGCCGTTGGCGCTTTCGATGTTCTGCGCCACCCGCTTGAGTCCAGCGATATCGAGATGTTGCATGCCGCGCCCTCCATCCCATTCCAGAGGCCTATCTCTAGCACGGATGAGATCGCGAAAGGGTGACCCGGCGCAATAGCCGAAATGCACGGTTTCGCTTGAGCTGAGGTAAAGTGAAAACCTAGGGTGCGGCGCTGTCGATCAGCCAGGCCTTGAGTGTTTTCGCTTCGGGGCCGAGAGGGCGGGCGCTGTCCCAGGTCACGTAATAGGCGCCGGGGGCCGGCACCTCGATATCCCAGAGCCGGACCAGCTTGCTGCTGGCCAGCAGCGGCGCCACCAGGCTGTGCCAGCCGAGGGCGATGCCCTGGTCGTCCTGCGCCGCCTGCAGCGCAATGGCGTAGTTGTTGAAGCGCCGCAGGTCCAAGGCGCCGTGTGGCAACCCGGCGAGACGCAACCAGTCTTCCCAATCGGTCCAGTCCGGGTCGACGCCTTGCAGCTGGATGAGCGGCTGTCGGGTGAGCGCGTCCAACGCCTGTCCCTTCATCTGCTTGGCGAAGCCCGGTCCGCAGATGGGATAGAGCCGGTCGCCAAACAGCTTGGCCGTCTCTTCGCCGGGCCAGCGGCCATGGCCGTAGCGGATGCGCAGATCGATACCGGGGCCGGCCAGATCCCGTGCTACGTCGCTGATCACATGGTTGACCACGATGTCCTGGTGCTCGCGCCAGAAGGTGCCAAGGCGCGGCATCAGCCAGAGCGCGGCGACGGCGGTGGTCGCGCCGAGAGTGACGCTCGGACGCTGCTGCCGCTCGCGCAGGCGGCGGCAGGCTGCAGCGATTTGGGCGAAGCCTTCGCCGACGGCGGCGCTCAGGACTTCACCTTCTTGAGTCAACCGCACGCCACGGTGGACGCGTAGGAAGAGGGCGCAGCCGAGCTCTGTCTCCAACGCCTTGATCTGACGGCTGACCGCGCCGGGGGTGACGTTGAACTCGCGGGCCGCCTCTTGGAAGGAGAGGTGCCGGGCTGCGGCCTCGAAGACCGCCAGGCTGCCGAGCGGGGGCAGGTCCTTGCCGCGGCGGCCCATATCCGGGTGAACCGCCTTACGCAGCTTGACTGCGCGGCAGGCTGCGCATGAGCAGTCGATAAGGCAGCAGCAGGCAGGAGGCCATGAAGAACTTCACCACCAGGTCGCCCAGCGCCAGAGTCACCCAGGGCACTTCGGTACCGGCGAAGGCGAGCGAGAAGAACAGCGCGGTGTCCACCGTCGAGGCAATGCCGGAGGAGATCAGCGGTGCCTTCCACCAGCTTGCGCGGCGCAGGCGATTGAAGATCTGCACGTCAAGCAACTGCGCCACCAGAAACGCGGTGCCGGAAGCGATGGCGATGCGCGGGTCGGCAAAGACCAGAGAAAGCGCGACACCGGTCAGGAAGCCGGCGTAGACCACCATCCGCGCCGCAGCCGGCCCAAGCGATCGGTTGCTGAGATCGGTGACCAAGAAAGCGACCGGATAGGTGAAGGCCGCCCAGGTCAGCCAGTCGTTGATGGCATACTGCACCAGCACGTTGGAGACGGTGACGACCAGCGCCATGGCAAAGACGCCGACCAGGATGCCGCGCCAAGGACGCTCTGAGTTGTCGATCATGTTGCTGTCTCGAAAAACCTATGTTGGCTAGCTGCCTCGACCGAAGCGCTTTAGTGCGCGACAGGCGCAAAGACAAGCCCGCCATAAGCGGTAAATTGGGCCGCGATTTTTGGCTTGGCCTGTGGATGAGAGGGGTCAGCAGCGCTCAATCACGAAGGCCGGAGCCTGCCACGGAGGCGCCGCAAGATTGCCGCAAAGTCCACGTTCTTAACCACTTGCACAGAGTGCGCATTCGGCCGTTTCGGCTTTTCCCCAGAATCCTTTCATTGCCTTAACGGACTCGACTCGACTCTCTGTGGTCTACAGGATATCGTGTAGTGGTATTCGGGACATACAAGATCTAGAGGCTCCATAGCATGAGTTGGACAGAGGAGAGAATTCAGACGCTCACCAGTTTGTGGGAGGATGGCCTGTCCGCCTCCGAGATTGGAAAGGTTCTTGGCGTCTCCAAAAACGCGGTCGTCGGCAAGGCTCACCGCCTGAAGCTGGCATCGCGTCCGAGTCCTATCAAGCGCGATGGCGAGAGCAAGCGGCGGCGTCGCAATGCCGCCCTGGCGCGGGCCCGCATGGCTGAGTCGGTGCAGGCGCCTACTGTGGTCGTGGAAATAGAGGCCGACGAAGCAATCACGCCGCTGGCTCCGGCTTTGGAGCGCAAGCAAGCGCAGGAGAGCCGGCATCAATGTGCTTGGCCGATCGGCGATCCCTCGGATCCGAGTTTCCATTTCTGCGGCGAGCCGGCGTTGCCCGGGAAGCCCTACTGCGCCAAGCACTGCGCGGTCGCCTATATCAGCAAGAACAAGGCCGAGTCTGCGGTCGCTTAGAGAGTCAGACCGCGTTCGGGTCTTTTGATCCGAGGACCAGCCGCGTACGGACCGTAGGCTGGTCCTCGCTCTTCCGACAAAAAGCAAAACGGTATGTAGTCCTGGCACGCCTTCGCTTGGCGCTTTCGGCGCTGAGCGGGCCAGCCTACCGCTTGGCTGTAACGCTGCTGCCTAAAAACCCTATTTATCATGTGGGAATTGGAGCTATAGTTCCGCTGACAGGGCCGCATTCTGCTGAGCTGATGCGGCCAGCAAAGGGAGGATGGCAAGATGGTCGAGCGCGTTCTGGTCGCAGTCGATGGTACCAAGGCAAGTAGCACGGCATTGCAGATCGCCTGTGCCCTTGCTGACAGCTACGAGGCGAACCTTGGCCTGCTGTGCGTGATGGAGCCGGACAAGATCTCCGACGCCTTGATCGAAGGAGCGGTGGCCGAAGGCATCCTGCAAAGGCAGACTTATGACATTTGGTACCACTCCGCTCTCGATAGCACGGCTGGCGTTGCCATCAGTCAACAAGCGCAACGCGCCGAATACGTGGCTCGGCTTGCGACAATAGTGGCCGAGAACATCGTCGCGCATGCTGAGGCGTTCAGCAAAAACAGCGCTGCCAAGGCCGTGAAGACTTTCGTGCGCGCCGGCGACGTGGCCGACGAGATCCTCGCCGTTGCCAAAGAGAACGACGTCGACATCATCGTCATGGGCCATGATCAGCGTGGACGCCTGGAAGCGCTGATCGAAGGCAGCGTCGCGGATCAGGTTTCGCGCAATGCTAGCTGCGCCTGCCTGGTCTACTGCCTTCCAAAGCAGGACTAGCTAGCAGGTCGGACGACCGGCGACGCTCATCTCGTTCCGGCTCACTTTAGAAGACGTCTGCCACACCTGCTCGGCGCGGATCGCCTGCAGCGGCCAACTCACCCCCTGGCGTGCAGCCCACGGCGTGCACGCCGCCGAAGAAGAGGTTGCCGGTCGGCCAGAGTTGGAAGGCCTCCGGTGCTATGTCCTTCAGCGCCGAGACGACGACCTCGTCGTAGCCTTGCTCCAGATGGCAGACGCCGCCCTCCATATGCAGGCGTGGCGCAGTCACAGCCGCCGGCAAGTCGCGGCGGAAGGCGGTGGCATTGATCAGGACCTGAAGAATGGCACTGCGCAGACGGTTGGAGCCACCGGAACCGAGGGCGATCAAGCTGCCGTCGTCACGCTGGGCAAGGCTCGGTGCCATCATGGAGCCCAGACGCACACCGGCTGACCAGTCGTCCAGCTCCGCGCCGACCAGGTCCTCTTCCCCCAGCATGTTGTTGAGGATGATTCCGCTTCCCGGCAACAGTCGGCCGCAGCCTTCGCCGTTGGACAAGCTGACGGCGGCCAGATTGCCGGCGCTGTCGGCAACCGAGATGTGGGTGGTGCCGCGTGTCGCTGGTGGATGTTGACGGTCCGCGCCTGCTTTCTCGAATGGTTCTTGCTCCGGATCGTCAAGCGGCTCTCCCCCTGCAACCAGGCCGCCAATGATCTCGGCGCGCGCCCTATTGGTTGCGATCATCGCTTCCGCCAGAGCACGCATATGCGCAAGCGAGCCCCAAGCGCCGAGGCTTTGTCCATCGAGCCGCCTCAGGCTATCCGCGATCAGCGCGCCGCCGATCGAAGGTGCCGGGTTGGTGGCGATCTTGGCGCCATCGAAACGCAGGCTCAACGGCTGCCGCCGCATCACCCGGTAGCCGGAGATGTCCGCTTGTGTCAGCAGACCGCCGTCTTCGCGGCAAAGCCGGCAGAGGCTCGCGCCAAGCTCGCCGTCGCGGTAGAGCCGTTCCCCCTCTGCGGCCAACGCTTCCAGGCAGTCGGCCAGTGCGTCCTGACGAAAGAGCGCACCGGCACCGAGCAGGTTGCCATCGCGCTGGCAGTGAAGCGCGCGGACCTCAGCCGTCGCCTGGACGATTGGCCTGACGACCTGGAAGAGGTAGGCTTGAAAGGGGGCGAGTGCGAAGCCCTCCCGCGCCAGACGTATGGCCGGTTCGAGCAGGCGCCCGAGCGGCATATCACAAAGCGCACGATGGATGGCAAAGAGGCCCGGCAGAGCGCCGGGTGTTGCGATGGTGCCGACGCCGATGTGGAAGTCCTGAGTGGCGGTGCCGAAGTCCGCGGTGACGCGGCGCACGTCCAACGCGTCATGCTGCTGCCGTGTACTTTGGGGACCTGCGCGTGGCGTGTCGACGAAGAAGTCGTAGAGTTCCGTGCCGCGCGCCTCGGAGTGCGCCAGCAAAAAGCCGCCGCCGCCCAAGGACGCCAGCACCGGCTCAGCGACGCAGGACGCGGCCATGCCGGCCAAGGCCGCGTCGAAGGCGCTGCCGCCGTCTTCCAAGATCTCACGCACGGCCTTTGCAACGAGAGGATGGCCGCAAGCGACCGCGCCATGCGGTCGAGCCCGTCCGGCCTGAGACGTCATGCGGTCGCCGTCTCTTTCGCGGTTGCACCGGCTCTGTCGGAGGTGGGCGGGGCTTCGAAGGGGAAGACCTTTTCCAAGGCCTTAGCCGCACGCAGTACGATAGCGTCAGCATAGCGCGGCCCGACAATCTGGACGCCGATCGGCAGTCCATCCTGGGAGCGGCCGGCGGGTTGGCTGATTGCCGGTTGGCCGGTCAGATTGAAGGGATAGGAAAAGGGGGTCCATTGATGCCAGTGCTGACCCCAGTCGCCGTTCAATGGCACCTCCAGCCCTGCCTCGAAAGCGGTGAGCGGCGTGCTCGGCGTCAGCAGCAAGTCGTAGCGCTGATGCAGAGCGTTGAGCCGCGAGGTGAGCGCCTCACGCTGCTTTGCCGCGTCGAGGTAGTCGGGCAGGCTGAGAGCATTGCCCTGTTCTCCGACCTTGACCAGGCCCTGATCCATCTTTCGCCGCTTCGCCTCTTCAACACCACGCAGCACTGTGCCGGCGCCGGCGAACCAGTGAACACGGAAGACTTCTTCGGCCTGGGTCAGGTCCAGCGCCGTCTCCTCGATGTGCGCGCCCATGTGTTCCAGCGCATGGGCCACTTCGTTCAGGCGCTTGGCGACCGCGGGCTCGGGCGGGCCGAAGCCGAGCGTGGCGCTGAGCGCGAAGCGCAGGCCCTTCACCCCCTGATCCAGCTCTCCCGCCAGCTCAGGTCCGCAGGCGGGCAGAGAGTAAGCGTCGCGCGGGTCGGGCCAGGCGATGATCGCATACATCAAGGCGCAGTCGTCGACGCTCCGGGTCATGGGCCCGATGTGCGAGACCGTGCCGAAGGGACTGAGGGGAAAGGCGGGCACGCGCCCGAAGGTCGGCTTGAAGCCGACGACGCCGGTGAAGGAGGCAGGAATGCGGATGGAGCCGCCGCCGTCGGTGCCGAAATGCAGAGCGCCCATGCCCATCGCAGCTGCGACCGCGGCGCCACCGCTAGAGCCGCCGGGTGTCTTTGCGGGATTCCAGGGATTACGGGTGATGCCGGTCAGCGGTGAGTCTGTGACGCCTTTCCAACCGAATTCGGGTGTCGTCGTCTTGCCGATCAGAACCGCCCCGGCATCGCGCAGCAGCGCCACGGCGGGAGCGTCGTCGGGCGCCAGGTCCCCGGGATCGCAGGTGAGCGATCCACGCAAGGTCGCCGCCCCGCGCATGGCCAGAACGTCCTTGACCGTCGCCGGCACGCCATCGACGGGGCTGAGCGGTCGACCGGTGCGCCAGCGCGCCTCGGCGGCTCGGGCTGAGTCCAGCGCCTCCTCCGGCTCCAAAGATACGAAAGCGCGGAATTGCTCGTTATGCGCTTCCGCCGTTGCAAGGCAGGCGTTGGTCACCTCGACGGGACTGAGCGTTCCCGCGCGATAACGGCTGCTCAGCGTGCGTGCTGTCAAAAGCTCTGGCGAGTCGGGCATTAGCACCCCTCAATACCCTGTCCGATTCCCTCTGGGCGGCCGTGCGCCGCATCCTTTTTTTTCAGGGCTGCCAGTTTGCAAGTTCAAGCGCCGGCTGCAAGCCATCCATGGACAGTCATTCCGACGACATGCTAGGCGAAGCCGCAGGGGAGAAGCATGTCCGAAAGTCGAAGCAATCCGGCAGCCATCGGTGCAACCACGCGGTGGCTGGCGCTTGCCGCGCTGATCCTGCACATGGGCGCGATCGGCATGGCCTTCGGAATCCTCGTGCCACTCACCGCGCTTCTGCTCGAGCAACGTGGGCTGGCCAGCTCGGCCATTGGCTTCGTCTCCGCCATGCCTTCGCTCGGCATCGTCATCGCCATGCCGCTGGCACCGCGACTGGTCGCGCGCTTCGGCGTCATACCTATGGTGCTGTCCGGGTTGAGCATCTCGCTGGTCAGTGTGCTGCTCATGCCGGTGGCCGATCATCCGGTTCTCTGGGCGCTGTTGCGGCTCGTTGCCGGCATGGCGATGGCAGTGCCATGGCTCTTAGGTGAGACCTGGATCAATGCCCTGGCCACCGAGGCGCGGCGTGGCCAGATCATGGCGCTCTATGGCATGGCCTTCTTCGGCGGCATGGCCGTTGGACCGCTGGTGCTGCAGGCCGCCGGAACCGAGGGCTGGCTGCCGTTTCTGCTGGCGGCGAGCGGCATCCTGATAGCAGCAGCACCCCTGCCTTTCATTGGCCATCTTGCGCCGAACCTGAGGGCGAAGCAGGCGATGGGCCTGATCGGCGCCCTAGTCGCGGCGCCCACCGTCTTCGGCACCGCGCTCATGGGCGGCATCAGCGAATCGGCGCTCTACACACTGCTTCCCGTGTATGGTGTGCGCAGTGGCATGTCGGAAGGCGAAGCCCTGCAGCTGCTCACATGGCTGCTGGTGGGGGCGATTGTCCTCCAATACCCCATGGGCATGCTAAGCGACCTGATTGGCCGGCGATTGATCCTCATCCTTCTGGCTCTCCTGGCGGTGGTTTGTTGCCTGGCCATCCTGGCTCTTCCGACCGGAAATACCCTAAGCCACTACATTCTGATGGTGCCCTTGGGTGGTTGCCTTCTGGCATTCTACGCACTCGGCCTGGCGTTGCTTGGTCAGCGCTTCCTGCCGGTGCAACTCGCTGTCGCAAATGCCACCTTTATTCTGACATATGAGCTTGGCAGCCTCAGTGGTCCGGTTCTAGCCGGCTTAGCCATGGACCTTGGTCACCCGGGTGGCTTGTTGGGATTCATTGCGGCGGTCTGCGGGATCTTCGCCAGCATTGCCCTGTGGCGCGGGCGGGTTCGGCGACCCGTGGTCGACAAGGACTTTCCTGGAGGCCCGCAAGCTTGAGTTAAGGCCTGCCGAGGCATAAGCCAAAAAGAAAGCCAGAGCCTTGGCCCGGCAGAGCGCATAGGAGGACGAAATGCGGAGGATGAGAGCGGTTGTCTGCGGAGTTGTCCTGTCCGCAGCCTTGGCTGTGACGCCGGCCGCTGCGCAGGACCAGCAGCAGAGCCTCGACGAGGCGGAGCGCATGGCCATGGATGCCATCGCGCGCATGATGGATGCCCTTGGACTCTTCATCGATTCGATTCCACAGTACGAGGCGCCAGAGGTGCTGCCCAACGGCGACATCATTATCCGGCGTATTCATCCTGAGAGCGACAGCGGGCCGGAGCTGCAGGACGGTGAGGAGCCGGAGGTCGACGAGACCGCGACCTAGGCGCGCGACATCCAGCGCCAGTTTGAGGGGGAGTTATGAGCGATCGTCTGATGGACAGCGGCAACGATCCGCTGGGCGCCTTCATGCCTGGACCGCGCCTGACCCTGCCGCCCAGCGGCATGGGACCGTTGAACGGCTTGAGCTTCGGCGCAAAGGATATCTTCGATGTTGCCGGCCACGTCACGGGCTGCGGCAATCCGGATTGGGCACGTACCCACATGCCGGCGCCGGCTCATGCCCCGGCCGTGGAGAAGGTGCTGGCGGCCGGCGCCAACCTGGTGGGCAAGACCATCACCGACGAGCTGGCCTACAGCCTGAACGGCCAGAACCATCACTACGGCACTCCGACCAACAGCAACGCGCCCGGGCGTATCCCCGGCGGCTCCTCCTGCGGCTCGGCGTCGGCTGTAGCGGGTGGCGCCTGCGACTTCGCGCTTGGCAGCGACACCGGCGGCTCGGTCCGGATCCCCGGCAGTTACTGCGGGGTCTACGGCCTGCGTCCGACTCATGGCCGCGTCGATATCGCCGGCGTCATGCCATTGGCGCCAAGCTTCGATACGGTCGGCTGGTTCGCCCGCGAGCTCGATGTACTGACCGCGGTCGGCGAGGTGCTGCTGGGAGAGGACAAGCAGCGCTTCGAGTTCAAGCGCGTTCTGGCGATCGCCGATGTCACGGCCTTGGCCAGCGAGGCGGCGCAGGCCGCCGTCGCGCCCTTGATCGAGGCGGCCGGCCAAAGGGTTGCCGAGCGCGGTGAGATCGATCTCGTTGGTCCGGAGGGCTTCGGGTCTGTGATGTGGCATTTCCGACTCTTGCAGGGGCAGGAGATTTGGCGCGTCCATAGCGCTTGGATCGAAGGGGTGAACCCAAGCTTCGGGCCGGAGATCACCGAGCGCTTCGAGTGGGTGCGCAGCATCAAGGACGATGATGACGCAGATGCGCAGGCGACGCGCCAGCACATGACGGAACTCTTGGAAGAACTGTGCCGGGACGACACGCTGCTGTGCCTGCCGACGGCACCGGACGCTGCGCCGAAGATCGGCATCGCAGGAGACGCGCAGCTCCAGCATCGCACCCGGGTGCTCAGCATGACTTGCCCCTCTGGGTTCTCCGGTCTGCCGCAGGTCACCCTGCCGCTGGCCCAAGTCGGTGGCTGCCCGCTTGGTCTCTCCTTCATCGGGCCGCGCGGCTCCGACCGGGCCTTGCTCGACTTCGCCGCTGCTTTTGCTAACCAGCAGACCGGCGGGGAAGAGCGTTAGCACGGCCTAAACTGCAAATCCACGCTACAATTCAAAGTTGACAAACGCATTGCCTTGTATTTGAGCTGTGCACTGGACGCTTAACCAGCGCAACTTCTGGGCTGTTCGAGGAAAAGACGTGACCGCTCATCTGAAGGAGTATCTAGACTACTATAATACGCTTGAAACCCCAGGCTACGCTGTCTTGGTCACTGGAGCATGGGGCGTTGGTAAGACTTACCAAGTATTAGATAGCATACCAGAGGATAAAATCTACTATGTGAGTCTCTTCGGTCTCCAAACTACAGAAGAAGTGCATGCCTCAGTCATGGCAGCTATGGCTCCAAGTTTGGAGAAGGTGCGAGAGAGCTTAGTAGAACTTGGCGGTGCGGTCGAAAAGCTCGGTGGGCCATTTGCCCTAGGTGGAGTCTTGTCTGATCTTGTAGGCAATGCACTAAGGAAGGAAATCAAACCAGACCGGACGCTGGTATTGGATGACTTGGAAAGATCCCGTCTAAATCTCTCTGACCGATTGGGCATCGTCCATACCTATCTGGAACAATACAAATTCAGAGTGATAGTTATTGCCCATGATGAGAAGCTTATTGATGAGTTTGATAGTCTAAAAGAAAAGACGTTTGGCCAGACTATAAAAGTAAAGCCTCAAATTGATGAGGCATTCGACAGTTTTCTTTCGAAGTTGGGTGATTCGAAGTCTGCTGACTTCATAAATGAACATCGTGATTTGGTGCTTCGCGTGTTCCGGCAATCGGAAGCATCATCGCTGCGTGTGCTTCGTCATCTAATCACAGATATCGCCAGGTTGCATAGTTGCATGGCGGAACATCACCTTGCGAAACCCGAAGCAATGACAGAATTGATAGAGCTTTTCACTGCACTCAATATCGAAGTGCGCACGGGGAATTTGCAAGCTCGTGACCTTCAAGATCGCGCTCATGCAAGTATGCTTTACGAAATGAAACGCCATGGCATCAATAAAGACGAAGTTGAAAAAGATCCATTCTTGGTATCTTCTGATAAATACTCCTCTGGAAGCTTGGAGAGTCAGATATTGAGTGATTCAATGCTTGCTGCGACGCTGATGCATGGGCACTACGATGCCGATGAAATACGTGCCGCGATTAACAACAGCCCTTTCTTTCTGAAGCCAGACAAAGCGCCGCCGTGGAAAACGGTCATCCAGTTTGATGTTCTAGATGACGGAATTGTAGAAGCCGCTCGCGAACGCCTAGAGCAGCAGTTTGAGGGGCGCGAGATATCAGACTCTGGCGAGATGCTGCATCTTTTTTCGCTCAGGTTGATGATGTCGCAGAATGGCATCATTGAACACAGCTTGGAAAAGGTCCGTGACGAGTGCATCGAATACATCTGCGAACTACTGGAAAACGGCCGTTTACCGGAGAGGGATGTCCACTGGCAATGGACCGACGCATTTGCTCGAAGCCACGACGGGCACGGGTACTGGGTAACCGAGCAAACTCAACCGTACTTTGAAGAGTTGTTCAATCGGTTGGTGAGAGCGCGAGAAACAGCTCTGGAACGGAAGTTTCCCGAGATTGCTGCCGATCTGCTCCAGCTAGTTTCTACTGATGGCGCCCGTTTCTTTGATCGGGTTTGTCATACACGAGACGACGAGAACTCCTATGCATCAATACCGGTTCTGACTGCTATGGAGCCCAGACAATTTGTTGAGAGGTGGTTGGAAAGTAGTCCGGCAAATTGGCGCTCCATAACCTACGCACTGGCAGAGCGCTACACTGCAGGCCGATTGCATCAAGAGCTTGCAAAAGAGAGAGTGTGGGCGTCTGAAGTACTAGAGCGACTTGAAGAGAAGAGAGACGAGGCTGAGGGCTTTCGAGCATTCCGGATTGAGCGAGTCATTGAGTTTTCTAAGCTCCGACAGCACGATCTTTATGTTGGAGAAGGTGAAGGCGAGAGCAATGGTTAGCCTGCTGCTACTAGACCTGCTCGGCCTTTGCGGCGTCGTGCGTGTTTGCCGAGCCACCTAGCGCTTTGCTCCCCTAGAGTTGGATTTGCAGGCCTTCCCCTGGTTCGGCCAAAAGGAGGATGCGCGACTGATGTCTTGCGCTTTGCCGGCCGCACAGCAAAGGATGGGCGTGGCGTGTACGGCACGGTTTTTCTCTTTGGAGCGGATAGCCTGTTCGCCAAGTCGGCTAGACGAACAATCGCTTCGCTTGGTCCGTCGTGAAGAAACTGCGGCAGTGCTCCGCGAAGGCGCGTGACCGTCGGCTGATGCGGCCGCCGCGGCGGGTTGCGAGCACGATACTGGGGCTGGGGTCCGCTTCGACGAGCGGGCGGCAGACCACGGGCAAGCCGCTGTAGGTGTTGTCCGTCATGGGGCGGATGTTGAGGATCGAAACGCCAAGCCCCGCGGCGGCCGAGCTGCGCACCATCTCGAACGACTCGAGTCTTTGAATGCGGGCGGGGGTGACGCCTG
Source organism: Rhodovibrionaceae bacterium (assembly GCA_028279885.1). Taxonomy (GTDB): domain Bacteria; phylum Pseudomonadota; class Alphaproteobacteria; order Kiloniellales; family DSM-21159; genus JANQMX01. The sequence goes on along the minus strand of JANQMX010000011.1, from coordinate 42,186 downwards.
CGCGCTCGAAGATCGATGCCATATAGGTGCGGGATTGCGGCAGGTTCAGCAGCAGCAAGGTGCGGTCCTTGATGTCGTGCAGCGATATCCGCTTTTTCTTTGCGAGCGGATCCTTCGTCGCCAGCACAACATGTGGCGGTGCATTTGCCAGCACCTCGAACTCGAACTCCTCCCACAGTCCCGCGTCGTAAGTCAGGAGGATGTCCACGACACCGTCGCGCAGGCTCCGCTGAATCGAGATGATATCCCCCTCCGACAGGTGAACGATCACCTCGGGGTAGGCTTCGTTCATCTTGCGAATGACCTGCGGTGCAATGTTGGGCGATATCGAGGTGAACGAGCCGACACGCAGCTCCCCAGACAAATCCTGATCGGTGCCGCTGATATCCCGTTCGTAAGCGTCGGCCTGATCCAACAGGCGTATGGTGCGTGCGATCGCGCGCTCGCCGGCGATCGTCGTCACCAGTCCCTTGGACCGTTGGCGAACGAACACCTGGATGCCGAACTCCTGTTCGAACTTGTCGATCGACATCAGAATCGAGGAGGTCGAGATGTTCAGGGCCTTCGCCGCGCCAAGAATCGATCGCTCTTGAGACGCGGCAACGACGTATTGGAGCTGGCGAAGTGTAATATTCATTTTTTAAGAAAAGAACGAAGCTAAAATACATTATACATGTTTTATGTCGCCGGCTAGCCTCTTCCCCAATGGGAGGGAAAAGCTCGTTGGGTGGCAGCGCTTCTGACAACGTCATTGATTCCCACCGGGGGGCGCAGCCCGCACCCGTGCGGATCGAACCCATCTGGACGGGGCCTGCCGTTCTGGGCGAGTGTCCGCTCTGGGACGACCGTTTGCGGCGTCTCTATTGGATCGACAGCTGTCAGCGCAGGATCTGGCGGTCCGATGCCGGCGGCGGCGATCTGAGGTCCTGGCAGGTTCCCGACACCATCGGTTCGATTGGCCTTTGCCGTGACCATCGGCTGATCGCCGGTCTTTCGGGCGGCTTCGCATTTGTAGAATTGGGTGACTCCGAACCGGACATCCAATGGATCGGCAACCCCGAGCCCGACTCGCCGGACACCAGGCTGAACGACGGCAAGGTTGATCGCCAGGGCCGGTTCTGGTGCGGCTCGATGAATCGAGGCTTTTCCATACCCAATGCCTCGCTCTACCGGCTCGATCCGGATCTGAGATGGCATCGCATGGACGGTGGTTTCACGGTCTCGAACGGTATCGCCTTCAGCCCCGACGGAACCGCGCTCTACTTCTCGGACAGTCGGGTCGATCGGTCTTACCGTTACGATCTCGCCCCCGAGACGGGAGAGATTTCCAACCGGGTGCCCTTCGTCGACACTGGGGCTTATCTCGGCCGCATCGACGGTGCCACGGTCGATGAAGACGGCAATTATTGGGGAGCCCTGTTCGAGGGTGGTGCCGTTGCGTGCTTCTCGCCGGATGGCGAGCTTATGCGCTGCATCCGGCTGCCGGTCGCCTGTCCGACCATGTGCGCCTTCGGTGGCGTCGACCTCGACATTCTATTCGTAACGTCCGCGACCTTTGCCATGAGCGAAGCGCAAATCGCGGCGGAGCCGCAGGCCGGCGCTCTGTTCGCGGTCGAAGGGCTCGGGGTGCGCGGCGTGGAGGAGCCGCGGTTCGCGTCACCCTAGCATGCGGGAATTGGAGGTGGCGTAACGCGTTTCGCCTGCACCATGGCCCAAGGGGGCTCAAATGAGAATAAAGGAGGAGACAGTGTCGAAGAGATATGTGGGCGCCTTGGGCGCCGCGATAGTCCTGGCGGTACCAGCCATGCTCGCCGGCATGGTCGAGGCTGCGGCAGAGCGGGTCACCATCCGATATGCCCACTGCTGCCCGGCCGATCATACCTATGGCGTCTACGCCCATCAGTTCGCCGAACGGGTGAAGGAGAACTCCAATGGCGAAATCGTTGTCCAGGTTTTGGATGGCGGTGTCATGGGTACAGAGCAGGCGATCGCCCAGAAAGTTCAGCTCGGCACCATCCAGATGGGCGGCATTACCTCGAACAACGTGGCGCAACTCGCACCCTCGCTGAACGTTTTGGTCCTGCCTTATCTGAACAGTGGTCCTGAAGACCTGACGGGCGAGGGCGGACTGCTGCGCGCGGGACCTTTCCGCGACGAGCTCGACCGGCGTGTCCAAGCGGAGAGCGGCAGCTTGCGGATCATCGGCGGCTTCAACAACGCCTTCCGCAGCATGTTTGCCAAGGACCAGTGCATCGACTCCATCGATGATTTGCAGGACCTCAAGATCCGCGCGCCCAAGAACCCGGTCATGACCGCCATGTGGGAGTCCTGGGGCGTTTCGACCTATCCCATCGCCTGGGGCGAAACCTTTGGCGCGATCGCGACCGGCGTCGTGGATGCCTTCGACAGCCCCACGGACGTGATCCTCAACATGGGATTCCACGAGCACATCAAATACATCACCGAGGCCACCTATCTGCCGCAGGCGGCGGTCGTCATCATCAATAGCGACTTCATGAACAGCCTGTCTGAGGAAGATCAACGCATTCTGGCCAAATCGGCGGAAGAAACGGACATCTCCCATGCGGAGTACGTGGCGGAGAATAGCGCCCGGGTGCGAAAGGCGCTGACCGAGCAGCATGGCGTGACCTTCTGCGAACTGTCGGATCCGGATGTCTGGGCAGAGAAGGCGCGCGGTGCCTGGCCGGAACTCTATGACCTTGTCGGTGGCGGCAAGGAGTGGGTCGACATGACCCTGCATTACAAAGAGACCGGTAGTCTCAAGTAGCTCCCAGGGCTGCGGGTAGAGGGCGCGCCGCTGCCGGCTTATGAACCCGGTCGGCAGCCGGGGTCTGCCGTTCCCTGTCGTTTTTCAGGAGAACGGGCCCCTCCGCCCGATGGAGCAGAACGATGAGTCGCCGATTTCTGACCGCCGCGAGCAAGCTTGAACTGGTTGTCGCCAATCTCAGCCTGGCCTTGCTGGTGGCCGTGCTCGGCGCGCAGATCGTCTTTCGCTACATCCTGGGCATCGGGCTTTCGTGGAGCGAAGAGGTATCGCGCTTCGCCTTTGTCTGGTTCGTCTACATCTCGGCGAGCCTCGCCGCCCAGCGGGGAAGCCATATTCGGGTCACGCTGTTCGCGCGCCTTCTTCCGCTCAACGATCGCCTGATCTTTCTGATCGCCGACGCCATCTGGGTCGTCTTCAACGCATTCGTGGTGATCGCCGGCATCCTGCTGATCCAGCGCACGATCGCCTATCCGGTCTACTCGACATCGCTGTTTCTGCCGCTCGCCTACATCTACACGGTCATTCCGATCGCCCACGCGCTCATGATCGTCCGCATCGTCGAGCGTCAATGGCGCTCCTGGAAGTACGGCATTCCGCTGATCGCAGGTGAAGGGGCTGCCGAGGAGAAAGCGGCCCGGGAGAACAGGGCATGATCTTCGTTCTCCTCTTCTTGGTCTGTCTCGTCCTGGGTGTGCCGATCTTCGTCACCCTCGGCGTGCCGTCGTTGGTCGAGCTGCTCTCTTCGCCCATTCCGCTGGCCTCGCTGGCGCACAGCCTGTTTGATGGCGTGGACAAGTTTCCGCTTCTCGCCATTCCGAATTTCGTCCTGGCCGGGGCGATCATGTCGCGGGCCGGCATCACCCGAGACATCATCGAGGTGATGCGCGCCATCGTCGGCGGTGCCTATGGCGGCCTAGCCATCGTCACCATCCTCTCCTGCATGTTCTTCGCGGCCATTTCCGGCTCCGGCCCGGGAACGGTCGCCGCCATCGGCACGCTGCTCATCCCGGCCATGAAAGAGGATGGCTATCCCAAGGATTTCGCGGCGGCCGTGGCGTCTTCGGGCGGGACGCTTGGCATTCTGCTGCCGCCGAGCAATCCGATGATCGTCTATGGTGTGCTGGCGTCCGTATCCATCGGCGATCTGTTTCTCGCCGGCCTGTTGCCGGGCATTCTCATGGGTGCCTTGTTGATCGGCACCACCTACCTCATCTCGCACCGAAACGGTTACCGTGGCGAGGCTCGGCCCTTCGACAAGCGGCTTTTCCTGGCTAGCCTCTACAAAGCCAAGTTCTCGCTGGCGACGCCCTTCGTCGTTTTGGGCGGCATCTATGGCGGCATCTTCACGCCAGTGGAAGCCTCCGTGATTGCCGTGCTCTACGCCATCCTGGTCGGCGTTGTCATCAAGCGGACGCTCCGCCTGCCCGATCTCTGGCAGTCGCTGACCGAAGCCAGCACGATTTGCGGTGGGCTGATCCTGATCATGGGCACTGCCATCTTCTTCGGCGAGTTCCTGGCGCTCAATCTCATTCCTCAGCGGATCGCCAGCTCGCTGCTCACCATCACCAGCGATCCCACGATCATGCTGCTGATCATCTGCGCCATCCTGATCGTGCTGGGCACCTTCATGGAAACGCTCTCCACGGTGATCATTCTGACCCCGATCCTGCTGCCGTTGATCGTGCAACTGGGCATCGACCCGATCCACTTCGGGATTCTGCTGGTGGTCACCAGCGAGATCGGCTTTCTGACCCCGCCGCTCGGGGTCAACCTCTTCGTGGCCTGCGGCATTTCGGGGCTGACCATCGAGCAGGTGTCGCGGAAGGTCGTGCCCTTCATCGCCACCATCATCGTGGGCCTGTTGATCCTGCTCTACTTCCCGCAGATCAGCCTGTTCCTCCCGTCTCTCAGATAGGCAGCCGGCTTTTTCGTGCCGTTTCACGCTATTGCGAAGGGGCGCACTACAGCACTGCCCGGATGGCGAGGTAGAGGCCGAGCAGCAGCAGCGCGACGAAGAACCAGAAGCGGAAGGTCTTGGCGTCGAGGCGCTTGCGCAGCAGCTGTCCCAGCACGATGCCGACGAAGACCGCCGCCACGGCCAGGCCGACCATGGGCCCGATGGAGGGCGTCAGGGCGCCGACCGAAGCCAGGTTGACGGCGAGTGCCAGGGTGGAGACGGTGAACGACAGTCCCATGGCTTGGACCAGTTCGTCCTTTTCCAAGCCCACGGCCTGGAAGTAGGGCACGATCGGGATGGACGAGACTCCGGTCGCAGCCGTCGCCAGTCCTGTCGTGAGCCCGCTCAGCGGGCCGAGCCAGCGCTGTTTGGCGGCGCCGATCAAAAGCTGCGCCGAGACCAGGCCGGAGAGCGCATAGAGAGCCAGGACGCTCCCCAGGATGAAAGTGCCGATGCGGGCGTTCTCCTCGCTCAGCCAATCCACCCCGACCAATGTGCCGCCGACCGCACAAAGCAGGAGCGGCCAGAAGCGCCGCAGGAGCCGGCGGAAGTAGGGGCCTCTGAGCATCTGCCAGGCGTTGGTCAGAAAAGACGGCAAGACCAGCAGGGCTGCAGCCTCGACCGGTGGCATGACGATCACCATCAGGCCCATGGCGATGGGTGGCAGGCCGAGCCCCACGGCGCCTTTGACTAGGCCGGCGATCACAAGCACCGCGGCGATGAAGAGCGCTTCACCCCCCATCATCGTTGCGCGAAGGACTCGGCAAGAAAATCGAAGACCAGGCGGATGCGCCGGCTGCTGTGTAGCTCCCGGTGGGTCACCAGCCAGATGGGGATGGGGGCAAGCTCCGGCAACACGGGTTCGAGCTCCGGGATGAGATCGGCGTCGTATCTGATAAGCGGGACGATGCCGAGGCCCTGCTTGGCCAGCGCGATCATCACGGTGCCGCTTGCGGAGACGAGTTTGAAGTTCTTCCGGTTGACTGGCAGGCCAAGTCCTTGCAACGCCGGCAGCAGCCGCTCGGGATGCTCGAAGCCGATGAAGTCGGCGCCCGCCAGGTCGCTTGGAGTCTCGGGCCGACCGACTCTGTCGAGATACTCTTTTGCCGCGTAGAGGTGGGCGGAGGTTTCGCCGACCAGCTTGGCGATCAAATCCGGCTGCTCGGGCCGGCCATGGCGGATGGCGATATCGGCCTCGCGGCGCTGCAGGTCGCGCACCTCGTTGGAAGCGACGATCTCGATCTCGATGGCCGGCGCCATCTCCCGCAGCTGCTTGAGCAGGGGCGGCAGGTGATAGGTCGCCATCACGTTGGTGGCCGTGATGCTGACCTTGCCTTCGATGCTCTGCGACTGGCCCGACGCTGCGAGCGAGACGCGGCTCGCTGCTTCGCCCATGGCGCGCACATGTTCCAGCAGTTCCAGGCCCGCCTGGGTCAAGGACAGGGAGCGCCCGACACGCTCGAAGAGCGTAACGCCGAGATCGCTCTCGAGCGCGGCGACCTGCCGCCCGAGCGTCGGCTGCGTCAGCCCCAGCGCCCGCGCGGCAGCGGACAGAGTGCCCTCTTCTGCCGTGACGAGGAAGGCCCGCGCTTGGTTCCAGTCGAAGGCGACGTTCTGCCAATTCATGCGTTTCTGTATAATGCTGGAACGGAATTCCGCAATTTCTCTTTGTTTGCTGTATGGGTAGTGAAGCGCGGACCCGGCGGCGCATACCGCTTGCCCTCAAACGATATCCGACGAACAGATGAACAAAGACGCCAAGTTTTGGGACCGGCACGCTGTCGGATATGCCAAGAAACCCGTGGCCGACGAAGCGGCCTATCAAAAGAAACTGGAGATCACCCGCGAGTACCTCCGGCCTGACATGGATGTGCTCGAGTTCGGCTGCGGCACTGGCTCGACCGCCCTTGTTCAGGCGCCTTACGTCAAGTCGATCCTGGCCATCGACATCTCCTCGAAGATGATCGAGATCGCCCGCGGTAAGGCTGAGGCGGCAGGTGTGGACAACGTGACCTTCCAGGTCGCGACCATCGAAGACTTCGAGGCGCCCGCCGGCAGCTTCGATGTGGTCATGGGGCACAGCATCCTGCACCTGCTGGAAGGCAGAGACGCCGCCATTGCCAAGGTCTATCGGCTGCTCAAGCCGGGTGGCGTCTTCGTCAGCGGCACGGTTTGCCTGGGCGACCGCATGGCCTGGTTCAAGCTCATTGCGCCGATCGGCCGGTTCCTCGGTTTCTTTCCGCTGGTCAAGGTCATCACAGCCAAGGATGTGGAAGAGAGCATTGCCGCGGCAGGCTTTGCCATCGACCACAAATGGCGGCCGGGCAAGGGCCTCTCGATCTTCATCGTGGCAAAGAAGTCAAGGTAGGCGCGAGCGGTTGATCTCACGACAGGATGCCTGTCACGCTTTCCACATAGGCCTGTAGCGAAACTTGTCGTATGCAGAGGCGGGTCCATCGAACGGGGTTCCGCCATGCCGCGCAAGAATATGCGTGATCTCAGCTTCGCTACCTTCAATCTGTTGAACCTCCAGGTGCCGGGCGGTCTCACCTACTCAAACCGGCCGCGCTTCGAGGACAACGCGGAGGGACGCGCTGCCTATGAGGCCAAGATTGCTTGGACGGCCGCGCAGATCCGCAGGCTCGACGCCGAGGTCATCGGCTTTCAGGAGCTTTGGGCGAAGGAGGCGCTGGAGGCTGCCTTCGCTGAGGCAGAGCTCGCCGACGACTACGATCTCGTCGCGCGCGACGCGCCGGGCATCGGCCGTCCACAGGTGGCATTGGCGGTGCGCAAGGATCGCAAGGGCAAGTCCCAGATCATGCCAGGGGCCGACTGGATCGCGGACTTTCCTGAGGACTTTAGATTCGACCAGCTGCGCGAGACGGACGGTGCCGAGGAGGAGATCACCGTCACCATCAATGCCTTCTCCCGACCTGTGCTCAACGCCACCATCCAGTCGGAGGGCACGCGCCCGAAACCGCCGCCGGTCTCGGTCTACGTCGCGCATCTCAAGTCCAAGGGGCCGGCACGGCTCAGCTTTGCCGAGCCACGGCCAGTTGCGCTCAGGCACTACGCAAAGATCACCAAGTCGACCGTCTCGCATATCCGCAGAGTGATGGAGGCGGGTGCGCTTAGGGCTCTGCTCGACGAGGTGATGACGTCGCAGGACGACAGCGCAATCTCTCCGACAGTGCTGCTCGGCGACCTTAACGATGACACCATGTCGGTGACCAACGAGCTGATCTCCGACCAACCAACCTACCGCGTCATAGAGAAGAGCCGGGCGGGCTTCACCTCCGACAAGGGGCTCTATTCGGTCGAGCGCCTGCAGCAGTACCGCTCCATGCGGCACGTCTACTACACGCACATCTTCAAGCATAAGCGCGAGAGCCTCGATCATGTCCTGGTCTCTGAGGAGTTCTACGATCACTCCCTCAAGCGCCACTGGTCGTTTCGCGAGATGGAGGTCTACAACGACCATCTGAACCGGGAAGAGTTTGAAGACAAAGGCGCCTCCGACCACGGACTGGTCCGCGCCTATTTCGATTGGAACCCTATGCCCAAGGAACTCGACGCGGATTGAAGGTTCCCGCGCGACCTGGTTTTAAGCTGGCTGTGTGCGCCGCTCGCTCTGCCGTACGGCGAGGGCAGCGAGCAGCGCCGCGAAAGCAGCAGCCAGCATGATCGACAGCAGGATTGCAGCGCCGGCCTCTGCGTCGACCAGCCGGGCGGTGATCGGGGTCAACACGGCGCCTAAAGCCACGGTCAAGGCGCCTGTGAGGCCGGAGGCGCTACCGGCCAGATCTGCCCGGACTGAAAGCGCCCCGGCACTGGCACTGGGCGTGGTCAGGCCGTTGCCGATACCGGAGCAGACAGCCGCGCCGAGCAGCCAGATGACATGCTCGGCGCCAGCTAAGATGATCAGGAGTCCGGCGGTGAGGCCGCCGCAGGCGACCAGGCGGCCGGCGATCATCATGGTGGTCAGGGCGTGGCGGCTGGCGAAGCGGCCTGAAAGGAAGCTGCCAAACATGAAGCCGGCTGTGATGCTGCCCATGGCGAACCCCAGCACCTCCGTTGAGAGGCCGTAGAGTTGGGTGGCGACAAGCGGCGCGCCGGCCAAGAAGCAATAGAAGGTGCCGACGGAAAAGCCCATGCAGAGCGAGTAACCCCAGAAGCGCTGAGAGCCGAGCAGGTCGGGGTAGCTCTTGAGCTGCTTTGCCAAGGTGTCCGCGCGGTTGGCGTTGGTCTCGCCCAGGTCCACCCAGCAGATGGCGAAGAGAGCAAGGCCGAGTCCAACGTAGACCAGAAAGCTGGCGCGCCAGCCGAAGGCTGTATCCAACAGGCCGCCGAGCATCGGGCCCAGCATGGGTGAGACGGCCATGGCCATGGAGATGTAGCCGATCAGGCTGGCGGCCTCCTGCGGCGGACGGGTGTCGCGCACGACGGCCAGGGCGATCACCCAGCCGGAGATGATGGCACCTTGGCAAACGCGAAAGACCAGGAAGGTCCAGACGTCCTCCGTGACGGCACAGACCGCCGAAGCCAGGACGAAGATCAGAAGAGCGGTCAGCTGCACTGGTCGTCGCCCGAATCGGTCGGACAGCGGACCGATGATCAGCTGCAGCAAGGCCGTGACGCCCAGATAGCCCGCGATCGACAGACTGATCAGCGCATAGTCGACTTGGAAGTCGGCGGCCATGTTGGTCAGTGACGGCAGGAACATGTTCAGCGACAAGACCGACAGGCCGGTCAACAGGACGAGTGTCGCGAGATGTGGCGGTGAGCTGGCGGCGAAACGCATGCGGTCCTTTCTGCCGGGCGGCCCGGCAACGAGCAGGCATAAAAAAAGCCCCCGGACGGGCTCCGAGGGCGCAAGGGGCAACGGTCTGGAGGCCGTTACCGCTCCATGCGCCCGCTCCTAACGACGACGATTGTCTTGTGTGACACTGAGACACTTCTCCTGGTGTTGGCGAGAGGCTAACGCCCAAACCGCTTGAACCCTACGGCTGCCCGGTTCCCAGGATCAAGCAATAAAATGCCAGGAAAGAAGATTTGAATTTATGATTCTTGTGACGTGCAGGCAAAAGCCGAAGAGAAATTGCTCTCTGCCTGCTGCTCAGCCGATCTCGTACTGCACAAGGGTTTCCACCGGCACGTCGAGGCGCTCGCGGCCTTTGAGGAAGTTGAGCTCGATGATGCAGGCGCCGCAGACCACCTCGCCGCCACGCTGGCGAATGAGGTCGCAAGCGGCCGCCATGGTGCCGCCGGTGGCGAGGAGGTCGTCCATGATGGCGATGCGCTGGCCGCGCTGGATAGCATCCGTCTGAATCTCGATCTGGTCGGTGCCGTACTCGAGATCGTAGTCGTAGCGCGCCACCTCGCCGGGCAGCTTGCCGGCCTTGCGTACCATGGCAAACCCCAATCCCATGTGCAGCGCCAATGGGGCTGCGGTCAGAAAGCCGCGGGACTCGATGCCGACCAGGAGGTCCGGTTCATAGGCACGGACGGCGGTTGCGAGGCGCTCAACCGTCGTGTGCCAGGCGACGGGATGTATCAGCAGCGTGGAGATATCGTAGAAGAGAATGCCGGGCTTGGGAAAGTCGGGCACGCTGCGAATGTGATCTTTCAGGTCCATCGGGAATTCCTGGGAAGGCTTGGCACAAGAGAGTGTTGCGGGCGACGTCGTCTTCGCAAGGGCGCCAAGATAGTTGCGTGAACCCCTTTTGCAATGCGGTCGGTGCAGCCGCGGGAAAGATGGGGAGGGCTCGCGCAAATCAAACATAACCTTGTGGGAATTTACCTGGTGCGCGAGACTTGGGGCTGCTTTGGGGCTCACGCGGCCGTCACGGGCTTTTCATCTGGCCGCGCGATGTAGAGGGACTATCTTTCAACGCCATGAGCATGAGAACCCAGGTCGCCAAATGCCTGCCTGCCGAAGGGGTTGCCTTTTCCAGCCTCTCCGCTGAGCGGCTCAAGGCCATGCGGGCCGCCGCCGAAGAGGTGGTTGCCGTTCATCGCGTCCTGGAAAAGACCGGGGACAACGTTGTCAGTGAGCTGCTGCGCGGCAACGGCACCTTCTATGAGTGGGACCACTATCCCAAAGGTGATGTCTACGACTCCGAGTCGCATGCGCAGTACTACTACCACGCCCACCCGCCGGAAGAGCGCTTCGAAGGCGAGCACGGCCACTTTCACACCTTCTTGCGGCCTAAGGGGATGCCGCTCGGTGTGCGCCCGGCGCCGGTTCCCAAGGCCGAGCCGCCGATGGAGAGCGAAAACGACGCACTGTCACACCTGATCGCCATCGCCATGGATGCCAAGGGCTTTCCCATTCGGCTATTCACCGTCAACCGCTGGGTGACCGGAGAGACCTGGTACGTAGCGCAGGACGTCATCCGCATGCTCGACTGCTTTGAGATCGGTCACGCGCGGCCGTCCTGGCCGGCCAATCGTTGGGTGACGGCCATGCTGCGGCTCTTCCGACCGCAGATCGAGCAGCTGATTCGGGAACGTGATGCCTGCGTCGCCAACTGGCAGCGCGAGCATGCGCCGAAAGACGTCTATGAAGACCGCAAGCTGGAAGTGACCTCCTACGTCGACATCAACGTCGAAACTCAGGCCGAGCAGATTGCAAAAGCCGTGAGAGGATAAGGCGCCGTGGTGAGCGATGGGGCCGCCGCCGGTGTCATCATTTCCTCAAGTACAAGACAGGCTGTCGGTAGCTCGGGCCGAGACGGAATCTATGGCCCCGATGGAGGTGCTTCAGCTGCCGGTTTTCCCACATAGCCCGTCGCGCGGTACTCGCTTGGCGTTTCAAGGAAGCGCCTCTTGAATTCGCGGGTCATGTGCGTGCCATCGACGAACCCGGCGTCGATGGCGATTTCCAACACCGGCAGGTCGGTTTGCCGCAACAGAAAGGCAGCATAGTCGAGGCGCAGCCGCCGGAAAAAGGCGGCCGGCGAAAGCCCGAGCGTGGCCTTGAAACGCCGTTCAAGCTGACGCACCGAAACGCCTGCGCGCCCCGCGAACCAGGCTATGGGGCGGAACTCGTTCAGCGACTGCTCCATCAGCAGCGCGGCTCGGCGCACCACCGTGTCCGCGGTGTGTTCCAAATCGCAAAGAAAGTGCGGCTGGGGAAAGTCTCCGGGCCGGCCGCTCTGCAACATCATGTGGCGAGCGGCCTGCTGCGCTTTCTCCGGGCTGCAGTGGCGCCGGATGAGCGATAGGGCAAGATCGGCGCCGCCCATGGAGCCGGCACAGGTGATGCGTTCGCCGGCATCGATGAACAGCTGGTCGGAGCTCGCCTTGATGGCAGGGTAGCTCTCCGTGAAGCTCTGCAGCACGTTCCAGTGGACACAGACTCGGTAGCCATCCAAGAGGCCAGCCTCGGCCAGCGCGAAGCTGCCGGAACACACGCCGATCAGCCGTACGCCCTTTGCCGCAGCCTCCTGGAGGAAGCCCGCGCATTTCCGTGCGGTCTGCGGTTCCTCGAAGCCGTTGCCCCCGCAGACGGCGATGTAGTCGAAGCGCTCGGGACGGTCCATCGGCTCGTTCGGAACGACCTCAAGTCCGCAACTTGCCCGTACGGTGCTGTCGCCGAGGATGCTCCAGCTGCAGTGGATCTTGCGGCTGCGGCCGCCGCGGTCGGCCGCCAGGCGAATGGCGTCGATGAAGGTCGCGAAGGCGGCTAGGGTGAACTTGTCCAGCAGCACGAATCCGATCTTCAGGTCCGGCCTAAGGGCTCTGGGCCGGACCGGCGGCGTGTCGTGCTTATTCAGCTTCATGACGTAAATATACCCATAAGCGATAGGGGGCGCCATCACAATCAAGGGATCGCCCCCTTGCTCACCGTCCGACAGGAGTACTTCGCTATGAGACCATTCGGAATCCGGATGCTGATTGCGCTCTTCGGCGCCTTCGCCGTTCTGTCCGCCATCGCGCATACGGCCACCGCCGCGGACCGGGAACTTCGGGCCAACGCCGTCGGCAATGAGGAAGGCATCGCCTATCTCGGCATGAAGCGCTTCGCCGAGATCGTCGAGGAGCGCGCCGGCGACAAGGTGGGGATCAAACGGTTCCACTCCAGCGCGCTCGGCGATCAAGTGAGCTCCATCGAGTCGATGCAGGCCGGCACCCTGGATATCGCCACCATCGAAACGCCGATCACGACGGTCGACTCGGCGCTCGGCGCGACGGCATTGCCCTACATCTTTCAGAACCGCGACCATATCGCCGCGGCCATGAACGGCGAGGCCGGCGAGTGGATTGAAGAGCGTTTGGCGAAAAAGGGCCTGCGTGTCCTCGGCTTCATGGAGGGCGGCTTTCGTCAGATCACCAACAACGTCCGGCCGATTTCGACGCCGGCCGACCTCGATGGCGTGAAGATGCGTACGCCGTCCAGCAAGTTGCGCATCAAGATCTTCAACACCTATGGCGCCAACGCGTCGCCCTTGCCGTTCAAGGAGCTCTATACGGCGCTGCAGACCGGGGTCTTCGACGGCCAGGAAAACCCGGTCATCTGGGCCAAGGTCACCAAGTTCTATGAGGTTCAGAAGTATCTTTCGATCACCAACCACCTCTATACCGTGACTTACCTGCTGATGAGCGAGGACAGTTTCCAGAAGCTGGACCCGGCGACCCAGGAGATCTTCGAGCAGGCCGGCCGCGAAGCCGCGGATTACACCCGTAAGCTGGGGCAGGAGGCCGAAGGTGAGATCATCGATTACCTCAAGGGCCAGGGTATGGCGGTGAACGAAGCCGACACGGCCGCTTTCGTCGAGGCATCGAAGCCGATTTGGGACGACTGGGCGGCAGAGAACGGAGAGGCCGCCAAGACGCTGATCGATTTGGTGTCGGCAGCCACCCCATAAGCCGTCAGATCCTAAGCCTTTAGACTCTTCGTCATGTGGACCGACCGAATCCTGGAGGCGATCTGCGCGGGCCTGTTGGCCGTGACCGTGCTGATCGCCTTCGCGGCCGTTATCTTCCGCTACGTCCTGGATTCGGCGTTGTCCTGGAGCTTCGAGGCCTCTCTGGCGCTCCTGACCTACATCACATTTCTGGGCGCCTATCTTGCGGCGCGCAAAAGCGCTCATCTCAAGGTCGAGGTTCTGGTTGCCCGCCTCCCGGTCGCCGCGCAGGCTGTCGTCCATTCCTTGAACCAGTCGATCGTGCTTCTCATTGCCGCGGTCATGGTTTTTTACGGGGGGCGCCAGGTTCTGCTGTTCCACGAGCAGAGTACGCTGGTCCTGGAGCTTTCCTTGGGCCTGCTCTATGCCGCCATTCCGTTGAGCGGGTTCCTGATCGCCATTCAGGCGCTGGTGGAGTGGGTGGGGGCGATGCGGCGCGCCCGGCGGGGCGAAGCTGTGTTCGGCACCGGTGACAGCGCGTTTTCGGGCGAGATCTAGCAGGGCGCTGATGGAACTGCTTCTCGTTCTTTGCGGCTTGCTCGGCCTGATCGGCTTCGGATTGCCGATCGCTTACGCTCTCGTTGCCGTATCGGTCATAAGCTTGGCGGTCGCAGGCATCGACCTTCTGGTCGTCGCGCAGCGGCTGTACCGCGGGGTGCAGAGCTTCCCGCTGCTCGCCGTCCCTCTCTTTATTCTCGCCGGGCAGATCATGTCGCGTAGCGGCATCTCGGGTCAGTTGGTGGACTTCGCCAAGACACTCGTCGGCCAGCTGCGGGGCGGGCTCGCCGCGGTCAACGTCGTCACGAGCATGTTTTTTGCCGGAATGAGCGGGACCTCGATGTCCGATACCGCCGCGGTCGGCGGGATTCTCATCCGACCGATGGTGAAGCGGGGCTATAGCCGGGCCTTCACCGGGGCCGTTACGGCCGCATCCTCGACCATCGGCATCATTATACCGCCCAGCGTGCCGATGGTCATTCTCGGTGCCTTCATCGGTATCTCGACCGGCGCGCTCTTCGCTGCCGGGTTGGTGGCCGGGTTGTTGCTCGGCATGGGCCTGATCGCCGCCGCCTGGGTCATCTCGACGCGCGAGGGCTATCCGGCGGAAGCCCCTTTCTCTTTGAGCAAGACGCTGCGCGCCTTCGTCCGGGCGCTGCCCGCGCTCGCCATGCCGGTGATCATCCTGGGCGGTATCCTGGGCGGAGTCTTCACGCCGACCGAGGCGTCCGCGGTCGCCGTCGTCTACGGTATCGTCGTCAGCACCGTGTTCTATCGCTCTCTTTCCTTGCGCCGCCTTTACAGTACCTTCGTCGAGGCTGCCGTCCTGAGCGGTGCCGTGATGCTGGTCACGGCGACGGCCCATGTGCTTGGGTTCACCTTCACCTACCAGTCGCTGGCGGACAGTCTGCTCGGCCCGATCGCCGAAGCCGAGATGTCGCCGACCCTTTTCCTGATCGTGCTTAGCTTGGTGTTGATCGTCGCCGGGACCTTCCTGGACGGCATTGCGATGATGTTCATCATCGTGCCGCTGTTCTATCCGGTGGTGACGTTGCTCGGCATTGATCCGGTTCATTTCGGAATGGTGGTGGTTCTCTGCTGGGGCATTGGCCAGCAGACCCCGCCGGTCGGGGCCGCGCTTTTCATCACCAGTGTGCTGGCCAAGGTCGACATCTTCACGTTGACCCGAGCCAACTTGCCGTTCATCGCGGTGATGCTTGCCGTGCTGCTGCTGGTCATCTTCTTCCCCGAAACGATGGTGCTCGCCGTTCCGCGTGCCCTGGGGCTCTAGCGCGCCGTCCAAAACGGCGGCCATTCCTATCAACCCAATCAGAAGTGAAGTGCGACCATGATGAAAAGACAGTCCTTCATTGATGTGATTTACACCCACACCGAAGGAGAGCCGAGCTGCATCGTCCATAGCGGTATCCCCTATCCGTCCGGCCTCGACATTCTCGGCAAGCGCCAGTTTCTGAAGGAAAACTACGATCACGTCCGCACTTCTCTGATGTGCGAGCCGCGCGGCCACCACGGCATGTTCGGCGTTTTTCTGACTCCCCCATCTGGCGCCGACAGCGATGCCGGGATGATTTGGATGGACAGCGAGCGCTATGTCGAGATGTGCGGCCATGGCACCATCGCGCTGTCCATGGTCATGGTGACGCACAACTTGGTGAATGGGATCGGAGAGCCGACGACGCGGATCACGTTCGAGACGCCGGCCGGAACGGTGAAGTCGGAAGTACACAGCGATAACGGCAGGGTCGAATGGACCCGCTTTCAGAACGTGCCGGCCTTCGTCTTGGAGCAGGATGTGCCAATCGAGCTGCCGGGCTTCGGTACGATCAAGGCCGACATCGCCTTTGGCGGCAATTTCTTCGCCGTGGTCGAATGGCCGGACAAGGAGCGGCCAATCGGCCCGGAGAACGGCAGCTACCTCTCCGAGATGGGGCAGTTGGTGAAGCAGCAGATCAACGCCAAGCTGGACGTGCGCCATCCGGTCGAACGGCACATCGAAAAGGTGCATTTCTGCACCTTCTGGCAAGCGCCGGATCGGCCCGATAGCCTCTACCGCAACGTCCATGTCTTTAGCGACGGCAAGCTCGACCGTTCGCCCGGTGGCACGGGGACCAGTATGATGATGGCGGTCTTCGAGGCGCGCGGGAAGATGAAACTGGGGCAGCCGATCAAGTCGGAAGGTCTGCTCGGCAGCGGCCAGTTCGAGGGGTGCCTGATCGGCGAGACAACGGTTGGCAATCTGCGCGCCGTTGTTCCGACCGTGAAGGGGACCGCGAAGCTGACCGGCTACGGCAAGTGGCTGCTCGACCCCGACGACCCTGTCGGCCAAGGCTTCGTCATCCGTTAGAGCGCTTTGGCCTGAGGACGAGCGCCTTTCGGGCTGTCAGGCGGAGCAGGCCGCCAAGGCCTTGACAGGGTAGCAGGGCCTTTAGCTGAAGGCTGTGTGGACCGCGAGGCGGCTCTTACTCGGAGGCAGGCGTCGATTGCCGCCGCAGCCGGCGCAGCAGGAAGCGGATGACCGGGAAGAGGATCAGCACGATCGCGATGATCATGATCGGGCCGGAGATCGGCCGGGTGAAGAAGATGCTGATGTCTCCGTCCGAGAAGAGCAACGACTGCCTGAGCTTCGGTTCGGCGATGGGGCCAAGCACGATCGCCAGCACCGCTGGCGCGACCGGATAGTCCAGCTTGCGCAGGAAGTAGGCGCCGATGCCGAAGAACACCATCAGCCACACGTCGAACATGTTCTGATAGGCGGCGTAGGTACCGACAACCGACAGCACGAAGATCAGCGATGCCAGGATGTTGAAGGGCATGCGCAGCATCCAGATGAAGACCGGGATGAAGGCCAGGTTCACCAGCACCGCCACGAAGTTGGAAATGTAGAAGGACCCGATCAGCGGCCAGACGAAATCGGGCTGCTCGGAGAAGAGCAGCGGTCCCGGCTGCAGGCCCCAGATTACCATCCCGGCGAGCAGCACGGCGGTGGTCGGCGAGCCCGGTATGCCCAGAGTCATCATCGGTAGCATGGCACCGGTCGAGGCCGAGTTGTTGGCCGACTCCGGCGCCGCGACGCCGTCGGCGTTCCCCTTGCCGAAAGACTTCGGCTCCTTTGCCGTCATCTTGGCAACGCCATAGGACATCAGCGAAGCGGGCGTTGCGCCTGCTGCAGGCAGGATGCCGACGAAAAAGCCGAGCGTCGAGCCGATCGTCGTGCCGCGCCAGGTTTGTCCGAAGCGCCGAACACCGTCGATGATACGGTTGGTCGAAATGGTGACCTTCGACATCTTGTCCTCGGATCGGCTGGCGTTGATCGTCCAGAGCATCTCGCCGATGCCGTAGATACCGATGGCCAGAACCAGGAAGCGAATGCCGTGGCTGAAGCCGGTGATGTCGAAGAACACCAGCCGCGGCTCGCCGGAGACGATGTCGAAGCCCACTGTTGCCAACACCAGGCCGAAGCAGATGGAGAAGATTGTCTTGGGCACGTCTTCGCCGCCAAGCCCGATGAAGGTGGCGAAGGCGAGGAGCATGAGGGCGAAGATTTCGGGGTCGCCAAACTCCAGCGCCACGGTCGCGAGCGGTGGCGCGAACAGCGTGAAGAGAATGGTGGAGATGGTGCCGCCAACAAACGATGCCAGCGCGGCGATCACCAAGGCCCTGTCGGCATGGCCGCTGAGGGCAAGGGGGCGTCCGTCAAAGGTCGTGGCGACTGCGGTCGAGGCGCCGGGAATCCCCAGCGTGATGGACGAGATCGCACCGCCGTACATGGCTCCGTAGTAGACAGCGGCAAGAAAGATCATCGGCGAGGTCGCTGTACCCGTCATCTGCTGAATGACGAAGGTGAAGGGCAGCAGGATGGCGACCCCGTTGACCGAACCCAACCCCGGCATCGCACCGACGAAAAGGCCGACAACCACGCCGATGAAGGCGAGGCC
The DNA here is from genome assembly GCA_028279885.1 of Rhodovibrionaceae bacterium. Lineage (GTDB taxonomy): Bacteria > Pseudomonadota > Alphaproteobacteria > Kiloniellales > DSM-21159 > JANQMX01. The sequence goes on along the minus strand of JANQMX010000011.1, from coordinate 24,078 downwards.
GAGGTTGACCGGTTGCAGCGCAACCCAGAACCCATCGATAAGTGCGGCGAGGATTTCCATGCTGCGCTACGGGAAAGCCTTATAGGAAGATGTCGTAGAGCGGCACGAAGGCAGGCTCGAGATAGCCCTTCGGCAAGACGATACGCATGGCGACATCGAAGAAGAAGAAAGCCGCGACGGGGACGGCTGTGGAGATTGCGAAGGTCGTGGCCAGCGAATGACGGCCGATGATCCGAATGTAGTAGAGCAGGAAAACGAAGATCGCTCCGTAATAGCCGATCACATCGATCAGCAGCAGAAAACCCAGCAGGCCTCCGCAGACGAAGACCAGTGCGCGGACTTCGTAGTCACTGAGATAGCGCTCCCGGGAACGCGACTGCGGCGACGTCTTGCGATACCAGTTCCAGCCGATCCAGATGCAGCAACCGAGCATGACGGCCGACAACCAGAAGGGCCAGAAGCCGCTGCCCGGTCCTTCATCGGGGATGAACCAGATGTTGTCGAAGCGGGCTGCGTCCGGGTTCCACGCGGGCGGCTCGCCGCTCTTCCACATGAAGTAGATCGAGAGGAGGCCAAGAATGACGGCCGTGACGATCTCGGCTCTGCGCATGCCCGGCACTCCCCGCGACTCTACCTACCCACAGTGACGACCCGGTCAGTTACCGCCGCTTGGCGACTTCCCGGGTGTTTCGTTATTGGTTAGTTGATCGCACCCGATGCCTTGAGAATGGTCTCGTGGCGGTCACGCTGCGTTTGCCAGTAACCTTTGAGGTCATCGCCAGCCATGAAGTCGCCCATCAGCGACTTGTCTGACTTGTACTTCTGCCAGGTCGGCGTGGCATAGGCCTTCTGGAACAAATCGGTGTAGTAGGCCAGCGCATCATCCGACATGCCTGGGGCTCCGACGACGGAGCGTTGCATGAAGTAAGAGAAGTCGCCGCCGACTTCCTTCAGGGTCGGCACGTCGGGGAACATGGGCAGACGCTGGTCGGTGAAGGCGACCAACGGCACGAGCTCTCCGGCATCGTAGAAACCAAGCGCCTCGGAGGGGTTGTTGACGGAAGAGGTAATCTGCTGCCCGGCCAACTGCTTCGCCACCTCGCCGCCGCCCTTGTAGGGCACGTACTTGATTTCGAGACCGTAGTTCGAGTTCAGAAAGTCGGTGATGATGTTGTCTTCCGAGTTCTTGCCGGTACCGCCCATCACCCAGCCGCGACCCCGTTCTTTGGCCGCGGTCAGGAATTCGTCAAAGCTATTGATTCCTTCGTCCTTATGGACCCACAGCAGGAAGGTGTCCTCTGCCATGCGGCCAACCGGTGCGAATGTCATGATGTCCACGTCGAGCCCCGGCTGGCGCAGCGGCGTGGTGAAGAAAGAGTTCAGGGTGACCATGATGGTATGGTTGGGGTCCGCAGCCCCCTTCATGTGAACGAGGGCCTCGGCGCCGGAGCCGCCCGGCTTGTTGATCGGCACCAGAGGCCGTGGCGACAGATTCTCTTGCTCGACGATAGACTGCATCAGGCGTGCCATCTTGTCGGCGCCACCGCCCTTGCCTGCCATGATCACGAACTCGACGGGCTTTGTCGGCTCGAAGGCTTGCGCGGTCGGATAGCCGGCTGCTGCCATCGTCGCTGCAGCGATGGCCGCACCAGCCAAAATCTTGCGCTGGCTCGAATTCATTGCTTGCTTCCTCTTTCCTGTCCTTCTTGTCGCTCTACTCGCTGCGACACGCTCCCGCTATCAAAGATTGTCTTAGCAGAGATCTCTCGTTTCTCGCACGAAGAGCTTAGTATCATTACGGGCGTACTGCGGAGTCGGATTGGTATGATTCACATAACATTGCAATAAAATGTCTCATGATAGATCTGTCTTGCAATAGAAAACCATCATACTTAGTTGGAAAGTAAGAATATTTGGTTTCGTCAGAGCTTCGGTATTTTTTTGAGACCTGGCGTTCCGACGCGCAGTTTCGTCTTCTGGCGATTGACGAGAGGCTTCCATCTGGCTGTGCCCTGATGTGAAGTACGGGCACCGCTTTCGCTTTCGGCGCGAACGGCCTAAATCACTGTGGAATTGAGGGAGGAGCATCGCGCATGTCGACAGAGCCGATCGTGCAAAGCTTGCTTTATGGCGGTGACGAGAACGCGCGCGCCTTGGCCGCCCCGGAACGACCGACGCTGACCTATGGTGCTCTGCGGGCGCATTGCACCGCGATACGCCGACAGCTCGCGGCCCGCGGTATCGGTGCAGGCGATCGGGTGGCTCTCGTGCTGCCCAACGGCCCAGAGATGGCAAGCGCTTTCCTTGCCGTCGCCTCGGGCCTCTCGGCCGCGCCACTGAACCCCGCCTACAAAGAGGCCGAGTACGCCTTTTACCTGGAAGACCTGAAGCCAAAGCTGGTGCTGGTCGCCCCCGGAAGCGATAACCCCGTTCGGACGGCGGCCGCGACGCTCGGCATTCCGGTCGCGGAAATCCGTGTCGCCGAGGGCGCACCGGCCGGCGCCTTTTCTCTTTGGGATGAAGAGGCCGACGATACCTTGCCGGCGCCCGAGGACGAGGCATTGGTGCTGCATACTTCGGGCACCACCTCGCGGCCCAAGGTCGTGCCGTTGACGCAAGCCAATCTCTTTGCCTCAGCCAGCAGCATCGCCGAGACCTTGAAGCTGACGCCGGCCGATCACTGCCTCAACATCATGCCGCTGTTCCACATCCACGGTCTCATCGCCGTGGTGCTGGCCTCCATGAAGGCCGGGGCCTCGGTCTGCTGCACGTCGGGCTTCAATGCGCTGAAGTTCTTCGATTTGGCCTTGGCCGAGCAGCCGACCTGGTATTCGGGCGTGCCGACCATGCACCAGGCCATATTGCTGCGCGCCAAGCGGAATCCGGAGGCGGTGTCCAAGCTCGCCTTTCGCTTTGTCCGTTCGTCTTCGGCATCGCTGCCGCCTGCGGTGTTCCACGAGTTGGGCGAGACCTTCCACTGTCCGGTCATCGAGGCCTATGGGATGACGGAGGCGACCCACCAAATGGCTTCCAATCCGCTGCCGCCGGGCGATCAGAAGCCGGGCTTTGTCGGCCTGCCGGCCGGTCCGGAGATCCGCATCATGACATTGGAGGGGGGTGCCGTACCGCAAGGCGGGACCGGAGAAGTCTGCATCAAGGGCGCCAACGTCACGCCCGGCTACGAGAACAATCCCAAGGCCAATGCAGAGAGCTTCACCGACGGCTGGTTCCGCACCGGCGACGAGGGTTTTCTGGACGCCGACGGCTATCTCAAGATCACCGGCCGTATCAAAGAGATCATCAACCGTGGCGGTGAGAAGGTCTCACCTCTCGAAGTCGACGATGTCTTTATGGACCATCCGGCAGTGCAGCAGTTCGTCACCTTCGCTATGCCGCACAAGATGCTGGGCGAGGAGGTTGCTGCTGCCGTTGTGCTGGCCGAGGGGCAGACGATCACGGAGAAGGAGCTGAAGGACTTCGCCAAGGACCGCTTGGCTCCCTTCAAAGTGCCGAAGACATTCATCTTCCTCGAGGAAATTCCCAAGGGGGCCACCGGCAAGCTGCAGCGTATCGGCCTGGCCGAGAAACTCGGCGTGGGGCAGGCGGCATGACCAAGGTTTGCGTCTTCGGCGCCGGCGCCATCGGCGGCTATATGGCGGCGGCCTTGGTCAAGGGCGGTGCCGAGGTCTCGCTGGTCGCCCGAGGCCCGCACCTGGCAGCCATCCGCGAGAAAGGTCTCACCCTCGACATGGACGGACGCCGAGAGACCTTCGAGGTCGCGGCCAGCGACGACCCGGCCGATCTCGGCCCCCAGGACTACGTCATCATCGGCCTCAAGGCCCATTCGGTCCCGGCCGTTGTCGACCGCTTTCGGCCGTTGATGGGCAATCACACGGCCATCGTGCCGGCGGTTAACGGCATTCCCTGGTGGTACTTCTACAAGGCGGATACTGGGACGGTGCTTGACGACACCTGGCTCGAAACCGTCGATCCGGGCGGCATCCAGTGGAAGACCTTCGGGCCGGAGCGGGCCATCGGCTGCGTGGTCTATCCTGCTTGCGAGGTGCCGGAGCCGGGGGTGGTCGAGCACAAGAGCGGCAACCGCTTCACTTTGGGCGAGCCGGACGGCAGCAGCAGTGAGCGGGTCGAGACTCTCTCCAAGCTGATGATCGCGGGCGGTCTCAAGGCACCGCGCAAGGCGCGCATGCGCGACGAAATCTGGATCAAGCTATGGGGCAACTGCTCCTTCAATCCGGTCTCGGCCTTGACTGGTGCCAGTCTCGACCTGATCGGCAACAATGAAGCCTGCCGCGACGTGGTCCGCCGCATCATGGTGGAGTGCAAGGCGGTTGGAGAAGCCGTCGGCGCCCGCTTTGCCGTCGACGTGGAAAAGCGCATCGACGGCGGGGCCGAAATCATCGGCCACAAACCCTCGACGCGGCAGGACGTGGAGCGTGGCCGGCCTATGGAGCTCGACGCGTTGACTTCGACGGTACTGGAGTTGGCCCGTCGTCTCGACATCCCAACTCCGACCCTGGACGCCGTTGCCGCCCTGGTGCGCATGCAGGGCTCGGTGCTTGGGCTCTACGAAATCAAGCCGGAGATCGAAGAGATCATCTTCCGGCGCTAAGTGGGGCGTATAGGTCCGTCGATTCCCCAAGTCTCCTGAGACAAACAGCGCCGTTGCTCTAGTCGAGGCGGTGCGACTTTTGGTGTTGGCGGGCAGCTGTTGATACCAACGAAATTGTGTTTGAGTTCACGCATCTTGTGACTACCAATGTGATCTATCGGACCGACATGTTCGCTGCCATAGGGCAACAAGGGTGGCGCGCTCACTAACCTCGCTTGGTTGGCTGAGTGATCGAACGCTCAGATTACGAGGTCCGGCTATGGCTAGTCTTAGCCAGCATTGCGTCGACTGGGGGCTCTATCGCTATTTCCTAGCGGTCGCCAAGACGTCCAGTCTTACGGCGGCAGCCCGTTCGCTCGGGGTGAGCCAGCCGACGGTGGGGCGACAAATCCAAGCGCTGGAAACCTCGCTTAACGCGAAGCTTTTCGACCGCACCAAGGACGGCTGTGCGCTCACCGATGCTGGCAGAGCCATCGTCGAGCAGGTCGAGGCGATCGAAGCTCAAACCTTGGCGATCGAGCGACACACGGCTGGAGAAAGCGCGCGCCCGACGGGCCGGGTGCGAATCTCGGCTGCCGAAGGCCTCGCCACCTATTGGCTCGCCCCAAAGCTGCCGGCCTTCAATCGGCTCTATCCGGACATCGAGCTCGATCTCGTCGTCGGCTGCGCACCCTTGGACATGATGCGGCGCGAGGCCGACATCGTGCTTCGCATCGGTACGCCTGTGGCAGAAGACCTGATCTGCAAGCGGATCTGCCCTGTCGGCTTCGGGCTCTACGCGTCCGAAAGATATCTTGTCGAGCACGAAACACCGCAGTGCCTCGAAGACTTGTCCAGTCACAAGCTCATCGAGTCTGCCGGCGAAATCGACAATCTCGCGCAGGCTCGAGAACTGAGGCGGCTGCTGAAGCGGCGTATCGTGGCGGTGCAGTGCAACAACATCCTGACCCAATTTGCCGCGCTTCAGGCCGGAGCCGGTATCTTGGCGTTGCCTTTCTATATGGCGGACTCTGTGCCAGGCCTCCGCCGCGTGCTGCCCGATCAGTTTCATCTTGCACTGGACCTCTGGCTGCTGGTTCACCGGGATATCAGACTTGTGACCCGCATCGACCTGACCTTGGACTATCTGTCCCAAGAAATCCGCAAAGATGCAGAACGTTTGTCGGGCGCTGAGCTTCACTAGTCTGCTGTTGCATCTTATCCCTCCTTGAAGGCGCGGGTGACGTTGTCCAACAGAGGCTTGAGAAGATAGCTGATCGCCAGTCGTTCCCCGGTCTCGATGAAGACCTCGGCCGGCATTCCAGGGACGAGCTTGAGGCCCTCCAGCTTGCTCGTTTCATTCTCTTCGATCCGAATGCGGGCGAGGAAGTATGGCTCGCCGAGACGCGCGTCCTCTAGCCGATCTGCCGAGATACTCTCGAGGGTGCCGAAGACCTCAGGGGTGGTCTGCTGATCGAAGGCCGATAGCCGAATCTTCGAGCGCAATCCTGCCCTCACCTTGTCGACGTCGGTGGGCTGCACCCGGGCCTCCAGTACCAGTGCGTCGTCAGCCGGCACGATCTCCATAATCGGCTCGCCAGCGCGAACCACGCCACCAATCGTATGGGTCGTAAGGCCGAGGACGATGCCAGACTGAGGTGCCGAGATATCGAGCCGGGATAGTCTTGCTTGGGCTGCGCCGTGGCGTTCCGCCAGGTTGAGAATGCTGGCCTGAACGTCACGTAGCTCGGTGCTCACGCTTTCGGAAAAGGCTTGCTTGTCCTCATTCATGCGCAACAGCGTTTCGCCGATGGAGTTGGTGGCTATCGCAATGTCCGTCGCATGTTCGGCCTGAAGCGCCGCAAACTGCTGCAACCGTCCCTTCAGCTCCAACACCCGGGTCAAGGGCGCGTGACCCCTTACATGCAGCTTCTCGACACCAGCCAGTTCCTGCTCGGTCAGCGCGATCTGCCGCGACCGTGCATCCTGTTGCCTTTCCAGTCCGGCAATCTGACCCTTGAAACCGGCAATGCGTTGCTCAAGCACCTCACTCCGGCTTTCGCGGCTGGCCTTGCGTGCTTGGAACAAATCCGTCTCAGCCGCAAGAAGCTGCCGAACCTTCGGCTCACTCTGGCACTCCAGCAGAGCGGCGCCGAAGTCGATCACGCCCTGGTCGTGCAGCTCGGCACGCAGGCGCGCCGACCGCGCCCGTAGCTCGACCAACTGATCGTCGAGCACGGCGAGGCTGGCCCGTTCCACGGTGTCGTCGAGGCGAAGCAAAAGCTGGCCCGCCTCGACCTTGTCGCCCTCGCGCACGAGAAGTGCGCCGACGATTCCGCCCTCCAAGTGTTCGACCGATTTCCGGTTGGATTCGACCGCGACCGTGCCGGGAGCGATTACCGCGCCGCCGATCGAGGCGGTGAGGGACCAGGCAATCAAGCCGCCGAACAGGAGCAGCACGACCAAGAAACCTAAGGCGGCATAGGGTCTGGCGCTGTCCTCCCGGTACGGTTCGATGCGGGACTCGGATGGTTGGATGATGAGCGCTTTCATGATGCTTGCCTTTGCTGGAGGCTGGCGACGGGCTGGGCCGCCGGTTTCAGACTGACTGCGGGTGCGGCGATGATCTCGTCTCGGTCTCCGAAGGCCCGCTGGGTCCCTTTGTCGAGCACTAAGATCTTGTCGGTCGCGGCGATGGCGCTCGGGCGATGGGCAACAACCACGACGGTTCGGCCCTGCGCCTTGAGATCGCGAATGGCCTGTCCCAAAGCCACCTCGCCCTCGGCGTCCAGGTTCGAGTTGGGCTCGTCCAGGATAACGATGGCCGGATCGCCATAGAGGGCGCGGGCCAAAGCGATGCGCTGGCGTTGGCCGCCGGACAGCCGCTCGCCGGCGTCGCCGATCTGCGTTTCATAGCCGTCGGGCAGCTGCAGGATGACATCGTGAACACCGGCCTGCAGAGCGGCGGCAACAACGCCTGCGTCATTCGCGTCGTCGGCGAAGCGGCAGATGTTCTGCCTCACGGTGCCGCTGAACAGCTCGATATCCTGCGGCAGGTAGCCGATCTCATAGCCAAGCCGGTCCGGATGCCATTGCGCCAGCCGAGCACCGTCAATCCGCACGTTGCCGCGTTGCGGCTGCCAGATGCCGACCAACAAACGCACCAGAGTCGACTTGCCGGATGCGCTCGGCCCGAGAACTCCCAAAGCCTGTCCGGGAAGCAGCTCGAAATCGATGTTCGAGAGCGCTGGTCTCCGAGTTCCGGGAGGTCCTGCGGTGAGCCGCTCCACTCGCAGGTGGCCATGGCACCGAGGCAGCTCCGTTCGCGGCATGGGTGCCGGCACCTCTTGGAAAAGACGATCCAGCCGGTGGAAAGCACTGCGCGCTGCGACGAAGTTCTTCCAGCTGCCAATCGACTGTTCCACCGGCGCCAGACCGCGGGACATGATGATCGAGGCCGCGATCATGGTTCCAGCCGTGATCTCCAGGTTGACCGCCAAACCGGCCCCCACCGCCAGGATCGCCGCCTGAAGAGCCAAGCGCAGTGTCTTGGACAGGGCCAGGAAGGTACTGGCCCTGTCGCTCGCTGCACGTTGGCGACCCAGCGCATGCTGCTGATACCACTGCCAATGTGCGCGCAGGCCAGACAGCATGTTCATGGAGCCCAGCACTTCCGCGTTGCGGTGCCCGGCCGTCGCAAGAGCCTGGCTTTCCGCAATCAAACTTCCTGCTTCCGCGAGTGGTCGCCGCGTCGTCAGCTCGTTCAGCAAAGCCACAGAGAAGAGCAGTACGGCGCCTGCCGTGGCGACATAGCCGAGCAGCGGATGGAACAGGAACAACACGCCGAGATAAACCGGTGCCCAAGGCGCATCGAAGAGCGCCAAGGGGCCCGGACCGGACAGGAAATCCCGCAAGGTGCTCAGGTCCTGCAGCGGCCGCGTGGCATTGTCGTGGCGCGGAAGAACGGCGCGGCGCATGAAGGCATCGAAGACCTGCTCGCTCAGTAGACGCTCCATGCGCACGCCGACCCGAACCAAGATGCGCGACCGGACCAGCTCGAGGCTGCCCATGATGGCCAGCAAAGCGCCCGCCAAGACGGTCAGCGCCACGAGTGTCGAGAGATTGCCGCTGGTCAGAACCCGGTCGTAGACCAGCAGCATATAGAGAGGAACCGTAAGCATCAGAAGATTGATGAAGAAGCTGAAGAACCCGGTCATAAGAAGGATGCCGCGGCAGCGTCTGAAGGTTTGCTTGATTGGGGAGACCTGCATGCTTTTGCGTCCCGTTCTGGATCGCCTTGCGTGCCGAGCCGCACAGGCGGGGTCCGGCCATCGAGTGCCGAACCCCGCCCGCCGCCGAGCGGCCGGCTAGACGTAGGCTTCGTCGTTGATCAGCACGTTGCCGCTGTTGAGGTCGGTGACGGCCACCCCAAGCAGTGTGACCTGATCACCGCCGGCGCCCCCATCGAGATCGATGGTGGTGGCGACGTCACCGTCGACGATGTTCTCGACGGCAGCCGCCTGCACCTCCTCGACCGACCCGAACCCGAAGTCGGTGAGATCGAGCAGATCGTCGCTGGTTTCGAAGTCGGTGACGACGTCCTGACCGGTGCCTTGCTCGAAGACGAAGGTATCCGAGCCACCCTCGCCGGCGAGGACGTCGTTGCCGCCTTGGCCGGAGAGGACGTTCACGCCCGCGTTTCCGGTCAGGTGATCGCCTCCGCTCGCCGAGCCCGTCAGGTTCTCGATCGAGATCAGCTCTTCCCCGGACCCGAGCACGGCATTGCCGTCGTCATCCAGATCGACGATCACGCCTGGCGACGCCGTGAAGAGCGCCGTGTCCTGTCCTTCGCCGCCGTCGATGATGTCAGCACCGCCGAAGGAGTGAATGGCGTCGTCACCATCACCGCCGCGGAGCACATTGACCTCGTTGTTGCCGAGCAGCACGTCGTCAAAGTCCGTGCCGACCACGTTCTCGAAGTCGTCGAAACGCTGAACAATCTTCCCGCCGTCGGACGGCTTCGCCGTGAGAAGGGCGCCTTCCTGACTCGGCGCGCCGGCGCCGCCTGCGGAGTTGAGGTCGAGGTCGACAATGACACCGCTGTCGAGGCCCGATAGATCGAGGGTGTCGTTTCCTTGACCCCCGTCTACCGAGCCATCGACGCGGCTGCCTTCCCCAACGGCAAAGCTGTCGTCGAACGCGCCTAAGAGGACATCGCCATCCAGGCGGCCATTGTTCTCGACCGCGACCGGCCCGGCTGCGCGCGTGTCGATAGCGACCTCTTCGGCCACGACCCGACCGTTGTTGACGATCGTGCCGTCAAGCGTGACGCCGTCTTCGATGATGATACCGGCGGCCAGGGCAGATGCCGTCGAGCCAGCGATTACGCCGTTGTTGACGATGTCACCTTGGAAGGTGGTTTGACCTTCCAGGCCGGCCCCGGAGAAGACACGCAGGCCGTGACCGATCTGATTGGCGCTTTCCGCGTCGCCGCGCCCACGAACGACGCCGTCGTTCACCACTGAAGCGGACACGATGTCGCCGGCTACATCCCCGGTTTGAAGCGCGATGCCTGAGCCGTCGTTATGGCGGCCGGCATCGATCAGACCATGCCGCGTGTTGTAGAGGCTGTAGTCTTCCGCCGTGGAGTCCGCGTAGACGGTGCCGTTGCGCTGATCGCCGGTGCCGAGGATGTGGCCGCTGTTGACCACGGAGAGGCCCTCGCCATCGATGTTCACCGCCCGGCTGTCGGAGGTGACCAGGCCGTGGTTGAGGAAGCTGCCGCCGCTGTGGTCGCCGGTGCCGAAGTAGACACCGTTTTGACCGCCGGCGAAGACGCCGCCGCGCTCGTTGATCAGCGTGCCCTGGAAGTCCACACCATTGACCGAGCGGAAGGCGCCGACGGTGCCGTTGGCACCCTCAGAGGTGACGTGGCCGCTGTTTCTGATCGTACCTTCGAAGAGTGCTCCGTTGCCGACCAGAGCACCGCCTTCGCGGATGCCTTCCAGGCGGATACCGTCGCCTGCCGTGGCAGAACCGGTACTGGCGTCGCCGCGTCCGGCAACCCGACCGGCGTTGTCGACAAGCACATCATTCGCTCCGTCGGCATCGAGCGAGAGCGAGATGCCAGCACCCTCATTGCCGGCGCCCGCGTCGATGGTGCCGCGGCGGGTGTTGACGATGCTGTAGTCTTCAGCCGTATCGTCAGCATAGACCGTGCCGTTGCGTTGATCGCCGGTACCCAAGATCAGGCCGCTGTTCACGACAGAGAGGTCTTCACCGTCGATGTTCACCGCGCGGCTGTCGGAGGTCACCACGCCGCGGTTGAAGAAGAGGCCGCCGCTGTGATCGCCGGTGCCGAAGTACACGCCGTTCTGTACGCCGTCGAAGAGGCCGCCACGCTGGTTGACCAATGTGCCTTGAAAGTCGACGCCGTTGACGGAACGGAAAGCGCCCACGGTGCCGTTGGCGCCTTCGGAGGTCACCTGGCCGCTGTTCTTGATAACGCCCTCGAACAGGGCCTCATTGCCAACCAGGGCGCCGCCATCGCGGATGCTTTCCAGACGGATGCCATCGCCCGCCGTGGCTGAGCCGGCGCTGGCATCGCCGCGTCCGGCAACCCGGCCATCGTTGTCGATAAAAACGTGGCCGGCTCCGTCTTCGTCGAGCGAAAGCGAGATGCCGGCGCCCTCATTGCCGGTGCCGGCATCGATGATGCCGCGGCGCGAATTGAAGATGCTGTAGTCTTCGGCCGTGTCGTCAGCATAGACCGTGCCGTTGCGTTGGTCACCGGTGCCCAGGATCAGGCCGCTGTTGAAAAGGGTCGTCCCCTCTCCATCGATATCCACGGCCCGGCTATCCGACTTGATGATGCCGCGGTTCAGAATGCTCGCAGAGCCTGAGCCGTCTGAAGCCACGCGCACGCCGTTCACGCCGCCCTGAATGATGCCGGCATTGTCGATCCGTGCATCGTCACCGTTCACCAGGATGCCCGTGTCCTCGGCTTTGATGGAACCGCCGCGGCGGTTGTCGATTCTGGCATCGTCGCCGTTGATCTCGACGGTGGCCGTATCGCCCGACGTCGATAGTTGGCCGTCGTTTCTCAGGCGCACGTCGTCATTCTGGATAGTAAGGACGGGTGCTCCATCCACCGCCGAGGAGTCACCCCGGCCGACAACAAAGCGCTGCCCGTCGAAGGCGCTGGTTAGAGGTTGATCGTTTCCATCTGGGATCTCCGTGGCCGACTGCCGACTCGCGAAGAATTTTCGGAAGAAAAATCCGCTCACAGTTGTCTCCTGTCCAAAGGTCCGGTTGCAGTGCCTCGCCCTTTGCGAGGGCGGACCTTCGATTTGGAGACGTTCTAATTTAATAGAATGGTGCGGATTTGAATGACGTCGGTTCGAATCTGAATGTCCGGGCGACTGGCCAGGATCGAAGCCGGCCCATCGATGCCAAACCAGCGGGCTCTAGACACTGCTCAGCCGTCTCGCCAGCTATCCGCAGGTCAAGGGCGCGCTCGCGCCGCCGGGCCGATGTCGACAGGCTGCGTCGCCGGTTCCTCGCCGCGCAGCCAATAAACCTCGACCTGCTCCGCGCGGCCGCGCAGGCTTTGCGGACCGAGTAGGACGAGATCGAACGGTCCGGTCAGGCTCTTCTTGACGGCGGCAGAAAGCAGAATGGTGGTTTCGTCGTCGCTTTCGTCCAGAGTTTTGCCGGCCTCTTCCAGGCGCTGCGCGACATTCACGGCGTCTCCGACCACGGTGTAGTTCACGCGCCCGACGCTACCGATGTTTCCGACCACGACCCGGCCGATGTGCACGCCGATACGCAAGCGCACCTCGGGTGCTTGGCTGTCTTCGGCACGCCGCCGCGCGTTCTCTTCCTGAAGGGCATGGCGGATGGCCAGGGCGCAGCGGCAGGCGCGGTCGGCGAGATCATCCTGGAACTCCGGTGCGCCCCAGATGGCCATCACGCTGTCGCCGATGAACTTGTCGACGGTTCCGTCTTCCTCGTCGACGCAGTGCGCCACCATGGCGAAGTGGTCATTCAAGAACTTTGCGGCAGACGTCGCCGAGAGGTTCTCGGAAAGGGTGGTGTAGCCGACGATGTCGGCAAACATGATCGCGACCTCACGGAAGGACGATTGGATGTCCCCCTCGGGATTGGTCTTCATCAGGCGTCGCACCAGGCCCTTGGGAACATAGCGCTCGAACCAGCGCAGCCCGTCCAGCATGAAGTTGAAAGACTGGGCGGCATTGTCCAGCTCGCTGAAGAAGCTCCGCGGTATGCGCTCTACGTTGGCCAGGTCGAGATCGTGCACCTTGACTGCGCCCTCGGCCAGGCGCCGCGCCGGCTGGGAGACCCGGTGCCCGATATAGGCGGCGACCGATGCGGACAGCACGGCCATCAGAAAGCAGATGATGATCGCCCATCTCAGCCGCAGGGCTTCAGAAGCCATGTTGTGCGCTTCGAAGTAGGTGGCGACGAGCCAAGGCTGCTCCGAGTAGCCTGAGATCTCATCGTAGAGGATCACATACTCCAGATCGCCGAAAGCCACGAGCCGCACACCAGGGCCGGTGAGAAACCAGCTCGCGAAGGAGCGGCTCTCGTGTTCCGTCCACATGGCGGCGATGACCGGGTCGGCATAGGTTGCTTGCTTGGGCAGTGGCGTGGCTCGGTTGAGGCCCGCGTAGCCGAAGGCCATCAACGGGTGCGCCAACATCTCATCGCGCCCGTGCAGAAGGAAGGCGTTGGCGCCGAACTCGGACTCCAGATTGGAGAGGAACTCGGAGAGCTGGTTGGTCGAGATCCAAGCGGAGATCATGCCGGCGTATTGACCGTCACGGATCAGTGGCCGCTGATAGTTGAGCACCGCCTGCGCGTACTCCTGACGCCACAGCAGATTGCCCCAGAAGGGTTCCCCGCGGCTGGCGGTCTGCTCGATCAGTTGCCGCAAGTCCGTGTCATCCCCCACGGACTGAAAGATGGGGAGCTGCTCATCGAGCTGACGCTCGACGCCACTGAGACGGCCTTCGCGATCGATGTACTGAATGCGGATGATCTGCGGTGTGGCCGCGACCGCGCCCATCAAGAGGCTGATGAAGTCGTTCGACCGTCCGGGCTCGACCTCCTCATTGGCGATCTGCGTGGCGATGAAGTCGACCTGCTCCTCGGCCGCGTCCAGAAAGCGGAGGGTTTGCTCGCGCTGGGAGGACACGATCAACTCGGCCTTCTGGCGCAGCAGGTCGACGGTATTCTGATAGCCGACGACCAGGCCCACGGCGAGGACGCCGACCACCGCGGCCAGCACGAAGAAGCCGAGACCAAGGCCGAGCGCCACCGACATGGAGGCATGCCAGTCGCGCGCTTCACGACGGGGCGTCCGCGAGACCATTGGGCAGTGACCCTAGTAACGGCAAGCCCCTATGGCCCACCGAGCCGAAACACTTAATCGACGAAACTGCCTTGCCACGCCGGCTCTTGGCAATGGCTTTGAGAGGGATACGGGAGCGATACAGCACAGGCTGCCGGAAGACTGTCAGGCCAGACGAGGACGAGCAAGCGATCGGGTGGTGTTGGGTGGACCGAATCGCTCACCAAGCACTGTGCGCTCGCGCCGCTTGCCGCCGCGTCAGTATCGTTTGGCGGAAAGTACGTCGAATGTGCTCTGGATGGTACCGACGGCCGTGTCGTAGTTGGCAAGGGCGAGGCTGGCAATCAACGCGTCGACGATGGCGAGCTGGGCGATGCGGCTGGTCATGGCTTCCGTGCGGAACTGGGTTTCCTTGGCCATAGTGTAGAGCACGACATCGGCGAAGGCCTGCACTGGCGACTTGCCGAAGTTGGTGATGCAGATCGTGCGTGCGCCCGCTTCCTTGGCCAAGCGCGTCGCCAGAACCGTCTCCTGTGTGCTGCCGGAATGCGATACCGTCAGGGTCGCTACGGAGGGATCGGTCAGGGATGCGCTGATCGCTTGAACATGGGAGTCGACCGCTACCTTGCAGTTGAGCCCGATACGCAACATCCGGTAGTGAGCGTCTTCGGCGATCGGTGCAGCGCTACCGATTCCGTAGATCTCGATCCGCTTGGCGCCGAGCAAAATCTCCACAGCCCGAGCGATAGCGCTTGCATCCAGAACCGACAGGGTGTCTTGCAGAGCTTGGATGTTGCTGTGGAAGATCTTCTCGACGACCTTCGGCGCATTGTCATTGCGCTGCAGATCCTCATGGATGAACTGGATCGGCTGAACCAGGTCTTGGGCGAGCGAGATCTTGAGGTTCTGAAAGCCCTTCGCGCCGATCTGCCGGCACAGGCCGACGACGCTGCCTTCACTGGCCTGCGTTCGCTCGGCAACCTCGGTGACCGACATATGGACGACGCTATCGGCGTTCGCGACGATAAAGTCAGCGATCCGCCTTCCCGTTGTTCCCAAGGACGGCTTGATCGCCATCAGGCGGGACAGGACACCATTGACCACTTGCCCGCCGTCGGCACCAGCCGCCGCTTTGCCGCCTTTCGATGCGTTCATGATCATCACCTCCGGGTATTCGAAGTCGCAAAGGCTGTTGCCGTTCCCAAATGAAGGACATGAGAGCCGACTGCTGTTGACCGGGGCAGGGGAAAGCAGCCTGCCAAGACTGTCGTGGCCAAGGGAAGGGGGCGTCCGTGCATGTCTCGAACTGTGATCATATGGCGGCTAAACCAGAATTTATCTCAATGATTCGATCTGAAAAAACACTAAATTCTTACCTGTTTGAGATACCTGCTGATCGGATAAATCTGCGTAGAGTGCCTGTTTGAAAGACTGCTGATTATTGCCCGATGCTCATAGAAGCCATGTGCTGGAACCTCGTCGAGAAAAAACACAATAAAGAATTGTAGATTATGAGCTGAAAGAAACCTCACTCAAAAATAAAATTCTTAAAATCTATAATACTTCTGTCATTGAAAAAATTTTAATCTGCGTGCGCAAGGGCAGCGATTGGTGACGGCCCGACACCTTCAGACAGTGGAGCGCACGATGAACAGAAGACAGTTTCTTACCGTGTCGACGGCCGCGACGGTCGGTCTTTTGGCCGCACCGGCGGTTCTGCGGGCAGACTCCCGTCCGCTTCTGCGCGTTGGGCTCGGGCCGCAACAGCCGACCCAGGCCGATACCTACCGGGTCTGGGAGCCCATTTACCGCGCAGTCACCGAAGCAGTCGGTGCCGATCTCGAGCTCAATGTGGCGAACGACTGGGCCGGCATCTCCACGGCGCTGGCCAATGAGCAGGTCGACATCGCCCAGATGGGCCCCTGGGGCTACATTCTGGCGCGCAATCGGGGGAACGCCCGGCCGATCAACGTCATGCTGGTCGATGGCAAGCCCATCTATCATGCCATTATAGTCGGCCGCCGGGACCTCAAGATCGACAACTTCCCGGCTGGAGCCGAAGGACTGTCGATGCAGATGCTGGACGTCGGTTCCACCTCGGGCTGGCTGGTGCCGACTCACTTTCTGACATCCAAAGGTATAGATCCCGAGAGCTTTTTTGGCCGCTATGCCGAAGGCGCCTCCGCCGCGGCGGCGCAGATGGCCACCGCAGAGGGCCAGGTCGACCTCGCGACGGGTTGGGATACCCACCGCAACACCATGATTCGGAACGGCACGATTTCCGAGACGTCCAACAAAGTGATCTGGCAGTCCGAACCGCTACCCAATGAGGTGGTGGCCGTTCGCAGCGGCATGTCCGAGGATATGGCCAGTGCCTTGCAAGCGGCTTTCGTCAATTTGTCCGACGATATTCGGGCGCAGCTGCCACCTCCCTACACCGGCTTCGAGCCTACCAGCCACGAGCCCTATCGCGAGCTGGAACAGATGGGTCGCGATCTTGGCGTTCTGCGGTCCTGATGCTGCCTTCGTCGGCTCCGGGCTCACAACCAAAGCCCGGAGCCGCCGTTATCGCTGCCGTTTGGTTTTGCCCCCGGTAGGAGGCTTGGCAGCCGCCTCGCCCATGTCAGTTGCCTGTTTCTCGGACGTGCCATGCTTCTTAATCGGCCGATCAAGCTCGACGACGCGCTCTACCAAGAGCCCGCGCTGAATCTCTGGTCGCTTTCCTTTCTAAAGCGCTCGTTGGGCTTCGTGCTACTTTTGCTATTCTTCGCCGCTTGTCTGAGCCTCGCCCAGGTTGATCTGGCCCGGTTGGCCGAAGGTATCCCGCGTATGTTGACCTGGGCTTCGAAGTCCTGGCCGCCTTACGTCGGTGACTTCGACCGGATGCTGTACCGCGCTGCCGAAACTGTGGCCATCGCGACCGTCGCGACGGCCGTAGCCACGGTGGTTGCCTTCCCGCTCAGCATTTTCATGTCGAAGAACCTCTCTTCTCCGTCCTGGCTTGCCACGCCCATTCGCGCGTTCGCCAATGCTCTGCGCGGCATCGATACAGTGGTTTTTGCCATCCTGTTCGTCGCTGCGGTTGGTCTCGGCCCCTTCGCGGGCGTTCTTGGGATGGCCCTGCACGCCATTGGTGTGATTGCCAAGCTCAACAGCGAAGCGATCGAAACCCTGCCCAAAGCACCGCTTGAAGCGGCGGCCTTGTCCGGTGCCAGTCGGACTAAGATCGTCTCTTTCGCTGTGCTCCCGTCGTCCCTACCAAGTCTGGCGTCGATCTCGCTTTATGTCTGGGAAGCCAATGTGCGGACCTCGACCATTCTCGGTATCGTCGGGGCCGGTGGCATCGGCATCGAAATCAAGGCCGCTATTGATCTGCTGGACTTCCAGAAGCTCTTTACCTTGACGGCAATCGTGCTTGTCATGGTCACGATCATCGACCAGATCAGCGCATGGCTGAGACGGAGGCTGGTATGATGGAGGTGCGCTTGTCCGACGCGACGCCCATGCCTCGGTCCGGAGCTGGCGAAACTGCACCCTTAACGCTGACAGACGTCAGCAAGATCTACGAAGATACCGCGGCTCTTCAGAACGTCTCGTTCAGCATTCCGGCTGGTGCCTTGGTGGTGCTTCTGGGCCCGAGCGGTGCCGGTAAATCGACAATCTTCCGCTGCGTGACGGGCCTCACCAGGCCGGACACCGGCTCTATCGAAGTGGCTGGAGCAGAGATCAATACGCTTTCCGGCCGCGCCCTTAGGGAAGCCAGGCGCAACATCGGGTTGATCTTTCAGCAATTCAACCTGATTGGCCGGCTGTCGGCCATCAAGAACGTGCTAGGAGGCCGGCTGGGCCATACGTCAACTTGGCGGGTAGTTCTCCGTCTTTTCGAGCGCCGCGACCGGCAACTCGCCTTAGCCAATCTCGACAGCGTCGGTTTGCTGGATAAGGCCTATCAGCGGGCCGACTCTCTATCTGGCGGTCAGCAGCAGCGGGTGGCAATCGCCCGCGTCCTGACCCAGGAAAGCCAGATCATTCTGGCCGACGAGCCGGTCTCGAGCCTTGACCCGGAGTCTTCCGAAACGGTCTTGACTATCTTGAAGGCAATAAGCCGCGAGCGCGGCATTGCCGTGCTGTGCAGCTTGCATCAGGTCGATCTCGCGAGACGCTATGCGGACCGGATTATTGGGCTCCGCGCAGGGCAGGTGGTTTACGACGGCCTGGCAAAGGAGCTGACTGAGCAAGCGCTCGATCGGATTTACCGGCGCGACGGCGCCGATCCCGATATGGCTGATCAGGCTGCTATGCGTCCCTTGGAGCGGGCTTCGGCATAGCGCGGCGGTCGTTTGTTGCCTTACTGCACCGACGTTATGGGCAAGGCGCGCTTAAGCCAGCCGGGACCGGCGCGGCCGCCCAGCATGCCTTCGGTGACGTTGTAGACGGCGGTGAAGCCGGCATGTTCCAGGAGCTTCTCGGCATAGCTCGAACGTACGCCGCTGGCGCAGATCAAGGCTACTGGTCGCGAAGGGTCATTGCCCAGCAGGCCGGCGATCTTCCGCACGAAGGCCGGGAGGCCCTCAGGGTCGTGGATGGTCACGGCCTCGCCGTGGGCTGGTAGGCCCGTCTGGCGCCACTCGCTCGGGCTTCTCACGTCAATCAGAGTAATCTCGCCGGCGCTGGCACGGCCGTAAGCCTCAGGCGCGGAAAGCTCTTCGGCCTGGGCAAGGGGCGCTGCGGCCAAGGCAACGGCGGTGCAGAGTGCGGGAACAATAAGCGATCTCAAGGCCATCCGTAAGGCTCTGGTTTACGTGTGATGGCCGATACTATTGGCATCGAAAGCCCGTACATCCAGACAGTTTTTGACAATTTTTCGTTAAGTGCCGCTTAAGCAAGTGCGTTTAGCCTTTCTTTGATACAGGCAAGTGCCTGCCCGCAGGCTCGCCCCTTTTCGCATCTGAGTGACTCGGGCAACAGAAGGTAAGCGTAACCATGGTACAAACGCTCTCCGCACAGGACGTGGAACGGCTGCTGCAGGAACCTCGGCCGGACGTTCGGGCCGGAACGGCTTCCAAGGTTGCCGATGCGTTCGCCGCTGGCTTTATGAGCGACGAGGAGAGTCAAATCGCGCGGGACATTTTTGACCGCCTGGCGCGCGATACCGAAGTTGCTGTTCGTGCGGCTTTGGCCGAGTCATTGATGTCGGCGCCCAACTTGCCACGCCAAACTGCTCTGCTGCTTGCAAAAGACGTGGAGCAGGTTGCGCTGCCGTTCCTGACCGTGACCGAGGTTTTGAACGACGAGGATTTGATTGCGCTCGTCGAGACACAAAGCGCGGCGAAGCAGGCCGCTATCGCCGAGCGGCGCCACGTTTCGGAAGCGGTGTCGGATGCCATCGTTCACTGCGGCAATGAGGTGGCTGTGGCCAAGCTGGTCGCGAACGAGGGCGCGGAGATCAGCGAACGCTCGTTTGAGCATGTGATGGTGAACTACAATGGCAGCGCGCTGGTTGACGAGTCGCTCTGCCGTCGGGTCGCCCTCCCGCCGACGGTGAAGGAAAAGCTGGTCGCGGCCTTCACGGCGAAGCTGGAAGGCTATCTGCGGACCCGCCACGACTTTCCGGTCGATGACCTCAGCACCTTGGTTTCACAGATCCGCGAGCGGGCTACGGTCGAGGTCATCGGCCACAACACGGTCGAAGAGACCGAGCGTTTGGCCCAAGACCTGCTCAACAGCGGTCGCATGACCCCGTCGCTCATCCTGCGGGCGCTTTGCACCGGGGATTTGCTGCTGTTCGAGGTGGCCACGGCTCTGCGCGCCAAGGTGCCGCTACAGAATGCCCGCATCCTGATTCACGATGCCGGCGGTCGCGGTCTGGAGGCCGTGTGCCAGCGGGCAAGCTGGCCCAAGCACTACCTGCCGGCCATTCGCGCGGCGCTCGCCGTGTTGAAGGAGACCGACTACGACGCCGGTCGCAACGATCGCCAGCGTTTCGTGGAGCGGGTCATCGAGCGTATGCTGACGGGCTTCGATGCCGGCGAAGAGGTGCTCCCCGAGGCCGACGTCAGCTACCTCTGCGAAAAGCTTCAGACCTTCGCGGCTTAGACGGAATCTGCTCAACCGGGATGCCGGTTGACGCGGTGCATCCTCCCGGCATGATCGTGTGCGTCTTCCGGCCGTAGAACGGTTCTCCGCATGCAGTCGATCGCCTTGTTCTTTGATCGCTATGCACGCGCTTATCTTGCGTGCGATGCGACGGTTTTCGCCGAGTTCTTCGACTTTCCCTGTCTCATCGTCGATAGCAATGGCGACCACATCCTGCGTAGCGAGCAAGATCTCGAGAACTATGAACGCAACTTCGTCACCTCGCTGAAGGAGGCTGGCGTGCGGGAGATAGAGATCGAATGTTTGCGCGAGACTGCATTTGGCACGGCCGAGGCTTTCTGCAGCAACAGATATCGGGTCATGGCGTCCAGAGGGCGTCTGATCGGCGACATGGAGTACCACTACGTTCTGCAGGCACGGACGAACCGCTGGCGGATCAAGTTCGCCCGGATGGGAACGCTACACTCCTGGACCAGCTGACCGGTGGGGTTTCGCGCGGCCAGCTCACTCTGTTGCTAATCCAGGAATTCCCGCGGCAGCCAGAGTGCGATGTCGGGGAAGGCCATGACCAGTCCCAGCCCGATCAGTTGCAGGATCACGAAGGGGATGATGCCCTTGTAGATCTGATTGATGCTGACTCCGGGTGGGGCCGCGCCCTTCATATAGAAGAGCGCGAAGCCAAAGGGTGGTGTCAGGAACGAAGTTTGCAGATTGACGGCCATCAGGATGGCGAACCAATAGATCACGTCGGTGCCGGTGACGTGGTCGCCGAAATCGAGCAGCGCAACGATCGGCGCAAAGACGGGCAGGACGATCAGCGTGATCTCCAGCCAGTCGAAGAAGAAGCCGAGAATGAAGACGATACCCATCAAGAGGATGAGTAGGCCCCAGGAGCCGAAGCCCAGCGATTCCACGAGATCGATCACCAGATCGTCTCCGCCCAAGCTGCGGAAGACGTAGGAGAAGCAGCTGGCGCCGATGAAGATGCCGAAGATCATGGCGTTGGTCAGCGCCGAGCGCTCAACCACCTCCTTCAGGACGGTCCAAGTCAGCTTGCGATTGAAAATCGCCAATAGCGTTGCGCCAGCGGCGCCGACGCCGGCGGCCTCGGTGGGCGCTGCCCAGCCGAAGAGAATGGAGCCCAGCACCAGAAAAACCAGGAAGACCGGCGGTATGAAGCTTCTCAGCACCATCTTCACCAAACCAGCCGTGCTGTCCGGCCCCATGTCCTCGGGCAGGGGCGGTGCCAGCTCCGGCTTCAGGCGGCAAAGCACAAAGATGTAGATCATGTAGAAAACGGCCAGCATCAGGCCGGGGAAGAAAGCCGCGAAGAAGAGGTTGCCGACCGACCGCGCCAGCAGGTCCGCCATGATGACCAGCATGATGCTGGGTGGAATGAGGATGCCGAGCGTGCCGGAGGAGGCGATGGTGCCGGTCGCCAGCGGCATGTTGTAGCCGCGCTTCATCATCTCCGGTAGGGCCAGGAGGGTCATCATCACCACCGAGGCGCCGATGATACCGGTCGTCGCGGCCATGACGGTGCCGAGGATGGTCACCGAAAGCGCGAGGCCGCCTGGCACCCGGCGCAGCAGCACTTGCAGGCAGCGGAGAAGGTCGGTCGCGACGCCGCTCTTCTCCAGCATGGTTCCCATGAAGATGAACATGGGAATGGCGGTGAGGATGAGATTCGCGGCGATGCCGCCGCCGCCCTCGCCCCAGAGGCGTGGCACCAGGTTGAAGAACTGGATAAAGGAGAAATAGAAGTCGCCGAAGGCCATGCCGATAAAGCCGAAGGCAAGGCCGACGCCGCCCAGAATGAAGGCGACGGGGTAACCGGTGAAGAGCAGCAGCGCGAGCGCTGCGAACATCATAAGCGGTAGGTAGTCGGCGAATTCCATCTACTTGTTCCCCCCGTCCAGGTCGGGGTGGAACTCGTCGACTCGTTCCGCGTCTTCGATGTCGTGGACCTTGTTTCGCAAGTCGGGCGGCCCGAAGAGCTCGACGATCTTGCGCAGGATGACCGCGAGGCCGGCCAGGCCGAGTAATGTGAAGCCCAGCGGCAAGGCCGCCTTGATGATCCAGCGGTAGGGCAGGCCGGTGGCAGCGGAGGAACCCTCATTGGCCAGGAAGGAGCGCTCCCAGAAATCGTAGCTGAAGTAAACGATCAGCATGGAATAGGGGATGAGGAAGATGAGGCAGCCGATGAGCTCGATCCACCACTGCGCTCGTTCCGAAAGTCGCTCTCGCACCAGGTCGATGCGGACGTGCGCATCGCGCAGGTAGGCGTAACCGAGCAGGAACATGAAGAGGATGGTGTGAAAGTGCCACTGCAGCTCTTGCAGCCGGGTCGAGCCAAGGACGAAGAAGCGCCGGGTCACCACGTCGAAGACGGTCACCGCGATCAGCGCTACTGCGGCCCAGGCCGCAATTTTGGCAATGCGGGTGAGAAGGACGTCGAGGCCGTCGCTGAGTCGGGCGAGCGTCTGCATGAGTCTGCCTATCGGGAGAGCTGGCTAAGATCGACTTGGCGGAGCCTCGCAACGAGACAGCACGGTCGGAGCCCGCGCGCAGGCAGGCTCCGACCCGCTTTATGCTGTCTTACAAAGAGGCTTTGCCTCGCTGTGGCTTACTGCAAGTAGCCCAGGTCGTTCCAGATGGCATAGTTGCGGCGGAAGGCTTGCAGGGAGTCCCAAGACTTCCTGAAGTGCTCGTCCTCTGCGGCCAGCTCGGTGGCCACCTCGCCCCAGGCACCGCGCAGGGTGTCGAGGACGTCTTCCGGCCAGCGGTGTAGGGTCACGCCCTTGTCTTGCAGCTCTTGCATGGCCGCAAACTGGATGGCTTCACCCTCGGCGAACATCGCCGCGACATTGGCGTGGCAGGCGGCCTCGATCATCGCTTTCTGCTGATCGTCAAGCGCGTTCCACTTGTCCAGGTTGATCATTAGCTCGAACAGCGTCGACTGCTGGTGCCAGCCCGGGAAGTAGTAGTGCTTGGCCACTTGGTAGAAGCCCAGGTCGAGATCGATTGCCGGCATGGAGAACTCGGTGGCGTCGATCGAACCGCGCTCCAGAGCGGGATAGATGTCGCCACCGGCCAAAAGCTGGGTCGAAACGCCAACCTTCTCCATGACCTTGGCGCCGAGGCCGAAGAACCGCATCTTCAGGCCTTCGAGGTCTTGGACCGAGTTGATCTCGGTACGGAACCAGCCCGAGGCCTCCGGTGCGATGACGCCGCAGATCAAGGACCTGATGTTATGCTTGGCGTAAACCTCGTCCATCAACTCATGACCGCCACCGTGATACATCCAGGCGAGATATTCGCCGGCACGGGGGCCGAAGGGCACGGCTGAGAAGAGGGCCAGAGACGGCTCGCGGCCGAACCAGTAGCCCGGCACCGACCAGGCGGCGTCGAGCGAGCCGGCGGAGATGGCATCGAACATCTCGAGCGGCGGCACCAGCGCATTGGGCTCGAAGAACCGTAGCTCTATCTGACCGCCGGTCATGTTCTCCAACCGCTCTGACAAAAGAACGCCCCCAGTACCGAGCTGAACCAAGCTGCTGGGGAAAGCGCTTGCCATTTTCCACCGTAGGCGATCGGCCATGGCTTCGTTCATGGTCGCAATGGTAAAGGCGCCGGCCAAAGCAACCGCGGCGGCGCTAAAAAGAAGGGAACGGATTTTCATTTTCCTGTAGACCTCCCGTTCTGGATCGCCGCCTGATGTTCTTTTGTGCGGCCATTTCTGATTGCGATCTGACGGGAACAGAACGCCTTTTCGCCCTTCCCCGCAGTCGGCGGAAAGCTACCTTGGCGTCAGTTGGGACACAAGAGAAGAAAGCAATGCTTGTGTTATCGAGCGATTGAAATCGTGGGGCGAAGCGCGTATAAGCCAGCGGCCTGGCCGGGCAATGCACGGCCGGCGCTGTCGGGGAGTAGCTCAGCCTGGTAGAGCACTACGTTCGGGACGTAGGGGCCGGAGGTTCGAATCCTCTCTCCCCGACCA
>JANQMX010000083.1 GCA_028279885.1 Rhodovibrionaceae bacterium | reverse complement strand
GTGCTCGATAAGCTGCGAAGGCTGGTGGGCGCACAAGGACTCGAACCTTGGACCCGCTGATTAAGAGTCAGCTGCTCTACCAACTGAGCTATGCGCCCGCACCAGAAGGCCGCCTGGGCGACCGTGCGAAGAGCGGGGTGATAGCAGCCCCGCTTCAGCTTGTCGAGCGGAGATAAGCAACCCCCGCTAACCGTTCAAGACTATGGGAAACCCGGCGCCTCTTTACCAGCCGTCCGAGGGGCCGCGCCTCGGGATTCGCACGTCCTTATGCACCGAAACCGACGCGATGATGCCGAGGGAGATCATCACCGTCAGCATGGCGGTGCCGCCATAAGAAATCAGCGGCAAGGGCACGCCGACCACGGGCAGGAGGCCCATGACCATGGCGATGTTGATGAAGACGTAGAGGAAGAGGTTGACCGTCAGGCCCGCAGCCAGGAGGCGCCCGAAGTGGTTGCGGGCGCGGAAAGCGATGGCAAAGCCGTAGACGAAGATGATGAAGTAGAGCCCCAGCAGGATGAGGCCGCCGACCATGCCGAACTCCTCGGCCAGCATGGTGAAGATGAAGTCGGTCTGCTTTTCCGGCAGGAAGTTGAGGTGGCTCTGGGTGCCGGCCAGGAAGCCCTTGCCGGTGACCCCGCCGGAGCCCAGCGCGATCTGCGACTGCATGATGTGATAGCCGGCGCCCAGCGGGTCGCGCTCGGGATTGAGGAAGGTCAGCACCCGCTCCTTCTGGTAGGAGCGCAGGAAGTTCCAGATCACCGGAACGGCAGCGGCGGCGGCCGCGCCGACCAGCGCGAACTTCCACCAGCGCACGCCGGCGATCATGAACATGGCGCCTGCGGCCATGGCGAGCATGGCGGCGGTGCCCAGGTCCGGCTGCTTCAGCACCAGGGCAACCGGCGCCAGCACCAGCAGGATGGGCCAGATCAGCGGGCCGATGCGCCGCACCTCGGTGACCTGCAGGCCGTGGAAATAGCGCGCCAGCACCAGCACCAGGGCCACCTTCATGACCTCGGAGGGCTGCAGCTGCATGACCTTGAGGTCGATCCAGCGCTGCGCGCCCATGCCGACGCTGCCGAAGAGCTCCACCGCGACGAGCAGCAGAAAGGCACCGAAGTAGATCAGGTAGGCACAGCGGAACCAGAAGCGGATGTCGATCATCGCGCAGAGGAAAAACAGGCCGAAAGCGCCGCCGAAGCGGATGAGCTGGCGCTTGGCCCAGGGGTCCCAGTCGCCGCCTGCGGCCGAATAGAGCATGGCGAAGCCAAGCCCGGCGATCGCCATGATGACCAGCAACAGACCCCAGTTGATGTGCCAGAAGCGCTCCGCCAGCGTCATCTGGTGGTCGCGCCTTAGGGGATCGTCGAAAACCGCCATGGTCGTGCTGTCCGCCCCTACCCTGGCCTAAGACCGCTGCGACACCGTTTCGGAGGATACGACACGCACCCCGTCCCGGCTGATGGGGTCGCGTCGCTGCGCCTCAAGCAGCAGGTCGCGGGCGATGGGCGCGGCCACCTTGGAGCCGCCGCCGCCGTGCTCGACAACCACGGCACAGCAATAGCGCGGCGCCTTGATCGGCGCATAGCCGA
>JANQMX010000082.1 GCA_028279885.1 Rhodovibrionaceae bacterium | reverse complement strand
AAAGGCGCACGAAAGCACGCGAACAAAGCAAAAACACTGTCACCTATGTAACCGGTCCAATCTGTCACCCTTCTAACCGGTTGCACAGGCCGGTGCCGTACGGCGCGCTAGCGCCCAACAAAAACCTTCACCTTCCCCCCGACACCCGGATCACCGCGCCGGTGACGTAGCTCGCCGCCTCCGACAGCAGCCAGACGATGGGCTCGGCGACCTCTTCGGCGCCGCCGGGGCGGTGCATGGGGATGGCCGGCGCCATCTGCTTGGCGCGGTCCGGCTTTCCCGCGGTCTCGTGAATGTCGGTTTCGATGATCCCCGGGGCGACGGCATTGACCCGCACGCCGTCGTCGCCGACCTCCCGCGCGAGACCGATGGTGAAGGAGTCCACCGCCCCCTTGGTCGCGGCATACCAGACGAACTCGCCGGGGCTGCCGATCTCGGCCGCGACCGAGGAGAGGTTGACGATCGCGCCGCCCTCGCCGCCGGCCGAGCGCGCCATCCAGCGCAAGGCCTCTCGGCTGCAGAGGATGGTGCCCAGAACGTTGACGTTGATCACCCGCTCGATGGCGGCCACCGTGGTTTCCGAGAGGGTGCCGGCCGGCCCGGTCAGGCCTGCCGAGTTGACCAGGCCGGTGATCGGGCCAAGCGCGCTGCTGGCCTGCTCGAAGAGCTGTTCGACCTGGATGGGGTTGGCGACGTCGGCATGGATCGCGCAACCCTTGCGGCCCTCGGCCTCGACGGCCGCCACCACCTCTTCGGCCGCCTCCACATTGCTCATGTAATTGATGCAAACGTCGTAACCGCGCGTTGCGGCGAGACGTGCGACGGCCGCGCCGATGCCGCGGCTGCCGCCTGTCACCAGGACTGCGGGCATGCTGTCTCCTTACTCGGCGGCTTTGGCGGCGGTGCCGGCGGCGGCTTCCATCTCGCGGCGTACGGCAACCGCTTGCTGGTCGCTGTCGACGGCAACGTCGGCCCAGGTGAGAGGGGCGCCCTCGGCGATGTCCCGGGTCAAGGTCACGCCCTTGGCAAGGCCGATGGGCAATGCCCCGAGACCGAGCGAGCGCCCGGCCGGGATGAGCTTGCCCCAGACGGTGAAGCCGCCCTCGCCATCGAGTACCTCGCCGGCCTTGAGCGGTCGCTTGGCGGTGGCGGCGACATCGCCGTGCCAGCTTTGGCTGCTGCCGGTGGGCTCGCCGCGCAGAGCGGCTGAGAGCACCGAGATGCCAAGCTCAAGGCCGATCAGGTGATAGGGCTTGTACATGGCGGAGGTGCGGCCCGAGGGGTCGGTCACCAGGCCGTATTGCTGGAAGCAAGCGGCGGTGTAGTCGCCGCCGGTCCCCTCGCCGGCGCCGAAGACCACATAGACGCCCCAGCGCAGGTCGCGGTAGACCGGCCGGCCGTCACGCTCCAGGGAGGAGATGACCTCGACCTGTCCGCTGGTTTCGAGCTGTCCGCCGTCTTCCCGCGGCCGCAGCACCAAGGGCAGATCGTCGACGCCGCAGGGCGGGAACGCGAGGCCGTCCTGGGGCGGCGTCAGCCCCGTGGCATTGGCGATGGCCGCCATCTCGATGGCCGACTTGGTGCCGTCCAAAAAGGAGTTGAACATCTGCGGGTTCATGCCGGCCGCCTTGGCCTGCTCCGGCGTCAGGCCATAGTGCGGCCAGACCGTCTCGGGCGTCGAGGCATGATAGCTCGGCAGGTACTTGGTGCCCTTGCCGGCGGCGATGACTTCGAGGCCGCAGGCGCGCGCCCAGTCGACCATCTCGCAGACCAGGGCCGGCTGATCGCCGTAGGCCATGGAATAGACCACGCCGGCCTTCCGGCAGCGCTCGGCCAAGAGAGGGCCCGCCAGCACGTCGGCCTCGACGTTGACCATGACGATGTGCTTGCCGTGCTCGGCCGCGGCCAGGGCGTGGGCGATGCCCGCGGGCGGGTCGCCGGTGGCGTCGATCACCACGTCGATCTCTCGGTCAAGCCCCTCGCCGGCGATCAGCGCCAGGCCGTCCTCCAGGAACTGCGTGCGCTCGATCAGCGCGTCCGACCAGCCGACGGCGCGGCAGGCGCTCTTGGCGCGCTCCGGCGAGAGGTCTGCGATGGCGGCGACTTCGATGCCCCGCACCTTGGCCGCCTGGGCCAGGAACATGGCGCCGAACTTGCCGGCGCCGATCAGCCCGACATGGACCGGGCGCCCGCCATCGGCCAGGCGCTTCTGCAACAGGGCATAGAGATTCACGGCTCGGCACTCCTCCCTTCGAGTCCTGTGGCCATCCTGGCCTCTCGCCCACTGAATGTCATCCCGGCCTTGAGCCGGGATCCATTTAGCCGCCGTCGAGAGACCTTATCGTTGAGCTTGGACATTGCCGCCGCCTGTGTTCTCGTCCGGCAGCCCTCGCCCAGCCTGCCCATGGATCCCGGCTCAAGGCCGGGATGACAAGAGGAGCGTGAGGCCAACAATGTACGCGTTGCCCGAGGATGACAGGTCGAGCGAAGAGTCAGGTCGACCGTTGGCGCAATCCCGCTTCGCCAACTCTTTACACACGGCCGCCCCTGGATCTGCTACACTCTTCCAGAGGGTGCGTTCTTTTCCGAGGCGGAGCGGGATCGCGCCCTCATTGCCGCTGGAACGCTGACGAAACAGGAGGTTTGGACGATGGCCGACGACAAGTGCGAAACGCACGAGAATCACGACCACGAGCACGGAGAGAACTGCGGCCACACCAAGATCAAGCACGGCGACCATGTCGACTATCTGCACGATGGCCACATGCACCACAAACACGGCGACCACTACGATGAGCATCGCCTGGAGGTGAATGAGCAGAACCCCCACCGCTGCCAGCCGGTCGCGCATGAAGACGGCCACGTTCACGGGCCCGGCTGCGGCCACGAGGCGGTGCCGCATGGCGACCACGTCGATTACATCGTCAACGGCCGGCTCCACCATCCGCACGGCGACCACTGCGACGACCACGGACCGGTCGAAACAATCGAGAATCCGAAAGCCTAGACGGCCATACGAGGGGGTATGAAGCGAAGGCTCGCGGCCCTGCTTCGCGCCTACTGACTGTCACCCCGGCCAAGGGCGAAGCCCGCGAGCCGGGGTCCATGTCGCGGCCCGCGCAGGACGGTGTCATTGAGTCCGGGCGCAGCGGCTGCCTGCGCTCTTCGTTCTGCGGTTCCTGCCCAGTCTTCCCGTGCCTTCGGCAACTCGCTAACGCGAGCCCGGACACGCGGCCTTCGCTCACGCTACGTCCGCGTCCGGGATGACGTTCTGAGCAGAAGACGCCCAAGCGAAGACCTACGCCCCCTCCACCGCTTCGAAGGCCTTCTTGGCGGCGGTGACGGCGGTCATGAAGGCCGGCACACCGGCATAGACCGCCGCCTGCAGCAGAATTTCCACGATCTCCTGCTTGGTCACGCCGTTGCGGAGCGCCGCCTTGACGTGGAACTCCAGCGGGCCGGGGGCGGTGGCCATGGCGGCCAGCATGGCGACGGTCAACATCTCCCGCGTCTTGAGGTCCAGCCCCGGGCGCGCCAGCACGTCGGCGAAGGCGAAGCCGAAGACCGTCTCGGCCAGGTCGGGCCCGAGAGCGTCCAGGCTGGCGGGAAGCTGGTCCGGCAAGGCCGGGTCGAGCGTCGCCATGACCTCCAGTGCTTTTTCGAGGCGCGCGCTCGGCTCGTCCTGGCTCATCCTGTCTTCCTTTGCGGGCTGGTCGGTGAAACGGGTTTCGGCTGGAGGCTCTATCACCGGTCGCCCGCGCGCCAAAGAAAAAGACGCCGTTCAACACCGGCGACGCGCTCGATAGGCAGGCGCGCGAAAGTCCGGGAAAACGGGCATTTGCCTAAAATTCGTGTGGCGATTCGCCAACCTGCTGTGGTATACATGAATTCAATGCGAGTTAAGGGGAACGCGGCTGAGCCGCAGTGCGCGGGCGCCTCGGGGAGAGGCTGCCGGAACAACGCAGCGGCTTGGGTCGAACGAGGGTTACTTGGGAAGGGACAACGATAATGACGCTTGCTGTTCGCCTGCCGGGTGCGGCCGGGCCGGCCCGTCTTTTCGGGTTTTTGGCGCTGGCGCTTTCGGCGGCGCTGATCTTCGGCCATCCGGCCGAGGCGATCGTCATCAACATCGACCCGGGCAACGTCGGCGACAGCTTCATCGACAGAAGCTTCGATCTCGACGACTTCGACGGCCAGTCGGCGGACGGCAGCACGCTGACGGTCGATTTCGTCTTCAGCCCGAAACGCCTGGCCGCCAATGCCGGTGAGATCGACGCAAGGCTCCAATTGAACTGGTCGGACCGCATCTCCTTCCCCTTCGGAAGTGGAGACGGGTTTCTGCTCGACGAAAACGGGAATGCCATTCTGACGTCATCGAGTGCCCTCACTGCCAGCCCGGACTCGACAACCACCATTCGGGGCTTCGACTTTGAAAACCCCGATGTCGTGTTCTCCGGCATCCGCTTTTCCCTGACGCTGCCCGACGACCTGGGCGCCGAGGTGGTGAGCGCATCCCTGCAGCTGAACGGGGAGATATTCGACACGACCTTCACCGTCCGCGGTCCTCAGCAGCTTCCCGAGCCGGCGAGCTTGGCGCTCTTCGGCCTGGGCATTGCGGGTCTCGGTCTGGCTTTGCGTCGGCGAAAGCCTTAGTTGGGCGCGCTGGCGCGCCGTACGGCTCCGGCCCACCCCCCCGATCCTGCCCCAAAACAAGACAAGGCGGCCTGTCCTGTGAACCCCCTCACAGCAAGGCCGCCTTTTGCGTGATCAAAGCTTGCGACACGCGCCGGTAAGGCGCAGGGTTTCACATTGGGGCTGACGGGTTGCAACGACAAGGGACAAGGCGAGCGTAGAACCACAGCGAGACCGTGCGCGGTTTCGGCAGACGAGGGATTGGGACCATGCCCGATCAGAATGGCGGCGGCAGTGGTGGCGGCGCGGGTGACGAGCTGGTCTTCAAGGCCAAGGTCAGCGAGGTCTTCGAAGCCGAGCTGCAGCGCCGCCTGAAAGGCATGAAGCTGCTGATCGGCGCCTTCATCGGCGGCTTCGCGCTCTTCATTGCGGCCGGTCTCACCTGGAAGGACAATCTGCTGCGCCCGCTCGTCGAAGAGATCTATCCCACCAGCTACATCGCCGGGAAGGTCAAGGCGGAGCTTTTGGCCGACACGCAGTTCAACGATGCCCTGATCACCGAGGAGCACAAGCGCGCCATCGCCGAGCAGATCGGCCGCAGCATCGGCGCCCATGTCGACTCGGGCTACACCAAGACCATCGTCTTTTCCGAGCGCGCACCCGCCGAGGACAACTTCCTGATCTTCTACGCCCGGCCGGAGCAAGAGGTGGAGATCACCATCCTCGCCTCCGCCACCGTCGGCTCCGAGGCCAAGTTCCGCATCATTCTCGCCGGCCGTGCCTTGGGCGAGCCGCGCAACTTCCCCTTCACCATGGTCCAGGGCACCATCACCGAGCATCTGCGCTTCGATGCCGAGCCGGGCGCCAACCTGCACATCCTGCGCTTCCAGCCGGTCGATTTCGGAGAAAGCGACCGGGCGGTCATCCAGTGCGTCGTGCTGGTGAAGAACGCCAGCGCATGAGCGGGACGGCGATGCGGAAAGCCTGTCTGCCGGCGCTGCTGGCGCCCCTCCTTGCCGCGCTGCTGGTGCTGCCGCCGCTGCTTCCGGCCGGCGCCAGCGAGGAGGCGGCATGGCGCGAGGTCCAGCCGGGCATGGACGTCCGTCGCGAGCGGCACCAGGTCACCGGTCTCCGCAAGCCCGTTACGCTGCAGGTGCTGCGCGCCGACCCGGCACAGGTCGAGATCGCCGTGATCGACACCTACTCGACGGTCAGCGCCCGGGGCGTGAAGTACCCGAGCTACAGCCTGCGCGACCTTGCCCGCGTGACCGATGCGCTGGCGCTGATCAACGGCGGCTTCGGCCAGTCGACCTACTACCCGGTGCCGGCCGGGCTGGTGGTGCAGGACGACCGGCAGAAGTCGCCGCTCAACAGCGCCTCGCGCACCCAAAGCGGGGTGTTCTGCATGCCGGCCGCGGAGCGGCGCACCGCCTCGGCGACCACCGGAACCACCGCTGGTGCAAGCGGCCCGCCGGGCAAGGCGCGCATCGTCAACAAGGGCGACTACCGCCCTGGGCTCTGCCGCCAGGCGCTGCAGAGCGGGCCGAAGATCGTCGAGTACGACGGCGAGAACGGCATCTCCCGGCCGGCGAAGGCCTTCGAGCGCTCGGTGGTCTGCGTAGACAGCGCCGGGCGCGTGCTCTTCGTCCAGTCGAGCCGGGTTTCTCTCTTCCACCTGGCGGACATCCTGCGCGCGCCTGAGGCGGCCGGCGGCTACGGCTGCCAAGCCGCGCTCAACCTCTCGGGCGATGTCGAGTCCGGCCTGCTCTACACCACCGGCGGCAAGCTGCAGTCGGTCGGCGAGGTCGACGCCCCGGTCGCCTCCGCCATCGCCGTCCGGCCCAAGCGCGACGGGTAGAGGGGAGTTTTTTGTTGGCGCCAAAGGCGCCAAATCAAAACCAGCGCGCCCACGAAGACTCTTCACAGCTCCACGATCTGTCACCCCGGCCTGACCCGAAGGGTCTGAGCCGGGGTCCATAGTTGGGCCGGGCGCGGACTTTCGAACGATTGGCGCATGCCGACAAATCTTCGCATGTGCGAAGCCCTTGGCCGGGATGACATTTAGGGCTTTCCGCTGAATTTCATGCCCAACAGGCTGCCACGCCATCTCCCGTCCAGTGCATCACGCCCTCGCCTGGACATATACCTCGATACGATAACAAGTAAGAACCGAGTTCGGTTCTGCCTGCGCGCGCGGCCGCCGCGTCCGGTTTTGCGCCGGCGTCCCGACCGTTATTCTCGAAGCCTGTCATAGTGTTATCCGCCAATACACGCGACGTTCTACAGGGCAAAACGCTGCCGCAAGAGGCAATTCATCGGGCAAAGATCGCCTTTTTCACAAATCTCCCATAGACATTGTAGGTTTTCTGAGATATATACTTCTTTCTTAAGATGTATGGCGCTTTGGGGGCGTCGGTACGGCCCCCGCGAATAGAAGCGCTGACAGGGGCTAGGCAACTGGGGAGCATCACATGATCAAGAGACTTGCGCTTGCGGCTTCGGTGCTTGGGGCCGCGTTCGGGACCTTCGCGCTGGCCGGCCCGGCCTTGGCGGTGCCGGTGACCTTCGAGAGCGTCTGCGTCACCGACTGCGACGGCGACGCCGGCTTCAGCCTGACCATCACCTTGGACGACAGCGTGATCGCGCCGAACGGCAGCTACGAAACCCGCTCGGACGCCGCCGCCAGCTTTCTCGGCTGGACGGCGAGCAGCGACGTCGGCAGCGGCTTCTCGGTCTCCGGCGGCTTCGGCGATCTCCTCGGGCTTCCCAACCGCGGCCTGATCTTCCAATTCGATGCCGGCGGCGTGCTCTCGGGGATCCTCGAGAACGGGCCGGACGGGGGGATATTCACCTTCGCGAGGCCCGAAATCGGCGTAGTCGTCTTTCGCGAGCCGAACGAAATCTTTCTCCGGAGCGCCGGGACCGGCGTAGGGGGCATTGTCCAAGATGCCGACCCATTCCTGATCAGCTTCCGAGCGCCGCAAACCCAACTGCCCGAGCCGGCGAGCCTGGCGCTCTTCGGGCTCGGCCTGCTGGGCCTCGGCGTCGCGGTGCGGCGGAAGGGTCACTACATGGCGCGCCTGCACCTTCAGAACTCGTCAACTCCGTCCTGAGGCGGGCCGGTGCCGCACAGCGCCGCAAGGCGCCCAAGAAAGACATCGGCGCTGATAGACGACAGGCAATGGGGAGCATCACATGATCAGGAAACTCGCACTTGCGGCCGGCCTTTGGGCGGCGGGGACACTGCTGGTCTTGGCGGCGCCCGCCCAGGCCACGCTGATCGGGAAGACGGTCACGGCCTCGTTCGATGGATCCCCCGCGTGGAGCTTGAATCGAACGAGCGCGACCGTTTCGGCTATCCCGCGGGAGTTCATATTCACGCTCACTCCTGGTCGCCAGATCATTGTAGACGTCCAGGACAGCGCTATCGATCTTCAATACAACAACATCTCCAGTGTTTTCTTTTTCATAGGTGATCTCTCGATCACCATTGGCGGCCTGACCTGGGCCCCGGATCCGGATGTCCTCCTGGGCGTGGGCGTGACGGACTTTGCCGACCCGAACAGTCTTGGCGGATTCGGCCCCAACACAGCCTCCTTCACGGACAGCTCGGTGACCCTGAACCTCGGTGGCGTTTGGGATGGGCGAGACCGGCTTCGGATCGACTTGATCACCGGCCCCGCCCAGCTTCCCGAGCCGATGAGCCTCGCGCTCTTCGGGCTCGGTCTGCTGGGCCTCGGCGTCGCGGTGCGGCGACGCGAGCAGAGGTGCTGACGGACGACAGGCAAAGGGGCGCATCACATGATCAAGAGATTCGCGTTGGCCGCAGCGGCGGCGCTTTTGACCCTTGGCGCAGCCGGGGCGGCCCAAGCCTCGCTGATCGGACAGACGGTGACCTGCAGCGACAACGGCGCGTTCGCCAATGCGACCTGCCAGCCGGGGTCGGCAAACGTTGGCCCGGGGCCCGAATTCCAGATCTTCACCGCCTTAGGGAACTTCCCGCTATGGTCGATCGACCTGGGCGCCAACAGCATCACCATGACCCTTGTCGCGCCCGCTGTCGGTGCAAGTAACCCTGCACAGGTGACCTTGGGCAACCTCTTCTGGTCGAATGACCCGACGGCAAAGATCGTCGGCATCGCCAACTTCAATGCCGTCGGGGTTGCGGGCGTTACCGAGAGCGCAGTCACGGTGAACGACAACTCGGTCGCGATCGCCTACCTTCCGTCTCCGAATACCGTCTGGAACCAGGGCAACTTCATCAGCTTCGACCTCGTGACCTCTCAAGGCCAGATTCCCGAACCCGCCAGCCTGGCCC
The DNA here is from genome assembly GCA_028279885.1 of Rhodovibrionaceae bacterium. Taxonomy (GTDB): domain Bacteria; phylum Pseudomonadota; class Alphaproteobacteria; order Kiloniellales; family DSM-21159; genus JANQMX01. Next base: position 18,749 of record JANQMX010000082.1, on the reverse strand, counting down.
TGCTCGGCTTTGGGCTGTTGTGTCTCGTCTTCGCGGCAAGCCGGCAGCGGATGACCTGCTGACTGTCATGGTCGGGCGGCTTCGGCCCGCACAAGCGGGTCAAGCCCGAGGATGACAATAGAGGGGGCGGCTGGAGATTTCGCCGGCCCACAGGCTGCCGCCCCGCCCACATGGCGCCTCGCGCCTCGCGCCTCGCGCCTCGCGCCTCGCGCCTCGCGCCTCGCGCCTCGCGCCTCGCGCCTCGTTCAAACACATGTTCCAATACAGAGATATGTAAACCCTAAACTCAACTGAGTTTTGTCTGCGCGCGTTCCGGCGCAGCCACCGCTTGGAGACGACCGCTCAATCCCTATGCTCTAGGCATGGGTGGGAGCTAAATATTATTAATTTCAAATCACTAATGCGCGAAATGCTGCCGGCGACGGTCGCGTTTCGTGCAAAGACTGCCTTTTTCACAAATCTCCCATAGACACTGTGGGTCCCACAAGATATATACCTCTTGTTTGGGATGTATGGCGTTTTGGGGACAGGTCGATACGGCTCACCCAGAAATAGAAGCGCTGACAGGCGACAGGCACTGGGGAGCATCAGATGATCAAGAAACTCGCGTTTGCGGCTGGCCTTTGGGCGGCGGGGACACTGCTGGTCCTGGGGGCGCCCGCCCAGGCCGCGCCGATCTTTTTCGACAACCGCGCGGACTTCGAGGCGGCGTCCGGCCTCTCGGGCATCGACGAGGACTTCGAAGAAGCCAACCTCGGCCTCAGCACCGGCTTGCTGATAAGCAATCCGCTAGACGCCACCACCGATGACGGCATCTTCAGCCCCGGCGACATCGCGGCCGGCCTGAGCTTCTCGGCGTCGATCCCGGGCGCTAATTTGGCAATCCTGCGCGATGGATTCTTCGGTCCGAGCAAAAAGATCGCCGCCTCAGGCTTCGGCGCTTTCATGACCGTCTCGCTGGACCCGGCGGTGACCGCCATCGGCTTCGATCTTTTCGCCGGCAGAGACTCCGCGACGCTCGGCATCGAGCTGTTCGATTCGGTCGGCGGGGCGCTCGGCGCGACCAGCGTGACGGGCGTTAACCGTCGGACTCCGACCTTCTTCGGCGTCATCTCCGACATGGGTGCGATCGGGCAGCTGACCATCCGTGAACCCTTTGGCTACAGCGAATTCATCGACAACATCACCTTCGGCAACGTCGTCGCCGAGCTGCCCGAGCCCGGCGGTTTGGCGCTCTTCGGCCTCGGCCTGCTGGGGCTCGGCATCGCGGTGCGGCGGCGCGAGCAGCAGCGCTGACAGACGATAGGCAATGGGGACCATCACATGATCAAGAAACTCGCGCTTGCGGCTTCGGTGCTTGGGGCCGCGCTTGGGACCTTCGCGCTGGCCGGCCCGGCTCAGGCTTCGCTGATCGGTCAGACGGTGAACTGCTTCCAGCTGGGCGACGGAACTCCCGGAGGTGGCTTCTTGCCCTGCAGGCCGCGGGGCTCGGCGATCGTCGGGCCCGTTGCGGAGTTCCACACTGGTGAGTTCAGCATCGATCTCGGCGCCGAGAGCGTGACGCTCAGGGAGCTAGTCCCAGCCAACTTCGGTTCCACCTTCTTCCTCACGCTGACCGATCTCGTTTGGTCGAACGACCCCACGGCCACGATCACCGGCATCGCCAACTTCTCCGCCTCGGGTGTCACCGGCATGGAGGAGTCGGACGTGAGCGTCTTCGATAACGCCATCGTCCTCAACTACACCAACACGCGTTGGTCGAGCGGCAGCATCGTCAGCTTTGACCTGGTCACCTCGCATAGCCAGCTCCCCGAGCCGGCGAGCCTCGCGCTCTTCGGCCTCGGCCTGCTGGGCCTCGGTGTCGCGATACGGCGGCGCGCGCAGAGGCGCTGACAGGGGGCGGGCAATGGGGAGCATTACATGATCAGGAAACTCGCACCGGCTGCGGTCGCAGCGTTGGTGACCTTTGGGATGGTCGGGCCAGCTCAGGCCGTGGTCGTCAACATCGACCCCGGCACCCTCGGCGAGAGCTTCACGGAGCGACGCTTCGCCTTCACCGAGCTCGACGGTCAGCCAGCGGACGGCAGCACGGTGACGCTCGATGTCGTCTTCAGCCCGAAGCCTCTCGTTGCCACGCCGGGCGCAGGCGGCGGAGCGATCGGTATCTCTGCGAGACTGGTTTTTTCGGGCGCGGTCCCTACTCCCGACCGTCCGCCGGACGGCTTCCTATCCGACGAAAACGGCAATCGCATTCTTGATGCAGCATTCTTGAGCCGTGGTAACCGCGATAGCAACGAAGTTGAACTCGGCCTCTTTTTTCTAGATTTGCCGAGCAGCCTCCTCTTTCACGGCGTTCGCATGAATCTGCCTATGCCGATGGCCGGCGCCACGACGTTGGAGAGCGCCTCGATCTTCGTTAGCGGAGAGGGCGTCGCTTTGACCGTCGGTGTCCAGCAGCTCCCCGAACCGGCGAGCCTCGCGCTCTTCGGCCTCGGCCTGCTGGGCCTCGGCGTCGCGGTACGGCGACGCAGGTAGCCGCGCTGACAGACGACAAACAAATGGGGAGCATCGCATGATCAAGAAATTCGCGTTTGCGGCTTCAGTGCTTGGGGTCTTCGCGCTGACCGGGCCGGCCCACGCCACGCTGATCGGCCAGACGGTTCAGCTTTCGCTCGGCGGAACGATCTCGGCCACGCCAAACCAAACCAGTGCCATGGTCTCGGCCGGCGGGCCGGAGTTCGTCATCGACTTGATTGTCGGCCGCGCGATCGAGATCGATGTGCAGGACAGCTTCATCGACTTCCAATACAACAACGTCAGCAACGCCAACTTCGATACAGGCAACTTCTCGGTGACCATCGGCGGCCTGACCTGGGCGCCGGACCCGGGGGTCGTGATCGGTGCGACCGTCATGGAGTTCGAAGACCCGAGCGACCCGTCTCCGGACCTCGGCCCCAACACCGCCACCTTCACACCAAGCTCCGTGACCTTGAACGTCAATGGAAACTGGGAGGGTCAGGATCGGGTGCGGGTCGATCTGATCACCAGCCACAGCCAGGTGCTGCCCGAGCCGGCGAGCCTCGCGCTCTTCGGCCTGGGCCTGCTGGGTCTTGGCGTCGCGGTGCGTCGTCGTCATTACCTGGCGCGCCCGCACCTTCAGAACTCGTCAACTCCGTCCTGAGGCGCGCCCGGCTGTTCCGTCCCGCTCCCCCACCCGGCCGCCCACGGAATTGTGGACAGTGGGGCGGCCGGGTGGGGGAGCGGGACGGAACAGTGCAGCGCCGTTAGGCGCTCGAGAACGACACCGGCGCCAACAAACAAGCAACAAAAGAGAGCATCACATGATCAAGAAACTCGCGCTTGCGGCCAGCCTTTGGGCGGCGGGGACACTGCTGGTCCTGGCGGCGCCCGCTCAGGCTGCGCTGATCTTCTTCGACAACCGCGCGGACTTCGAGCTGGCCTCCGGCCTCTCGGGCATCACCGAAGATTTCGAGGAGGCCAACCTCGCGGTGGGCTTCAATGATTTCACGGCGAGCCCGCTCAATTCAGCGACCGACGACGGCATCTTCTCGTTCGGCGACATTGCCGATGGCTTGGCCATTCTGTCGTCCGATGACAGCGATGTTGTCGTGCTGAACGGCATCCTCGGCCCGTCGAAGATGGTTGGCTCCGGCAACCTGGACGCATTGACGATTCTCCAGCTGAGCCCCGCTGTGCTGGCGATCGGTTTCGATGTCTACCTATTTGAGCCGGCAGACATTGCGGTCAGCGTGTTTGACGATAACGGTCTTTCGCTCGGCTCCACGACCGTCTCGGGCCTTGGCGAAGCGACGCCGAACTTTATCGGCATCGTCTCGGACATGGACGGGATCGCACGGCTGACGATTGACGATCTGAGAAACGGCGGGGAGATCGTCGACAACGTGACCTTCGGCAACCCAGTGGCGACCCAGCTTCCGGAACCCGGGACCCTGGCGCTCTTCGGCCTGGGCCTGCTGGGCCTCGGCGTCGCGGTGCGGCGACGCCAGCAGAAACGCTGACGGGGGGCAGGCAAAGGGGAGCATCGCGTGATCAAGAAACTTGCGCTTGCGGCTTCGGTGCTTGGGGCCGCGCTTGGGACCTTCGCGCTGGCCGGCCCTGCCCAGGCCGTGGTCGTCAACATCGACCCGGGCAACGTCGGCGAGAGCTTCATCGACAGTAGCTTCGATCTCAACGACCTCAACGGCACGTCGGCGGACGGCAGCATACTGACGGTCGATTTGGTCTTCAGCCCGAAACGCTTGGCAGCCAGTGCCGGTCGATTCGAGGCAGAGCTCTGGCTGAACTGGTCGTTCAACATCTCTTTCGCCCAGTTCGGCCCCCGCAGTGGGGCTCTGCTCGACGAGAACGGGAATCCCATCCTGGCGCCATCGGGCGACGGCGCAGTCACTCCGGCCCCTACGGTCGCCAGGTACAGTTTGGGTTTTGACAGTCCCGACGTCGTGTTTTCCGGCATCCGCTTTTCCATGCCGTTGCCCGACACCGTGGGCGCCGAGGTGGTTAGCGCGGACTTGCGGCTATACCGCATAGGAGTCGACACGACCTTCACCGTCCGCGGTCTTCAGCAGCTTCCCGAGCCGGCGAACTTGGCGCTCTTCGGCCTGGGCCTCGCGGGCCTCGGCGTCGCGGTGCGGCGGCGGCGCTATCTGGCGCGCCCGCACTTTCAAAGCTCGTCAACTCCGTCCTGAGGCGCGCCCGGCTGTGCGCGGCAGGGGTGGGGGAGTGGGCTGATACCGCCGCGAAATTGGGCCGATCAGCCCGCTTCCAGCCAGTCTCTTAAAGCAACCGAGACACATTCACGACAACAGTTGGTGGGGAATCCGATGAACAAGCATGACAGTAAAGTAATGAGCAGACGATCACTTGCGGCGATTGGGGCACTCTTTGCGATTGTCACGATGTCGGCAGATGCTGGCGCAGCGCCTGTTGTCTACAACTATAGTGGCGAGTGCACGTCTTTTGTCTTGTCTCAACCACCGATTTCTCAGACGTGCGCCGGCGTCGGGCTTAGCGACGGCGACCCCATTACGGGATCCATCACTTTTGACGGCACCAATTTTGGCCCCAATGCCAGTATTAACGCGAATGACATCATGTCGTTCTCGTTCGATACCGGTATTTTCGTGATTGACCATACAACCGTATCGGGACTCCTTGTTGCTGGCATGTTAGGAGCAGATGGCATGACATTCGACGACTTCCGTATGTCAGCTGCAGACGCGTTGGCACCAGAGTCAGGAAACGGTCTCACCATTTCTCTATTTGGTACGGGCCGATTTGGTGAAAACATGCGTTGCAACATCGTCGGTTGCAATAATCTGGATGGTGACGATCCAATGGCACGCATTAGCAATCAGTCTTTGACAAGGGTATCGCAACTTTCAGAGCCCGGCGCGCTGTCTTTGTTGGGTATTGGATTGGCAGCTCTTGTGGCCGCGCGCCGACGGCGGTCTCGCTGAAACGATAATACCTTCACCTTCAGCGACAGCTCGGTTCGCGTGGCACGGTGCAGCGCAGTGGCGTGTCGGCGAGGTTCTCACCATCAATGTAGAAACGGCGCCCGCCCTTCCCGAGCCGGCGAGCCTCGCGCTGTTCAGCATGGGCCTACTGGGTCTCGGCATCGCAGTGCAGCGGCGGCGCTACACGTACCGACTGTCACCCTCGGGCTTGACCCTAGGGTCCATTGATCAACTCGCGCAGGATGGTGAGAGAAGGGCGCGGCTTTGCAGCCGCCCCACACCTCGTTCCGTCGTCCGTACCCGGCCAATCCATGGATCCTCGGGCCAAGCCCGAGGATGACAGCTTTGGGTTTGTCTCGGCGCCGGCCTGATCCTTCTTGGCGCCCCCGCCAGCAGACACCGAGCTAACCTGGTGCCGGCGCGCCGAAGAATGGTGAACAGCCCGGTAACGACACTCCTCAACGCGGTCTTAACGCGGGCCCGGCCTTAATCGCCTCTCAACACTTTGGGGAGGCAACGATGGAACGCGTGATCGGCAATGGGGCTCGGCTCGGCCTCGGCAGGCCGGACATCTGGACGCGCTATGCCCTGGTCGGGCTCAAGTGGATGCTGTTCCTGACCGCGCTCTGGCTGGTGCTGGTCCCGCTGCAATACTGCCTGCAGTGCACGGTTGGCGGCGGCGGCTGGGCCAGCGTGCTGCTGATCGCGGTGATTGCGACGCTCCTCCTGGGCTTCCTGCGGGTCGATCAGGCGCTGATCAGACGCGGGCGCCAGTCGAGAAGCAGGACCTTTCCCTCTAACCTGGCTAGGCTCTAAGCGCCTGGGCGAGGTGCTTGGCCGCCAAGGCCGTGGCCGGCGGCTCGTCGGCGCGGTGGTGCAGGCAGATAGCAACCTCGGGCAGCGCCGGAAAGCCTTCTTCGCCATCGAGGATGCGGGCGCCCTCGGGGACCGTGGCCGCCTCCATCACCGTGACACCGGCGCCTGACGCCACAGCGTCGTTGATCAGCGCGATGCTGCGGGTCGAATAGGCAATGCGCCAGGGACGCTCCATGCGGTCCAGGGCCTCGAGCGCCAGGCTGCGGCAGATACAGCCCTGCGGATAGAGCACCAGCGGCAGGGGCTCGGCCTCGTCGCAGTAGAAGCCCGAGGCGGCAACCCAGTGCAGCGGCTCTTTGCGGATGACCTCGCCCGAGAGGTCGTTCAGGGCGTGGGTCGCCAAGACCAGGTCCAGCTCGCCGCGGGCCAGTTGACCCAACAGATCGATGCCGATGTCGCAGGCGACCTCCAGGCGCAGGCGCGGATGCGCCTTCGACAGCGAGGAGAGCGCGCCCGGCATGATGCAGGTGGCGTAGTCGTCGGGTGCCCCGATGCGCACCAGGCCGGCAGCCTCAGGCTCGCTGAGGCGGGAGAGCGCCTCGTCGTTCACCCGCAGGATGCGTCTCGCGTAGACCAGCAGGGTTTCGCCCTCTCGGGTGATGGCGACCGACTTCTTGCTGCGTTCGAACAGCGGCCGCTCGACGATCTCTTCCAGGCGCTTGATCTGCATGGAGACCGCAGACTGGGTGCGGCCCAGGGTGGCGGCGGCGCGGGTGAAGCTTTCCTGCGCGGCGACGGCGACGAAGGCGCGCAGCAGGTCGATCTCCAGGTCGCGTTGCATGGCTTATAAATAACGAAAACTGATAAGGACGATCAAGTTAATTCGTTTCCGTGATGTTATCCGGATCGCTACCTTCTGCTGGCAAGACGATCACGACGCCACGGGAAAGGACGGGCCATGTTCGGAGTCATCGCCACATCGCTTCTCGAAGCCGCGCGCACCACCGGCTTCGCACGGGTTCCGCACAACGAGGACTGGCGGCTGGTCGAAGCCCGGCAGCGCGAAGTGGCCGCGTCCGAGCGGGACGCGACGGCTAGCAGCCAAGCGCGTCCGCCAGCTCCGTCATACTCCCAACCGCATGGGTCCAGTCGCCCGTAGGGGCCAAGTCCTTGCTCTGCACCGGCCCGTGCTCGGTGGGCCGGCAGATGAAGGCGGTCTGCAGACCGAGCGCCTGGGCGGCGGCGAGATCGTCGTTGTGGGCCGCGCACATCATGCAGTCGCCGGGCGCAAGGCCGAGTTGTTCGGCGCTGGTCAGGTAGGCATCCGGCAGCGGCTTGTAGGCCCGCGCCGTCTCGGCGCAGAGCACCACGTCCCATGGCAAGCCGCCGAACTTCGCCATCTCGACCAAGAGCGCGATGTTGCCGTTCGACAGACTGCTGACGATGTGCCTGGACTTGAGGCGGGTCAGCCCCGCGACGCTGTCCGGCCAGGGGTCGAGCCGGTGCCAGGCCTTGTTGAGGTCGGCGACCGTCTCCTCTGACAGGCCGGTGAAACCCTGTTCGGCGAGCAGGCTGTCCAGGCTTTCCCGGTGCAGCACGTCGAGGATGGTCCAGGGCCGGCGTCCCGACCGCACCTCCTCCATCGAGGGCTGATAGAGCCCGCGCCAGGCATCGGCAAAGGCAGCCCAGTCGGCCGTCCGGCCCTGCTTGGCGCCAAAGTCTTCCAGTTGGCGAATGACGCTGCCGCGCCAGTCGACCACGGTACCGAAGACGTCGAACAGCAGCGCTTTGGGCTGGCTCATGACAGGCTCCCCTAAAGAGTTCAGCCGTGCAGCTTGGCGCCTTTGGTGATCTTGTCGACGGTTTTCTTGTCCTCGCGCAGGCCGAGGCCGACGAAGTTCATGTCCTCCGGCCGGACTTTTTTCACCGCCGCCCGGTTGGCGGCGTCGTGGCCGGTCTGGAACATCTCCTCGATATAGAGCGACAGCCGCACGCCGCGCTCGGTGGCGCGGTTGTAGACCTTGCGCAGGCCCGCGGCGTCGGTGCTCAGCACGATGACCGGCTGGATGAGCAGCGGACTGTAGCGCCCGCCCTCGGCGTCTTCGTAGGCTTCGCCGATCAAACCCTGGTTGGCGCCGACGATGCCGCCGGTCAGGAAGGCCGTGACGTTGAGCTTCTGCCAGATGGCCAGATCCTCGCGCACCACGATGGCGATCTTGGTGTCGAACTGCATAGCCTACGCCCCTTCCGCACTGCCGAGCCGCCGCAGGCCACGCCAAAGACCCGGCGCCTGCTTGCCGAGCATCTCTCGAATCTCGTTGTTGACTTCGTCCATGACCCGGTCGAGCGGCCTTTGCAGCGACCGGCCCTTCCTGGTCAGGTAGAGGCGCTGGACCCGACGGTCCTCGCCGTCGCGGCGGCGCTCCAAGAGGCCGGAGGCTTCCAGCCGGTCGATCACGCCGGTGATGGTGGCGCTGTCGATCACCAGCCGCGCGCCCACGTCGGCGGCGCTCTGCCCGTCCTCGTCCCACAGCACCTTGAGCACGGCATAGCGGGTCGGGGTCACGTCATAGGGCGCCAGCTTGTCACGCGCGCGCCCGGCAACCTGCTGCGCGGCCTTGCCGACCAGAAAGCTGATGCAGTCTTCGATGCGGTCCATGGCGCCTAGTCTAGTCGATTGTAGGCAAGAGTCTAGTAGACAAGATATCTGTTTGCGAGAAGCTGTCGCGCAACAGACTTGAACAGCCGGTGCTCCGCTACAGGCTCGGACGGTGCCTGTCGCTGGATCCTCGGGCCTACGCCGTGCCGAAGGGCTTCGGCCCGCAGGCGGGTCTCGCCGCATCGCGGCTCACCCAAGGATGACGTTCGGGGAAAGACTGCAGACGGCGCAGCCACAACTCTCGTCACCCCGGAGGAGCCTCGCGAGAGGCGACATCCGGGGTCCATCTCAACGACGGGCGCGGGCTTCGAAATGGTTCCCGGCTCGCGGGCTTCGCCCTTGGCCGGGATGACATTGAGGGAGAAACCGCCGGCGTCGCAGCCCCTCGTCTCGTCACCCTTGGGCGAGCCATGCAGTGGCGAGTTCCGAGGGCTCGCGCAGCGAGTTGCCGAAGGCACCCATCGGCCTGCACGGACATCACGCGTGGATCCTCGCAACTCGCCTCTTCGGGTCCATGACCCTGCGAGGCTCGCGCAAGGATGACATCGCTGGGAAAGCCGTCCGTAGCGCGGCGCTTGCTTTCTTCACACAACTTGTATAGACAAGCTGCGTCCATCTATGTGCGGCTAGGGTTCCGCTGCGGCAGCAAGGCTTGCGGCAGGCCAGGACCGAGCGCCGTTATGAGCCGCGAAACGGCAGACACCCAAGGACGAAAACGCCAGGGGGGATAGATGGGCCCGCTTCGGCGTGCCCGGCATCCACTCGTCCTTGAGGTCCCCATGTCCCTTTTCGGTTTCGCCCTCGTTCTTGCCGCAGCCTTCTGCCACGCGACCTGGAACCTGCTGGTCAAGAAGCTCAACGGCGGCCCCGAGCTGATCTGGCTGTTCTCGCTGGTATCCGCTCTGCTGTATCTGCCGCTGCTGCTCACCGTCCTGGCGGTCGAACGGCCTGCCATCGGGCTGCAAGAAGCGCTGGTCATCGTGGCAAGCGCGCTGCTCCATCTTGGCTACTTCCTGTTGCTCCAAAGAGGCTACCGCAAAGGCGATCTCTCGCTGGTCTATCCAACGGCGCGCGCCACCGGGCCGCTGCTCTCCGTCGGCTTCGCGGTGCTCGTCCTTGGCGAGAGCCTGTCTCCCCAGGCCATGGCCGGTGCGCTTGCCGTCATTGTCGGCGTCCTCGGACTGACCGGCGGTCCCAAGCCGCGCGCACGACGGGCCTGGTCCTCGTTCGCTTTCGGTCTGGCCGTGGGGTGCTTCATTGCCGGCTATACGGTGGTTGATGCCTTCGCCGTCGCCAGCCTGCTCGTGCCGCCGCTGGTGATCGACTACGCCACGGCGATCAGCCGTGTTGTCCTGCTGGCGCCGCTGGCCCTGAAGCGTCGCGACGAAGTGGCACGTTGCTGGCGACATCACCGGCCCGCGGTCATCGCCATCGCGGTCTTCTCACCCTTGGCCTACATCCTGGTGCTCTATGCCCTGACTTTCACGCCGGTGGTCTATGTTGCACCGACGCGCGAGCTCAGCGTCTTGCTGACCGTTCTGGCGGGCTCGCTCCTGCTCGGCGAGGGGCAGCTGCGCCGGCGTCTCTCCTGGGCCGTTGTCATCCTCTTCGGCGTCGCCTCGCTGGCCAGCGCTTAGCGAGGTGTAAGCTCCAGGGTCATGAAGGCGCTGTAGGGGTCTTCCGGATAGTCGGCGAAGGGCGGGCAATCGCGAAAGCCGAAGCGCGCGTAGAGCGCCCGCGCGGGCGCGAAGGACTCGGCACTGCCGGTCTCCAGGCTCAAGCGGCCGTAACCGCGCCGCCGCGCTTCCGCCAGGATGTGCTCGACCAGACGGGCCGCCACGCCCTTGCCCCGGTGCTCGGCCGCGGTATGCATCGACTTGATCTCGCCGTGGCCCGGGTCGAGCTCCTTGAGGGCGCCGCAGCCGAGCAGCGCGCCCTCTTGCCAGGCCGACCAGAGGGTGACGTTCGCTCCGCGCAGGCCGTCGAGATCGAGCGTATGATTGCTGTTCGACGGCGACCGCAGTTCCTGGTCGTCCTGGTGCGTCTGCAGCAGGGCGACGATCTCCGGCCCCGACAGATCGTCTTCGCGGATGGTGACGGTCACGGCAGCACGTCCTCGGTCTCTGTTCACTATCGGGCCGAGCTTCGCAAGCCGCGCTGCGCAGCGGCAATCGCCATCTGCTCATACGACCTATGAGGCGGTTGGTGTTGCCGGACGGAGGGCTCGCCGGCCAAGAATGCGAGGACACGCCACAGCCGAGAGGAGGCCCAGCCATGACCGTTCGCTTCAATCCCCCGAGCGGCTGGCCGCAGCTGGGCCGCGCCTTCAACCACGGCGTGGTGGAGCCGGAGGGGCGCAGGCTGCATATCACCGGGCAGGTCGCCTGGGACAGCGAGGGCCAAGTGGTCGGCCTCGGCGATTGCGAAACCCAGGTCCGCAAGTCCTTCGACAACGTGGAGAGCATCCTGGCCGCTGTCGGCGGACGTTTGGAGGATATCGTCACCATGACGATCTACTTCCTCGACCCGGCCGACCTGCCGGCCATCCAGAAGGTGCGCGCCGAGAAGCTGGCGCCGGAGGTGGCACCGGCCAGCATCATCATCCAGACGCCCGGCCTGGTGGTGCCGGAGCTGCTGGTCGAGCTGGTGCCGATCGCGGTGATCCCCCTCGACCGCTACCACGCGCCGCGTTGGTAGGGCGCCTCCCACCAGAGGTATTCTAGTACTATAGTCCTGGCTTGCCGGAGTCCGCCGGCCCCCTAGTTTCCCGCGGTGAGTCGTGAGGGGGTGTCGGGCAGTGAAGTCCCGCAGCGAGTTTCAAACGCTTTTCAAACCACGGGCGGCCGCGGTCGACTGGCGCTATGCCATGTGCCCGCTGAACACCGATGCGCATCTTCTGGGTCCGTTCGAAGAGCTCGTCGCCCGCTGGCAAAGGCGCAGGGGCGCGGCCTACGGCTTGCCGCGTCGGGCCGACTTCGAGATGAAGGACTTCAAGGGCTGGTTCGGCCAGATCTTCATTGCCCGCGTCGAACGCGAGCCCTTCAATCTTCGCTTCACCCTCTGGGGCACGCAGCTGGTCGAGTGGTGGCAGGTCGACTACACCAACAAGACCTTGGGCTCCCAGTCGCTCGACCCGGAGGCCTGGAAGTCGAGCGAGCTCCGCTACTTCCAGAAGATGGACCAGGTGCCTTTCATCGGTGTTACCTCAGGCAGGCTGACCCAGTATGACCGGGATTTCATCAAGGTCATGGCGGTGGACCTGCCCCTGTCGGACGGGCATGGCATCAGCCATGTCATCTCCGCGCATATGAGGCTCGGACTGGACGACGAGATCGAGAGCGTCCTGCCCGACTGCCCCTTTACCGTCTTCTGACGCCGACCGAGACGCGCCGCGTCGGTTGCGGCTCGGAGGCCTTGCCGGCCGCGAGGCGGCGGCGCGTGCCCTCTGTTTCCTCGGCGTTCTCCTCGGGCGCGTTGGCGGCGTAAAGCTCTTCCAGGCGCAGGCGGGTGGTCTCCGGCACTAGGCGGCCGGCTTGGCGCATGCCTTCGTAGCGCGCCCAGACGGCGTGCTTCTTGCGGACCTGATGCGGTTGCCAAAGGCTCATATCCTCGGCGCTGCAGTCTTCCTCCAGCACCAGCGCGCCAGCGCCCCGGGCCGCCTCGAAGAGCGCCTGACCCCGGGCCGTGCGGATGACGACGCCGTTGCTCCCCGGATCCAGCGTGTGGTTCTCGGCTTCCTCGCGGGTCGGGGCGCCGCCCGGCCAGACATCCGAGACGGCGATGTCGGCTGCCTCGCCGATACCGTCCGCGCAGATCTTGCAGCGCCAGGGCAGCGACCAGGTGCTGTCGTCCTCGCCCCAGAAGTCGAGATAGGACTTCTCCACCGCCAGCCCGTCGTCGCGCTCCATGCGCGTCGGTCCCGGGCAACCCCGCCCGCGATAGCTGAGCGCCGTCAGCCGCTCGAAGGGCACGCCGAAGGACTCGGTCTTCTTGGCCAGGGCCGGCGTTTCCATGAAGCCGCCGCAGACCGGGGTCATCATCATGCGGCAGAGCTGATCGACGCGCGGGTCGTGCCTGGCCAGGTTGCGCAGAGCGGTGATGTCGCAGGGCGTGCCGATGAAGGCGAAGGGCTGGCCTTGCGCCAGGATGCTGTCGATGTCGATCAGCGTCGCCGTGGGGCCATAGCGCGATCCGGCGCCGGCCAGGACGTCGGCCCGGCTGCGGCTGATCTGGCGCACGCCGAATGACGGCATGTCTTTCGACGGCGCGGCATGAAGCACGAAATCGACCGTCCCGCTTTCCAAGAGATGGATGGCCAGCGCGGTCAGCACGCCGCCCGCCGCGCCCAGAAAACGGACCTCCGGGTCGCCGGAGTGGGCTTTCGCGACGCTGCGATGCGGCCCCCAGACGAGATCCCTTGTGCTGGCGTCGTCGACCTCCTGCGCGGGCAGGCCCTCCAGGTGCGTGCCGGGGCAAAGCGCATAGATCAGATCGACGGTCTCGTGGTCCAGGCCCTCGCCGGCCAGCGGCCGCAAGGCGCCTTCGGGCGTTACCACGATCTCGATCTTGTCTTCGCCGGCCACGGCCTGGCAAAGACCGCAGCCGATGCAGAGGCCCTCCTCGCAGATTCGGTACAGCCGTTCGGCAGGTGATTGCACAGTCACGATCCTTCAGGCGATTTGATCCGCGGCACTCTGCCAGAGCAGCCTCTTGCCGAACCAGAGCTATGCCGGCGCCTAGAGAGAATGGGAGCTATGCCCGGTCATCACAGTGCGGCAGCAGCTTCGCTTACCGCGTGGCGACGGCGACGCCGGTCCCGATCAGGGTGGTGCCCAGCACCCGGCCGAGCAGCCGGCGGGCAAAAGCGCCCTGCTTGCCCTCCGCGAAGAAACGGCGCGAGCGGGCGGCCAATGCCGCATAGCCGGCGAGAAAGCCGGCGATGACCACGAAGGTGGTGGCCGCGACCAGCAGGAGCTGGCCGCCGGTCAGCGCCTGCAGGTCCATGAAGGCGGGCAGGAAGCCGAGGTAGAAGGCAATCACCTTGGGGTTGCCCAGGGTGAGCGCAAAGCCGCCGAGGAAGGGCCCGAGGCGTCCGCCCTGGGGTGCCGCGGCCAAGTCCACCTTGGGCGGGTTGCGCCACAGCGAGATGCCGAGCCAGATCAGGTAGGCGGCGCCGAGCAGCTTGACGACGATGAAGAGGTTGCCCAAGGCCTGGGCCAGCACGGCCAGGCCGAAAACGGCGAAGAGCAGGAAAACCACGTCGCCGAGCGCGATGCCCAAGGCCATGGCGGCGGCGCGAGGAAAGCCGCGGGCGATGCCCGTGGTGATGACGGCCGCCCAGGCCGGTCCAGGCGAAAGCCCGAGCAGCGACAGGGCGACGATGTAGGCGATCCAGCTCTCGATGGTCATGGCGGGAGGTTAGTCGCCGGGCAGAGCCGATGTCGAGGGGCCGATATTCTACGACTTGTCACCCTCGGGCTTGACCCGCCTGCGGGCCGAAGCCCTACGGCGCGGCGAAGGCCCGAGGGTCCATTCCTCGGCCAGCACTAGCCGCAGCCTTGATGGTAGGACGTTGCCGCCACCTGCCTCTTCGTTCCCCTGTTCCGCACCCAGCCTACCCATGGATCCCGGCTCGCGGGCTTCGCCCTTGGCCGGGATGACATCCTGTGAATGGAGGCAGGCGGCGCAGCCCCTCCTATCGTCACCCCGGCCTTGAGCCGGGGTCCATTTCGAAGCCGGACGCAGGCCGCTCATCGCTATCCGGCGCGGCATCCTTCTCGCACTGGGAGATGTCCTCGTAGCGGCCGTCGAAGAAGAAGCGCTTGAGCTCCGGCAGCTCGTGCTCATGGGCCAGGAAGTCCTGCCGCCAGGCTTTGGCCTTGCCGCAGTGCGGGTCGCAGGCGTTTTTGATCGGGCAATAGCGGCGCTCGATCTCCTGCACCACATCGGAAATCCACTGCAGGCTGCCGTTGGCCCATTCGCAGTATTCGCACCAGAGGCGGTCCATCAGCCCCAGGTGAGCGATGCGGTGCCGGTCGAAGCGGTAGTAGGGCTTGGGGTCGATGGGTTTCTGGTTGCGCAGCCAGAAATAGAGCCGGTTGAAGACCAGCATGTAGAGGAAGAGCGGCAACAGGAAGAGCGCGAAGGAGACGATCAGGATAAGCCCCAGCACCGGCGCCAGGGGGCCGAGCCGCTGGCGGTGCCGCGTCTCTTTATTTCGCAGGAAATGGTAGTAGGAGATGTTCGATCGCTCGGCAGCCATCAGCCGCGCTCCTCAAGCCGGAGAGGTTCGGCCTCAGGCTTAAGGAGCAAGCGTTAGCTAACGGTGAAGGGCGCTTTGCGCCTACTCCGCCGCGTGTTGGCTGGCGCGCTGAGCGACCAGCTCGGCGAGGCAGTCGTCGGGGAGCGGTTCAATGGGGTCGAAGTCGCGGTGGGCGATCCACTCGGCGCGCTTGAACTGGCGGATGTGGTTGGTCACCTCGCAGAGCGAGAGATAGACGATGGAGCGACCCCAGGGCCCGATGTTGGGCGGGCTGGCGTGCACCAAGTTGCAGTGGAACATCAAGACCGAGCCGGCCGGGCCGGTCGGGGCGACGATGCCGCCCTCCTCGGCGAGCCGCGTCACGGTCTCCCGGTCCAGGGTCCAGAGCGGATAGCTGGTGGTCTCCAGGTCGTGCCCGGCCTCGAGCACGCCCGCCTTGTGGCTCCTGGGGATGAGCATCAGGGGGCCGTTGACCGGGGTTACCTCGTCGAGGAAGACGGCGATGTTCATGGCCCTGGGCTCGGGCATCAGGTCGTCGCGCGCCCAGGTGCCGTAGTCCTGGTGCCACTGCCAGACGGCGCCGTCGAAGGCCGCTTTGGCGTTGACCTTGTACTGATGCATGTAGACCTGGCCGTCCAAGAGCTGCATGACCGGCTCGACCAGGCGCGGATGCTGGCCCAGGCGCCCGAAGGCCTCGTTGTAGGTGTGGGCGGCGAAAGCGGTGCGGGGCGCGCCGTTGTCCTCGCGCCAAACCTCCTCGCGCTCCAGGGCGTAGACCCGGTCCGCTTCCTCGCGCAGCAAGGCCGCTTCGACGGCGGTGAAGCACTCGGGCAAGAAGAGATACCCCTCCCGGTCAAAGTCCTGAAGCTGTGCCTGGGTGAGTTTCATCGGGTGTTGTCCTCCGGGCTTGGTCCCTGGGCAGGGCCGCGTCTTTTGTGCGCGGCCTTTGCCAAATCGCTCATTTGCGCCCAACTATAGCGCAAGCCGTCCGGCAGCCCAAAGCCGCGAGAGACGGCGAGCAAAGAACTTGCTTTGAGGAGGAGCTAAGGGTGAACGAAGACGTCTTCAACATGGAGCTGCGCAAGTTCCTCAAGAAAGTCGGCGTGACCTCCCAGCGGGAGATCGAGCAGGCCGTACGCGAGGGTCTCGAGTCCGGCGAATTGGGCGACGATGACGTGGTCAAGGCGCGCATGGTGCTGACCTTGGAAGGCATGGACGGCGAGCACGTCATCGAAGGAGAGATTTCTCTGTCGTGACCGAGTTCCGCGGCGAGCTCGCGCCCCTCGGCCGGGAGCTCGCCGAAGGACAGGCCAACCAAGGCACGGACGCAGAGGCCGCCGCCGAAGCGATAGCCCCCGGATGGATGCAGCGCCTGGCCTCGCTGGGCGCCGCTTCCTCCGGGCGCATGCGGTTGCGCACCCTCATCCAGATCCGCTGGATCGCCGTGGTCGGCCAGCTCACCGCCCTGGCGGCGGTGGAGATCGGCTTCCATTTCACCGTCGCGGCGCTGCCCATCGGCCTGGTCATCATCGCCGCCGCGGTCTTCAACCTGGTGGCGACCTTCACCAGCCCGGCGCAGGCCTGGCTGTCCGACCGGGCCGCGGCGGTTCATCTGGCCTTCGATCTGGCGCAGCTCTCGCTGCTGCTGTTCCTGACCGGCGGGCTGAGCAACCCCTTCGCCATTTTGCTGCTGTCGCCGGTGGTGGTCTCCGCCTCCACCCTCTCGCGCACCTCGACCATGGTGCTGGCCACCTTTGCCGTGGTCTGCGCCAGCGTTCTCTTGGTCTGGCATCAGCCCTTGCCCTGGACCAGCGGCGGCCTGGTGCTGCCGCAGATCTATCTCGCCGGCATTTGGGTCGCCATGGTGCTGGCACTGTTGTTCGTGGCCGCCTTCGTCTCCTCGACGGCCAGCCAGGCGCGCCGGATGACCGATGCCTTGGCGGCCAGCCAGATGGCTCTGGCGCGGGAGCAGCGTCTCTATGCCGTCGGCGGCCTGGCGGCGGCGGCGGCGCATCAGCTCGGTAGCCCGCTCGCGACCATCGCCGTGATCGCCCGCGAGATGGAGAAGGAGTTGCCCGACGGCCTGCCGCCGGACAGCCCCCTGCGCGAGGACGTCGAGCTGCTGCTGCAGGAAAGCCGGCGTTGCAGCGATATCCTGGCCGACCTGGCCGCGGGCTTGGAGCACGATGGCGGACAGCCCTACAACCGGCTGCCTTTCTCGGCGTTGATCGAGGCGGCGGCCGCTCCCTTCGTCAACGAGGAGGTGGCGCTGGACATTCGGCCGGCGCGCGGCCTCTCGCCGGCAAAGCAGCCGCTGGCCGAGCGTACGCCGGAGCTGCTGCATGGGCTCGGCACCCTGCTGCAAAACGCCATGCAATTCGCCGAGAGCCGGGTCGATGTACAGCTGTCCTGGAGCGATACCCGGGTCACGGCCCGCATCCGCGACGACGGACCGGGCTTCGACGACCAGGTCCTGGCCGAGCTGGGCGAGCCCTATGTGTCGACCGGCCGCACCGACAGGCGGGGCCGCGAGGACCATATGGGTTTGGGAGTTTTCATTGCCCGCACCCTGCTCGGCCGCTTGGGCGCGGATATCGCTTTCGGCAACCGCAGCGACGATGCAGGGCGCAAGCTCGGCGCGGAGGTGGTTGTGTCCTGGCCGCGCAGTCGGTTTGAGCTGAGCGGCACATCCGATTATGGTAGCGGCGCGTACAAGGAATGACATGCAAACGATGGACGCACATAGCAACACCGCCACCGCAGCCAAGCTGTTGATCGTCGACGATGACGACCGCCTGGCAGGGCGCTTGGCCAAGGCCATGGAACGGCGCGGCTTCCTTGTGGAAACCGCCGGCTCGGTGATGGAAGGCAAGGAACGGGCGGAGCTCAGCCGCCCGGCCTATGCCGTGGTCGACCTGCGCCTGGGCGACGGCAGCGGCCTCGATGTCGTTCAGACCTTGCGGAATGTACGTGCGGACGCACGCATTATCGTGCTGACGGGTTACGGCAACATCGCCACCGCCGTGGCGGCGGTGAAGGCCGGCGCCACCGACTATCTCACCAAGCCGGCCGACGCCGACCAGGTTGAAGCGGCCCTGCTGGCCGAAGAAGGCCGCATGCCGCCGCCGCCGGAGAATCCCATGTCGGCGGATCGGGTGCGTTGGGAGCACATTCAGCGCATCTACGAGCAGTGCGACCGCAACGTCTCGGAGACGGCGCGACGTCTGCGTATGCACCGCCGTACGCTTCAGCGCATCCTCGCCAAGTACGCCCCACGGCCGTAAGGCCGGCCTTCTTTAGCTGGCGCGCCGGCACCGGATTGGTTTGTTGTCTCCCGGCGGAGGCGCGCCATGCTGTTCCATCCCGCTCCCCCTCCCGGCCACCCATGGCATGGTACCCTATTGGGTGGCCGGGCGGGGGAGCGGGAGGTTCAGACCGGATAGATAAGTGACACTGTAGACCGGATACATGGGTGACAGCTCTAGAAGTCGGCCAGGAGGTGGCCGATGCCCTG
>JANQMX010000046.1 GCA_028279885.1 Rhodovibrionaceae bacterium | reverse complement strand
CATCGAGGCGGCGCGCGCCGGGGAGGCGGGCAAGGGCTTTGCGGTCGTCGCCTCTGAAGTGAAGTCGCTGGCCAATCAGACGGCCAAGGCGACGGAGGAGATCGCCTCCCAGGTGTCCGGCATGCAGTCGGCGACCGACGGCACTGTCCAGTCGATCGAGGGCATTACCAACGTGATCGGCCAGCTCAGCGAGAACGCGGCTGCCGTCGCCTCGGCGGTGGAAGAGCAGAACGCGGCAACGCAAGAGATCGCGCGCAGCGTTCAGGAAGCCTCGAGTGGCACCCAGGAGGTGGCGAGCAATATCGTTGGCGTTCAGCAGGCTGCGGAGCAAACGGGAGCGGCGTCTGCCCAGGTGCTCGACGCTGCCGAGGAGCTCGCCAAGCAGTCCGAGACCCTGCGCGGCGAGGTCGACCGTTTCGTATCGGGGCTGCGAGAGGCCTAAGTCCAACCAGGCACATCATCGTCGAGCTTTAGGGAAGGGGGCATTTCGCCCCCTTCTTTGGTTGGCGCACTTCCCGACTCGATTCAATCGCTTTGACCGAGCCTCTGTCTTTCTCGATGGCGGCTTGATCGAGATGAAGACGACACGGTTCGTCCTTTCTGAAACAAATAATCGAAAACCCCTGCGTGCCTGATTAAGTATTTTCTGATTGAATTCGCGCTCAAGTCGATGGCCTTCAGTGTAAGATAGGGCGGTTTATTGATTTCTCTTCTTTAAATATGCAAAAGCACATAGAAATTGCGTGTTCTTTTTAAGTATTCCAACAGAACTCCCACGCTAGCGTCCGATTGATCCTGTGCATCGGAATTGAGTCGGAACCGCGCAGGTCTGGCTGGACCGAATAGCCGGCTCGCAGAACGGCCAGGCGGACGGGCACGGCTCGGACTGCCTTCGCTAGATGAGATTGGAGTGGAATGATGTCATCCGCAGTTGATGGTCAACAAGAGGAACGTTTTGAAGCCCCTGCGCCGGTAACGGCAGGTGGCCAGGGAGGCAAAGACCTCTTGGCCTTCTTCACGAACCTCAAGCTCTCCAAGAAGATCGGCGTTGGGATGGGCTCCATCCTGGCCTTTCTCATCGTGGTGGCTCTCGTTGAAGGTGCGGGATTGGAAAGCGCCCGAGAGGACTTCACAGAGTACCGGACAACGGCGCGTCAAACGAATCAGATCGGCCGAATACAAGCCAACCTGCTGGAAGCGCGCCTGGGGGTGAAGGACTTCATCCTGAAGGGCAGCGATGAGGCCCGGGACAAGGTGCTCATGCGTATCGAGGCGCTGCAGACCATTATGACCGAGGCGAAGGAGATCTTCGCCGGCACCGAGGCTGTCGCGGCAATCGATCAGATCGCCGGCAACGTCGATCAGTATCAGGCGGGCTTTCAACAGGTCATCGATTTTCGCGTTCAGCGCAACGGTTTCGTCGACCAGATGAACGACCAGGGGCCGCGCGCGGAACGGGCGCTGACAGAGATCATGAAGAGCGCCTACGCGGATGGCGATCCCTCGGCAAGCTATCTCGCCGGCGAGACGCTTCGTCACCTGCTGCTCGCCAGGCTCTACTCGAACCGTTTTCTGGTCACCAACGAGCAGGCTCATGCCGACCGTGCGATCTCGGAGATGGACGGCTTCGCCAAGACGGCCGGGCAAATGCGCCAGGAACTGCACAACCCGACCCGGAGCCGTTTGGCGCAGGAAGTCGTCGAGATTGCTGACGGCTACAAGGCAGCCTTCACCAGCGTCACGTCGGTGATCTTTGAGCGCAATGGCGTCATCTCCGGCACGCTTGATCGCATCGGTCCTGAAATTGCCGGTCTGGCCGAAGAGGTTAAGCTCCGGAACATCCGGCGCCAGGACACTCTGGGGCCGGACGCTACAGCACGGCTCGAGGCATCCGAAGTCATCGGTCTGGTTGTGTCGCTCTCGGCCATCGTGTTGGGCATCGTGCTGGCCTATTTCATTGGACGCGCCATCTCGCGGCCCATCGTCGCCATGACGACGGCGATGGAGCAGCTGTCCGGTGGTGATCTGAGCGTTGCAGTCCCGGCGGTGGGCCGAAAGGACGAGATCGGGCAGATGGCCGACGCCGTCCAGGTCTTCAAGAACAACGCCTTGGAGGTGGAGCGCCTGAAGCAGGAGCAGGAGGCGCGCGACCGCCAGGCCGCCGAAGAGAAGCGCCAAGCCATGCTGCAGCTGGCGGACAGCTTCGAGACTTCAGTCGGCTCGATCATCGGCAGCGTTTCCGCGGCGGCCACCGAGCTGCAGCAGACCGCGCAGACAATGTCCGCCACCGCCGAGCAAACCAGCAACCAGTCCAACGCCGTGACCAGCGCCTCGGAGCAGGCGACCCACAACGTGCAGACGGTGGCATCTTCGGCCGAGGAACTGACGGCATCGATCTCGGAGATCTCGCGCCAGATCGCAGAGTCGAACCAGATCTCCTCGCAAGCAGCTCAGGATGCGAACTCGACGAACGAGTCGGTTCGCGGGCTGGCCGACGCGGCGCAGAAGATCGGTGACGTGGTCAGTTTGATTTCCGATATCGCCGAGCAGACCAATCTCCTGGCGTTGAACGCCACCATCGAGGCGGCGCGCGCCGGGGAGGCGGGCAAGGGCTTTGCGGTCGTCGCCTCTGAAGTGAAGTCGCTGGCCAATCAGACGGCCAAG
>JANQMX010000103.1 GCA_028279885.1 Rhodovibrionaceae bacterium | reverse complement strand
CATCAACTCCTCCTTGGTGGCGCCGTACTTGAGGGCGTTCCGGTAGTGGATGCGTAGCCCCGGCTCGTAGAGATGAGTAGTGGATGCATCGATGGCGATATAGATGAATTCCTTGACCTTCGGCTCGAGTGGGCCGGATTTCCATGGAATGGAGGAGAAATTGAGATAGGACTCGAAGAACTCGGGAGCGAGCATCAGCAAGCCCTCCCAGAAGTCGTTCCAATATCCTCGATTCTTGATGAAATTCTCTTTGAGTGCCGCGGTATCGTATGCTTTCACGTCCATCGTTTCCTCCTCCACTACGGACCATTCCCAAGGCTTGTTGACGGGCGTACCTACGTTCGCTTGGCGAAGGTCTGCATCGCCTCGACGAAGGGCGTCCGGCGGGCGGCCTCCGCAAAGGCTTCACGCTCGGCAGCAAGGCCGTGATCCAGCCCGGCCGAAGTCGAGAGGCGCACGAGACGCTTCAGCCCTTTTGTTACCGAGTCGTCGCGTTCTGCGATCTCCTCGGCCAGAGCCGCTGTCGCCGTGTCCAGTTCGGCTTTGGGCACGACCCGTGAGACGAGCCCCCAGTCCGCTGCCTCTTGCGCCGACAAGCTGCGTGCCGTCAGAACCAGGTCGAGAGCACGCTGTAAGCCGACTGAGCGCACCAAACGCTGGCTGCCGCCGGCGCCGTGTATGGCGGCAATCGTAATGTGCGGATCGGAGATGGTGACGTGATCGGCGGCCAGGACGAGGTCGCAGGTCAAAAGGAGCTCCAGCCCGCCGCCCATGGTTCTTCCGTTGGCGGCGCCGATCACCGGCCGGTCGAGGTTATCGAGGGCGTCGACGAAACGGTTCAACTCGCGCAGAAAGCTCGCAATCTCTGCGCTGTCCGGCCGGTGGGCCGCAAAAAACTTGAGGTCGGCGCCGCAGCAGAACGCCCGGCCTGTGCCCGTGAGGACCAGAACCCGCATGCTTGGGTCGGTGGCGAACTCGTCGAGCGCCCGATTCAAGGCGCGCACGAGACCGGGGGAGAGCGCGTTCATGGCTTCGGGCCGCTCGAGCACGAAGCGCGCGATCGGGCCGTTTCGTTCCACCCGCAGCCCAGGTGCGTCCCAAGACTCTTTCATCGACCGACACCGGAACGTCGGTGCGAGCCGGCTCGCTCGCCGCGGTCGTGAAGCTCTCCGTTGTTGTCCGATCGGCGAAGCAGGTACTTCTGAATTTTCTGGTTCGCGGTTTTCGGTAGTTCGGACAGGAACTCCACATAGCGAGGCACCCAGAAGCGTGGCATCTTCGCCTCGCAGAAGGCCCAAACATCCTCCGCGCTCAGTGCTTCACCCGGCTTGCGCACGATGCAGACCTTGACCTCGTCTTCGGACAGCTCGGATGCTACGGCGACTGCCGCACACTCCAGAACCTGGGGAATGCGGTAGACAGTGCTTTCGAGTTCGAAGGACGAGATGTTTTCCCCCCTTCGACGGATCGCATCTTTCTTGCGATCGACGAAGTAGAGAAAGCCGTCCTCGTCGGCCCGTGCCGAATCGCCGGTGTGGAACCAGAGGTTACGGAACGCGACCAAGCTTTCGTCGGGCATGTTGTAGTATTCGGTGAGCATGGAGAATGGCTGGCGAGGCCGGACGGCGATTTCGCCGACCGTGCCGGTCGGCACCTCGTTGTCCTCGTCGTCGAGCAGCGTGACCTCGAAGCTGTCTTGGTTCGCTCGGCCGCAAGAACCTGTACGGCGCTCCTCGTCCAGCGGCGTGTACGTGACGATTCCGGTCTCCGTAGAACCGAACACCTCAATGATGCGGCAGTTGAAGCGGGCTTCGAAGGCGTCGTTCCGTTGGCCGATGTAGAAGCGCCGTGCCGGCTGGGTGGCGTCCTCCGGTCGCGGCGGTTGCTTCAGGAGGATAGGCACCATCGAGAAAATGCCGTGGACGATCGTAGCGTCCGCCGCACGCACTTCATCCCAGAAGCGGCTGGCGGAAAAACGCTGGCTGGCTACCATGGAGGCGCCGGTCATCAAGACCGGTAGAAAGCCAAGCCAAGTGGCGATGGCGTGAAACATCGGCAGGCACGAATGGAGTCGATCCTCCGATGTCAGACCCACGCAGCGAATCCAGTCTAGGGCGAAGGTGGCGACGTGACAGTTGCTGGCCAGGACCCCTTTCGACGGCCCTGTCGTGCCAGATGTAAACGATATGGCATGCGGGTCGGTGTAGCGGACTGTGACGTCAGGCTCGCGGTCGGCGAAGCTGTCGGCGGCGGTGGTTGGGACTACTGGCAGTTCCAAATGCGGAGAAAGCTCGCTTTCGCCGCGCATCACGACGCCGCGCAACCTCGGCAAGGCTTCGATGATGGGGGTTATGCGGTCCAGCCAGGTGCCGTCGATTATCAGATGAGAGACGTCTGCCTTTGCCAGCTGATAGTGTAGAATGTCGCCTTTGTAGTCGGTGTTGATCGGGACGTAGACGGCACCCAGCTTGGCGCAGGCGAACCAAGCCCACAGGAACTCGGGGCTGTTCGGGAGCATCAGAGCCACTTTGGTGCCGCGCCCGACGCCGAGGTCGGCGAGCAACCCGGCCATGCGGTTGACCGCCCTGTTGAAGCCGCCAAGGTTCTGGTCGAGCGAACCGATGTGAAGAAGTGGCCTTTCCGGATCCTGTTCGGCACGTTGCCGCAGCAATTGTCCGATAACCCGCTCTTCAAGCGGCCACGCGGTCATCACAATCCTCCCTTGCGGTCCGGTACCAGCGACCGCCTTGATCGTTTTTCTATCAAACGATTGTTTGAAAGACTAAGTGCAACAGGGACCTTTTGGCAAGGGGTGGCAGCACATTTTCATCGTCCAACAGGGCGGCATTCGATCATGCCGGCACCGTCGGACGGGCCAGGCTTAGTCTGCCGCAGCGGTGCGGTAGCGCAAAAGCGCCACCAAATGCTCTGCGATTTCGGCAGCCGTCTTGCCTCCCTTGCGATACCAGATCATCGTCCAGGCGAGTTCGCTCAATAACGCAAGCCGCCAGATCGACCTGTCGACCCAAGGTGCCAGGGGCAAGTCCTCGACGATGTCGCGGAAGATCTGCTCGAACTCGTCGCGATGCGACACGAGCTGCTCACGCACTGCGCGCGACCGGCGGCGGGGAAACTCGGTGATGATTACCTCGGCAAACTTGCGCTCGCTGACCAGGCTCTCCGCGTAGGCCGTAGAGGCCTGCACGAGCCGGGTCCATGCGTCGGCTTCGGGATCTATAGCCTTGAGCACCTTATTGCGGATGCGTCGCACGGCCTCCTCGTGCACGGCGACGAGGATCTCTTCCTTCGATTTAAAATGGTAGTAGATCGAGCCAGCGAGGATACCGGTGCGCTTGGCGATGTCGCGCATGGCAGTTGCATCGTAGCCGGTGTTGGCGAAGCACTCCGCCGCCGCCTTGATAATGTCATCGCGACGGGGATTTACGGCTTGGCCGCCGTTCGGTGTTTTGACCTTTTGGCGCTTGCCTCCGCTACGAGCGCGGGGCGGGCTTCTCTTCTCGCTCGGAACATCCACGTACCTACTCCTCTTGACCGCTTACCATTTAACCAGTTCTGCACCGGGAACGAGGCCCGACGTGGCCGACAACTGCCTTGCTACGATGCCTATATGATCCGGAGAATAAAACAAACGTTTGGCAGTTTGGAAGGTTGTCGCTATAGTCCACACCGCCATTCTACACTCCTCGGATTAGAGTCGCTTGCTATTGACCGAAGGCGCCGACAAACAAGGACCGACGTACCCGCTCGAGGGCGTCCGTGTGCTCGACCTCACCTGGCTCATGCCGGGAGGCTTTGCGACCCTGATGCTGGCGGATTTCGGGGCCGAGGTGATCAAGATCGAACGCCCGGGCAGCGGTGACTATTGGCGCGACGAGCAACCGCAGCTGGCTGGCGTCGGAGCTCGCTTCGCCGCGCTTAACCGCAACAAGTCCAGCCTGACGCTGAATCTGAAGCACGAAAAGGGACGGGCGATACTGCTCGATCTGGTTGAAAGTGCCGATGTATTGATCGAAGGATTCCGGGCGGGCGTGATGGCGAGGCTGGGTCTGGGTTGGCACGAGCTGAGCAACCGCAACGGGCGGCTTATCATGCTGTCATTGTCGAGCTTCGGTCAAAGCGGACCTTGGCGGGACAAGGCATCACACGACATCAACGTCATGGGGCTCAGTGGGGCGCTGGAGTTGTCCGGTGGGGCCGATGCTGCGCCGGCCGTGCCATGCTTGCCGGTCGGCGATATCGGCGCCGGCAGTCTGATGGCGGTTGTGGCGATCCTCCTGGCGCTGCGGCAGCTTGAGATGACCGGTGAGGGACAAGCGATCGATATCGCCATGCTTGACGGCCTGGGCTTGTGGCTGGCGCCGAGCTTCTTCGAGATGCGTGCCTCGGGAACGCCGCCGCGGCGCGGCCGCCATCACGTTCTTGGAGGTGCGGCGTGGTATCGCGCCTATCGGACGCGCTGCGGAGGGAGCATGGTGGTGGGTGCATACGAGCAGCGTTTTTGGTCGGCATTCTGCAATCGTATGGGCGTCCCCGAGTTCATCAACCAGCAGTTCGCGGATGCCGAGGTCCAACAGGAGATGATGTCCCGGCTGGAGAGTCTGTTCGCTGCGCGCAGCCGGGCGGAATGGGAGGCGGTGTTCGCAGATGAAGACTGTTGCGTGACCCCGTCATACGATCTGGCGGAGGCGTTTGTTAGTCCGCAGATGCATGCGCGCAAGATGCTTGCGACGGGCGCAGGCGGCGAAGCGGCTCACGTCGTCAATCCAATCCGACTTGCGGGCATCGAGCCTCGCGCCGCCACTCCCTCGCCAACGCTCGGGCAGGACAGTGCAGCGGTGCTGCGTCGGCTCGGACTCGACGACGAGGCAATCGCCGGGCTCCGGCGAGAGGGCGTTATCTGAGGCACGGCCGGCACAATGACTGAGGGGTTCATGCGAGAAGTGTGCATTGCCGGGACGGGCTCGACGACCTTCGGCAGGCACTCTGCCGTAACGCCGCAGGATTTGGCGGCTAGGGCGGCTCGGGCCGCAGTTCTCGAAGCCGGCATCGCGCGGTCCGACATCGGTGCCATATATGTCGGCAACTTCGTCTCCGGCGTGCTGACGGGCCAGGAGGTGCTGGCTGGGTTGCTGGCCGACCATATCGGTCTTGCCGGTGTGCCGGCGACAAAAGTAGAGGGAGCGTGTGCCTCGGGCGGTATCGCCTTTCGCCATGCCGTCATGGCCGTCGCCTCCGGTCTCTGCGAGGCTGCGCTGGCGGTCGGTACCGAGAGCATGACCCATGCCGACACCGCGACCGTGACCGCCGCCCTCAACTGCGCAATGGATCATCGCAGCGATGGCGCGGCCGGTCTCACCTATCCGGGGCTGTTCGGCCTTGTCTGGCGTGCTCATGCCGAGCGTTACGGTACTTCGCGTGAAGAGGTGGCGGCGGTGTCGGTGAAGAACAAGCGAAACGGGCTTCGCAACCCCCTTGCCTCCATGGGTGCCGATCTCAGTCTCGACGACGTCGCCCAATCGAAGCCGATCGCCGATCCTCTCGCGCTCTACGACTGCTGCGGCATCTCGGACGGCGCGGCGGCGGTTCTTGTCACCACGACCGAACGGGCGAAGGAGGCCGAGGGCCTGCCAATTCGCGTGCTTGCCGCCGCTCAGTCGAGCGGCCCGGCTCGCATTTCCGGGCTGGACAACCTATTGAGCTTTCCCGCCACGGTGCAGGCTGCCCAGCGTGCGTTCGCCGAGTCCGGCCTGAGCCCAACCGATATCGACCTCGTCGAACTTCACGATTGCTTTTCGATCGCCGAGATCGTCGACAGCGAGGATCTCGGCGTTGTGCCGCGCGGCGAAGGTGGCCGTTGGGCGCTGGATGGTCGCACGGCCGTCGACGGCGAGATGCCGATCAATGCTTCAGGCGGTCTGCTGGCCAAGGGCCATCCGGTGGGAGCGACCGGCATCGGTCAGATCTATGAAGTGGTACAGCAGTTGCGCGGAACCCATCCGAACCAAGTCAAGGAAGCAGGCATCGGTCTCACCCACAATCTCGGCGGCACTGGCATCTCCTGCACTGTCTCCATCTTGGGGCGACCTGATGTCTGAAGCGGCAATGGTCATTCGTCGGTGCCAGAGCTGTGGTCATCCCAGCGTTACGCCGCTTCCGGTTTGCCCGATATGTCTCGGCGACACCTTCGATGCTGTGCATCAGGACGGCAATGGCACTTGCCTCTCCTGGACCCGGATTCGCCGGCCGGCCACGGATTTCAAATGTGCCGAGCCTTTCATTGTCGCCGTGGCCCGGCTTCAGAACGGAACTCTGGTGACCGGACGTCTGGCGCAGGCGGAGGCCGCCGACACGGCTCTGGAGATCGGGGCGCCGGTCGTAGTGACCAACCAAGCGAACGAGCCGCCAGTGATCCGTAGAGTCCGGCCACTCTAAGCTCTGCGTTCGCTTCACTCTTCCGTCGAAATCCCCGGCACCAATTCACGGGCCTTGAAATCAAACAATCGTTTGGTAGATTAAAATCATGATCACCGGAATGCAGCTGGCCCTTTGAGGCGCCAAGGACGCGCAAGGAGACTGCTCTTGAATTTCGAAATGACGGATGACCAAGTCGAAATCCAGCGCATGGTGCGGAGCTTCGCCGAGGCTAAGGTGGCGCCGGCGCAAGAGCAGATGGACCGCGACCATGAGTTCCCGGCCGCGCTGTGGAAGGAGTGGTCCGATCTCGGCATGGCCGGCATCATGATCCCGTCAGAGTATGGTGGCAGCGGGATCGACTCGCTGACGTACGTGATCGCGATGGAGGAGCTGGCTACGGTCAGTCAGACCTTTGCGCTGATCTGGCAGGTTCATGTGCTGGTGGCCAACATGTATGCCGATCTTGGCACCCCTGAGCAAAAGGAGCGGTGGCTGCCGATTTTCGCACGCGGGGAGAAGCTGGCGGCTTTTTGCCTTACCGAGCCGGGTGCGGGCTCCGATGCGGGCGGCTTGCGGACCAAGGCGGTGCGCGACGGCAATGAAGGCTGGATCATCAACGGCAACAAAATCTTCATTTCCAATGCCGGCACCCCGATCTCGGACGGCATGGTCGTCATGGCGACGACCGGTGACCGGAGCGATGGGCGCAAGGCAATCTCCTGCTTCATCGTACCTGCCGCGACCCCCGGCTTCACGCTAGGCCAGTCCTTCACCAAGATGGCCTGGCACGGCATGGACAATCGGGAGCTGGTGTTCGAGGACTGTTGCGTGCCGGCCGACAACATGCTGGGCGAAGAGGGGCGCGGCCTGCGCCAGGCGTTGGGCGGCCTCAATCTCGGGCGCATTGTCTTCGGCATTCTTGGCGTTGCGATGATTCGCGCCTGCCTTGAGGAGTCTCTCAGCTACGCTAAGGGGCGCTCCCAGTTCGGCCAGCCGCTCTCCAGCTTCCAACTGACCCAGGCCAAGCTTGCTGACATGGCGACCCATGCAGAGGCGGTGCGCAGTTTCGTGCACCACGTTGCCTGGCTGCACGCCCAGGGCCGACCCTGCCACAAGGAAGCGGCGATGGCCAAGCTGATCGGTACCCGGCTGTCCACCCAGGCGGCGCTCGACGCCTTCCAGATCCATGGTGGCTACGGCTTCATGCACGAATTCCGAGTCAACCGTCTGCATCGGGAATCGAAGATTCTGGAGATCGGCGAGGGTACCAACGAGATCCAGCAGTTGCTCATTGCCCGGGAACTGGGGTGCTGAGATGGTCTCTTCGGTCCCGGCATCTCCTCCGCCGCAAGAGGAAATCCTGCGTCTCTTCCGGTTGATGTGCGAAATACGCGCATTCGAGCTGGCCGTCGTCGCTGGCTACAAGGAAGGCGAGATGCCGGGCTTCGTCCATGTGTCGCTCGGCCAGGAAGGTGCGGCGGCTGGCGCCTGTGGGGCGCTGGAGCCAGGCGACCTTATTACCTCCACGCATCGCGGCCATGGGCATTGCCTGGCCAAGGGCGCCGACCCAGGGCGGATGATGGCGGAGCTCCATGCTCGGGTGGACGGCTATGGCAAGGGTCGCAGTGGCTCCATGCATATCGCCGACGTCGCCGCCGGCGTGCTCGGCGCCAACGGTATCGTCGGCCAATCCATGGGGCTTGGCGTCGGCGCGGCGCTGTCCTTGCAGGTGAACGGCCGGAAGAGCTGTGTCGTCGCGTTCTTCGGCGAAGGAGCATCAGGTAGCGGCATTGCCCACGAGGCGATGAACATGGCGGCGATCTGGCGTCTGCCGATCGTTTTTTTCTGTGAGAGCAATCGCTATGCGGAGCTCTCGCCCTACGAGGTGCACGTCTCGCTGGCGAATGTGGCCGACCGCGCGGCCGCCTATGGCTTTCCCGGCATCGTCGTGGACGGCGAGGACGTGCTCGCCGTCCATCGCGCCGTGACCGAGGCGGCGATGCGCGCGCGGGATGGTGGCGGTCCGACCCTCATCGAAGCCAAGACCTACCGTTGGCACGGCCATTACGAGGGCGACCCGCAGGCCTACAAGACGGCCGAGGAGCGTGAGAACGGCCACAGCCTCGACCCGATCGCGCGCCTTGAGGAACGCGCCGGCGAGCTCGGCGTCGCACCTGCCGCCCTGGCCAAGGTACGAGCCGAGGCCGAGGCGCGCATCACGGAGGCTGTGGCCTGGGCCAAGGAGCAGCAAGGCCCAGCCCTTAGCCTGCTCGACGAGGACGTCTACGCGGATGCGCCCCATGCCTAGCATCAAGTACTACCAGGCCCTGACGCGCGCCCTGAAAGAGGAGATGACGCGCGACGAGAGCGTGATGCTTCTGGGCGAGGATGTCGGTCCGAGTGGCGGCATCTTCGCCCAAACACGGGGCTTGCACGGAGCGTTCGGCGATCTGCGGGTGCGGGATACCCCGATCGCGGAGAACGGATTTGTCTCGGCTGCCGTCGGTGCGGCGATGACGGGTCTCAGGCCTGTGGTGGAGATAGGCTTCGAGGATTTTCTCACCTGCTGCATGGACCCCTTGGTCAATCAAGCGGCGAAGCTGCGCTACATGCTAGGTGGCCAGGTGTCGGTCCCTCTGCTGCTCTACACCTTCGGCGGCGGGGGCGTGAACGCCGGCCCCCAGCACAGCCAGAGTCTCGCCGCCTGGTTCGCCCATGTGCCGGGTCTGAAGGTGGTGATGCCGGCAACGCCTCGCGACGTTCTCGGGCTCGTCAAGTCCAGCATCCGCGACGACAACCCGGTTCTCTGCCTCCTATCGAAAAAGCTGATCGGCACCAGCGGCGAGGTCGAGGGCGCGGACGATGAGACGCTGGTGCCGCTCGGCCGGGCGGAGATTGCCCGTCCCGGCGCGGACGTGAGTCTGGTCACCATCGGCCAGATGCGTCGGGCCGGGTTGGCGGCAGCGGAACAGCTGGAGGCCGAGGGTATCGAAGCTGAGGTGATCGATCTTCGTAGCATCAGTCCGCTCGATACGGAGACACTGCTCGCCTCGGTCGAAAAGACCGGCCGACTCGCGGTGGTGCAGGAATCCCACGCGCCTTGCAGCGTTGCTGCCGAGGTGCTGGCCGTCGCGGCGGAACGGATCGAGCGACCGCTTCGAGCGCGACCGCGGCGGATTGCTCCGCCTTTTGCCCCCAGTCCTTTCACGCCGGCGCTGGAGAAGGCTTACATTCCCGACCCGCCCCGCATAGCCGAGACGATCCGCAGGATGGTCGCGACATGACGGAGGAGGCTCTGCTGCTCAGTGCCCGCCATGGGCCGGTGCTGTGGCTGACGATCAACAGGCCGGGCGTGCACAATGCCATGAACAGCATGCTTGTCCGCGCGCTCGGTGCGGCAGTTCTTCAGGCCGGCGATGACGAGACGATCCGAGTCGTCGTTCTGACCGGTGCAGGCGATCGTGCCTTTACGGCAGGCGCTGATATCCGCGAAATCGCTGATTTCGGGCCCGCGGAAATGAAGCGCTACAATCGCCATTGGCTCGATCTCTACCGCGCCATCGAGCTCTGTCCGAAGCCGGTCATCGCCTCGGTGCACGGCTGGGCCACGGGCGGCGGCACCGAGACATCCCTCGCCTGCGACTTCGTCGTCTGCTCCGAGGACGCACGCTTTGGTCTTGCGGAGATCAACATCGGCGTGATTCCAGGTGCAGGCGCGGCGGTTCGCCTAACACGCTGGCTCGGCCGGCTGAAGGCAAAAGAGATCCTGATGCTGGGTCGATTCATCACGGGCGAGGAGGCGATAGCGCTCAATCTCGCCAATCGCTGCGTGGCGGCTGAAGAGCTGGAAGCAGCGACGACAGTCTTAGCCGAGGAGCTGGCGGCGAAGGCACCTCTGGCGCTGGCAGCGGCGAAATCCTGCATCAATACAGGCGCTGATCCTGGTTTCGACTCCGCGTTGGAGTACGAGCTTCGGGAGTTTCTCATGCTGTTTTCAACAGAAGACCAAAAAGAAGGCATGCGCGCTTTTCTCGAAAAGCGCGCGCCGGAGTATCGAGGAAGATAGGAAATTCTGATGCGCATTAAGGTCAAAGTGCCGAAGCTTGGCCTGACCATTGAAGAAGTGACACTGAGCTCTTGGGAACAGGAGGTTGGCGCAAGCGTCCAGGCGGACGACATCATTGCCGTCCTGGAGGCGGATAAGTCGAGCTACGAGTTGGTGGCGCCAACGGCCGGTACGCTGACGGAGAAGCTGGCCGAGCCGGGCGACGTGCTGCCGGTCGGTGAGACCGTGGCCGTCATTCAGAACTGAGGTATCAGCCGTTGTGACGGACCGACGGAACACGAAGCCTAGCAATTCGAAGGGCCAGTGATCACCGCAGCAACTACAGCGAAAAGG
This sequence comes from Rhodovibrionaceae bacterium, assembly GCA_028279885.1. GTDB lineage: Bacteria > Pseudomonadota > Alphaproteobacteria > Kiloniellales > DSM-21159 > JANQMX01. The sequence continues at coordinate 10,648 of JANQMX010000103.1, read as the reverse complement.
AACTCATAAGGGCCGAGGCGCGGCCCACCAACTTACGGGAGGAAAAGATGAAAAAACCAACGAGTCGCGTACCGTTTTCCGGACTTGATCGCCGTTCCTTGCTGGGTGGCAGTGCCGCCGTTGGCCTTGGCGCGTTGCTTGGCAGCGGTCTTGGTGGTTTTGCTTCGAAACCGGCGCTCGCGAAAAAGCGCACCGTCCATTTTGGCTCTTCGCTGCCGCTTACCGGTCCCTACGAGAAAGTGGCCCGGATATACAAAGACGCCTACGAGTTTTGGAGTGAGACGGTTGGCGGCAAGATGATCGTCGGCGGCCAGGAAATGGACGTCACCTGGACCGTCTACGACGACGAGAACAACGCCGCCCGTACCGCTCAGCTGACAGAGCGGTTGATCACCACTGACAAAGTGGACCTCATCGTCGGCGCCTATGGCACCGACACGGTGCTGGCTCAGGGCGCCATCGCCCGCAAGCACGGCCGAATTACCATCCAGGCTGGCGCCGCCTCGCAGCGTGTGGATGAGGAGATCGGCGGTCACACGACCTTTACCCTGGTCGGACAGGCGCGCTCCTACGGCAAGCTCGCCGTGCAGAAGTTGGTTGCGGCCGAGCCGAAGCCGAAAACCCTCGCCATCGTTACGTTCAACGACCCCGTCTATCTGGAGATGTCGGCAGGGCTTAAGGATTTTGCTGCTGCCAATGGAGTCGACGTAGTGCTGGAAGAGGTGCTGCCCATGAAGGTTCAGGACCTCCGGCCAACCGTGCTCAAGATGAAGCGCCTCGGCGATGTCGATATCGTCTACAACTGCGGTTGGGATGTTATCTGTATCAAGCTGGTACAGGAATTCCTTGCCCTCGACTTCACGCCGAAGGCCTTCGTGGGCGGCCATCTGACGACCAACGCCGTGGTGAAGGAGACTCTGGGCAAGAATCTTGAATACGCGCTCGGCGTTACATTCTGGCTACCGCAGATGGCGCACTCCGATAGCCATTTCGCTTCAGCCGAAGCCTTCGCCGACGCCTTCGAGGCATCGAAGGGCTACACGCCCACCTATCATGCCGCTATGGCCTATACGGTCCCTTATCTCTACCAGCAGGTGTTGCGCGACGCGAGTGGAGACGATCCGTTTGATCCGGACAGCCTGCGCGCGAGCCTGGCGGGGCTCAACGAGGTGCCGACGATATGGGGACCGATTACCTTCAACGAAAAAGGTCGGCTGAACTTCCCCGGCCTGCCGGTGCTGCAATGGCAAGGCGCCGACCCGCAGCTGACGGTGGTCCATCCGGAGTCTTTGGCGACAGGTCAGCTCGCATATCCGATGCCATCTTACCGCAACCGCGCCTAGACTGTCGCGACGGCACCGGGCTCGCCTCGGTGCCGCCGGCACCCACGAAACGACGGCTGGTTCATGCTGGACGTTCTTCTTTTCGGCTTTCTCAGAGGTGCTGTGTTCGCCATGGCGGCGTTCGGCTTCTCTCTCGTTCTCGGTGTCTTGGGTATCGTCAACCTTGCTCACGGTGTCTTCATCGTGCTCGGCGCCGTGCTGACCTATGCGCTCTACAACGAAGGTTTGCCGCTGATCATCGCAGCGCTCATCGCGGCGATGACCACCGGGCTTCTCGGTGTTCTGATTCAGCGGCTGTTCATCGCGCGCGTGTTCGACATGCACCCTCTTATGGTGTTGGTGCAGACGTTCGGTATCGCCATAGTCATCAGCGAGATCGCCAATATCGTTTTCGGCACCAGCGAGCGGCTTTTGCGGGTGGATGTCCCAGGGCTTCCGATCATCGAGCTCGGCAACCTTTTCGTGCCCACCTATGAGCTGATCGTATTCGCCATCGCGCTGGCCTCGGCAGGGCTGCTGGCGGCGCTCCTGCGCTACACGCAATTCGGCAAGGCCGTCCGCGCATGCCGCGACGACCTGGCATCGGCGACTCTGGTCGGCATCAACACCCCACGGATTTTCACGCTCACCATGGGACTCTGCGGGTTGTGGGCCGGACTGGCCGGCGCACTGATCCTCGGCCTTCGCCCCACCGCGCCGCACATGCATTTCATGTGGACGGTCGATGCCTTTCTCATCGTCATCATCGGCGGCCTCGGGTCGATCAGCGGAGCGCTCATCGGCGGCTTCATATACGGCGTGTTGAACTTCGCCGCCTATTACTACTGGCCGAGCGTCGCCCCGGCGGTGATCTTCGGGACATTGATCGCCGTCCTCATGTTGCGGCCGCAAGGGCTGTTCGGTCTCGGCCAAGTGGTCCGCAAATGACGATCGAAGCCGTTTCAGGGCGCGCCCCGCGCCTATCGCCGGTCTCCGAGAGCCGCCGGCAGCTTCTCTTCATCGCTGCATTTCTTGGCATCGCAGCGATCATGCCCTTCTTCCTCGATGGTTATTGGCAGCGGGTCTTGATATTCACCTTCGTCAACATCGCACTGGCGAGCTCCTGGAATGTCATCGGCGGCGTGGCAGGCTATCCGAGCTTCGGTCACGGCGCTTTCTTCGGCATCGGCGCCTACACCTCGGCCCTGTTGATGATCCGCGGGGATTATCCACTCGTCGTCGCGATTCTCGGTGGCGGTTTGGCCGCCGGGCTGTTCGCGCTCTGCTTCATCCCCTTGTTTCGCCAACGCGGCTTCTATTTCGCCCTTTCCACCCTCGCGGCTCAGCTCGCAGTGGAAAACATCGTTCGGAACTGGTCCTTCACCCGGGGCATCGAAGCCTGGGACATGGGCTGGAACTTCCCGGATATCGGCAGCCTCAACTTCTTCTACTATCTGATGCTGGGCTTGCTCGGGCTCTGCTTGGTCTCCATCGTCTTTCTCCTTGGCTCGCGCGTCGGCTACGCCCTCAAGGCCATCCACAAGGACGAGGTAGTGGCAGCCTCGGTCGGCATCCCTACGACCCGGTACAAGGCAATCGCCCTTGTCTTCAGTGCGGTCTGGCCCGGGATGTTGGGTGCGGCCTACGGTCCGTTCCTGGTCTTCATCTCGCCGGACAACGTCTTCAACCTAACGATCACTTTGAACATGATCCTGATAGCGATCTTCGGCGGGATCGGCACCGTGATCGGCCCGGTACTCGGCGGGCTGGTTCTGAGTGTGATCGACCAGATCGCCTGGGCCAATTTCCTCGAGTATCACCATCTCATCTATGGCCTCATGATCGTCGCCATTATCAGCTTCTGGCCCGGTGGGCTGGTCAGCCTGATCGCGAAATGGCGGGCCCGTTGATCATGACTGGGGAACCGCTCCTGACGGTGGAAGCCGTTTCCAAGCATTTCGGCGGCGTCACGGCTCTGGCCAACGTGAGCCTCACTCTCCACGAGGGTGAGGTTCTCGGGCTGATCGGACCGAACGGGGCGGGCAAGTCTACGCTGTTCAATGTGATATCCGGTGTGGAGCCGCCGAGCGGGGGAGCGATCCATCTCGCCAGCCGGGAGATCACCGGACAGCGAGCCGACCGGATTTGCCGGGCCGGTATTGCCCGGACCTTCCAAGCAGCTTCGCTCTTGCCGGGCATGACCTGCTGGGAGAACGTCCATGTCGCGTCTCTCTTTTGTCGACCGGAAAGCGCCGCGAAACGATCCGCCGCGGCCCGGACCGAGGCAGCTCTCGATCTCTGCGGGCTTTTGCCGCTGGCCCATGCGGATGTCGGCGAGATCACCACAGGCGAGGCAAAGCGGCTGGAGATCGCCCGCGCGATTGCCACGGAGCCGCATGTTCTCATGACCGATGAGGCGGTGGCCGGGCTCAATCTGGTCGAGACCGACCAGGTGATCGCCATTCTGCGCAAGGTCAATGCGGCCGGGGTCGCGATTCTTTTCGTCGAGCACGATGTCCGGGCCGTCCTTGCGCTGGTGCAACGTTTGGTCGTTCTGGCGCAAGGGGGGGTGTTGGCGGAAGGAGCACCGACGGTGGTCGCCCGCCGCCCCGAGGTGATCGAGGCCTATCTCGGCAGCCGCTATGCTCAAGCTCAATAACGTTACCGCTGCCTACACACCGGGCGCCCAAGTGCTGCGCGAGGTTAGCCTCACCTTGGCGCCACAGGAGATATCCGCCGTGGTCGGTGCGAACGGCGCGGGCAAAACCACGATGCTGAGGGCTATCCTCGGCCAGATGCCCTATCTCTCCGGCGAGATCAGGTTGAACGGCACAGACCTCTCCGGTCTGCCGGCGCACAGCATTGTCAGCCGCGGCATTCGCGCCGTGCCCGAGGGGCGCGGCACCTTTCCTTCTCTCAGCGTAGACGAAAACCTCGATCTCGGCGGCTTCAGCCTCGCGGGCGGGAGGCGCGAAGCGAACAAGAAGCGGGAGTTCGCCCGCTTCCCGATTCTCGAGGAACGCCGTAATCAGCGCGCCGGGATGCTCTCCGGTGGCGAGCAGCAGATGTTGGCGATTGCCCGGGCGATGATGGCCGATCCTGCACTCCTATTGCTCGACGAACCGTCCCAGGGTTTGGCGCCGATCATTGTCGACGGCCTCTTCGGCCTGTTCGAGCAGCTGCGCGAGGAGGGTGTGACGATTCTTCTTGTAGAGCAGGATGTCGGCCGGGCACTGGAGGTGAGCGATTGCGGCTTCGTTCTAGAGAAAGGGCAGATCACGAGGACGGACAGCGGCCAAGCGCTTCTGAACGACCCGTCCATCCGTGAATCGTTTCTCGGCATCGCATGACTTCGAAACCCCCACCGCCAGGGCCGTTTCCCCTGTTCTTCGACGATCTCTGCGTGGGCATGAGTTTCGTCACACCGGCAGCGACGGTCACCGAAGAGGCGATCATCCGCTTCTCCCTCGAATGGGACTATCAGAGCTTCCACGCGGACAAGGTCGCCGCAACTAAGTCGATCTTCGGCGGTCTGGTCGCCAGCGGGCTGCATAGTCTCTGTCTCGCCTACCGGCTTTACAACGACATGGGGCTAATGCGCGACAGCGCGCTCGCCGGCGTCGGCATGGAAAATGTCAGGTGGATCGCGCCGACCCGGCCCGGCGATACTATCCGCTCGACCGTTTCCATCTTGGCGCTGTCGCCCCGGGAGACGAAGAGAGGAGGCGGCAAAGTCCGGTTGGGCTTCGAGACCGTCAACCAACAAGACGAGCGTCTACTACGCTTCGAACTCCTCTCCATCGTCGCCGGTCGGGCTTATACCAAGCTGTGATGAGTGAAACGCATCGCAGCTTGGCAAGCGCGACTGCGCGTCCGCAGCGAAGCGAGGAAAGTCTGCGTGGCGTTTGAACGCCATACAGGCCCGCGATGAGGTCTGCTCACGCGGCCTGGTATCAATGCCCGGCGGCGGCGTCCGCCGTCAGGTGGATGCCGTGCTCCGCTTCGCTGCTACCAGGCTTGCCGCAGTAGCTCTACAACCTCGTCCCGTGAGGCGACCGGACGGGGATTGGTCGCGACGATCAGGTCCTGCATGGCATCGGTGGCGATGCCGGCGAAGTCGTTCTCTTCGACGCCGACGTCGCGCAACCGCCACGGCAAAGCCAGCTTGTCGCGTACCAGCGTCAGCACTGCCTCCGGCGCGGCGGCGGCCGCCGCCTCGTCGTCCATGTCGGGCTGCCGCGCGCCCACGGCTTCGGCGATCCATGCCTGACGGGTTCGGGTCTGCTCGTGGTTGAAGCGCATGACATTGTGCAACATCACGCAGGAGGTCTCGCCATGAGGCACATTACAACGGGCGCCAAGCTGGTGGCCGATGCCGTGGCTCAGACCGAGGGTGACGCTGGCCAGTCCGGAGATCGACAGCCAGGCGGCGACCTGACACTGCACCCTGGCGGCCAAGTCTTCCGGATCTGCCCGACATTCCGGCAGATAGCGGAACAGCATGTCGAGCGCCCGGTAGCCGAGCGCATCGGTGAAGGGCTGGGCCGTCGTCGAGCAGATCGCCTCGATGGCGTGATCGACCGAACGGATGCCGGACGACAGCCAGAGCCAGTCGGGCGTGTGACGGGTCAGCTCCGGATCGAGGATAACCGCTTTCGCCATCAGTCGCTTGTCGATGTAGAGGTCCTTGACCTTGCGCTGCTCGTCCGTGATGCCGATGAAATGGGTGAACTCGCCGGCCGAGAGCGTCGTCGGTACAGCAAAGAGCGGGAGCGCCGGCTGCGTCATCGACGGGATTTCGATCTTGTCGGGATACTCGAACTTGATGCGGTAGCGCTCGAACGCTTCCGGCGTCTCTATACCTTCGGCCAGTGCCAAAAGCACAGCCTTGGCCGTATCGTTCGGACTGCCGCCGCCAAAACTGACGATGGCGTCAGCATTCTTTTCCCTGGCAAAGTCAGCGGCTGCCAGCACGGCCTGACGGGGAACGTGCTGAGTGGTCGCGCTGAAGACGCCGGCGCAGCGGTCGCCCAGCACTGCCTGCAGTGGGTCCATCGCCGCGTTGGTCTGGGAAAGAGTCTTGCCGGTGATGACGACGGCGCGTTTGGACCCCACGCCATCCAACGCCTCGCTCAGATGGCGAACCGCGCCGGCGCCGAAAAAAGTATCTTCGATCGGCAGATAGGTGAAGCGGCCGGCAAGATCTGTCTTGGGAAGTTTTGGCATCGTTTCCTCTTTGTCGCGTTGGAGGTGGTTTCGTCATCCAGGTGTCGAGACGTCTTCTTGAACGCTGCCGTGTCACATTAGACTGGGCAGGAAGGTGATGATTTGCGGGAAGGCTGCCATGACCAGCATGGCCAGTACGAAGACGCCAACGAATGGCCAAGTGGCCGCAAAAATCTCCGCAAGGCGCAGCTCAGGCACCGCTCCCTTCAAGGCGAAGACGACATAGCCGAAGGGGGGCGTGAAGCCGCCCAGGGTGACGTTGATCAGAAACAGGATCCAGAACCACACCGGATCGAGCCCGAGCACCGGGAGGAGCGGTTTGTAGATCGGGATGAAGATGAGCATCATCGCGATCTGGTCCATGAACATGCAGAGCACGAACGGGACCAGCATCATCAGCAGCACCATCTGCCAAGTGGCGAGATCACTTCCCACCACGACGTTGGCAAGGGCTGTCGTGGCTCCGGTGAAAGCGAGGAGTTGGCTGAACAGCTTGGAGCTCGCCATGATGATGAGGATCATCGCCGAGATGAAACCTGCGGAAACCAGCGACTGGCCCACCATGTTCCAGCTCAGCCGCCCGAAGAACGCGGCCGAGAGCAGTGCTGCCAGCACGCCCGTCGCTGCCGCTTCGGATGGTGTGGCGACGCCGATCAGGATGAAGCCGACGACGCAGAAGACGATGACTCCGAAGGGCAGGATGCGCAGCATGGCGAGCAGCCGTTCGCGGCCGCTGGCTTGTCGATCCGTTGCCGGCTGCGCAGGCGCAAGCTGCGGGTTCATCGACACTCGGAGCATGCAGTATCCGAGGATCATCAAAGCCAGCAGCAGCCCGGGCAGGATGCCGCCGACGAGAAGCCGGGCGATCGACACCTCTGCGGTCATGCCGATGATGACGATGAGCACGCTCGGCGGGATGATCGGCGCCAGACATGCGCCGGCGATGATGGAGCCGACCGAGAGTCGCGTGTCGCACTGACGTGACCGCATCTGGGGCAGAAGGGTGCGGCCCATCATCGCCGCAACCCCGACGGCGGCGCCGGAGAGCGCGCCAAACACCGTCGACAGGGCCGTGGACAGCACGAAGTCACGTCCGCGCATCCGACTGATGAGCGTATCCATGGACTGGAACACGACCCCTGCCGTGCCGGAGCGGAACAATACCTCGCCCATCAGGATGAACAATGGTATCGGCGCGAGGGTGCTCGATGTCAGCGTGTCGAAAATGCTGTTGGTCAGCATTGAGAAGCCACGAGGCCCGAACAGCAGAAGTACGGCAGCTACGTTCATCGTCATAAAGGCGATGAACACCGGGAAGCCCGCCAGCATCAGCACGAGCATGAAGATGAAGGCGACTGCCGCGCCTTCCGGTGCCGCTATCCAACTCACGTCGAGGGCTCTTTGCCGGTGGCGGTGGTCGTCGACCCCGTCCAGGCGAGGCGCAAGAACTGCAACCCCGCGCCGGTCAGCCCCAGCGGAATGAAGGCGGAGATCCACCACTTCGGCAGGCGGATGATGGCGATCGTGCCGATGTTCCGCTCGTACTGGCGGATCACCTCGCCGAGGGCGTACCAGGCGATGGCGAGACAAATCGCGCCGGAGATCATCGCAATCGTGCGCTCTAGGTGCCTCCGCGAGCGCGGCGGCATCGCCTCGAGCAACAGTGTTATGGCGACATGGCCATGCCGTCGGGTCAGCGAGGGCAGCATAAGAAAGGTGCCGATGCACAGCGCATAGGCGACGAAGTCCGGTGCCCAGCGCGTCGGCGCGTTGAAGCCGTAGCGCATCAACACCTCATAGCAATAGAATACGACGATCAGACCGAAGGCCGCCGCGCCAAGTTTCTCAGCAACAAGCGTCGCGCCATCGAGCACGCGCCCTGGCAGTGACAACTGCCGGCCGGAAGACGGTGGTGGAAACACGTGGCGACGGCGGCTGACGTCATACAGACACCCGGTGGGTCAGTCGGTCATATCCACCTCTCGCAGCTTGTCGTAAAGCGCCTGGGCTTCGGCCCCGCCATCCTCGATCGCCTTGTTCCATAGGAACTGCCGGAACACGGTCTCGATACGGGCGGCCTTATCCGGTGAGAATTCGGTTATGGTCACGCCATGCTTCTCGACGAGTTCCCGTTCCTCGGCTTCCAGCGCTTCGGCGAAGCTGACCGCGACCGTCTCTTCCAGCTCCCGGCCCTTTTCGAGCAGATAGGCCTGCTGCTCCTCCGTCAGATTGTCGAACCGATCGAGATTCACGAACAGCAGCGTGCTGGTGACGCCAAATCCGGGGCGCGTCATGTAGGGCGCGACCTCGTACAAGCGCAGGGACTGGTTGCCATAGATGGTGTGGGCTGTGCCGTCGATCACGCCACGTTCCAGCGACGGATAAATCTCCGGCACCGGCATCACTGTCGGAATCCCGCCGAAGTCCTCGATTACGCCGTGATAGGTCAAGGTGCCGCGAATACGCAGACCTTCTAGTCCACCGTCGGAGCCGATAGGCTCGCGCAGCATGAAGTGGTAGCCAGGCACCGTCGGGATGGCCACGAGCTTCAAGTTGAACTGCCGATAGTACTCGTCGAACAGGTCCCAGGCGCCGCTTTCCCGCCGAGCCTTCGGGTCAGCGACGACGGCATCGATCGACATTCCCACCATGGTGGTGCCGGTGTGATAGGCGCCATGGGTCAAGACCATGTCGAAGATGCCCGCGCCGACCGGTTCCAGCTGCTCGAATCCCGGGACCACTTCAGGGCCGTTGAGTTGAATCGAGATAGGAGCATTCGGGTCGCTCTTGATGCTGTCAACGAGCTCGCCGGCGATGCCCGTTGTCAGCATATGGTTCATCGGGAACCCGGTCAGCATACGCAACTGCACGGTGTCGGCAGCGGCGACGCTGGTGAAGAGTAAGCTCGCGACGGCCGCGCCGGTGAGCGTCGATGCAAGTCTCATGGAACCTTCCTCCCTTTATGGTCACAGGGCGGCACCCTTTCGGTCTGCTGGTGCCCCTCGCGGAGGATGCTCGGCTTCGGCTTCAAGCATACTTTGCTGAACAGCGGGGCTCGCCACTCCTGAACTGCTCGACTGTGCCGTGGCAATCAGTCGTTGCGGCACTTGCCGGATGGCGCCCGGGTCTTCTTTCGTCCCGTTGCACATGAAGCTTCCTCCAATGTCGATAATGGAGCCAACGGATATTTGTGTCAAACAAACGTTTGATTTAATCAATGGCCCGGCGATCGAGCATCGAGCAGCCCGCGAAGTTACGTGCGCAGTTGTTTCGGAGGCTCGTCAGTCCGGAAAGAGAAAGGACCCGTCTCGAACCGGAGTGACCCCTGGGCCGATGTATCTCCGGGGCACTGTCACCCCGTGATGAGAGAGTCTGACCAGGACAGTGGCGCTAGCGATCAGGCTTAGCGATGCGCCCGTCAGAATGCTTCGCTGTAGCACGCGCGGAGTGCCGGATAGTCCGGTCCACCATTTCCCTCCCCTCTCATTTGAAAGCGCAAAGGAGAGCGGATCGAAACTAGCCAGCTCTCACCAAGTGTGCGTTCCCGGGACGCTCTGGAAGAGTGACTGTATCGCGGCTGTTTGTGGGCTAGATGCCGGTCCTGCACCGCAGTCGATGGCCCCTAAGCTGGGTTCACGGAGAGTCCATCACCCCCACCAGAGATTCGCTGCTTCAGACTATGTGTTCCCTGTTTTAGGTGGCAGAGTTCCCTGTTCACTCATCCAGGGAACTACAGGCTAGGGCGCTGATTTTCCGATGCTATCTAGCGCGGACCAGACTAGCAGAAACGAAAACTCGGCGAATTCCCTGTATTTTCCCTGCCGAACTGGGAAATCGCGCCAGAGACGGGTTCGCAGGAGACGGCCTGCACCGCCAGCAAGTCTGCGATTTTCAGGGGTTCCGCACGGTCTCTTCCCCAATCATCCACAAAGGCTGCATTCGTCGGCCCCCATCGGCTGTCAGGACTTCCCGTTCAGCCGAGTGCTTGACCGAAGAAGCGGCGCCAGGTGCTCGTAGTGATCGACAAGGTTGGTCAGGCTCGGTGAGCCCGGAGCCACCGTGCGCGGCAGGCAGCAGATGCCCATGACGCCGCCTTTCTC
>JANQMX010000074.1 GCA_028279885.1 Rhodovibrionaceae bacterium | reverse complement strand
CAGGCTTCCCGATCGACCTGAACGACACGTCCGTTCTGATCGGCCTTCACCCGCACGATGCGAATGCAGGGCGTTGCCGCCGCGACATCGAGGATCGAGGCCTCCTCCTCGGAGAGACGTGCCGCACGGGCTTGAAAACCGACCTGGGTCGGGAAGAATTGATAGTGCGTTTCGAGAAATTGCGTCAGAGGCGGGGTGTAAGCCAGCTCCAGAAACTTCGGAAAGCTGGCGGCCAGCAGATAGTTCTGCTCCACGCAGACGGCGACACCGTCGTGCATTGTATGCGAGGCGATCTTCCAAAGCTTTGCGCCGGTCCTGGTCCGGATGACACGGCGGATAGTCTCATCCGCTTTGGCCTCACACCTTTGCAGGATGATGAACTCTGCGTGACGACCTTGGCGTTTCGCGTTGCGCGAAGAGTTGAGGTGGTTCGTCGGATCGTATCTGAGAGGTGGCGGGTTGACGAACCAACCGCGCTTGCCGCGTTGCGTGCTGCGAATCAGCCCGTCGCCTTCGAGGTGAAGCAGGGCCTGCCGGACGGTCGCCCGGGCAACGCCGAAGGTCTCGCAGAGTGCGCGCTCGGTCGGGAGGCGGTCGCCGGGGTGCAACTTTCCGGCGGAGATCTGGGTGGCGAGCGTCGATCTGATTTTCAGATAGGCCGGCAGATCGCTTGCCGCCCCTGACAGCTCTGCTTGGTCCGACTGTGGCCGGACAGGCTCGGTTCGGTCCATCAGCGATCTCCCTATTGCGCCCCATTGGCAGTCCGGCCTTACCTAAGCGCGCAACTTCCGGTCAATAGAGACCTCATCCGCTTCCTTGGTCATTCAAAGCAAACATCCTCGATTGCCTTGAAATCGGCCGCTCGAAGATGTCTCTCGGCGAGCCTATCCCGAGGAATAGCTTTCTGGTAGCGTTCGCCGCGAGTAGCCCGTCCGGCCCTTCCGCACCACTTGAGAGAGAAGCCCCATGTCATTTCGCGATGCACCGACACCCGCAACCTACATGGTCGGCAAATGGATGCCGTCGGACCAGGCCGTGCTTGATGCCTGGACCCGGAAGATCATGGCGAAGGCCGAGGCAGATACCAGCGACCTCCTGCCCGCGATCCAGGACTTCAAGGACTTCATCGAGACCGATGCGAAGGCCTACATGTTCTTCACCCAGATGTTCGATGAGGTGCCCGCCAGCCGGAAGACCTCGCCCTCCGGCCGGCCGCAGGTCCGCGACTACGAACACATGCTGAGATTGTTCAACACGATCATGACCCACGCTCCCGAGTTCAACGAGAGCGGGCTGGTCGGCTTCCCTTTCAACGCCATTCTGGATTGGTCCATGGCCAACACGGGCGGCTGGTCGGCCTTTCTGGATGAAGCCATCGATGCGCACTTCAAGGCGATGCTCAACGAGTGGGCCGTCTTCCTGCGCTCTCCGGAAAGCACCTCGGTTCTCAGTGACGACCCCAAGAGCGGCTGGTTCGGCGCCGATGCCAAGAAGGCGATGCCGACCTTCGTCGAGGAGTTTCGCTGCGACCCCTCGCTGCCCCATCACGGCTTCAAATCCTGGGACGACTTCTTCACTCGGCAGTTCCGGGATGGCGTCAGACCGATCGCCGAGCCGGACAACGACGCGGTCGTGGTCAATGCCTGCGAGTCGGCACCCTACCGCATCGCCCACGATGCAAAGCTGCGCGACAGGTTCTGGATCAAGGCGCAGCCCTATGCGCTGCAGTTCATGATGGATGACGATCTCTACGTGGACCACTTCGTCGGTGGGACTGTCTACCAGGCCTTTCTCAGCGCGTTGAGCTACCACCGCTGGCACGCCCCGGTCTCCGGCCGGGTGGTCAAGACGCGGGTGGTCGACGGCACCTACTACTCGGAGACGCTGGCGGCCGGCATGGACCCCTCAGGCCCGAACGCCTCACAGGGCTACATCGCCGAGGTCGCCACCCGCGGCCTGATCTTCATCGAAGCGGACAATCCCGATATCGGCCTGATGTGTTTCATCGCCATCGGCATGGCCGAGGTCTCGACCTGCGATATCACCGTCTATGAGGGCCAGCACGTCACTAAGGGCGACGAGATCGGCATGTTCCATTTCGGCGGCTCGACTCATTGCCTTGTCTTCGCACCGGACGTGTCGATCGAGTTCGATATGCACGGGCAGACACCGGGCCTTGACGCTTCCAACATCCTGGTCAACGAACGGATCGCGACTGTCGGACCGAAGAAGTCCGGCTGAAGGCTCTAGGACTTGTAAACCGACGGCAGCTGCCCGGCGAGCAGCATCCAAACCGCCAGCACCGCCAGCGCCAGGAGCAAAGCCGCGACCGCAAGCTCGACCTTGGTGAAGGTCTGCTCGTCGGGGGAGACCTCCCGGCGGGCCCAGACGAAGATGGGTAGGCCGATGGCGTAGACGACAGCGCCCGCAAGCATGAACTGCAGGCCGGCGGCGTAGACCAGCCACAAGCCGTAAGCGGTTGCCAGGATGCTGACCGTCAAGGCCACCGCCTTTCCGGTGCTTGCGCTGGTCGGGTACTGGCCGGTCCACATCACCTTCCACAGAAAGGCCGCCGAGCCGATGTAGGCCGGCAGGATGACCACGCCGGTGATCGACAGCATCACGTTCCAGGCGTTGTCGGAGAAATAGACCAGGATCATGGCCGCCTGCATGATCACCGTCGACACCACGAGCGAGACCGAGGCGATGCCGGCCTTGTTGGTCTTGGCAAAGAGCTTGGGAAAGGTGCCGTCCTTGGCGCAGGCCCAGGGCAGCTCGGCGACCAGCAGGGTCCAGACCAGCCAGGAGCTGAGCAGCGCGAGCACGACGCCGAGATTGATGAAGACCTCGCCCCACACGCCAACCAGCTTGCCGAGGATCGCCGCCGTCGAAGGCGGCGGCATCTGTGCCAGCTCGCCTTGGGACAGCACACCGAACGGCACCACCGAAACCATGACGAAGAGCACCGTCACCACGAGGTAGCCGAGCAGGGTCGCCCGGCTGACCGTCTTCGGGGAGGCCTTGTCGGACATGACCACCGCGCTTTCGATGCCGATGTACATCCAGAGCGTCACCAACATGGTGCTGGTCACCTGGTCGAGCAGGCTGCCGAGCGGTTTGTCCTGAAGCGTCGCATCCGTGACGTCGCCCCAGAAATCCGAGGTGAAGAGATCAGCGCGGAACGAAAAGTAGCCGACCAGCAGGATGAAGATGATCACCGGAACGAACTTCGCGAGCGTCCCGATGTTGTTCAGTATGGCAGCGCCCCTGACGCCTTTCAGCACTAAGAAGCACAAGCCCCACATGCAGGCCGAGGCGACGACGACGGCTTGCCAGGTGTTGCCGCCGGCGAAGAAGGGCGGGAAGAAATAGTTCAGCGCGTCCATCAGGAGGACGGCGTAGCCGACGTTGCCGAAGGCCACAGACATCCAGTAGCCCCAGGCGATCAGGAAGCCCGCAAGCTTTCCGAAGCCGGCGCGCGAATACATGTAGATGCCGGAGGTCATCTCCGGGTGGATGTCGGCGAGAACCTGGAAGCTGCGCGCCAGGAAGAAGATGCCCAAGCCCGAGACGACCCAGGCGATCAGGATCGCGCCGAGCGCCGCTGACTGCGCCATGTTTTGCGGAATGTTGAAGATGCCGCCGCCGAACATGGCGCTGACGACCAGCAGCGTCATGGCGAAGAGGCCGAGCTTCTTGCCGTTTTGGGCCTTATCGGCGGAGGCCGTGGTCGGCGCGGAAGAGGTCTGGGTTGCCATGCTGCCTCGTTCACTATCGGCTGGAAGCGCAACGCAATCGGCGCGTGCTCTGACGACACCGACTACAGCCTTTCGCGCAAAAGCGCGATGCCAAATTCAGGCGGCGCTATCGCTCTCAGGCTGTTTCCTGAGAAGCTGCAGGATCAAATCGCAGTGGCTGTCGCGGACCTGCGCGACCGGAAAGAGGGTTTCGATCGTCTCGAGCCCGGTGAACATCTGTCGCGAGATCGACAGGGTGACGATGGGCCCGAAGATGAGATGCTCCATGCCCAAGCGGTCTTGCCGGGCGAAGGCGCCGTCTTCGATTCCGGCGTCGATGATCGCGTTGACGATCTCATGCTGCTGGATGATGAAGCCATCGTGAAAGGCGCGCGCCACCTCGGGGATTTGCCGCGAGACCTCGGCGATCAGCGGTGACATCCGACCGACCGGCGAGTCGATGGTGATCCTGTAGATCTCCGCAAGGGCACGGCGCACCCGTTCCTCATGCGTCAGCGCGCGGTCGTCTTGTATCTCCTGAAGCGCAAGGATTGCTACGTCGTAGCCTTCGGTGACGCAGGCGATGAAGAGCGCTTCCTTGCTCGGGAAATGGTGGTAGAGGCTCGCCTTCTGAATGCCGCAGGCCTTGGCGAGGGCACTCATCGAGGTGCCGGCATAGCCTTTGTCCAGGAACAGAGTCCTGGCCTGCTCCAGAATTTCGGCCCGGCGTGAGGGCCGCTCCTTATCCTGCGCACTTTCCGGCTTTGGCTCGTCTTCTTTTTCCATTGACGCCAACTCGCTTCAGTCTAAGTAACCTACCGAACGGACGGTTGGTTGATGGGCAGGTAGGAGCCTTTCCTTCATGAGGCAATGCTTTTCAAAGATGTACGCGGCCGCTGGCGCCGTCGCCAGCCTGCTGTTGGTCGGGCCAGCGGTGGCAGAAAGCGGGGCGGTGGGCCAAGCAGAGCCGATCCCTTCGGTGAAGGTCGTCCGGGCCGAGCTCGCTCCCGCATATCGAAGCCGCAGCTTTTTCGGCCGGGTGCGCGCCCGGGAGACCGTCGACCTGTCGTTCGAGGTCGGCGGCGCGCTGGAGGTTCTGACTGCCATCGAAGGCGACCGGGTTGTGCGCGGCAACCTGCTCGCGCGCCTCGATCAAGGGACCTTCGAGCGCGCCGTCGAGCGGGCGGAGGTGACGCTGCGGCAGGCAACCCGAGATTACGAGCGCGCTGCGGCACTGGTGCAGCGCAGCGCCGCCTCGCGGGCTCGCTATGACGATGCGGAAACGTCGCGAGACCTCGCTTCTGTCGCTCTTCGCGAGGCGCGGGACGATCTCGAAGACGCAACGATCCTGGCACCCTTCGATGGGCTCGTGGCCGAGCGCCTGACACCGAACTTCACCAACGTCGAACCGGGCCGTCCCATTTTGCGGCTGCACGATATGTCCGAGGTGCGGGTGGAGCTCAAGCTGCCGGAACGGCTGCTGACCCGGGTCGGCGATCCCGCGAGAGTCCGCTTCACGACCCGCATGCCGGACCAGGACGAGGCTGTGGTGCTGCGCTTCGTCGAATTTCATGCCGAGACCGACCGGATCGGACAAAGCTATACCATCACCTTGGCCTTCCCCGACGTGGATAGCGCCTTCCTTGTGCCCGGCGCCTCGGTGATGGTCACCGCGTCTGTGCCCGCGGCGACGTCTGGCCTCGTCTTGCCAGCCTCGGCGCTCCTCTCGGGGTCGGATCGCGAGACCGCCGTTCTGGTTCTCGAGCCTGAGGAGGGGGCCTCGGCCGTTCTCCGCCGACAGCCCGTCGAGGTGCGCTCCGAAACCGGCACGGGCTTCCTGGTCACCGGACTACCCGAGGGTGCGGAGGTGGTTGCGGTCGGCGGCCATCTGCTGCGCGACGGCCAGACGGTTCGGCGTTACAGCCGTCTCGTGGTCGAAGAACGCTGAGCGATGCAGATCGCCCGCGCGGCCATCGAACGGCCACTCTACACCTGGCTCTTGATCGTCATCTGCCTTTTCGGCGGTTTTGCCGGTTACCTTGCCGTCGGCAAGCTGGAAGACCCGGTGTTTACCCTGAAGTCGGCTCTCGTCATCACTGCCTATCCGGGGGCGACGGCGTCTGAGGTTGCCATCGAGGTCTCTGAGGTTCTGGAGAGCGAAATCCAGAACATGGACGAGGTCAAAGTGGTCACGTCCCGCAACACGCCGGGACTCTCGGTTATCGAGATCGAGATCAAGGACCGCTTCAACGGCGGTGACCTGCCGCAGATCTGGGATGACTTTCGCGACCGGGTCACCGATGCGGCGCAGCAGCTGCCGCCCGGCGCCGCGGTGCCCAGCGTGAACGACAGTTTCGGCGACGTCTACGGCCTTTACTATGCCGTGGCGGCGCCCGGTTTCAGCGATGCCGAGATCTGGGAGATTGCCACCTTCCTGCGCCGCGAGGTCTTGACCATCGCCGGGGTGGCCGATGCCGAGCTGCTCGGGCTGCCGGAAGAGGCGATCTTCGTCGAGCCCTTCAGCCGAAGCCTGACCAATCTCGGTGTGCCGCCGGGCGTGATTCTCGACGCGGTCAATCGGGCCGATGCCGTGACGCCGACCGGCACGGCGGACAACGAGACGCGCCAGCTTCGGATAGACGCCCCGCGCGGCGAGGACAGCGTGACGGAGATCGGCAGCCTGACCTTCGGCTTCGAAGGCGAGGTGCTCAATCTGCTCGACGTGGCCGATGTCAGGCGCGAGCGGGTCGACGACCCCTTACACATCGTGCGCCACAACGGTGTCGAGGCCTTCACCCTCGGCGTCGCCGGACTGACCTCGGCGAACATCGTCACGGTGGGGGAGGCGGTGGAGCAGCGGCTCGCCGAGCTTGCGCCGCTCCTACCGGTGGGTGTGACGATCGCACCGATCTACGAGCAGCACCGGGTGGTTGAGACGGCCAATCTGGAGGTGCTGAAGGGCCTGGGCCTGTCGCTCTCCATCGTGATCGCGGTGCTAGCGCTCTTCATGGGGTGGCGGGCGGCGCTGGTGGTGGGCGCGACGCTCTTGCTCACCATCAGCCTTACTTTCCTGTTCATGGCGATCTTCGACATCAAGGTCGAGCGCATCAGCCTTGGCGCCTTGATCATCGCCATGGGCATGCTGGTGGACAACGCCATCGTCGTTGCCGAAGCGATGCAGGTCGAAATGCGGAGAGGGCGGCGGGCAGTCGATGCCGCCGCCGAGGCGGCGCGCAAGACGCAGCTTCCGCTGTTAGGCGCGACGGTGATCGGTGTGATGGCTTTTGCCGGGATCGGTCTCAGCCCGGACAGCTCCGGCGAATTCCTCTTCTCGCTCTTTGCCGTCATCGGCATCTCCTTGATGCTGTCCTGGCTCTTGGCGGTCACGGTGACACCGCTGCTGGCCAGCTACATCTTCAAGGTCGGCGGCTTGAACGAGGGTGCGGACCCCTACGACAACCGTTTCTTCCGAGGCTACGCAGCATTGGTGCGGGGCGCCTTGCGGCGGCGCAGGCTGGTCATTGCCGGGCTCGTCGGTGGCACCGTGGCCTGCATCGGCGCCTTTGGCATGGTCACCCAGCAGTTCTTCCCGCCGGCCAACACGCCGCTCTTCTATCTCAACTACAAGGCGGCGCAGGGCACCTCGATCAACGAGACGTCCGCCGACCTTGCCGTCATCGAAAACTGGTTGCTGCAGCGCGACGATGTCGAGGCGGTGACGGCGACGGCGGGCCGCAGCCTGACCCGCTTTCTCCTGACCTATCAACCGGAGGACCCGGAGCCCAGTTACGGCGAACTGGTGATCCGGGCGAAGACCTTCGAGGCCATCCCGGCCTTGCGCGACGATCTCGCCGCCTTCGCACGCACGGCCGTTCCCTGGGCCCAGACCCGGGTGGAGCAGATCATCTATGGACCCCCGGTCAACGCCGATGTGGAGGTTCGCTTGTCGGGCCCTGATCCCGATGTTTTGCGCAGCTTGGCCGATCAAGCGCAGCGCATTTTCGAGACAAGCAGCGCGGTGCTCCAAGCCGAGCAGACGAACTGGAGCGCCCGCGAGCTCGTCACCCGGCCGATCTATGCCACCGATCGCGGCCAGGCACTCGGCATCGAGCGGGCCGATGTCGCGCAGGCCATCGCGCTGGCAACCGACGGCATCCGGGCCGGCACCTTTCGGGAGCGCGACCGCCTCATTCCCATCGTCGTCCGCAGCCCGCGCTCGGAGATGACGGCGGACGGACAGTTGCTCGATCAGATTATCCATTCGCCGGCGACGGATGAGTACACCACGCTCGACCAGGCGATCGACGGCTTCGAGGTGATCTCACGCGACACGGCGATCGAGCGCAGGAACCGCGCGCCCACCATCAGCGTGCAGGCCTTCACCGTTCCGGGCGTGCTGCCGCCTGCCGCCTTTGTCGAAGTGTGCCCCTTGATCGAGGCGATGGCGCTTCCGCCCGGCTACCGGATGGAGTGGGGCGGCGAGTTTGAAAGCGCCGGCGAAGCGCAGGTGAGCCTTGGACGACAGATGCCGCTGTCCTTCGGGATCATGCTGCTGATCACCATCCTGCTGTTCGGCAAGCTGCGCCAGACGGCGGTGATCTGGACGATCGTGCCCATGGCCGTGAATGGCGTCGCGCTGGGGCTTCTGTTGACCGGCCTGCCGTTCAGCTTCACCGCGATGCTTGGGCTGCTCAGCCTGTCCGGCATGCTGATCAAGAACGCCATCGTCCTGGTCGAAGAGATCGACGCGCAGAAGTCCGAGGCCGGGCTGCCGCAATCGGAGGCGATCGTCGCCGCCTCGGTCAGCCGCCTGCGGCCGGTGTTGCTCGCCGCCGCGACGACCATTCTCGGTATGATACCGCTATTGTTCGACGTGTTCTTCGCGTCCATGGCCGTCACCATCATGGCCGGCCTTGGCTTTGCCTCGCTGCTCACCTTGGTCGGTGTCCCTGTTTTCTATCAGACCTATCTGCGAAAGGAGCGGCGTGCTGAGGAGCTGGCCAAGCGCGCGCCAGTCGCACCGCTGCCGCTTCCCGTACGGCGCGAAACTGTTGAGGCAGCCGCGCAGTGAGGCCCGGTGGCTCCGCCTTGTCCTGCGTGATGTGAGGCAGAAGCCGGCTCAGGTCGTTTGCGCGAGCTCCTCATGCTCGATCACAAACCAGCCGAACAGAAGGATGACCACCATCACCAGGCTCGCGGCCAGAAACACGACCTGGAACGAGTTGGTGGTGACGTAGAGCATGCTTGAGACGGCCATGCCGGCGTTGCTGCCAAGCAACCGCATCGTCACCACGACGCCGCTGGCTTGCCCATGTTCCTCGATTGGCACCGAGTTCATGACGGCGGTGATGGACGGCGTGTAGCAGGCCGGTATCGCGGCCCCCCATAAGAGGAGCCCAGGCACGATCAGCAGATAGCTGTGCCATTCCGACGTCACCCCGATCCACAGCATCGCCAGGGTCGCGCAGCTCAGGCCGAGCAAGGCCGTCCGGCGCGGGCCGCGCTTGTCCGTCAACCACCCGATAAGCGGCGCGGTGAAGGGCGCGACGCCAACCGCGGCCAATAGGGCAAAGCCGGCCATGAGCGGGCTCATGTTCAGCCGGTATTGCAGATAGAGGGCGACGAACACGACCACAGCCATCTTGCTGTACTGGATCGCGAAGACGACCAGGTTATAGGCGGTCACCGTCGGGATGGTGAAGAGCTCCACGTCGATCAGGGGCGTGGCGTGCCGCCGCTCGATCCGGACGAGGAAGAAGAAGGTCAGCGCGCTGCCGGCGAACAGCGCCAGAATGACCGGGCTGTCCCAGCCCCAGGTGTCGCCTTGCATGATAGCCAGAACCAGCATGGTGAGCCCGGTGATCAGGGTCGTCAGCCCGCCCAGGTCGAGGTCCATTTGCTTTTGCTTGGGGCGTTGCGGCTTCCAGGCGATGAGGAACAGCAGTGCGATCAGCATGACAATCGGCACATTGATCCAGAATACCCAGCGCCAAGACGTGAAATGCACGATCGCGCCGCCAACCAGGGGGCCGGCCCCGAGGAAAAACAGGCCGGCCGAGGACATGATCCCAAGGGCCATGCCGCGCTGTTCCTTGGGGAAAGAGAGCGACGTGGCGGCCACGGTCGCGGGCAAGATGCCGGCAGCGCCGAGGCCCTGCAGCGCGCGCGCCCCGATCAGCTCGATCGAATCCTCAGCAAAGCCCGCCGCCAGCGACCCCAGGGCGAAGATCGCTAAGGCGATCGGCAGTACGATTCTGAAGTGAAGGACGTCGAGAAGCTTGCCCCCGGCCGCGCAGAAGCCCCCGAAGACCAGCAGGTAAGCGCTGACCACCCAGTGGGCCGTTGTGGTCGACATGCCGAGTTGCTGCTTCAGGGTCGGCAGGGTGACTCCCACCACCGTCTCGTCCAGCAGGACCAAGCCGAGGCTGGCCCCCATGGCGACCAGGACCCACCACTTCCGGTTTGAGTCTGTGATAAGGCGCATGGTTTGCCCGACCGCGACCGTTTGCCCCGAAGGCCGAGCCTACTGCAGTGCGAGTCACAATGCGAGGCGCGCTCTACGACGAGAAAGAGACGAGCAATCGGCTTGCACGATTTCGAATCTCTATTATCATTAGTAATTATAGGGAAACTCTGGGAGCCCTGAGATGGCTGCTCTCAAAACAGGTTTCTTCTCCAGGCTGTTCGCCCCACGACGCAACGCGGTGCTGGCGTCTTCGCTCGCCAAGCACAGCGACCAGGACATCGACGCCGCTTTGAAGCAGGCTGGACTGACGCGCGCGCAGCTCTTCGGCGCGGCCAGAGCCACGGCCAAGCACCGCGTTCGCATTTCGAGCATGATGGCCGCGCTGAAAGTCGATGCGGAAGAAGCGGTGGAGCACCACTGGCCTCAGTTGAAAGAAGCCGACGATGCCTGCATGCGCTGCGCCCAGGTCGGGCGTTGCCGGCGTTGGCTGAGATGGGGTTGGTACAACGGAGCGCAGAAGGTCTTCTGCCCCAACGCCGCGCTCTTCGAGCAGATTGCCAAGGCCCAAGGCGAGCCGGAGCGCTAATCGCCAAGCCGGAGCGGTCGTCGGACGGGTGCGTGCGAACTGTCGGGGCTTTCCAGCTCGGCTAATTTTTGAACCATTCTGAGAATGACTATCACTTGCACAGTGGTGCGAGAGCGTGTATATTCATGGTCGTTGAAGGACGGGTCCAAGCCCGCCAGCCTATCGAAGAAGCTCTTGGTGCATGATCATCTGTATCTGTAATCGCCTCAGTGAAAGCGCCATCCGCCAGGCGGCCGGCGCGGGGGCATCCTCGATCGACCATGTCTTCGAACACTGCGGTGGCAGTGTGAATTGTGGCAAGTGCTTGGATTTTATGGAGGAAATTCTTGATAGTGCCGGCGGTTCGCTGGCCTCCATGTCCGGCATAACGGGAGTTCCGGCCGAATAGGCTCTGCTCCCGGTCTCGGTTATCTCCCTTCAACCGAGCGAAGTTGCCCTTGATGTGCACGTCGGGCGACTGATATTGCTTGCCATAACCACAACATACCAGACCAGAAGAAGGGAGCTACCTCGTGAAAGGCGATACGAAAGTCATCGAGCACTTGAACGTCGTGCTCAAGAACGAGTTGACGGCGATCAACCAGTATTTCCTGCATTCCAAGATGCTGCAGGACTGGGGCATCTCGGAGTTCGCCAAGAAAGAATACAAAGAGTCCATCGAGGAGATGAACCACGCCGACGATCTGATCGAGCGCATTCTCTTCCTCGGAGGCCTGCCGAACCTCCAGGACCTTGGCAAGCTGCGCATCGGTGAGGACGTAGAAGACATCCTGAAGTGCGATCTGGCGCTCGAAATGCAGGCTATTCCCGACCTGCGCGACGCCATCGAGCACTGTGAGAAAGTCCGGGACTATGTGTCGCGCGACCTCTTCGCTAAGATTCTCGAGAACGAGGAAGAGCATGTCGACTGGCTCGAGACCCAGTCCGGCTTGATCGAGAGGATGGGTATCGCGCACTTCATCCATCTGCAGAGCGAACCTAACGCCAGCCAAGCCAACGACTAGGCTGATGCCGGCGATCGATCGCCGGCTGTGTCAGGACTTCCTGCGGTCTTGGTGCCCGTAGGGCTCGACCGCTAAGGCATTGCAACCTTTAAGCAACCTTCCGCACTCAGGAAGGCGAACCCTTCTCAACAATTTGCTTGTGAAATTGCGACGCAGTCGCAAGAATGCGCCTTGTCAGGCAATTGCAGGCTGCGCGGCCGTTCGCGCCGTGGCTGATGCCTGGTATTCGGGGATCACAGGGTTTGGAGGAGGAGCAGCATGAGAGTCCGCATAGCCAGCCTGTTGACGGCCGGCCTGTTTGTCGCAGCCGCACAAGGGGTCGCCATTGAGGCACATAGTGCCGAGACCGACAAGAGGGCCATCCTCACGACCTATTCGGACATTGCCCATGCGGGTTACGAGGACTCGCTGGTGCTCGGGCGCGTCTTGCAAGAGGCTGTCGAGGCCCTGGTGGACTCGCCCTCGGCGGCGAATCTGCTGAAGGCGCGACAGGCTTGGCTCGCGTCGCGCGTGCCCTACATGCAGACCGAGGTCTACCGTTTCGGCAATGCCATCGTCGACGACTGGGAAGGCAAGGTGAATGCCTGGCCGCTGGACGAAGGGCTCATCGACTACGTCGATATCTCCTACGGAGTTACCTCTGAGGAGAACCCGGTCTACGCCGCCAACGTCATCGCCAATACGTCGCTGAAGCTGGGCGGTGAGGTGATCGATACGACTAAGATCACCAAAGAGCTGCTGCAGGTAGATCTACACGAGTTCGGCGGCATCGAGGCCAACGTGGCGACGGGGTATCACGCGGTCGAGTTCCTGCTTTGGGGCCAGGACTTGAACGGGACGGGGCCGGGCGCCGGCGATCGCTCCTGGACGGACTTCGCCAAGGGCGATGCCTGCACCAATGGCAACTGCGACCGACGCGCAGACTACCTGATCGTCGTGACCGAGCTGCTGATTGAGGACTTGGAGTGGATCACTGCGCAGTGGGCGCCGGGCGGCGCCGCGCGCGAAGACTTGCTCAGCGGCAGTGCCGATAACGGCCTCGCCGTGATCCTCACCGGTCTCGGCAGCCTCTCCTATGGCGAGCTGGCCGGCGAGCGCATGAAGCTCGGCCTGCTGCTCAACGACCCGGAGGAGGAGCACGACTGTTTCGCCGACAACACCCACAACAGCCATTTCTACAACGTGGTCGGCATGCTGAACGTCTACAGCGGAACCTACACGCGCATCGACGGCCGCAAGGTCATGGGGCCGGCGCTCGCACACCTTGTCGCGGAGGAGGATGCCGCGCTCAACGATGAGATGCTGGGCATGTTGACGGCAACTCACAACGCCATGTTCGACCTGAAGCGCCGCGCCGAAAGCCTGGAGTCCTACGATCAGATGATCGGCCCCGACAATCCCGAGGGCAATGCCGTCGTCCAGATGGCGATCGATGCTCTGACCGCTCAGACCAAGACCATCGAGCAGGTCGTCGCGACGCTGGGCTTGGCGCCCATCGCCTTCGAGGGCTCGGACAGCCTGGACAATCCGGAGGCGGTCTTCCAGTGATGCTTCGGCGGTTCGGCAGGTGGCCGCGCCTCGGCGGCCTGCCGGACCGCGTTCATTCAGAGTATCGGTCAGGCTAACGCATATGCAGTATCTCTGGACGCTTTTTGGGGCTCTCCTGCTGGCTCTTGGCTTGGCGTTCGCTTTCGCAGGCCAAGGCGGCGCGGACGGCTGGAGCGATGCCGACCGGGCCCGCATCGAGGCGGTCACGGAGCCCACGACGGATTTCTCGGAACCGGAACCCTTCGAGGTGCGGTCGGGCGGTGCGACAACGGTGTTCAAGCTGCTCAATCGGAACGCTTTCTCCCATGCGTCCGCCAATATGCCTTTCGCCAGCGAGCTGGACTTCAAGGTCGGCAATGGCGTGTTCAAAAAACTCTGGGTCTCGGCGCCTGCCTCCACCGTATCGTCCGATGGGCTTGGCCCGCTTTATAACGCCCGGGCCTGCCAGCACTGCCATATCAAGGACGGGCGTGGCCATCCGCCGGCAGCGGGAGACCCTGCGGTGTCCATGCTGGTGCGTCTATCGATACCGCCGCAGAGCGAGGCCGACCGCGTGGCCATCGCCGAGCACCGCAAGTCGGTTATTCCGGACCCCGTCTACGGCGGGCAGCTTCAGGGCTTTTCCGTTGCCGGTCTGTTGGGGGAGGGCACGGTCGAAATCCGCTATGAGGAGGTGCCCGTTACCCTGAGCGACGGCCACGTCGTTCACCTGCGCAAGCCGACCTACAGCATCGAGAACCTCAACTACGGGCCGATGCACCCGGACGTCATGATCTCGCCCAGGGTGGCGCCGCCGATGATCGGCATGGGCCTGTTGGAGGCGATTCCGGAGGAAGCCATATTGGCTCTGGCCGACCCGGACGATGCCGACGGTGATGGTGTCTCCGGCCGGCCCAACTGGGTGTGGAGCGACGAGCACGACAAGGTGATGCTCGGACGCTTCGGCTGGAAGGCCGGGCAGCCGACCGTGGCGCAGCAGTCGGCGGCGGCCTTCCAAGGGGACATCGGTATCTCCACGCCGCTCTATCCCGTGGCACATGGCGACTGCACGGCCGCGCAGGCCGACTGTCTTGCCGCGCCCCATGGCGGGGTGTCTGAGGCGGAGCCCATCGAGGCGGTGGCCGAGATGTTCGACACAATGGTCTTCTACAGCCGCAACCTGGCGGTTCCGGCGCGTCGTGACGTTGGCGATCCGCAGGTACTGGAGGGCAAGCGTGTGTTCTATGAGACGGGCTGCATCGACTGCCACCGGCCGAAGTTCGTCACCCGCCGGGATTCGATAGGCGAGGAGCAGTCCTTTCAGCTGATCTGGCCCTACAGCGACCTGCTGCTGCATGACATGGGCGAGGGGCTGGCAGACAACCGTCCCGACGGCGTGGCCAACGGACGCGAGTGGCGTACGGCGCCGCTATGGGGCATCGGTCTCACCGAGACCGTCAGCGGCCATACTCTGTTCCTGCATGATGGGCGGGCGCGCAACCTGCTCGAAGCCATCCTTTGGCACAGCGGCGAGGCTGAAGCAGCGAAGCAGGGCGTGGTCGACATGTCCAAGAGCGAGCGCGACGCCTTGCTCGCCTTTCTCAACTCGCTGTAGCGACATGCGCAAGCCCTCGACGTCCAGTCTTCGCGCCTGTTTAGCAGCAGTTCCGGCTGTGGCTTTATGGTTCGGCTCAGCGGCCGCCGACGGCTTGAGCGAGCAGGACTATGCCCAGGTCAATTCGGCCATCGTCGCGCAGCACGTCCTGCCACGGTATGAAGCGCTTGCCGAGGCCGCCAAAGCCTTGGACGCCGCGACCGAAGCGCACTGCGCACAGCCCGATGGCGACGGCCTGGAAGAGCTGCGGACGCAGTATCGGACAACGATGGATGCCTGGATGGGTATCCAGCATTTGCAGTTCGGACCTATAGAGCTGTTCCAGCGCGGCTACCGGCTCTACTTCTGGCCGAGAGGGCAGGGGCGGATCGCCGATGCGGTGGAGGAGCTCTTGGCGGCCCGAGACGACAGCCGCTTCGCCGACGATGCCTTTCGCAAGGCGAGCGTTGCGACGCAGGGTCTGCCGGCGATGGAGCAGCTGCTGTACAGCGAAGCGCGCGTCTTCGGTGTGAGCGGGGAGGCGCAGTGGCGTTGCCGGTTGCTGACCGCCATCTCGGCCAACGTACGCGATATGACGGCCGAGATTCTCGCAGACTGGCAGGGCGGCAGGGTTGCCTTCGCCCGCAGCATGGCAGAGCCGGAGCCTGAGACCGGCTACTTTGGAAGCCACAAGGACGGAACCTTGGAGCTCTTCAAGAGCTTCTACACCGGCCTTCAGCTCATTGCAGATGCCAGACTAAGCCCCGTGGTTGGCCGGACCATCGAGCAGGCGCGGCCGCGCATGGCCGAGTCGCGGCTGAGCGAACGCTCTCTGCGCAACATCGTGCTCAGCCTGGAGGCGCTTCAGGCCCTCTATCTCGGGGAGAACGATGGGCAGGGCCTCGGTACCCTGGTCGTGCAGAGCGGCAGCGACGAAAAGCTCGACCCGCTGATGCGCAGGGCCTTCGAGAAAACGCTGGAAACGGCGCGCGCGATTGCGCCGCCCCTGGCAGAGGCCGTCACGGACCCAGCACGCCGCGCGCAGGTTGAGACCTTGCGGACCCAGGCCACCGCGATGAAGCAGATCGTCGAAACGCGGATGGCCACGGCGCTCGGCCTTGGAGTCGGTTTCAATGCGCTCGACGGCGATTGATCGGCGCGGCCTGTTCGGCTCACTGCTGGCCGGCTTGGTCCTGCCGCCGGTATTCGCCAAGGCTGATACGCATTCCACGCGCCTCTATCTCAGTGCCCGGCGGACCGGCGAGGGTGCGTTTCGGGTCAGCGCGTTCACGCCGCAGGGCGTCAGCCACCTCGATGTGCCTTTGCCCGGGCGCGGCCACTCCTTCGCCCTGCGGCCGGACGGCGCCATGGCGGTGCATTTCGCGCGCCGGCCGGGCCGCTTCGCGAAAGTCCTGGACCTAAGAGACCGACGCGCGCTTAGGGAGATCTCAACTCCCGCCGGACGCCACTTCTATGGCCACGGTGTCTTCGCCGCCGAGGGGGGCTTGCTCTACGCGACGGAGAACGACTACGAAGCGGAGCGCGGCGTGGTCGGCGTCTATGACGCCTCCGCCGGATATCAACGTCTTGGCGAGCTCTCTTCGCACGGCATCGGCCCGCACGACATGCGCCTGTTGTCCGACGGTGTGACGCTTGCCGTTGCCAACGGCGGTATCGCCACCCGGCCGGACCTGCCGCGGCTCAAGCTCAACCTGCCGACCATGGCGCCATCGCTGGTCTATCTCGATAGGCGCGACGGGCGTCTCTTGGAAGAGGTGCGGCTGGCGCCCGAGTTCCATCAGCTCAGCATTCGGCATCTCGCAATCGGACGAGGCGACCAAGTGGCCATCGCCATGCAATATGAGGGCCCCTTCAGCGATACTGTGCCGCTGGTCGCCTTGCATCGTCGCGGTAGCAAGCCCCTGCTGCTCGATGCACCGAAAGCGGTGCTTCGTCGGATGAGGCAGTACTGCGGCAGCGCTGCCTTCGATCGCTCCGGCCGTGTCCTGGCTATCTCCGCGCCACGCGGCAACCGCCTGGTGTTTTGGGATGCGGAGGAGGGTCGGTTCCTCTCGAGCGTTGAGCTTGCAGACGGTTGCGGCATCGCACCCACCGAAGTGCCCGGGCAGTTCCTGGCCAGCAGCGGCATGGGCGGAGTCGTCGCAGTGGACGCCGCCAGCGGTACGCAACAGCGCTTGGGCTCAGATTTTCTCGATGCGAGCCAGTGGGACAACCACCTGCTGGCCACCGATATCTGAGGACCGGTGTCTGCACTCAAGAAAAATGTAGTTTTTGTTCAGAGCGATTGAGAATGCAATTGACTCGCAATTGCAAATGAATGATAAGATTCGAATGTAGAGAGGCAAAGCCAAGCGGCAGTGACCCACGCAATGGGAAGGGCTGTTGGAATCGTCTCGATCTGCGGGAGGCAGCGATTTGTTGCGGCAAGTCCAAGACGATGCCGCCAGGACGTACGGGAAAGGCGTCTGCTAAAATGTTTCTCTGGGGCTCCCTAAAGCCGACCGACATTGTCCGCGCTGCGCATGCGTTAGCGGATATCGCTGCGGAGCGGCGGGCGGCCAAAGCGGAGAAGCTGTCGCTGCCAGCCGATCGGCAGTTGGGTAGCGATTACAATGAGCAGGGTCGTCTCACTCCGACAGAGGGTGAGACAGCAACGCTGCGCAAACCTCGTCAAGATCGACACCTGAGCTAACGCAGTGAGCAGTCTCTCCATTCCCACAGATTGCAACAGTAATGAGAATGCGTCGCAGTCGCGCTCTTGTGGAGAGCGGTGGCGCGGCGCTGTTGCGGCGGCGGCCGTGGATACCAGGTCACGCCGCCTCCGCCTCAAACACAATGGAGCCAGTGATGCAGAACGTCGTCCCGTTGCACGCCTCTCAGGAAACCGAAAACGAGGTCGCCGCTCTGGAGCCGGCCAGCTGGCTGGTGCTCTGGGGCCTGCGTCACTGGGCACTTTGTCATCGCCGGGAGCAATCGGCTTGGCCGATGCTGAACGAGCTCTTCGGTCGCAATGAGGTCGGCACCGCTGCCTACTCCTTGAACGGCCTTATGCAAGTCACCGCAATGACGACGAAACGCTCGTTGGATGTTCGCTGTCCAGCCTGTTCGAAGCTCTCCGATGACGAGCGTCTGATGCTCAGAGCGGTTGGCGCTGCACAGAGAGGCGACATTGAAGCGGCTCGCGGCATCCTCAGGGACTGGTTGCCTGAGACGGCCGTGAGAATGGCCTCCCACATGGTGTTCGGCCTGGCCGACATCCTGGCGGACGCGGGCTTCCAGCTCAGGCCGTTGTCTGGTCGGGGCGGCGCTTGGCGGGCGCCGGGCGAGAGGGCCGGCCGGCCCGGCGCTCGGCCGGCGTGAAATCTGCAGCGAAAGCTGAACTGAGGATGAAGCCGCGGCTTTTGTCGCCGTGATGCAACGAAGTGCGCCCTAAGGGGGAAGCGTTTCTCAGACCTGCCTCTCCTGGCAGGTGCCAAAAAAGAAGATGAGGGGACACCTACGATGACGACCAAGTGGGCGCTTCTTGGCGCTGGACTATCCGCTTTGGCGTTCTGGACCGTTCAGGCGGCGGCGGAGGATACGCCGCGCATCGAAGGCGAGATACTGATCGAGTTCCAGAACGACTACAACTACGAGTCAGACGACTCCGACAACGAGCTCAACGACCTTTTCAACACCACGGAAGCCGACTTCAGCTTCTTCGCCACCGACGAGTTCTATCTCAACACCCTTCTCGTCTTCGAGCCGGTGGAGGACACGGATCCGGAGCAGAACCGGTTTTTCGGTGACCAAGGGGCCTACGTCGAAGTGCTGACCATCAACTGGGAGACCGACAGCTTCTTTGTGCTGGCCGGCAAGTTCGGTCCCAACTTCTCCATCGCCTACGATGCGGCGCCCGGTATTTACGGGACAGAGTTGGCGGAAGACGATATCGAGCTCTCCGAGCGGCTCGGCTTCAGCGCCGGCGTCGCCTTCGGCGAAAGCGGCATCCCCTTGGGGATCGAGGGCATCGGGCGACAGGAGCTTTCCGCCAGTGTCTTCGTTGCCGACACGAGCTTCTTCAGCAACTCGGTTTTCGAAGAACGAGGACAGCTCAACAGGGACGAGGGCGGCCCCAGCAACACCCGTGGCTTCGAGTCCTTCACCTTGGCGCTCGACGGCTATGACTTTCCGCAGGCCGAGGGGCTGCGCTATCAGCTCGCCGTCGCCAAGCAAGGGGTCGATACCGTCCTGGACGACGACGGCAACGAGATCGACAACACTGCCGACGAATACCGCTTCGGTGCCGCCGCCGAATGGGCCATCGGTGTGACCGAGGACATCACCGTCACGCCCTTGCTGGAGTACGTCCATTTCTGGAACGGCGGGGGGATCGATGGTGAGGATCGCGACTACGTCACTGCCTCGACGCTGTTCGAGTATCAGAACTGGAACCTGGCGCTGGCCTACACCGGTCGTTTCATCGAGAACGACGAGGGCGAAGACATCGACGACTATCAGTTCCAGGTTTCGGCAGGTTACACCTTCGACTTCGGCCTGGAAGCCAGCATCGGCTGGAAGATCAGGGAAGAGGACGAGGTGGATACCGAGACCTTCGGCGCCTTGTTGGCCTATAGCTTCGCATTCTGATGGCGCGTGCAAGGCATCTGATCTCCCTTTAGAAGGGAGGCATGTCTAGGCGCGATCTCGTTCCTCTGCCGTGGCGCAAGGCGGCAAGCCGCTGGGCAGCGTCGGTCCTGCTCGGCCTTGTCGTCTTTGCTATGGCGAGCGCGGCTGCTGCCCGCGCCGAGCCGCCGGCGCGGGTCGTCTCCATGAACCTCTGCGCCGATCAGCTGGCCATGCTGCTGGCGGCGCCGGGCCAGCTTCTCTCCGTGTCCGATTGGTCGGCGCGGGAGCGCGCCTCGATGATGACGGCGGAGGCACGCAAGCTGCCGTTGAATGGCGGCTTGGCGGAAGAGGTCTTCACCTTCGCGCCGGACTTGGTGTTGGCAGGCAGCTTCACCAACCGGGCGAGCGTCGACATGCTGCGGCGCCTCGGCTTGCGGGTCGAGGTGCTGTCGCCGGCCCGGTCGTTGAGCGAGGTGCGGGCGTTGATTGCCGAGGTCGGCGCGCTGCTTGGCCGCGAAGCCGAGGCGGCGGCGCTTGTCGAGCAGTTCGACGCATCCCTGGCGGGCGCGCGCGCCGCAGCCGCGCCTCTGCCGCCGCTGTCGAGCGCCTACTACTACCCCAACAGTTACACCACCGGCGCCGGCACCTTGGCCGACGACATCATGCGGGCGGCAGGACTGGACAATGCGGCAGCCGCCCTTGGCCTGCGCGGATCCGTGAAGATTCCGCTGGAGGTCCTTGTCATGCAGAGGCCTTTCCTGATCGAGACCCGCTACATCAGTGGCGGTGAACACGGCCGTTCCTACGAGACCCTGACCCACCCGGCCTTGCGCGCCCTGCGCGCCGAGCGACAGGGCGCCCTGGTCGAAGAGCGCTGGCAGATCTGCGGCACGCCCTTCGTGCTGCAGGCGATCGACGCGCTGATCGCAGCGCGGCAGGACACGCCCTAGCGCGTGGCGCGGCAGGGTGCGCATCAGCATCGGCTTCAATCTACTGCAGCCCTTCGCCAGGACTGAAGCAATCTCTCAATCATTCTAGAGGTCGGTGCTTAGTCGGTGGTAGGCGACTTAAGGTTGTCGCACATAGAAAAATGGTGTTATTTCAAAGCCATTCATGCACACTCCTTGATCGATGATCGCCGGTTCACCACGAGCGGCAGTTTGGGAGTTTCGATGGGGGTAAAATCGGCTCTGTGGTTGGCAAAGCCATTCAAGCTGTCTCTTTTGACCTTTTCAGTCTGTGCGATGCAGATCTTGAGTGGCTGTTCGGTCGACAACCACGGCGCAGTCGTTGCCAAGGTGACGGCAGCAGAGGGCTCCTACGTTATCGACGCTTTCGCACTGGGCGCGTCTTTGCGCACGCGGGCAGACGACCCGGGAGTCTCCATTGGGTTCGACCGACGTTCCTACGTGTATGCTGGGGCTGCCGCTGATGCGCCCGAACCCGGCTGGCACTACTTCGCCGTTCCGTTGCCGGCATCTGCTCCGCTCGTGCTTCATAGCGAGAACTACGGCGTCGAAGTAAGGGGCCGGGTGAATGACGCCGGCGTCACAATCGGCTACCGCGCCACCACTGTCATGGCGCAGGTTCCGGCCGGCGAGAGCACTTTCCGCTTGATCAGCTACGCACCGGATTCACCCGAGCGTACCCGTGTCCTCGCCTGCGGAGATTGGCCATGTCAGTGAAGCCCCTGGGACTGATCCTTGCCGCTCTGACCTTGGCGGCCTGCGATGCGAACCAACTCTACATTGCGCACGACACCGTTCTCGGCCTCAACGCAAACGTCAATTCGGCCCGCACGTCGGGGAAGCTGGTGTTCGGCTACGATCGCCAGTTCGGCACGTTGATCCCTAAATCGGTCGATATTGAGAAAGATCAGAATGGCAATAGCAAAGGACGCGAAGCCATGGCTGTCCTCGCCTGCTCTGACGTCGGTGTAGATGGGATATTCCTAACCCGGTTCGTCGAGCACCTCGCCACGGGCCAAGCGGCGCGCAACTTCGCAAAGGAACTGGCTAAGGAGCCCGATGACGTCAATCTCGGGTTCTTCCAGTGCTTCGATGCCGGTACCCAAGCGGCCAGTGACACTAGCGACACCAATGCCTCAGAGACCAATGACGCCAGCGCCCCCGATACCAGTGGCAGTGAGTAGGGGCACGGCAGTGCGCACCCCAGGAAAACATGCGGAGCCGGCGATGACTCTCGACAAGAAGATCAGCGGCACAAAGTCACCACTCAGGCGAGCGGCCGTTCGGATCCAGATTCTCGGTGCATGTATGTTGGGCGTGGCGGCCTGTGGCGACACGCTCGTGTACGGGGAGCGCACCGGATTCAACCTGGCCGTCGAAGTCGGCCAGGACCCGGCAACGCCTGTCAACGTGAACATTGGGCTCCGCCGCACCGTGGTCAGCGTTGTGCCGCAGCTCGACTCAGAGTCGAGGCAAGACGGGCAGCCGCACCCAAATGGCGAGGCCGTCAGCATGATTTCCGGCTTCGAACTCACGGATCAGCCGAGAGAAAACCCTCTCGACCCCGATCTTCAGATCCGGAGTCAGTTTGCATCGGGCGAAGCGGCGGTGCTCGTCTCTCGCAATCCCGACGTCGTCAGAGCCATCGCGGACACGAATTTCAAGCGAAGCGCCGACTTCGCAAGCCTCGCAACGCGAAACCGCGTCAAGAAACTGTTGGATGAAACTGATACCCTACAGAACCAGGCGATCATCGACCTTGCCACGTCTCCGCCGGTGGATGACCCGGACGCGAATCAGCTCATCGACGAATTGGATCCCAACGACCGCCGCGCGGACGACGCCGCTGTTGCGCTCCGGATGCTCAAGACCAGGATCAGCTACCGAAAGGACGATCCCAGCATCCTGAAGGCCTGGGAAGCGGCGGTTGCCGGGGCGCCGAAGAAGTAGCGACCACGTCCCGTTCCTTTGCTGATGAGGAGTGTTGGAGTCGGATCATGCCCACCAAGACGGTTTGCGAGAGTTACCCAAAATCGACAGCGAAGAGCGATGTTGAAGCCATGGGGCAGCAGCGAGTCGACCAGGGCATCGCGATAAAGTGCTGGGTCGAAGACGCCGGCGACAACTGGCAGCTCTGTTGCGAGCTGGAGGTTGCGGATTAGCCGGCGTTCCGGGCGATCGGGTCTAACTCCTGTCCCGTGAAGGCGAATGGGCCTTCGTCGCGAGTGCTTCCGGTCAACGCGGCTGTGTTCATGCTGCCTTTATAGCCTAGGAAGGCTCTAAAGCGCGCGGGCCTGCTCGCGCAGCACGAACTTCTGGATCTTGCCGGTCGAGGTCTTGGGTATCTCCGAGAAGACCACGGCGCGCGGGCACTTGAAGTGCGCCAGGTGGTCGCGACAGAAGGCGATGATCTCCTCTGGCTCGGCTGTCTCGCCGGGCTTGAGCTCGATGAAGGCGCAGGGGGTCTCGCCCCACTTGTCGTCCGGCTTGGCGACCACGGCGGCGGCCTGCACGGCCGGATGCTTGTAGAGCACGTCCTCGATCTCGATGGAGGAGATGTTCTCGCCGCCCGAGATGATGATGTCCTTGGAGCGATCCTTGATCTCGACGTAGCCGTCGGGGTGCATCACGGCGAGGTCGCCGGTGTGGAACCAGCCGCCCGCGAAGCTCTTCTCGGTCGTCGCCGGGTTCTTGAGATAGCCCTTCATGACGATGTTGCCGCGCATCATGATCTCGCCGATGGTCTGGCCGTCGCTCGGCACCAGCGCGCAGGTCGCCGGGTCAGCCACGATCATGTCTTCTTGCAGCTCGTAGGGCACCCCTTGGCGCGACTTGAGCCGTGCCCGCTCGTCCTCGGGCAGGGCGTCCCACTCGGGCTTCCAGGCGCAGACCACGGCAGGGCCGTAAACCTCGGTCAGGCCGTAGACGTGACAGACGTCAAAGCCCATGGCCTCCATCTTGCCGATCACGGCCGCTGGTGGCGCCGCGCCCGCCGTCATCATGGAGACGCGGTGATCGGTCTTGGGCCGGGTCTCCTCCGGTGCGTTGATCATCAGGCCCATGACGATGGGCGCGCCGCAGAGGTGGGTGACGCCGTGGTTCTCGATGGCCCGGAAGATGGCTTGCGCCTCGACACGCCTGAGGCAGACGTGGGTCCCCGCCAGGGCGGTGATGGTCCAAGGGAAGCACCAGCCGTTGCAGTGGAACATCGGCAGGGTCCAGAGATAGACCGGGAAGTGCGGCATGGCCCAGGTCATGCTGTTGGATACGGCGTTCAGGTAGGCGCCGCGATGCGAGTAGACGACACCCTTCGGGTTGCCTGTCGTGCCGGAGGTGTAGTTGAGGGCGATGGCCTGCCACTCGTCCTTGGGCAGCTGATAGGGATGGTCCGGGTCGCCTTCGGCCAGGAAGTCCTCGTAGGTCATCTCGCCGATCAGCTCGCCGCCCTCGGCCAAAGGATCGTCGATGTCGATGACCAGCGGCTTGGTCTCGAGCTGCGCCAGCGCCGCCTTGATCACGCCGGAGAACTCCCGGTCGGTCAGCAGCACCTTGGCTTCGCCATGCTGCAGGATGAAGGCGATGGCCTCCGGGTCCAGCCGGATGTTGAGCGAGTTGAGCACGGCGCCGGACAGCGGCACGCCGAAGGAGGCCTCGACGAACGCCGGGATATTGGGCGCCATGATGGAGACCGTATCCCCGAGCCCGATGCCACGCTTGGCGAGCGCCGAGGCCAGGCGGCGGCAGCGCGCGTAGGTTTCGGCCCAGCTGCGCCGAATGTCGCCGTGAACGATCGCCGTCCGCTCGGGATAGACCGTCGCCGTGCGCCTGAGAAAAGACAGCGGCGAGAGTGGTACGAAGTTGGCATCGTTGCGGTCCAGGCCGCTCTCATAGGGGGAGCCTGTGCTCATAATGGTCCAGTCCTTCTAAATCGGCTCGGGCGGCCGCCCAGCCGTGCCTGCAGCGCGCCGACGATGCCCTGGCGGAACGGCAGTACGCAACAAGCTACCATGATAACGCCGATGACGGCGATGACCAACGGTCAGAGAGCGGTGTGGTGGCCTTTTCGAAACCGACGAACGAAGAGGCTGCGCCAGCCTCAGTTTCCTGATAGGCCAACCCCATTGGCGACATGAATTCTTAATCCCCCGAGACTGGTGCGCCGGAGGACGGGGCACTAGGCTCGCCGGCCAAGAGAGGAAGAGAGCGCCCGCGCCATGACCGACAGCATCCTGGTTCTCAACGCCGGGTCCTCCAGCATCAAGTTCCAGCTCTTTGCCGTGGAGGGGAGGGAGCTGCAACGTCGCCTGAAAGGGCAGATCGAGGGCATCGGCGCCCAGCCGCATTTCACGGCCAAGGATGCCGATGGCGCATTGCTGATCGAGCAGTCCTACGCGCCGGATGAGGTCGCCGACGTGCCCAGTGCCATGGCCATCCTGAACCGCTGGCTGGAAGAGCGCCTGGCGGGAGCCCGACCAATCGCGGTGGGCCACCGAGTCGTGCACGGCGGACCCAGCTTCGATACGCCGGTGCTCGTCGACGATGCCGTTCTTTCCGAGCTGGAAAACTACGTGCCGTTGGCGCCGTTGCATCAGCCCAACAATCTCGCCCCCATCAAGGCTATCCGAGAGCGTTGGCCGGGGATGCCGCAAGTGGCCTGCTTCGACACGGCCTTTCACCGCGGTCATGGGGAACTCGCCGACCGCTTCGCCATTCCCGAGGCGCTCTATCAGGAAGGCGTGCGGCGCTACGGCTTTCATGGCCTGTCCTACGAGTACATCGCGCAGGCGCTGCCGCAGGTGGCGCCGGAGGTGGCGGACGGTCGGGTCATCGTCGCCCATCTGGGCAGCGGTGCCTCGCTCTGTGCGCTCAAGGCCGGGCGCAGTCTCGACAGCACCATGGGTTTCACCGCGCTGGACGGCCTGCCCATGGGCACGCGGCCGGGCGCGCTCGATTCCGGTGTGGTGCTCTACCTGATTGGCCACAAGGGCATGGACGCCGCGGAGCTCGAGCATCTGCTGTACCACGGCAGCGGCCTCAAGGGCCTCTCCGGCGTGAGCAACGACGTGCGCGACCTGCTCGCCAGCGAGGCGCCCGGTGCCAAGCTCGCGCTCGACTACTTTGCCTACCGCACGGCCAAGGAGATGGGGGCGCTGGCTTCGGTGCTCGGCGGCCTGGATGCCATCGTCTTCACCGCCGGCATCGGCGAGAACGCCCCCGAGATCCGCGAGAGCATCTGCGAACGCATGGCCTGGCTCGGCATCACCCTCGATGAGGCGGCCAATGCGGAAGGCGCCACGCGCATCAGCCGAGGCGACAGCCGGCCGCTGGTGTTGGTGATTCCAACCGATGAGGAACGCATGATTGCCGAGCATACGCTCGATTGTACGGAGCTGCGTGAAGCGGGATAAGTGATTGGTGTTGCTTTAGAAAATCGCTGTGTCTAGATTAATACTTACTTTTAGTACGTGTTTTTGACGTGCTTTTTGTGAGAGCTAGACGATGCAGGGAGGAGCGGCGGCGTCATGAAGCTTCGGTTTCCCAGTGCCTACACAATCCTCTTCGGCCTGATCATCCTGGTCGCCATTGCCACCTGGTTCGTGCCCGCCGGCGAGTACGACCGCGTTTTCAACGAGGCCCTCGGGCGGGATGTACCGGTTCCCGGCACCTACAAGGAGGTCGAGCCCAACCCTCAAGGCTTCTTCGACGTGGTGCTGGCGCCCATTGCCGGCTTCTACGATCCGGGCACCTATGAGGCGAGCGCCATCGACGTGGCGCTCTTCGTTCTGGTCATCGGCGGCTTTCTCGGCATCGTCACCAGGACCGGCGCCATCGACGCCGGTATTGAGCGTGCCATGACGGGCCTCAAGGGGCGCGAGAAGTGGATGATTCCCATCCTGATGGTGCTCTTCGCCGCCGGCGGCACGGTCTACGGCATGGCCGAGGAGTCCTTGGCCTTCTACACGCTGATCATCCCGGTGATGATCGCCGCCCGCTACGATGCAGCGACTGGGGTTGCCATCATCATGCTCGGCGCCGGTGTTGGCACTTTGGGCTCGACGATC
>JANQMX010000018.1 GCA_028279885.1 Rhodovibrionaceae bacterium | reverse complement strand
AGCTCTCTCTCCAGGGCATCGGCCACCTCCTGGCCGACTTCTAGAGCTGTCACCCATGTATCCGGTCTACAGTGTCACTTATCTATCCGGTCTGAACCTCCCACTCCCCCACCCGGCCGCCCCACTGTCCACAATTCCGTGGGCTCGCGGAGCGAGGTGCGCAGCAGGGGTGGGGGAGTGGGACGGAACAGCTCGGCGCGCCTCCGCAAGGAGACGCCAGTCCTCGATGGCGCCGGCGCGCCCTAAAAAGCCCTCGTGCGGCGCACCTCCGAGCCGGTGGACACGCCCGGCGGCAAGGCTCAGGTTTCCACTCTCGGCAAGGGTCCCGAAGCGTCGCGGCAGCGCGCAGTTCAACAGGGGTCGTTCGATTTTCTTCATGCAGCCTATGACATTTCCTCGTTTTCTTTGATGCACCGCTCTGTCTAGCGTCCGCCTCGATGGTCGCCGGTCGGCCTCCGCTATTCAATTGCAGCAATGGCAAGAGCCATCTGCTGGCCCAACGGAGTGACGACGCATGCGTGCCCATATCGTTCTCGCCCATCCGGAGGGACAATCGCTCAATGGAAGATTGGCCCGAATGTCCGAAGCGGCGCTGTCCGAGCGTGGCTGGGCGACGACGCTGTCGGACCTCTATGCCATGGGCTTCGATCCCTGCGACCGTCCGGAGCATTATGCGACCCGGGCGGACCCGGACGCCTTCCGCGTCGAGACCGAGCAGCGCTTTCATGCCGAGCAGGGGACGACCCCCGGCGATGTGGCCGCGGAGGTGGAAAAGCTCTCGCAGTCCGACCTCTTGATCGTTCACTTTCCGCTGTGGTGGTTCGGCATGCCGGCCATCCTGAAAGGCTGGATGGACCGCGTGTTCCTTTACGGCGCGGTCTATCGCAGCACCATGCGGCACGACACGGGCTTCTTCCGCGGCAAGAAGGCGATGGCCTGCGTGACGACGGGCGCCTCGGCCGACGCCTGCTCCCATAGCGGGCAGGAAGGCGACACGCGCATGCACCTCTGGCCGGTCCTCTACTCCTTTCGCTATGTCGGCTTTGAGGTCCTGCAGCCGGAGCTCCTACATGGCATCGGCAGCGCCATCCATCGAGAGGATAGCGAGGGCCGGCTGCCAGCCTTGGACGCGCTGACCGAGCGCTGGCGCGCAACGCTTCAGACCGTCGAGACGCGGTCGTCCATTTCCTACAACAGCGATGGCGACTTCGAGCCTTCCGGGCGGTTGCACGCGGATGCGCCGGAGCATTCCCCGTTTATCTCGCACGCGCCGAAGATCTGACGCCTGTGCCCAACCGAGAAGCGCGACGGTACGTTGCGGTCCGCGCGGTGCGACTTTTCCTCCTTTCGTCACCCCGGAGGAGCCTCGTCAGAGGCGACATCCGGGGTCCATGGCGAGGTTTGGCGCGGACTGATGAGTGGATCCTCGGGTCGCGCCTCTTCGAGGCTTGCCCGAGGATGACAATCGAGAAATTTCTTACGCCAGAAGCGCCTGCTCCTGCGCAGGGGAAATCCCGCAGCTCAAGGGGCGGTCGCGCTGCGTGCGGTCCCAGCGCAGGAGATCCGTCAGGGTCTCGGCGATCGGCCGGCAGCTCAAGCCGTGGCGATGGGCCTTCTCGGTGTCGATCTGGAGGAAGCAGCGCCATCTGGCGTCGCTCGGCGCGATGAGCGGCAGCTCGTTCCAGGGCTCGATGCCGGCTGCCTGCAGCTTTTCCGCCGGCAGCCAGACCAACTCGGCTTCGGCGCCGGTTACCGCGACGATGGCGTCGAGCAGCGCCGAGAGGGGCATGTCCCGGCTGGTCATGTTGTAGATCCTGCTCCGCTCGTCCAATGCCGCGCGCACCGCGAAGGCGGCGGCGTCGCGCACGTCGATCATCTGAAAGAAGCTGTCTCTCTCTGCCGGCACCGGCACCCGGCCGCCCTGATCGATGCGCCGCACCCACCAGGTCAGACGGTCCGAAGTGTCGCCTGCGCCGACCAGCAGGCCCGAGCGCAGAAGGATGGCCCGCTCGCCGAGCCTGTCTTGCGCGACCACCTCGCAGGCCCGCTTGAGGGGGCCGTAGGACGGACCATAGGCGAAAGCGTCCGAACGTCGCTCTGCCGGCAGACCGCGCACGAGCTCGTAGTCCGCTTCACCGGCCGTGGGCACCGGGTCCGTCTCTGAGAGCTGCGGCTTCGAATAGTCGCCATAGACCGAGACGCTGGAGACGAAGAGGTAGCGCCGCAGACTGGGGCCGACGACTTGCAGGAGCCGTTCGACGGCCTCGGGCGTGTAGCCGCAGGTGTCAAAGACGAGGTCGAAGCGCTCGCCCGCCAGGACCGCCAGGTCGCCATGCCGATCGCCCTGCAGCACCTGGACGCTCTGGGGCAAGGTTCGTGCGGTCTGTCCGCGCGACAGCACGGCGACCTCGCAACCGGCCGCCACGGCCGCCTCGACGATGGCGCCGCCGAGAAAACCCGTTCCGCCGACAACGAGCGCTTTCATCCTTCGTCCCTCGATGGCGTTCCTTTGCCCTTACCTAGGCTATGGGTGAGCGCCCTCGATTCGCCAGCCGTCTAGCTTTCCTCGATGCGCCGCGACACGAAGCGGCTTCCCGCTGGACAACAGCTCAGATAACGCGGGCCGCCCAAGAAATGTACAACAAGCGGGCTTTGCAAAATGTGAGGAATTGCCGTGTGGCACGGCTCCGTGCTCTGGGGCAGCTGAATTTGGGGAGGTTATTGTGAAAGCAGTTCTTTCAGCGCTGTCGGTCGGATTGGCGCTCATGGTGATGAGCACAAGCGCCTCCACCATCCCTGCCAACTAGTCGCGGGTTGACCGTCACCGCTCTACCGCTGCCGCCGACGCTGCTGCTGCTCGTCGGACTGGGCGGCCTGGCCCTGCTGCGCTGCGCAGGCCCGGCACTGCCAGAGGCTTCGCCGAGGCGAGAGGGGCTTAGAAAAGCACCAACATCACCCTCTGGTGAGCTGCGTAGCGGCGAGACTCACCTGCGGGCTGAAGCCTCTCTCAGGATGTCATACTTGGGCGAGCCGCAGGGCGGCGAGACCCGAGTATCCAGCGGTAGGCACTGTATGAGCTTGTGGCTGGACCCCGGCTGCCAAGGCTCGCACGCCAGGACTGTAAACAGTCCTGGGCTCGCCTAAGGGCCGGGGTGACAGATTGTGGTGCGTCGCGACACGAAGCGGTTTCCCGGTGGACAACGGCTCCGACAACGCGTAGCCTCAAAGAAATATATAACTAGTATTCCCTGTAACGCGTGGGGGATTGTGGTGCGGCACGTCTCAGTGCTTTGGGGCAACGGAATTTGGGGAGGTCGTCATGAAAGCAGTTCTGTCGGCGCTGTCTGTCGGACTGGCGCTTATGGTGATGGGCACGAGCGCCTCTGCCGTTCCCTTCTCCTACCGCTTCGAGTCCACGGTCGACCGCAGCTCGTATGGGTTACCCGCCTCGACAGGCGATCCCGCCAGCATCACGGTGACCCTCGACAACGGCGGGGCGAGTATCGTCAATCAGGTTTGGACGGCGGCCCACCTGCAGTCCGTGACCTTCGACATCAACAACGGCGCGGCCACGATCAGCTTCTTCAGCCCGTTTGACGGTGGTTTGATTTCCAGCTCCGGCAACTTCGCCACGGACGCCGCGGGCAACCTGACGTCCGTGATGGACAACTGGGCGGATCGGATCGTCACGGCGGACTTTCTTGCGAGCGTTCCCTTCGTTGGCGGTCTGGATTGGTTCATCAATGGCGCCAACGGGGTGGTCTTCGACAACTCGATTTCCAATTCACGCTTTCAGCTCTTCCTCCCGGATGTGCAGGGGAACACCGACCCTGCCAACTGGACTCAGGTGACCGCTCTGCAGCTGCCGCCGACGCTGCTGCTACTGCTCGTCGGCCTGGGCGGCGTGGCCCTGCTGCGCCGCGCCCATCCCGGCACTGTCGGAGGCTTCGCCGAGGCGAGAGGCGCGTAGAACAACCGCCACGGCTGTCTCGGTGTCCTTGAGCCGCACGCAATCCATGTCTCAGCCTGCGCGGACGCTGATTCGAACCGAGGCCGAAGAGGGCGAGCGTTAGGCGGCTGTCGCCTACGCCGTCTTTGGACTCGTCGATAGGCGTTCGTCGATTGACGACGACGTCAGGCGAGATCGCCGGCCAGGGCTTCGCGCATGGCTTCGGGCAGCACCACCATGTGGCTGTAGTTGGGGTGAGAGAAGCCGACGACGATGCGGGTGCCGGGGATCTTGACCTTGGCGGCCTGCTCTTCGCTCAGCGGGAAGTGGATGAACTGCACCGAGGAGGCTTTGCCGTCCGCCGTGGTGCGGTCCACGTCCTCTTCCGGCACGCCTGTGGCCGTGCTGCCGTCGATCTCGATGAAGGCGCTTTCCTCGATGCCGCCAAGCTTGGAGAGAAAATCGCGGCGCCGTGCCTCCTCGTCGATCTCGAACATCACCGTGGCGACCAGCTCGCGGCCTTGCGGGAT
The DNA here is from genome assembly GCA_028279885.1 of Rhodovibrionaceae bacterium. GTDB lineage: Bacteria > Pseudomonadota > Alphaproteobacteria > Kiloniellales > DSM-21159 > JANQMX01. Next base: position 16,149 of record JANQMX010000018.1, on the reverse strand, counting down.
GAGCGGGTTGTAGGCGGAAAGTTCGTCGGCGATCTGCGCCTCGCCGCCCTTTTCGATGAACAGCATCTCGTGCACCTGGGCCCACATGGACTCGTAGTTCTCGAAATAGAAAGTGCAGACCGGGCCGACCTCGATGCGGCGGTGGCGCTTCTTCGCCACCAGGGCCTTGCGCAGGTCCTTGCGCTTGGCGCCGTACTCTTCCATCGGAAGGATGTCGGCGCGGGTGATCTCTCGCTTGCTGGTCAGGACGTCGGTCGCGGTCACGGTGCTAACTCCCTGCGGTCAGGTCGAAAAGAAAACGGTTACAGGCCGTAGGCCTGGGCGAAGAGCTCGATCGGGTGCTGCGCCCGCTCGGCCTTGGGCTGCGGCCCGTCGGGCTTGTCGCCGGCCAGGCGCTGCATGCCTTGAAGGATGTGCTTGCCGGCCAGCGGACATTCGGAGACGAGATAGCGCTTCTCGGCCTTGAGGGCGTCGCGCGCCAAGGGCTTGCCGACCTTCAGCGCCACCTCGAAGTTGTCCTTCAGCACGCCCCAGCTGCCGCCGTGGCCGGAGCAGCGCGGCAGCACCTTGAGGTCGGCCTCGGGGATGAGCTTGAGCAGCTCGCGCGCTTTCACCCCCATGTTCTGCGCCCGGGAGTGGCAGGCCACGTGCACGGCGACGCCGCCGTCGAGCGGCTGCAGGCCCTCGGCCAGGCCCTCGCGCTTGGCAATGTCGACCACGTATTCGGTGATGTCGAAGGTCGCCTGGCTGAGTTTCTTGACGTTCTCGTCGTCCGGCACGATCAGCGGCCACTCGAACTTCAGCATCAGGGCGCAGGAGGGCGTCAGCGCGACGATGTCGTAACCCTCCTCGATCAGCGGTACCATCTCGGCGGCGACCTTGCGGGCGCTGTCGGCCACCCGGGCGAAGTTGCCCTGCTCGAGCTGCGGCATGCCGCAGCACTGGGGATAGACGATCTTGGTCTCGACGCCGTTCTTGGCCAGCACCTTGAGTGCCGCCTCGCCGGGGGCGTGGTCGTTGTAATTGACGAAGCAGGTGGCATAGACCGCTGCCTTGCGGGCCTTGGCCGGTGCCTCGGCATTGCGGGACGGCGGCGTCTTCTCCAAAGCCTTGGCCAGGCCGCTGCCTTCGCAACGCGGCAGCGCCGCCTCCCGGTGGATGTGCACCGTCTTTTCCAGCAGCGGCCGGGTCAGGCGGTTGCCGGTGGCGCTGCCCCAGTTGGCGACGCCCGGCATCAGGCTGGTCAGCTTGCCGTTGCGGTCGATCTCGGTGAGCTGCGCGGCCGCCCGGTCGTTCTGCTTGTCGCGCAACTCGGCCGCGCGATAGCGCAGCATCAGATGAGGGAAGTCGAGGTCGAACTCGTGCGGCGGCACGTAAGGGCACATCTGCATGAAGCACATGTCGCAGAGGGTGCAGGCGTCGACCACCTTCTTGTAGTCGGCCTTGTCGACGCTATCGAGCTCGCCGCTCGGCGAGTCGTCGACCAGGTCGAAGAGCCGCGGGAAGGAGTCGCAGAGATTGAAGCAGCGGCGGCAGCCGTGGCAGATGTCAAAAATCCGCTCGGCCTCGGCGTTGATCTTGTCCCAGTCGGTGAAGTCCGGGTCGGTCCAATCGAGTGCATGCCGCGTCGGGGCGTCGAGGCTGCCTTCGCGCATCGTCGGTTTTCCTGAAAGAGGCGGGTTATGAAAAGAGCGCCGGCCCGTGCACGACGCCTGCCGTACACCGAGCGCCCACAGCAAGGCAGCGGGCGGAGCCCGCAAAGGCTCCGCCGTCAAGCTGCTCGATGAGTGCTTGGGACCGCGCCGACCTTAGCCGTCGAGCGTCTCGAGCGCCTTCTGGAAGCGGCCGGCGTGGCTCTTCTCGGCCTTGGCCAGGGTCTCGAACCAGTCGGCGATCTCGTCGAAGCCTTCGTCGCGGGCCGTGCGGGCCATGCCCGGGTACATGTCGGTGTACTCGTGGGTCTCGCCGGCAATGGCCGCCTTGAGGTTCAGCTCGGTGTCGCCGATCGGCTCGCCGGTGGCCGGGTCGCCGACCTCTTCGAGGAACTGCAGATGGCCGTGCGCGTGGCCCGTCTCGCCCTCGGCGGTGGAGCGGAACACGGCGGCGACGTCGTTGTAGCCCTCGACGTCCGCCTTCTGGGCGAAATAGAGGTAGCGGCGATTGGCCTGGCTCTCGCCGGAGAAGGCTGCCTTCAGATTGTCTTCGGTCTTGGTGCCCTTGAGCGACATGTGGTTTTCCTTTCTCTCCTCGTGTGGTCTTCGCGTTCTCATCACAACAGGCCAGTCGCGAGGGCTGGCCTGTCCTGACGGAACACGACGCGCGGAAGCGCCTTTTTGCCTTTTATTTGAAGGTCACAACCGCGTGAGACACGGATACTAGACGCGCGACAGCCGGCGTCAATGGCCTAGAATTTCTCTAATTCCAGTTTTAAAACTCGACGACAGATAAACCGACTCAACAGGCGGTTTAGCCCTCTTCGTCGACCCGCAGGATCACGTCGACGCGGCGAATACGGCCGCCGGCCGGCGGTTCCGGCATGGACTTGAGCTCCAGCTCTTCGCTCGGAATGTCCTGCAGCCGCCCGCTCTGCTCGAAATAGAAGTGGTGGTGGTCGTCGACATTGGTGTCGAAATAGGAGCGCCCCGGCTCGACCACGACCTCGCGTAGCAGCTTGGCTTCGGTGAACTGGTGCAGCGTGTTGTAGACGGTTGCCAGCGACACGCGCACGCCGGCCGACATGGCTTCGGCATGCAGCTGCTCGGCGGTAACATGCCTTTCCATGTCGCCATTCTCGCCATACAACAGGCGGCCCAAAGCGAGACGCTGACGGGTCGGTCGGAGTCCAGCTGTCTTGAGCTGCTCGATGAGCTCTCTGTACTTTCGCTCTGCCATGCTCGCCAATATAGGTGCTTTGTTCCAGGATTGAAAGAGTTTCGAAAGCGTTATGGTGCTACTTCGAATTAATCAAAATGCCGGCAAGGGCTCCGCAGTGGCGCTCTCGGCCAAGGCGAGCGGTGGCGGCTCGCCGCGACGCTTCGCCGTAGGGATGGCCGAGCTTGCCGGTATGCAGCCCCCTTGCTCATCGACGCCCGGCTGGTGTTATATTCCCGCCCAGTGCGGCCCGGGCTGGCGAAAGATGGCCGCGAGGACAAAGTAAAGAGTATGACGTCGATCGTGGCTGAGAAGAAGTCGAGCTATAGCTACGAGGAGCTGCTGCGCTGCGCGCGTGGCGAGCTGTTCGGGCCTGGCAATGCGCAACTCCCGTTGCCGCCCATGTTGATGTTCGACCGCATCACGGTGATCAGCGATAGTGGCGGAGTCTTCGGCAAGGGGCAGATCGAGGCGGAACTCGACATCAAGCCGGACCTCTGGTTCTTTCCGGTCCACTTCAAGGGCGACCCGGTGATGCCGGGCTGCCTCGGGCTCGACGCGCTCTGGCAGCTGCTCGGCTTTTTTCTCGGGCGCACCGGGGCGCCCGGCAGAGGCCGCGCGCTGGGCGTCGGTGAGGTGAAGTTCACCAAGATGGTCACGCCTGCGGTGCGCAAGGTGACCTATCGGTTGGATATCAAGCGGCTTCGCCTCGGCAAGCTGGTCCTCGGGATCGCCGACGGGATCCTCAAGGCTGATGGGGAGCGGATCTATGAGGCGAAGGATCTCAAGGTCGGGCTCTTCATCGCCTGAACTCAGCAATGGAAGGACAGCGGGATGACGCTGCGTCGTGTCGTGGTCACGGGCGTCGGCATCGTGTCGAGCATCGGAAACAACGCCGCCGAAGTGACCGGCTCCCTGCGTGGCGGCCGCTCGGGCATCGTCTTCGCCGAGGACTATGCCGAGCACGGCTTTCGCAGCCAGGTCAAAGGCAATCTCGACATCGATCTGTCCGATCACATCGATCGCCGGCTGCTGCGCTTCATGGGCGATGGCGCCGCCTACAACTACATTGCCATGCAAGAGGCGATCGCCGACGCCGGGCTGACCGAGGGCGAGGTGAGCCACGAGCGCACCGGCCTCATCATGGGCTCCGGCGGGCCCTCGACCCAGAACCAGGTCGCCGCGGCCGACATCGCGCGGGAGAAGGGCGTCAAGCGCATGGGCCCCTACATGGTGCCGCGCTGCATGTCCTCGACCAACTCGGCCAACCTTTCGACCGCCTTCAAGATCAAGGGGCCGAGCTACTCCATCTCCTCGGCCTGCTCGACCTCGGCGCACTGCATCGGCAACGGCGCCGAGCTCATCCAATGGGGCAAGCAGGACGTGGTCTTCGCCGGCGGCGGCGAGGAGCTGCACTGGACCCTCTCCATGCTGTTCGACGCCATGGGCGCCATGTCCTCCGGCTACAACGACCGCCCCGAGGCGGCCTCGCGGCCCTTCGACACCGGCCGCGACGGCTTCGTCATTTCGGGCGGCGGCGGCGTGGTTGTGTTGGAGGAGCTGGCCCACGCCAAGGCGCGCGGCGCCAAGATCTATGGCGAGCTGGTCGGCTACGGCGCCACCTCCGACGGCGCCGACATGGTGGCGCCCTCCGGTGAGGGCGCAGTGCGCTGCATGCGCCAGGCGCTCTCCACCATGGGCAACACCCGGGTCGACTACATCAACACCCACGGCACCTCCACCCAGGTGGGCGACGGGCCGGAGCTGCGGGCGATCAAGGAGGTCTTCGGCGCCGACCTGCCGCGCATCAACTCGACCAAGTCGATGACCGGACATGCCCAGGGCGCGGCCGGCGCCACCGAGGCGATCTATTCGCTGCTGATGATGGAGAACGGCTTCATCTCGCCCTCGCTCAACCTGGAGACTCCCGATCCCGAGGCCGAGGGCATGCCGATCGTCTCCGGCCAGGCCCAAGAGGTCGAGCTCAACTGCGTTCTTTCCAATTCCTTCGGGTTCGGCGGCACTAACGCATCGCTCGCTTTCAAGCGGCTCGAGGCTTGATAGGGGCACGATCGAGATGGCTTTGATGGAGGGTAAGCGCGGCCTGATCATGGGGGTCGCGAACGACCATTCGATCGCTTGGGGCATCGCCCGCGAGCTGCACAGTCACGGCGCCTCGCTGGCCTTCACCTATCAGGACGAGGCCTTCGGCAAGCGGGTGCGGCCCTTGGCCGACTCGGTGGGCTCCAACCTGGTGCTGCCCTGCGACGTCAGCTCGGAAGAAGACCTCGACCGGACCTTCGGGGAGCTCGAGTCGGCCTGGCAGAGCCTCGACTTCGTGGTCCACGCCATCGCCTATTCCGACAAGCAGGAGCTGCGCGGCCAGTACATCGACACGACGCGGGAGAACTTCGCCCGCACCCTCGATGTCTCCTGCTACTCCTTCACCAGCGTCTCCCGCCACGCCATGGGCCTGATGAACGGCGGCGGCTCGCTCCTGACCCTCAGCTATCTCGGCGCCGAGCGGGTCACCCCGAACTACAATGTCATGGGCATCGCCAAGGCGGCGCTGGAGGCCTCGGTGCGCTATCTCGCCGTCGACCTCGGGCCGATGAACATCCGGGTCAACGCGATCTCCGCCGGGCCCATGCGCACCCTCGCCGGCTCGGCCATCTCCGATGCGCGCTTCGTCTATGGCTGGACCCGCGATCACGCGCCGCTCAAGCGTCCTGTCGCCCTGGAAGAGGTCGGCCGCGCCGGTCTCTACTTCCTCTCAGACCTCTCGGCGGGTGTGACGGGAGAGGTGCAGCATGTCGACTGCGGCTACAACGCCATCGGCATCCCCCACCCCGCCCGCATGAAGGCCAACGAGGGCGGCTAGACCGCGTCGGCTTTGGCCAAGGCCGCCGTGATGGCCGGAATGTCGTCGGTTATGATGGTATCGACGCCCCAGCTATCCAGCAGGACCGCGCGCGCCGGGTCATTGACGGTATAGGTGACCACGCGATAGCCGGCATTCCGGATCTGCGCCACGATCTCCTGGTCCAGAAGATACTCCCGTCCATGGACGCTGCGGCAGTCCAGGCGGGCGACGCTGTCCTGCCAGTTCGCGGGGATCGCCTCATAGAGATGGCCGCGCGGCAGCTCCGGCGCGCGCGTCAGCGCGACCTCGATGCAACTGTCTTCGAAGCTGCTGAGCAGGGGTGGTGGCAGAGTCGCCGGCCAGCTTTTCCGCAGCTCCGCGACGACCGCTTCGGCGGTCTCGCTTTCCCGCTCCGGCGCCGGCTTGATCTCGACGTTGGCGCCGAGGCCGAGCTCAGCCAGGACCGCAATGGCCTCGGCGAAGGTGGGAATTCGCTCGCCGGCGAAGCGAGGATCGAACCAGGCGCCGGCATCCAGGGTCTTGAGATCGGCGAAGTTTGTTTCGGTCACCAGACGCGGGTCGCCGGTGGTGCGCGCTAGGCTCTTGTCGTGGTGCAGCAGGGGCACCCCGTCCCGGCTCAGCATGACGTCGAACTCGACCCAGGCGGCACCGAAGGCGGCGGCCTGGCGCAGGCCGGCCAGGGTGTTCTCCGGCGCGTGGGTCGCGGCCCCCCGATGCCCGACGATCTTTGGCAGCTTCATCGTTTCGCTCTCAACCGACCGGCAAGAGAAAGGGCGGCCGCATCTCTGCTGGCCGCCTGTTTCTTAGATTGGACGCCTCTCGCGCCGGCGAAGCTAGGGTCGGTGCTACACCATAAGCTGTCACCCCGGCCAAGGGCGAAGCCCGCGAGCCGGGGTCCATTTCGCAGCCCGCGCCAAGCTTAGGCATGGACCCCGGATGTCGCCTCTGGCGAGGCTCCTCCGGGGTGACGAGGGGGAGGTATTGGCGCACGGACGGCGCCGTACCGCAGACTGTCACCCCGGCCCTTAGGCGAGCCCGGGACCGCGCATAGATCAAGAGGCTTCGCGGACCTCGAGCTCTTCGCCGGTCTCTTGGTCGACGACCTTCATGGAGAGCTTGACCTTGCCGCGGTCGTCCATGCCCAGGCACTTGACCCAGACCATGTCGCCTTCGTTGACCACATCGGTCACCTTGGCGACCCGCTGGGGGGCCAGCTGGCTGATGTGGACGAGGCCGTCGCGGGTGCCCAGGAAGTTCACGAAGGCGCCGAAGTCGACCACCTTCACGACCTTGCCGTTGTAGATCTTGCCGGGCTCCGGCTCGGCGACGATGGACTGGATCCAGTCGATCGCCTTCTGCATGGCCTCGGAATCGACCGAAGCGACGGTCACCGTGCCGTCGTCCTCGATGTCGATCTTGGCGCCGGTGGTCTCGACGATCTCGCGGATCACCTTGCCGCCGGTGCCGATGACTTCGCGGATCTTCTCCTTGTTGATCTGGAAGGAGGTGATGCGCGGCGCATGGTCGGAGACGTCTTCGCGGGCGTGGTCGATGGCCTTGGCCATCTCACCCAGGATGTGCAGGCGGCCGTCGCGCGCCTGGTCGAGGGCGATCGCCATGATCTCCTTGGTGATCGAGGTGATCTTGATGTCCATCTGCAGCGAGGTGATGCCGTTCTCGGTGCCGGCCACCTTGAAGTCCATGTCGCCGAGATGGTCCTCGTCGCCCAGGATGTCGGAGAGAACGGCGAAGTCGTCGTTCTCCTTGATCAGGCCCATGGCGATGCCGGCCACCGGGTGCGGCAGGGGCACGCCGGCATCCATCAGCGCCAGCGAGGTGCCGCAGACCGTGGCCATGGAGGAGGAACCGTTGGACTCGGTGATCTCGGAGACAATGCGGATGGTGTAGGGGAAGGTCTCCTTGCTCGGCATCAGCGGCCGAATGGCGCGCCAGGCCAGCTTGCCGTGACCGATTTCGCGGCGGCCCGGCGAGCCCATGCGGCCCGCTTCGCCGACCGAGTAGGGCGGGAAGTTGTAGTGCAGCAGGAAGCCCTCGCGGTACTCGCCTTCCAGGGCGTCGATGATCTGCTCGTCCTGGCCGGTGCCCAGGGTCGCGGTGACCAGCGCCTGGGTTTCGCCGCGGGTGAACAGGGAGGAGCCGTGGCTGCGCGGCAAGATGCCGACCTCGCTGACGATGGGCCGCACCGTCTTGGTGTCGCGCCCGTCGATGCGCTGGCCGGTCTTGAGGATGTCGCCGCGGACGATGTCGCTCTCCAGCGACTTGAAGACCTTGCCGAAGAGGGCGAGCTTCTCCTCGTCCTCGCCCAGGCTCTCCAGGGCGGCGGTCTTGACCACGTCGATGGCGTCGTGACGCTCCATCTTGTCGGCATGGCCGTAAGCGGCGGAGAGCTGCGCGCCGAAAGCAGCCTTGAGCTCGTCGTAGAGCGCCTGCTTGGCCGGCGGGTCTTCTGCGACGTCGCGCGGCTCTTTGGCGGCCTTCTCGGCCAGATCGATTATGGCGTTGAGCACCGGCTGCATCTGCTCATGGCCGAAGGTGACGGCGCCGAGCATGACCTGCTCGGGCAGCTGCTGGGCCTCCGACTCGACCATCAGGACGCCTTCGTGGGTGCCGGCCACGACCAGGTCCAGGTCGGTGTCCTGCATCTGATCGGCGGTCGGATTGAGGATGTACTGGTCGTTCTTGTAGCCGACCCGAGCGGCGCCGATGGGGCCGAGGAAGGGCAGGCCGGAGAGGGTCAGGGCGGCCGAGGCGCCGACCATGGCGACGATGTCGGGATCGTTCTCCATGTCGTGGCTCAGCACGGTGCAGACGACCTGCGTCTCGTTGCGATAGCTCTTGTGGAACAGCGGCCGGATGGGGCGGTCGATCAGGCGGGAGACCAGGGTCTCCTTCTCGCTCGGGCGCCCCTCGCGCTTGAAGAAGCCGCCGGGGATCTTGCCCGCGGCGAAGGTCTTCTCCTGGTAGTTGACGGTGAGCGGGAAGAAGTCGATGCCCTCCCGCGGGCTCTTGGCGCCCACGGCGGTGCAGAGCACGATGGTCTCGCCATAGCTGGCGAGCACGGCCCCGTCGGCCTGCCGCGCGATGCGGCCCGTTTCCAGGGTCAGCGTGCGGCCGCCCCACTCGATGGATACTTTCTGAGGATTTAGCATGGTCTACTTTCTCTCTAGGACGAGCCGTCGATTGGCAGACCGGACCCACGCAGGAAGCACGGCACGCGTGCCTCTTCCGTCGGCCCGGCTCATGACAGGGGCGACCCGGCTCTTGGACGCGCCTGCAGATACTAAGAAGGTGATCGGTAGCCGCGCGGAGACAAGGCCGGCGGCGCGACAAGTCATCGTCGCCACCGGCGTCTCGCGCCGCAGGGCCGGTCCGCCGGAAATCAGCGGCGCAGCCCCAGCTGCTGGATCAGGCTGTCGTAGCGACCCTGTTCCTTCTTCTTCAGGTAGTCGAGCAGCCGACGACGCTGCCCCACCATGACCAAGAGGCCGCGGCGGGAGTGGAAGTCGTGCTTGTGCTCGCGCATGTGCTCGGTGAGGTTGCGAATCCGCTCGGTCAAAATGGCGACCTGAACCTCCGGGGAGCCCGTGTCCCCTTCGGACCGGGCGTACTCCTTGACGAGCTCTGTCTTGCGCTCGGCGGTAATGGACATGTTTCTTTATCTCCGCGGCATCTCAAAGGTTGATAACTCGAACGGGGCGGATTTCTCCGGCCTCCAGCCGCGATATGGCAACCAGCTTGCCCGCAGCCATGGCACAGAGAACATCCCCATTCTCGAAGCCGCGGATCCGCTCTGCGTTGTTGCGGGCCAGCATGGAAATGGCCTGGCCGCTTCGCAGTTTGCTCGCTTCCATGTCGGTCAAGGCCAACGCCGGGATGCCGTCCAGCGCGGTCTCCACCGGAAGCAGGGCTTCCGCAGCGCGCGCACTCTGCGCGAGCTCCTCCAGATAGTCCAGTGAAATCGCATCCTCTTCGCGAAAGGGGCCGACGGCCAGGCGGCGCAGGGCCGAGACGTGGCCGTGGCAGCCCAAGGCCTCGCCCATGTCGCGCGCCAGGCTGCGCATGTAGGTGCCTTTGCCGCAGCCGACTTCGAAGACCGCGTGGTCCTCGTCGGGGCGGTCGACCAGCTCCATCCACTCGATGAACACCGTCCGCGGCTTCAGCTCGACGGCCTCGCCTTCCCGGGCCAGGTCGTAGGCCCGCTGTCCGGCCACCTTGATGGCTGAATAGGCCGGCGGCACCTGTTCGATCTCGCCCTCGAAGCGGGGCAGCAGCGCCTCGATCTCGGCCTTTTCCGGGCGCTTCGGGTTCTCGGCGACGACCTTGCCTTCGCTGTCGTCGGTGTCGGTCGCCTGACCCCAGCGCACGGTGAAGCGATAGGTCTTGTCGCCCTCCATGACATAGGAGACGGTCTTGGTCGCCTCGCCGAAGGCAAGCGGCAGCACGCCGGTCGCCAGCGGGTCGAGCGTGCCGCCGTGGCCCGCCTTCTGCGCATCGAGAATGCGGCGGGCGCGGTTGACCACGTCCGTCGAGGTCATGCCGGCCGGCTTGTCGACGATCAGCCAGCCGCTGATCGCTTGGCCTTTGCGCTTACGCGCCACGGCTCGCCTCCCCGTCATCCTGAGAAGCGGCGTCCTGCGCGGCGTCGTCTTCCGCGCCGCTCTCGATGTCATGACGCACCCGCTCGCGGCGCAGCAGGGCATCGACCCGCTCTGCCTCGTCGAAGGAGCGGTCGGGCTGAAACGAAAGCCGCGGGGTGAAGCGCAGGTTGAGGTCGCTGGCCAGGGCGTGGCGCAGGAAGGGAGTCGCCTTGCGCAGGCCCTCGACCGCCGCCGCCATGCTCTTGCCGCCCAGCGGCGTGACGAAGACGGTGGCGTTCTTCAGGTCCGGGCTCATCCGCACCTCGGTCACGGTGATGGTCAGCTCGGCCAGCTCCGGCTGATGCAGCTCTTCTTCCATCAGGATGCGCGCCAGGCTGTGGCGAATCTCTTCGCCGACCCTCAGCTGGCGCTGGCTGGGCGCTTTTCCATGGCTACGACTCATGGCTCACGGCCTCCAAGAAGGCGGCGGCAGAAGGGACGCGTGTGACGTCCCTATAGGTGCCGCGCGACCTCCACCACCTCGTAGCATTCGATGCGGTCGCCGACCTGGATGTCCTGGTAGCTCTCGAAGGCCATGCCGCATTCGTAGCCCTGCTGGACCTCGCGGACCTCGTCCTTGAAGCGGCGCAGGGTTTTCAGCTTGCCCTGATGGATCACCACGTCGTCGCGCAGCAGGCGCACGCCGGCGCCGCGCTTGACCTTGCCTTCCGTCACCATGCAGCCGGCCACCTTGCCGACCTTGGTGATGTTGAAGACCTCGCGAATCTCGGCGTAACCCAGGAACTCCTCGTTCTGATCCGGCGACAGCATGCCTTCGAGCGCCGACTTCACCTCGTCGATCACCTCGTAGATGATCGAGTAGTAGCGGATCTCGACGCCGTCGCGCCGCGCCAGGTCGCGGGCCTGAGCATTGGCGCGCACGTTGAAGGCGATGATCAGCGCTTCGGACGCCCGTGCCAAGGTGACGTCGGACTCGTTCACGCCGCCGACGGCCGAGTGCAGCACCCGGACGTTGACCTCGTCGTTGCCGAGCTTCTCCAGGGCGCCGTTGATCGCCTCCAGCGAACCGTGCACGTCGGACTTGACGACCACGGGCAGGGAGACGGCCTCGCCTTCCTTGATCTTGCTCAGCATCTGCTCGAGCGTGCCGCGGCCCGAGGCGGCCAGGTCGGTCTGGCGGCGCTTCTCGGCGCGGAACTCGGCGACCTCGCGGGCGCGGGCCTCGTCTTCCACGACGATCAGCTCATCGCCCGCCTCCGGCGTGCCGCTCAGGCCGAGCACCTCGACGGGCTCGCCCGGGCCGGCCGTCTTGACGCTCTCGCCACGCTCGTTGAGCAGGGCGCGCACGCGGCCCGAATAGCTGCCGGCGACGAAGATGTCGCCGAGCCGCAGGGTGCCGCGCTGGATGAGCACCGTGGCGACGGAGCCGCGGCCTTGCTCGACCTTCGCCTCGATGGTGGTGCCTTCGGCGCGGCGCTTGGGATTGGCCTTGAGCTCGAGCAACTCGGCCTGCAGCAGGATGGCTTCTTCCAGCGCCTCCAGCCCCTCGCCGGTGACCGCCGAGACCGGCACGCAGATGATCTCGCCGCCCATGTCCTCCGGCACCAGCTCGTGCTGCAGCAGGTCGGTCTTGACCTTGTCGGGATTGGCGTCGGGCTTATCGATCTTGTTGATCGCCACGATGATCGGCACCTCGGCCGCCTTGGCGTGGCTGATCGCTTCTTCGGTCTGCGCCATGATGCTGTCGTCGGCGGCGACCACCAGCACCACGATGTCGGTGACGTTGGCGCCGCGCGCCCGCATCTCACCGAAGGCGGCGTGGCCCGGGGTGTCGACGAAGGTGATGCGGTCGCCCGACTTCAGGCGCACCTGATAGGCGCCGATATGCTGGGTGATGCCGCCCGCCTCGTGCGTCGCGACGTCGGTGGCACGGATGGCATCCAACAGCGAGGTCTTACCGTGATCGACGTGGCCCATGATGGTGACCACCGGCGGCCGCGGCTGCATATCCGCCGTGTCGTCGTCCTCGCCCTTCAGGCCGATCTCGATGTCCTGCTCGGAAACGCGCTTGATGCGGTGGCCGAACTCCTCGACCACCAGCTCGGCGGTGTCGGCGTCGATCACCTGGTTGATGGTGGCCATGACGCCGAGTTTCATCAGGGTCTTGACCACCTCGCCGCCGCGCTCGGCCATGCGGTTGGCCAGCTCCTGGACGGTGATGGCCTCCGGTACGACGACGTCACGCACAACCTTGGTTCCTTGCTGCAGCGCCTCGCGGGCTCGCTGCTTCTCGCGTTCTCGCTTGCGCTTCAGCGCGGCGACGGAGGGCGCGCGGATGCCGCCGTCCTCGTCATCCTGCAAAGCGCGGGAGATGGTCAGCTTGCCTTCGCGGCGGCGCGGTTCGCCCTTGCCGCGACCGGCCGGCTTGGCATCGCCGCCCTTGCGCTTGCCGCGCTCGGGCGCCTCTTCCTCGGCGGCCTTGGCGCTCGGGGCGGCCGGTGCTTCGCGGGCGCTGTCGGGCGCCTTGGCGCGGGTCTCTTCCGCGGCCTTGGCCTGCTCGGCCTCGATACGGGCGCGCTCCTCGTCCTCGCGCCGGCGCATCTCGGCTTCGATGGACTTGCGGCGCTCCTCTTCCTCGGCCAGGCGCTGCTGCTCTTCGGCTTTGCGCTGCTGGCGCTCGGCTTCCTCTTCAGCCAGCCGCTTCTCGTGGGCCTCGCGCTCCAGCTCGCGAGTCTCGCGCTCGGCCTCGGCCCGCTCAATGGCGCGGGCGCGCGCCTCACGTTCGGCGTTGGTCAGGTTGTCGTGCTTGGCGTCGAGGCTCGGCGGAGCCTCCGGCGCGACCTCCGGTTCGGTGAGCGGCTTGTCGCTCTCCTTGACCTCCGCCAAGCGGCCGCTGGCGCCTGCCTTATAGGTGCGCTTGCGCTTGACCTCGACCTGCACCGTCTTGGTGCGGCCATGACTGAAGCTCTGCCGAACCTGGCCGCCTTCGACCGTCTTGCTCAACTCCAGCTTCTTGGGCCGGTTGAGCGACAGCGGCTTCCTGGTCGTTTCTTTGTCCTTGGTCGTCGTCATTACCGTCGCTATTCATTGCCGGCTGCCACGGGGCGCGATTGCGGCCCGTTCTGGTTCCGGCGCTTGCGTGGGCCACCCGAAGGGGCGGTGGGTTCCTCAAAGCTTCTCAGTCGGCGCAAAGCGCCCAGCAACTTAACGGCAATTCCACTGCGTGCAACGGCCACGTGCACAGAGCTGCCGCGCCCGAAAGGCCGACCCAGCTCTTCCGCCGTGAAGCTCTCGTCGATCAAGAGCTCGTCGCACAGACCACTGCCGAGCGCTGCCAGCCGTCGCTTACCGCCATCTGCCGCGTCACGCGCCTGCACTAGGATGGCCGCCTCGCCCCGTTCCAGCAAGGCCCGAACCTTGTGTTGACCGCAAACCGCGTGGCCGCCGCGTCGGGCCATGGACAAAAGCTCCAAGCATCGTTGCCTGAGGCCGGCCGAGACCTGGTTGGCGAGATCCGCCGGGGCCGTCACCGGGCCCTGGGCCGCGCGAGAAAAGAGCTTCTTGGCCAGCGCCTTTTCCAGCACCTCGCGCCGCGCCACCAGCCAGATGCCGCGGCCGGGCAGCCGCTCCTGCAAGTCGGGCAGAATGCGCCCGTCCGGGGCGATGGCGAAACGCAGCAGCGTGTCGGGCGTGCCCGGGACGCGGGTCACGGCACAGCGCCGCTGGCGCGTTTCCTTGTGCCCTGCGCCGCCCGTCCGGCCGCTGGGCCGGCCACCCGGCTCCTGCGCCGGCGGCTTTCTGTCCGTGGGCTGTCCCGACAAGGCTGTCATCCGGCGTTCGGATCCTCCGCATTGGTCTCCGCGTCCGCCTGCTCGGCCGTCTCGGCTGTTGCCTCGGCTTCGGCGGCGTCCGCGGCCGGCTCGGGCTCATCGTCGAACCAATGGGCCCGCGCCGCCATGATGATCTCGTTGATCTCGTCCTCGGAGGGCGCCAGCTCTCCCAGCATTTCGATCAGCTCGTCACTGGCCAGGTCGCCCAGGTCGTCGAGGGTCTTGATGCCCTGCTCGCCCAAGGCCACCAGCATCGCTGGCGTCAGGCCGGACAAGGCGGCGACCTCGTCGCTCACACCGGCCTCGCGCCGCTTCTCGTCGAAAACACGGTCCTGTTCGGTGAGGAAGTTGCGCGCTCTTGCACGCAGCTCTTCGGCGATGTCCTCGTCGAAGCCTTCGATCTCCACAAGGTCTTCCACCGGCACGTAGGCGACCTGCTCGATCGAGGTGAATCCCTCAGCCACCAAGAGGTGCGCAATGACGTCGTCGACATCAAGAGCCTCGATGAACATCTGCGAGCGCTGCTGGAACTCCTCCTGCCGGCGGCGGGAGGCTTCGTCCTCGGTGACGATGTCGATCTGCCAGCCGGTCAGGTTGGAAGCCAGGCGCACGTTTTGGCCGCGCCGGCCGATGGCCAGCGACAGCTGATCGTCGGGCACCACCACCTCGATGCGGCCCTGTTCCTCGTCCAGCACCACCTTGCTGACTTCGGCCGGGGCGAGCGCGTTGACCACGAAGGTGACCGGCTCGGACGACCAGGGAATGATGTCGATCTTCTCGCCCTGCAGCTCGGAGACCACGGCCTGCACGCGGCTGCCGCGCATGCCGACGCAGGCGCCGACGGGATCGATGCTGCTGTCGTGGCTGACCACGGCGATCTTGGCGCGGGAACCGGGATCGCGGGCGACGGCCTTGATCTCGATGACGCCGTCGTAGATCTCCGGCACCTCTTGGGCGAAGAGCTTGGCCATGAACTGCGGATGGGTGCGGGACAGGAAGATCTGCGGCCCCCGCGTCTCGGAGCGGACGTCGTAGATGTAGGCGCGCACCCGGTCGCCGTTGCGCAGGGCTTCCCGCGGCAGGCACTCGTCGCGGCGCAGCACGGCTTCGGCGCGGCCCAGGTCGACGGTGACGTTGCCGAACTCGACGCGCTTGACGATGCCGTTGACGATCTCGCCGATGCGGTCCTTGTACTCGTCGTACTGCCGGCTACGCTCGGCTTCTCGCACCTTCTGGACGATAACCTGCTTGGCCGACTGGGCGGCGATGCGGCCCATGTCGATGGGCGGCAGCGGCTCGACCAGCTCGTCGCCGATCGCCGCGTCCGGCTTCTGCACCCGGGCGTCGGCCGGGCTGATCTCGGTAAACTCGTCCTCGACCGGGTCGGCGACGGTCAGCACGCGGCGCAGAGTGATCTCGCCCGTCTTGCGGTCGATGGTGGCGCGGATGTCGTGCTCTTGGCCGTACTTGGCCCGGCCGGCGCGCTGAATGGCCATCTCCATGGCTTCGATGACCTCGGCGGCCTCGATGCTCTTCTCGCGGGCCACCGCGTCGGCCACCTGCAGCAGTTCAGTCCTAAAAAGCGTGCTCGTTTCCATGGTTCCAGTCGCTTCTTTGCGTGTTCACCTAAGCCTCGCCGGCGGGCGCTTGCTCGCTTGCCGCCGCTGCGTGGCTCTCCAAAAGATCATCGGTCAGGATCAACTTGGCGCGCGCCAGGTCGGCGAAAGGCAGGCGCCAGTCGCGGCCCTCACCGTCGCGCAGCAAAATAGTATCGCCGTCCAGCCCTTGCAGGCGGCCGCGAAAGCGGCGCTGGCCGTCCTGGCCGAGGCGCAGCTCGACCCGCGCCTCGAAGCCGCTGTGGCGCGCGAAGTCCTTGAGGCGGGTCAGCGGCCGGTCGATGCCCGGCGAAGACACCTCCAGGTCATAGGCGCCGGCGATGGGATCC
>JANQMX010000009.1 GCA_028279885.1 Rhodovibrionaceae bacterium | reverse complement strand
GAGCCCGTCCGGAAAGTCTCGAAGACCGCAATATATTGTATGTCTATGCCCGAGTGGCATGCCGTATGTGGTGTCTTTCAGGGCTTTCCGGACAGACATAAAGAAGGCCTCCCGTGCGCCAGTGAATCCATCAAAGCAGGGTGCGTGCATTCGCTCAAATGCTTCCTCAAACAGAAGGTCGTAGTTGGTCGTGAAGATCTCCACAGCATGTGTTCGTGGCGCGCCAGTGATCCAGCTTACCATATTTCCATAAGCCGTTGTCCCGGCCGGCAGGCGAACTTGGACGATCTTGCCGACCTCGACGCAAATTACCTCCGCCATTGTTCGGTAGCCGTCGCCATCCAAGTCATGGACTTTGGTCGTTCCGATAACGCCGCTTAGCGAGCGGATGCGAGATAGCAGGATCTCGATGTCGTGTTTGGCGATATTTGTCTTCAGTCCTGCAATTTGAGCGCCATACTTCGGCTTGATCGCGGCGAGCACCTGATCAGTCAGGCCGGCGACTGCCGGGATCAAAGGGCGTGAGCCATCAGCACGGGCTATCCCTGCCGGAGCTCCAGCTCCAACTAGAAGGCCAACCCGTTTCCGTCCCTACGCAATGATCGTGCGCAGCGATGCCATATACTGATCAGGATTGTGGTAGTTCACACTCAAGGTGCCCCCCGACGCGTTGGCCTTTAGCTTAAATTGAACTTTACCCCAAGAATCGTCAACCCAGAGGGTTAAAACTGGTTCTCTGCCCTGCATTATCTTTGGGGACGACGGCCTTGTCGACGGAGGCAAGGGATGTCTGATACGGATTCCGGATGATTCATTCGCTGGGCCACCAATTGAAGGTGGTGTTGGCGCGGATGATGTCGGGGTTATCGGAGAGGGCGGCGCAGCGCGTGTCGAGGACCTCGGTGAGGTCTTCGAGGGTTTCGAACGGTGTGTTGGCGACGCCTTCGTCGGTCAGGGGCCAGAGGCGTTCCGCGGGCTGCAGTTCCGGGGTACAGGGCGGCAGGAAACACAGGCGGATACCCTCTGGGATGCGCAGGCGCTTTGCGTGGTGCTAGCCGGCGTTGTCGAGCAGGAGGACGACGGTCTTGTTGGGCCCGGCGCCGCTCTCGCGGGCGAAGGCATCGAGGATGTCCTGGAAGAGGGAGACGTTGACCGCGTTGGCGACCCACCATTCGACCTCACCCTTGGCAGGATGGACGAAGGCATAGAGGTAGAGCCATTTGTAGCGGTGCGTGCTGACGGCAATGGGACGCTGGCCACGCCTGGCCCACACTCGCCGGCGCAGCGGCTTCAGTCCGAGACGGTGTTCGTCGAACGCCCAGACTTCGACCGGCCGACCGGGGACCTCGCGTCGTGCCGCATCCACCGTTTCGGCGAGTTTTTTTTAAAGGCGGCCTGCTCCTCGGGGCTGGCGGCCTTGGCGTGGCGCGGGCGCGGCCGTTGCAGGCTGAACCCCGCGCGATGCAGGTACTCGATCCCGCGCTTGGGTGACACCGGTCTGCCCAGCCGCTCGCTCATCCAGGCCGCCACCTTCGGGCCGCTCCACAGCCCGCCATCGGGGGGCGGCTGCTCCAGCACCTCCGCCAGCGCCGCCAGGTCGCCCTCGTCCAGAAGGGGCTTCTTGCCGGCGTTGCGGCGCCGACGGTCCCCCAGCCCCTCCAGCCCCTCGGCATTCCAGCGGTGGATCAGCAGCTCAACCCACCTTTGGCTGAACCCGGTCACCCGCGCGACCTCGGGACATGTCTCCCCGCACAGCAACAGCCAGATCACCTGAAGATGGGCGCGACGGACCCCGTCCCGCTCCGCCCGATACGCTTCAAGGACCGTGGCCGTGTCTGCGTGGTCCTTCACCACCACCCCAGTGCCCATCGCTCGAACCCCATATATTGTGGTGCATCAAGCGAACCACACCAGAT
>JANQMX010000101.1 GCA_028279885.1 Rhodovibrionaceae bacterium | reverse complement strand
GCCATCGGCGAACTGCTCGACAGCTTCACACCGCAAGAATGCGCCAACTACCTCACAAACGCAGGATATGCCTCAAACTAAAAACAGAACGCTCTAGGCCACGAATGAAGCCCCGGACTCACCACTCGGCTGGATGACAGATAGGGCTCCGGTCACAGGAGACGCAAATGTGCATAGTGCCGTGCACTGAATGTCGGCTGTCGCCAACTGCAACAACTATACGCAACAAGCTGTGGCAGCATACCTATAATCGGCGTCATGTGCGCATCCAGCCGTCCGCAAACTCCACAGCTTCAACCTCCGCCAATGGTTTGACCCGTTCGAGTTCCGACTTCAGACCAGCCGCGCGCGCCTTTCCCATCCGCATGCCAGCTTCCGGCCAGAAGGCCTGGACCAGGAGCGCGCCATCGGCCCGCTTGGCGTCGATGCGGCCGATCAGCCGGTCGCCCTGCAGCACGGGGAAGACATAGTAGCCATATCGCCGCTTGGCTTCGGGCACGAAGATCTCGATCCGATAGTGGAAGCCGAACAGGCGCTCGGCCCGGTCCCGGTCGCGCAAGGCGGGGTCGAACGGCGACAGAAGGCGCACGCGCGCTGTCGGCTCCGGCAGCGACGCCACTTCGTCGAGAATGGCCTCGGTGGTGAAGCTGCGCCGGCGCGACCCGTCCGCCATCCCGATATCCGCTTCGATGATACGGCCCTCGGACAGCGCCCTCGCGCACCAGGCTTTCGCCTCGTCGCGTGTTGCGATCTCGAAGAACGCTGCCAGTTCACCGCTGGTGCCGAACCCCAGACGTTCAAGCGCCTCCGACATCGCCCAGTCGATGATCTCCTCGACGCTATAGTGTTGGTTGCGGTGCTCCGCCGGAATCACGTTCTCGGCCAGATCGTAGAATTTGCGGAAGCCACGGCGATGGCAGATCGCCAATTGACCGGAGCGCCACAGGAACTCCAGCGCCGTCTTGGAGGGATGCCAATCCCACCAGCCCGACGAGCCCTTTGTCTCCTCGCCACCGACATCGAGCGAGGAAGCCGGGCCATGGTCCGCGATGTGCCGCAGCACCTGTTCGATTTCCGTCTCCCAGCCAGCCCGGCGTGCGGCAGGCCAGCGCGCCTGCATGCGCGTTTCGTCGCGTTCGAACTTCAAGCGCCACATGGGGTAGAACGCCATCGGGATCACCGCAGCATCATGCGTCCAGTGCTCGAAGGCGGAGCGCCGGCGCGCGACAAGGTTTTCGAGGGCCTTGGGACGATATTGCCCGCGACGCGACCACAGGATCAGATCGTGTGCGCGAGCGAGCGTGTTCACGCTGTCGACCTGAACGAAGCCGAGAGCATCGAGCACGCCGTCCAGATCCTCGCCCCGGCCGGACCCCGATCCGGGGCGCAGCAAGAGGTGCCGGTCCAGAAACAGGCGCCGGGCGCTTCGATTGTCCAGGAAGGGGCGAGTCATTCCGTCATCTATCGCCGACAACGCGGCAAAAGCGCAATGTCCGCTTCGGTGGCCCGGCTTCGGACCAGTGCAGCGGTCTCGAAACCATCCTCTGCGCTCACATTGGTCCGTGCAGCCGGTTCGAGAGCGGTCCGGACGGCTGATGGATTTTCGGCACGATCGCCGGGTCGGCGCGCGCAAGCCCTTCATTGACAAGCTTGAGGAGCCTTATAATCTTCGATTTGGCCAGTGCAGCCAGCCGCTCGCGCCAATTCTGGTTTGGTGAATGCACGCAATTCCATGCCTGTTTGACTTCCAGCCTCCGGCGGTCTGTCAGCAATGCGAGCACTGACTGTTAGATCGCCAGGAAGGATCTGGAATGTTCACCACCCCCAGCATCAAAGCTATGGCGAAAGCTCTGAGGGACGCCCTCAAAGGCCACAAGGTCGAGCTCTCTCACGGCGAATGCCTTGAACTAATCGCCAGGCAGTTTGGCCTGAAAGACTGGAACGCGCTGGCCGCTTCGATCAGGCAGAAATCGGCCGACAAGCCACTCTTCTTCGCCGCCATTGGCGAAGAGATGAAGCTTCACAGAACCACGGAAAAACTGGATGTGAATGACACCGACCTGTCAGGCTCGGTGTTCAACGACGCCAATCTGTCGGGAACACGCTTCAATCAGATCAATTTTGCCGGGGCCAGGTTCAACGACAGCAATATGAGCGGCTGGCACGTCAACGACGTCAATCTGTCCGGGGGACGCATTCAGAACAGCAATCTCTCCGGTGTCGAGTTCAGAAACTGCCGACTGGCTGGAGCAACACTGGACGGCGAACCGCTGGACGCCATGCTTGAGACGTATAGAGGCTCGAAACTGAGCTGACCATTCACGCGCAATGGTCTCCTTGAGAGCGACATGAGAGTGAGAGGGCCGCGGCTGTCGCCGTGACGGGTTGAAGGTCGAGAGAGAGGCTCTCGGGCCGCCCGTCATGGAGAATAGCCATGACTGCAATCGAAATCACGAACGGCCGCCCCGAGAGCGGCGGCTACAAGGTGGATGTGTCCCGCGGCAGGCATAACGGCCGCGTGTCGTCCGAATGGTTTTCCAGGCCCGACGACGAGAAGTTCCTGTCGCTGTCCGACCTCTATTTCCGCGGCTTCTATTGCTGGAACTCGGAGGTGGGCGCGAAGACGCTCGGCATCGCCAGCTTCTATCTCCGCGCGGTCTGCCAGAACCGCAATCTCTGGGGCGTCGAGGACTTCCAGGAGATCAGCATCCGGCATTCCAAATACGCGGCCAACCGCTTCGCCCACGAGGCGGCCCCGGCGCTCACCCGCTTTGCCGACTCCTCGCCCGCTCCGTTTGTTCAAGGAATCCGGACAGCGCGCGAGCGCATTGTCGCGCGCACCGACGAGGATCGCACCGACTTCCTGCGCAAGCGCGGCTTTTCGAAAGCCGAGGCCGCGAAGATCGTCGAGACCGTGCTCGTCGAAGAA
>JANQMX010000087.1 GCA_028279885.1 Rhodovibrionaceae bacterium | reverse complement strand
TGATGGCCGGCCTGCGATCCCTCATGGCCGAGCGTGGCCTGCTCCAGATCATGGCGACGCACAGCCCGCTTTCGGCCCGGCTGGCCGAGGAGGCGGGCTTCGATGGCCTCTGGGCCTCGGGCTTCGAGCTTTCGGCGCTCTACGGCCTGGCCGACGTCAGCCTGATCACCATGACGCAGCATCTGGAGATGCTGCGAGCGATCGCCGCGCGGTCGTCGCTGCCGATCGTCGCCGACATCGACACGGGCTTCGGCAATGCCGTCAACGTGGTCCATGCGGTGCGCGAATACGAGCGGGCCAGGGCCGCCTGCGCGGTCATCGAGGACAAGTCCTTTCCCAAGGTAACGAGCCTCGTCACGGGCGGACGCCAGGACCTGCTGCGCATCGAGGCGTTCCAGGGCAAGATCGAGGCCGCCTGCGCCAGCCGGCAGTCAGAAGACTTCCTGATCGTTGCCCGGGTCGAAGCCTTGATCGCCGGGCTTGGCCAGGCGGAGGCGCTCAAGCGCGCTGAAGCCTACGTCGAGGCCGGCGCCGACATGATCCTGATCCACTCCAAGCAGAAGACGCCGGAGGAGATCGAGGCCTTCATCGCGGCCTGGAGTGGTGCGGTGCCGCTGGTCTTGGTCCCGACGGCCTACCCCGAAATGACCGTCGAACGGATGAGGGCGACCGGCAAGGTCGGCATGGTGGTCTGGGGCAATCACACGGTCCGCGCGGCAGTCACGGCAATCCAGGACGTCTACCGGCGTATTCTCGCCGAGGGCGGCATTCAGGAGGTCGACAAGGACATCGTGCCGGTCGGCGAGATCTTCCGCCTGCAGGACATGGATGTGGTCAAGGATGTCGAGCGCCGATATCTGAAGTGATCTGTCATATGGAGGCGCTGTCGGATGAGGCTGTATGAGCCAGACCAACAAGTGGCGGTTTACAGCCCTGTCATCGGCATTGGCGGACGACCGTCCGAAAATCTCTCGAATCGGAACGGGCTGGGGTCGACCAGCGGAGCCTCGCCCACGACGAGATCGGCCATGAGACGGCCGGCGCCAGGACCGATGCCAAACCCATGACCTGAGAACCCGGTGCAGAGGAAGAGGCCGTCGAGCGCATCGACGGCGGATATGACGGGCAAGGCGTCCGGTGTCGCATCTATGAGTCCCGCCCAACGGTTCGATGACTTTGCCCCTTTGAAAGCGGGAAAGAACCGTGCGAGGCCGGAAAGCGCCGACTCCACCGCAGAGTCGTCGGGATAGGGGTTCAACACGCGGACCCGCTCGAACGGCGAGATCTCGTCCAGCGACCAAGGTCGGCCGAGGCGCAGTTCGTCAATGAACCGTCGGCCGAACCTGAGCTTTAGGTGCCGCCATTCGATCCGGAGAACCGGCAGGAATTCGAGCCCGAAACGGAAGCTGTCCGGCACGATGTCCGCGATGTTCGCACTGCCGTTCGCGACGGAATAGCCGCCGTCCTGTCTTCGCCGGAAAGCGAAGCCCGGACCCAGGGCGGCAGCCTCCGGGCCTTCATGAAGCGGTTCGACGCGGGTGACCGAGGCCAGGACTTTCAGTTGCGGCAAGCGCATGCCTTGTCTTTTGCAGAACAGGCTGGACCAGGCGCCTCCGGCTACAACGACGGCGTCGCACGAAATTCCGCCCCTCTCCGTGACGACCCCCGAGATGCGTCCCGCCGTCGTCTCGACGCCGCGGACCGCACACTGGGTGAGCACCGAAGCCCCATTGTCCTGCGCCGCTCGTGCCAACGCCGGAGCCGCGAGTTGGGGTTCGCCGCGACCATCGCTTTCGGTGTAGAGCGCACCAGCCCAGGCATCTCCGCTTCCGGGCAGGACAGCCTCCAACTGGGCTCCTCCGATGACTTTCGTGTCGAGCTGAAAGGGTTCGGCATGCGTCAGCCAGCTTTCGCGCCGTTCCAACTCATCCTGCGAGTCACAAAGGTAGACGACGCCGGACCGGCGATATCCGACATCGGCTTCGACAAGCTTGTCCAAGTCTCGCCAGATCCGTTCGCTCTCGAGCATCAAGGGGAGTTCTCTCGGATCCCTCCCCATCTTCCGGACCCAACCCCAATTGCGGCTCGATTGTTCGCCGCCCACGACTCCTTTCTCGCAGAGAACGGTCCGGATGCCGCGCCGAGAGAGCCAGAACGCCGTGCTTGCGCCTGCGATACCACCGCCCACGACGACCACATCCGCTCTGGCGGGGAAGCTCTCCGTCGAACGAACGGCCGCAGGGACCGGTGCCTGCCACAATGTATCGGCTTCGGGCATGCCTTGCGTCTTCAGGTGAGCTGTTTGCGGCGAACGTCGATCAGACAGGACTCAGCGTTTCGCCATGGCGCTGACGGACCTGTCGGCGCCGCTGACATATCGGCCGATCAAGGCCATGTAGTAGCTGAGGTGGTTTCGCTCGACGTAGGCCACTGCCTGTGTGTCGCCTGCTCGCATGGCGCGAAGCAGGTCGTTCAGTTCGGTGCAGAGGGCGTCGACCTGATCATCCCACATGGCCTCGACGACCTGAAACCAGACGCGGGCCGTCAGGTAGTAGTAACGGTCATAGAGTTCGCGGAGCGCCACGTTCCCAATCAGGGCGCGAATGATGCTCTGGCGCTCATGGTTGATTCGCCAGAATTCCTCGGTGTCCTGCTTTGCCCTGATCCGACGCGCCCGCTCCAGCAGCGCCTCCATCTGGCGGCAATGGGAGTCCAGACAGGGGTTCGGGGAGAGTTGGCCGATCAGTTCAGCCAGCTTCAGCCTCAGCTCGTAGATGTCCCGCATCGCTAAGAAGTCGAATCCGGTGACAATGGTGCCGACGCCGTTCTTGGCCTCGACGAATCCTTCGGATTCCAGTTTTTGCAGAACCTGCCGTATTGGCGTTCGGCTGACGCCAAACTCGCCGGCCAGCTCGACTTCCCGCAGAACGCTACCCGGCGGGTAGCGCATCAAACAAATGCGCTCGCGAACCTCTTCGTAGATGGAACTGGAGAGCCGTTTGGTTGGGCCCCAGGGTTCGCGTGTTCCTTTGTTGACGGGGTCGTCCCCATCAGCGCCTGTTCGGCGATTGCTTCGCGGCATCTCGGATCCTGTGTTTCCGTAAGCTGCATACAGCAATATCAATTCGAGAGATCATCAGCAACGAGATTGTGCAGGGGTTTTGCAGAGCTCAAAGAATGGCCTGCACATGGCGACAATCGTCTCACGGGAAAATCCATTTCGAGGAAGCGGCTGGTGTATACATGATTGCGAGCGGAGATGTGCGACAATAGTTTCGTAATAACAATGCTTTGTATGAATTTATGAGAGTCTTCTGGATCTGCGGTGTTTTATCGGAAGTAGTATCTCTTTCGACCTGCATGCCTTCTCGATGGGTACGTAAGCCCATTTCCAAAGACTTTTTCTGCCAAACGGCTTGACCCTTGCTGTTTATTATCTGTATACAGATAGGCAACGAACAAGAGATTGGGCTCACGCCCTGTCTCTCAGAAGACTTCGAACAGGGCCGTTTTCCGCATGACACTTGGTGCATCCGTTCAGTTTCGCGGCGTCTCGAAGACGTATGATGGTCAGGCTCTGGTCGTGGACGGCCTCGACCTCGCGATACACAGCGGAGAGTTCTTGACGCTTCTCGGGCCCTCGGGGTCGGGGAAGACCACCACGCTCATGATGCTTGCCGGCTTCGAGGTTCCGACAAGCGGCGAGATCAACCTGGACGGCCGCTCGCTGACGAACGTTCCTCCCTACAAGCGCAGCATCGGAATGGTGTTTCAGAACTACGCGCTGTTTCCGCACATGACCGTCGAGGAGAACTTGGCATTCCCGCTGCAGGCTCGCGGTGTCAGTGCATCGGAGGCGAGTGCGCGGATCCGGCGGGCATTGGAGATGGTTCAACTCGCGGAGTTCGCGACCCGGCGCCCCGCTCAGCTATCCGGCGGACAGCAGCAGCGTGTCGCCGTGGCGAGATCGCTCGTCTACCAGCCGTCGCTTGTTCTGATGGATGAGCCGCTCGGCGCGCTCGACAAGCAATTGCGTGAGCAGATGCAGCTCGAACTCAAGCACATCCACCAGTCGGTCGGAGCGACGTTCGTCTACGTAACGCATGATCAAGACGAAGCCTTGACGATGTCCGACCGGGTCGCCGTCTTCAACGATGGAAAGATTCAGCAGCTCGACACACCCGAGCATCTCTATGAGAAGCCCGAGAACGCTTTCGTTGCCCAGTTCATAGGCGAGAACAACCGCTTCACCGGCCAGGTCGAGGAGGTATCCGGGAACCTGTGCCGCGTGTCGGTCGACGGTGGCGTCACGATGCTGGCGACGAGCGTGCCTGGACTCCTTGCAGGCTCGCGCTCGGCGGTTTCTGTCAGACCCGAAGTGGTCGCGGTCGACCCCATCGATGTGGGTTACGACAACAGGCTGACCACGCAGGTCTTGGAGACGATCTACCACGGCGATCATCTGCGCATACGTGTGCGCATCGCCGAGAACGACCAGTTCATAGTCAAGATTCCCCGACAGCTATGCAGCGGCCCCTATGAGGTCGGGCAACCCTGCGAGGTTGCCTGGATGGCCCACGACTGCCGGGCACTACTCGATGCGCCGGAATGAAGTGAAAGAGGTGAGAGGGCATGTCAGGCAGGCGCGACTTCAACGGATGTCTTTGCCCCGAAATCTCACCAAGCAAACACAGGGAGCACTACGATGAAGCTGAGACAACTCTCAACCGTTCTTGCGGTCTCCGTCGCCGCCGGTTTCGGCGGGACCATCTCCGCTGATGCAGCCGATACGATCACCGTCACCTCGTGGGGCGGATCCTACAGCGAGAGCCAACGCAAAGCCTTCCATGAGCCCTTCATGGCCGAAACAGGCAAGACGGTTCTTGAAGATGAATGGAACGGCGACCTGGCCAGAGTGCGCGCAATGGTGGACACGGGGAACTATCAGACACACGTCATCGACGCAGAGTCCGGACAGCTGGTCGCGGGCTGTGATGAAGGCCTTTGGGAGAAGATCGACTACACTGCGCTTGGCTTCGGACCGGAGGATTTCCTCGAGGGCGCAGCGCACGAATGCGGCGTCGGGAACATCAGCTGGTCCTTCGTGTTCGCCTACGACAAGGATCAGTTCCCGGATGGCGGTCCTCAGAACTGGGCGGATTTCTGGAACGTCGAAAAGTTCCCGGGCAAGCGTGGTCTCCGGAAATCGCCGAAGTGGAACCTGGAGTACGCGCTCGTCGCGGACGGTGTTCCTCTGGACGAGATCTACGAGGTCCTAGGGACGGAGGAAGGGCTTGCCCGCGCGCTCGCGAAGCTGGACGAGCTGAGGCCTCACGTCCTTTGGTACGAAACGAGCGCGCAACCGCCGCAGCTTCTGGCGGACAAGGAAGTCGCGATGTCGTCGGCTGCGAACGGGCGCATCTACACCGCAATCGTGAACGACGGACAGAACTTCGAGATCGTTTGGGACAGTCAAGCAATGGATTTCGACTTCTGGGTGATTCCGAAGGGACATCCGGAAGCCGACCTTGCCCTTGAGTTCATCAAGTTCGCCTCTCGTCCCGAACGTATGGGCGATCAAACCAACTACGTGTCGTATGGCCCGCTCCGGACGGCTGCGGTCGAGTACGTCAATCCGGACATCCTGCCGCATCTTCCCACGGCGCCGGATAACACCGTCCGTTGGTTCAAGACGGATACGCAGTTCTGGGCCGACAACAGAGAGTCGCTGACGGAGCGCTTCAACGTCTGGCTCGCCCAGTAGTTTCTCCCTGTCAACTACTGGTCCCGGATGAGAGAGGGGCAAGAGCTTGCCCCTCTCTCGTTCCAGGAAGAGCACGCAAGGCTTTGTGTAGAGACCATGTTTGCCAAGGTTGCCAACCCAACAGCTGCATTCGCCCCAGGCTCGGCCGAGTTGCAGGTCCAACTGCGCCGGGCGGAGCGCTCCAAGAAGATCTGGGCGTTGGTATTGATCGCTCCCTTGTTCTTGTTCCTTGCCGTTACCTTTGTGGTTCCGATCGCGCGGACACTTTTCCTCTCCGTGGAGAACCCGGAACTCCGGGACATGATGCCGGATCTTGCGGCCGCGCTGCAGGCATGGGACAGCGATGGGACGCCGCCGGACTCGCTCGTCAGGACGTTCGCGGCGGACGTTCTGACGGCCCACGAGAACCGGACGCTCGCACGTGTCGGAAAGCGGCTGAACTTCAGCATCAGCGGGTTCAGAAGCCTGTTGCTGAAAACCGCGCGGCGAATGCCGCCCCAGGACAGCCCCGATCTGCTGGCCGAGCTCACGGCATTGGACAAGCGTTGGGGCGAACGGCGCTATTGGGCGGCACTGAAACAGGCTTCCACGCCCTATACCGTCGAGTACCTGCTTGCCGCGGTCGATCATCAATTCAATCCGGACGGCGAGATCGTCGAGAAGCCACCTGAGAGATCGATCTATCTGACGGTCCTGGCACGGACGGCTTGGATCAGCTTTGTCGTCGTGACGATCTGCCTCTTTCTCGGCTATCCGATCGCCTATCTCCTGGCCACGATACCGACGAAGTACAGCAACCTTCTTCTCCTCCTGCTTCTGCTTCCGTTCTGGACGTCGCTTCTGGTTCGAACGACCGCTTGGTTGGTTCTTCTTCAGAACCAAGGCGTTGTGAACGACTTGGCGATATGGATTGGATTATGGGACGAGCCGGTTCAGCTCATCCGCAATAGGTTGGGCGTTTATATCGCGCTGGTTCACATCATGCTGCCGTTCATGGTGCTGCCGCTGTTCAGCGTGATGAAAGGCATCTCGCCGACGCACATGAAAGCGGCCGCCTCTCTCGGCGCCACGCCGATCACCGCCTTCCTGAAGGTCTACTTGCCTCAGACGCTGCCGGGAGCCGGCGCAGGGATTCTCCTCGTCTTCATCCTGACGCTTGGCTTCTACATCACGCCGGCGCTCGTGGGCGGCCCGTCGGACCAGATGCTGAGCCAGTTCATCGCCTTCAATGCGAGCACGGCCGTCAACTGGGGGATGGCGGGGGCTCTGAGCCTGCTGCTCATGGTCGGTGTCGCCATCTTCTTCTCGATCTACAGCCGATTGGTCGGCGTCCGGGACTTGAGGTTGGGCTGATGGCGTTGCCACCCTATGCCACCATCAGCCAAAGGGTCGGGTACTACGGGCTCCGCATTGGCTGCGGCCTGGTCTTTTTCTTCCTGGTCGCTCCGGTCCTGGTCATCATCCCGCTCTCTTTCAACCAGGACCCCTTCTTCACCTATCCGATGGCCGGCTATTCGCTCCGTTGGTACGAGGAGATCTTCGGCGACGGCCCACTTTCGATTCTCTGGCAGCGGTCCTTCGTAAACAGTCTGCTGATCGCCCTCTGCTCGACACTGCTCGCCACGGTGCTTGGGACGCTCGCCGCACTGGGCCTCAACCGCGCCGAGTTTCCATTCAAGAGCACGGTCATCGCCATCCTGATCTCGCCGATGATCGTGCCTATCGTGGTCATTGCGATCGGTGCCTTCTATTTCTATGCGCAGATCGGGCTGGTCGGCACGCACCTCGGCATCATTCTCGCCCATGCCGCCATCGGTGCTCCCTTCGTCGTCATCACCGTCTTGGCGACCCTCTCCGGCTTCGATCACAATCTCGTCCGCGCAGGGAGCATTCTTGGCGCTTCGCCCGTTCGGGTTTTCCGAAAGATCACGCTGCCTCTCATCTTCCCGGGTGTGGCGTCCGGCGGGATATTCGCGTTCGCGGCATCCTGGGACGAGATCGTCATCGTCTTGTTCATGGCAGGGCCGGAACAGCACACGGTGCCGAGGCGCATGTGGAGCGGCATTCGCGAGCATCTCAGCCCAACCATCATCGCCGCCGCAACGCTTCTGATTTTGCTGTCGATCCTCTTGATGCTGACGATGGAGTGGCTTCGTCGGCGCAACGAGCGGCTTCGCGGCATCAACCAACCATAACAAGCCGACAAGCAGAGGCTGGTGAGAGGAGGGCATTATGAACGCTGAGGACTACCAAGCGCGAATTGCATCGCTTCAGCAGGCCTTGAAGGACAGCAAGCTCGACGCTGCACTGATCACCGATCCGGATTCGATCTTCTACCTTTCGGGCTATTGGGGATACGCCAGCTACCTGTCTTGCGGCCGACCCAACTTCCTCTGGATCCCGACCTACGACGACCCGGTCATCATTACGCCGTCCATGGAATTGGAGATGTGCGAGGCGCTCAGTGCGGTGTCGCGGATCCTCCATTGGATCGACGGTATCGATGACGAATGGCGCGCACCTCTGAGGTCACTGATCGATGCGCGAGGCGCAAGGCACATCGCGCTGGAGTCGAAACAAATCCCCGGGGAGGTGTCGCATTTCCTTGCCGTCGCGTTTCCCGACATCAGACGCGCTGACTTGGCGGGCACTTTGTCCGACATGCGGATGGTCAAGAGCGACGAAGAAATCGACATCATGAGAAAGGCTGGGCAGGTCGCCTTGGCAATGGCCCAAGCGGGCCAAGACGCCATTCAGCTCGGCGTCCCGGAATACGAGATTTCACTCGCGGCCATGACCGCAGGCACGCGCCGGGCCGCGGCGCTCCTCGATGCGCACGACCAAGAGCGCTTCTTCTCGCCGATGATTCACAATCTTCAGATCATGCAGTCCGGTCGGGATACCTGCATGGTTCATCGTCGTCCTACGACCAAGGTCATTGCTGCCGGCGACCCGGTCTACATGTGCTTCTGCGGCATCACGGTGTTCAAGGGCTACTGGTTGGGTTTCGACCGCGAGTTTTTCTGTCAGTCGGTGACGGACGAGCAGGCGCGAACCTACGAGGTCTGCATCGCCGCGCAGCTTGCTGCCTTGAATGCCATTCGACCTGGCGTTCCGGCGGAAGAGGTTCACTTCGCTGCCGATGAGGTATACCGGCAAGCGGGATTCGCACCGACTTACAGGACCGGGCGGGGCACTGGTTGCTCCATACTGGAACCGCCCGAGATCAAGGCCGGCAACAAGATGACCATCAAGAAGGGGATGACCTTCGCAATCGACGGGGGCATCACCCTACCGGGAGACTTCGGCGCGCGCGTCGGTGATTCCGTCGTTGTCACCGACAACGGCTTCGAGTACCTGACCCCCTATCCTAAGGGCCTTAAAGTCCTCTAACCCGCACTCGCCGCGTCCTTGGAAAGCAGCGTAGTGGCAAACCGAACCGATGTGGTGGCGATACCGGGACTGCACGGGTCTTGGCTCAACTGGCTTCCGCAGATCGCATGCCTTCAGGACGATGCGAACTTCATCGTTCCGAACGATGCCTATACGAAGGATTCGATCCCAACGCTGGCGACGGCGATCTTGGAGGAGGCTCCAACGTCCTTCGCCCTCGCGGGGTACTCGATGGGAGGATACGTCGCGCTGGAGATCATGCGGTTGGCCCCGCGGCGGGTGGAGCGGCTTGCTCTCATCTCCACAAGCGCCAGAGGGGCCGCCCCGGGAGAGGAAGGGTCCCGGGCAGCGGAACGGAAACTCGTCGAGGCGGGAGACTTCCAACGTCTGATCGAAGGTGCGCGAGACGGAGTGCACCCCGCTCGCCAGGATGATCTCTTTACCAACAGGATGCGAATGCTGAGCGCCGAAATGGCCGGTTCGGAAGCGATCCTCAATCGCTTCAAGGCTGCCTTCGGGCGAATTGATAGTCGGCCTTTTCTTGGAGCCATCTCCTGTCCGACCCTGGTTCTGTGTGGGGCTGAGGACAGGATATGCCCGCCACACCTATCGCGAGAGCTGGCGGATGCGATTCCGAATGCGAGACTGGTGCTCCTTGAACGCTGCGGCCACTTCTCGCTCTATGAGGCAGCCGCGCGAGTCACGGACGAGCTGTCTCGCTGGTTGAGAGAGTGACAGATAATTGTGGATCGAGGCGGGACAGCGCGTATGGATGCGGATCGACGATCGGCGCATCGCCTGTAACGAGATCAGCCATCAGATGACCGGCGGCCGGTCCCACGCCAAAGCCGTGTCCCGAGAAGCCGCTCGCGACAAAGAAGCCGGGAAGGCGCTCGACCGCTGAGATGACGGGAATTGCATCGGGCGTCACGTCTATCGCACATCCCCATTGCTCAGCAATCGTTGCGTCGCGAAACACCGGGAAGCTGCGGGTCAGATTCCGCAGACCTTCTGCCAAGATCTTGGAAGATGGCTTGGGGTTCAGCACGCGCTCCCGCTCAAAGGGCGAGACGTCATCGTGGCGCCATCGTTTCGGAACTTTCAGTTCGTCGAGGAATGGCCGGCCAAACCGCAGGCGAATCTCGTTGCCCTCGGATCGGAATGCCGGAAGGAACCGGAAGAACAGCCGGAAGCTGTCGGGCACGATCTGAGCGATGTTGGCGTTCTTCTGCGCAATCGTATAGCCGCCGTCGAGCCGTTGGCGGAAGGCAAAGTCCGAACCGGCGACAGCGTGGATCGGCGCACCGGCCAGAGGCTGTGTCCGCGCGACGGAGCCGAGGACTTTGAGCTGCGGGAAGGCAATGCCCAGATTTCCGCAGAACAGCCGCGACCACGCCCCGCCGGCCAGCACGACGGAGCGGGCATGAACGCTTCCCCGCTCGGTGACAACCGCGCTGACGCGCCCGCCGGCAGTTTCCAGGCCGCGGACGGCGCAGTGCTCGACGATGCGCGCACCGAGCCGCCTGGCCGCCTTGGCCATCGCCGCCGTCGCCAGAGAGGGCTCGGCACGCCCATCGCTCGGCGTGAACAAGGCACCGGGCCAGCGCCCCGACAAACCGGGCAGACGCGTCATAATCTCCTTTGAAGAGATGAGCCGGGAGTCGATACAGTGGCGGCGAGCGTGCTCCAGCCACGCCTCGTACTTGGCGACTTCCTGTTCATTTCGACAGAGATAGACGATGCCCGTCTTGCGGAAGCCGGTCTCGCCTTCGATGGCGGCGTTCATGCCTTCCCAGAGCCGCGCGCTGGCAATTGCAAGGGGAATCTCGATGGGATCGCGGCCCATCTTGCGGCACCAGCCCCAGTTGCGGCTGGACTGCTCGCCGCCGATGCGGCCCTTTTCGCACACCAAAACGGACAGTCCGCGCTGGGCAAGGAACAGCGCCGTCGAGACGCCAACGATGCCCGCACCGATCACAACCACGTCGACTGAGCGCGGCAGGCTGGACGTCTGCCCGTCACTGTTAGTGGATTGCGCCGTGTCCGTCGTCGACGTTCTTTCGTGCGCGGAGGCTTGATCAAAGCCCATCGGACGGCCCCACCAATCCGCCGCGTGCGCGCTCGAAGGCGCGCCCGATCCTAAGCGCGCGTGCGTCATCGAAGCGCCTGACGACGATCTGCATGCCGGCCGGAAGACCGCCGGCGCCGCTCCCAATCGGGACCGTCAAGCTTGCCAGGTCGAGGAAATTGACGAAGCGGCCGAAGATGTTCGGGGGTTCGTCTTCGTTGACGTCCTCCACCGGGGGCGGCCATCGATGGCTGCCGGGCACCAGCAGAGCGTCGAAGCCTTCAAATGCCTCGATGAACGCAGCCTCAGCCAGACGCCGCTCTTCGAGCAGCGATTGATAGTCGGCCGCCGAAATGTCGCGGCCACGCAGAATGCGCTGGCGGATGGCCGGATCCATCGATGCCGCGCCCTCGTCCAGATAGCGGCCGAGATGACGGTAGCTCTCCGCACTCATGATGTCGCCGCCCTTGTCGAGATAGGCATCGATCGACAGCGGAAGACGGATCGGTTGCAGACGTCCGCCGAGCCCTTCGATCTCACCCAAGGCGGTAGTAAAGAGCGAGCGGATCTCCGGCTCGACACGGGCCATGTCGGCGTCCTGCAGAACGCCGAAGCGCAAGCCATCGATGCCCCGCTCAATATCGGTCAGCGCATCGATCTTCGGCGCGTGCTCGGTCGCTGTATCGCCGGGATCGGGCCCGGCGAGCGCGTCAAGCAGAAGCGCGACATCGCGCACGCTGCGACCCAACGGGCCGATCGTATCGTGTGTCGGACACAGCGGAACGACCCCGCTGCGGCCGATCAAGCCTTGCGATGTCTTCAGCCCAATCACACCGCACCAGCAGGCGGGTGACCGAACCGACCCACCGGTATCGGTGCCCAGCGCGGCCGGCGCGAGCCCGGCCGCCACCGCCACAGCGGAGCCGCTGCTGGAGCCACCCGGCACGCGGTGCCTGGTTATATCTCGTGGGTTCCAGGGCGTGCCTAAAATGGCGTTCGTCCCCCATCCGCCGAACCCGAACTCGACCATGTGCGTCTTGCCGAGCACGATCATACCGGCGTCCTCGAGGCGCCTTACGGCATGGGCGGAGATGGTTGGATCGCGGTCGGTCAACGCGCGCGAGCCGGCATGCGTCGCGTGCCCCGCGTAGTCGAACAGGTCTTTGATGGCGATCGGAACACCGTGCAGCACACCCTTGATACGCCTGTCTGCCCGTTCCTGATCCAGATGGCGTGCCGCCAGCAACGCGTCCTCGGCGAATGTGCTGGCGTAAGCGTGGAGTTTCCAATCGAGTTGCGAAATCCGATCGAGAAAGGCGCGAGTGACTTCGGCGGACGATGTCTCGCCCTTGGCGATGGCGTTGCCCAAGGTCTCGGCCGAAGACCAGATATCGAAAGCGGGCAGCCCGCCTTGGGCCTCGGACCTTGCTGTCATCTCACTCGATCCCGAGCACCAGTCGCGGCAGCCAAAGCGACAGTTCGGGAAGATAGCTCGTCAGCAGCAAGACCGGCAGATAGCCGCCTAGCACAAAGACCATCGAGGGCTTCAGCATGCGCTGGAGCGGCACGCGGCCAATCCGCGCCCCGAAGTAGAGAAGCGGCGCCGTGGGGGGCGTGATGTTCCCCATCCCCAGATTGACACCGATGATCGCAGCGAAGTGCACCGGATGCACACCGATCTCGTGAATGACTGGAATGAGGATCGGCGTGGCCAGCAGAAGACCGCTGAAATCGTCCATCAGCATGCCGAGGATGACGAGAAAGAGATTGATCATCA
Source organism: Rhodovibrionaceae bacterium (assembly GCA_028279885.1). GTDB lineage: Bacteria > Pseudomonadota > Alphaproteobacteria > Kiloniellales > DSM-21159 > JANQMX01. The sequence continues at coordinate 34,883 of JANQMX010000087.1, read as the reverse complement.
GCAAGATCAGAATTGGGTCGTCTGTAATCGACAGCAGCGTTTCGACGATCTGCTGTGGCAAGCCCTCCATCGTGAACAGGCGGCTGAGCATGACGGCAAAGAACACCAACACCATGACGACACCCACTGTCGTTCCGGCATTGTGACCGATCCGCCAGAGGTCTTTGATCTTGATATCGCGATAGATGAGCACGCCAACGACAAGCGCGTAGGCGACGGCGACAGCGGCTGCTTCAGTCGGTGTCGCAAAGCCGCCGTAGATCACGGTCAGGATGAGGATGGGCATGACCAAGGCGAGCGTCGCACGTTTGCCCTTCCTGGCAACGTCCTGAACGATCTCGCGCGGGGGTGCAGGGTCCGGCTGTCGAATTGGCATCGAGCGCGTCAGCACGAAGTTCCAGAAGGCAAACAAGGTGATCAGGACGGCGGCGGGCAGGATCGGTGCCAGAAAGCACGCGGCAATCGACGTGCCGGATATCCAGCCGTACACGATCTGAGCCGAGCTCGGCGGGATCAGCAGAGCTAGAACCGACGAGTTCGCAACGAGAGCGGCGGCATAGCCGCGGTCGTAGCCGCGCTCGACCATGCGCGGCACCATGATTGTGCCCATCGCCGCGACAGCCGAGGACGCAGTGCCGGATATCGCGCCGAAGACGGCGGTCACAACCACGACGACGACCCCAAGCCCCCCTTTCAGTCTGCCAAAGATACTGTCGCAGAACTCCACCAGCCTGCTGGCGAGGGAGCCACTGCTCATGATTTCGCCCACAAGGATGAACAACGGCATCGCAAGCAGGATGATCGACGAGGTCTTATTGAAACCAGCGGCCACCAAGAAGTTGCTTGAGCGATAGTCACCGGCAAGGAAGAGGAATATGACGGTGGCCCCGAAGCACATGGGCACCGGGACACCGATCATGAGGAGCACGACAAGCAAGCCGATCGCGAGAAGGATGACAGGTTCCATGGGCGTTCAGCCTGCCGTGCCTTCGCTGGGGGTCGCGCGAATGCCGAGCGCACGCAGCAGATTGTCAGCCAGCTCGATTGCGAAATAGAACGCCATCAAGCCAAGCCCGACAAACATCGAGGCATGCACCCAATAGAGCGGTGCCTGAAGTTCCAGCGACTTGGGTTCGAGCTGCAGGCTCCACTGGAAGTACTTGAAGGTCCAAACTGTGGTCCAAACGGCGACCACCACCGTGATCGCGTTGGCCAGGACCTTGATCCAGTCACGGGCGCTCTGACCCGAGATCATCATCTCCATCAGGCTGGCGGAGATGTGGGAGCGTTCGTAGGCGCCGTAAGCCCCGCCGATGAAATAGGTCCAGACCGCAGCGTAGACCGCGATCTCTTCCAGGCCGTGCATCGGGACCAGAAGGAAGTAGCGCACCACGATCTGAACAATGACGATGACAGAGAACAGGGCGCAGGTGATCACGAGCGTCAGGCGTTTCAGAAACAGCTTGAAGTGCCAGATGCGCAGGAGAAGGACCATCGCCGCTCTTCTTGGATCACGCATAGCGGGCCATTGCGTTCCGGTCGGGAGCCTTCGAGCAGCGATGATGCGGGACCGTGGCAGTCCGGTCCCGCATCGTGATGTGGCTCAGTTGATGTTGAGCTCGGACTTCAGGCGATCGTAAAGCTCGTCGCCAATCTCGTCCTTGATGTCAGGCCAAACATCTTTTCGTGCTACTGCGGCAAATGCAGCCGCTTGCTCCGGCGAGAAGGTCACGACTTCGATGCCTGCCTCGCGCATTTGCTGCATGTACGCTTCGTCTGACTCTGCGGCCAGCGGGAAGCGCTCGTTCATGATGTCAATGGCCACCTCTTCGATGGCGGCACGGTCTTCTGCCGGAAGTGACTCAAAGAGCTCCCGGTTGATCATGATGTAGTGGTTTTCGAAGTGGTTGTTGTACTGGATGTACATCTTGGTGATGTCGAGGAAATTGGTCACCGTGAGCTCGGGATTGCCCCCGATCACACCTTCGACCACGCCCGTTTGCATCGCTGTATAGACTTCGTCCCAAGGGATCATGGTCACGCTGTAGCCGAAGCGTTCCATCAGTGCCCGGGCCGTGACACCGCCTGGCCAAACACGCAGCTTCATGCCCTGTTTGGCATTGGGGTCGTAGGGATTGGGCACGATCTCGGAGAAGGCACCGCCACCCATGCCCTTCGCCCAGGTGCTGAGGATTTTGACGCCTTGGCCCGAGACGATTTCATCGACGATCTCGTAGAGATAGCCGCCCGGCGAATAGGCCTTCTGCGCTTCCGCATAGTCGGTCACCGCATAGGGAAAGGAGTCGATCGCCAAACGAGAATCGAATGTTGAGGGAACGGCACCCATCGTCATCTCGACCGCGCCGTTCATCACCTGCTCATAGACTTCGACCCAGTCGCCAAGCTGATTGGCGGGGTACACCTCGATGATGATGCGTCCGTCTGTCTTGTCTTTGACCCGCTGAGCAAAATCCAGCGAGCCCTTATGCCCGTCAGAGCCAGGCTGATAGGATGTCGACAGGCGCCATTCCGCCGCCATGCCCGGAGCGATGCTCAAGGCAATGGCGAGTGCTCCGAATACGCAGAGCCCAAGCAGCCTTCGCCGAAGTTTCTCAACGCCAAAGTTGTAGCAAACCATTTCTACCTCCCGTGAAGTCATGGCTCGTTTGAGCCTTCTTGCCGATCGGCCGGAGGACAGCTGCGGTCTGCCCCGCGGCGTTGAGGCGCGTCCCGCATGAGTCAGCCACACGACCATCGGTTCCCACATAGTCAATATCCATTTTATGAGAGAATCAAGTAGAATAATTCATAATATGAATATATTGATGAGGTATCACTCACGATCTCCGAGCGCCGATCATGTTTGTTGCCGAGCGTTATGCCGCCTTCCTCGCCTCCACTGCCGCCGTTCCAGCCACCGCGCACCGAATGGCCGTGCTGGCCGTCCTTGATTTGATTGCGGCGGCTTTGGCGGGCCATTCGAGCAGTGGGGCAAAGGCAAGCCGCGTGGCGGCGCAGAGCATCTGGGGGCCCGGCGACGTGCCGGTCTGGTTTTCCGGCACGCGACTGCCTGCTGGCGGTGCGGCCTTCGCCAATGCCGCGGCGGCGTCGATGTTGGATGTGGACGACGGCCACCGTGCAGCAGCGGGCCATCCGGGCGCGGCGATTGTGCCGGCTGTGGTGGCTGCGGCGCACGGGCAAGGCATCAGCACCGACCGCTTGCTGACGGCAATCGTCCTTGGCTACGAAATCGCCATACGCATCGCCGCATCCCGCGATCTGTCCCGCGTCGATACGCTGGTTAGCGGGCGTTGGGTGGGCCAGGGTGTCGCCGCCGCAATCGCCTGGATGCGGCAGCTGACCGAGCCACAGACTGCCCAAGCCATCGCCATTGCCGGTACCAGCGCGCCTGGCCTAGCGCCCGTCGCCTACTCTCGTGTCATGGGCAATCATTTGAAGGAGGGCATCGCCTGGGCGACGGCCACAGGCATGGCAGCGGTCGATCTTGCCGCGGCCGGCTTTACGGCCCCTATCGACCTGCTCGACAATCCAGCGCTGTTCGAACACCAGACGCTGATGGCCGGCTTTGGACAGGCGTGGGAGATCGAGCGGATCTATTTCAAGCCTTATAGCTGTTGCCGTTGGGCCCATGCGGCGATCGAGGCGGCCCTCGCATTGCAGGCGGAACACTCGATCGATGCCTGCTCGATCGATCGCATAAGGATCGAGACGTTTTCGCGCACCTTGCAGCTCAACAACGAACCGCGGCCCCAGACACTTGAGTCGGCGCAATACAGCGTGCCGTTCTGTGTTGCACTGGCCCTCCTGGAAGGAGGTGACAGCCTGTTGCCAATGACCGAAGGCGCGCTCTCGAAGACGGATGCCATGGCACTGGCGGAACGGATCTCGGTCGAAACGGCGGCCGATCTTGACGCCATGTTCCCCAGCCGCGTGCCGGCACGGGTTGAACTCAGTGCTCAAAACCGAACCTACGTTTCGACCGTTATGACGCCCAGAGGCGAGCCCTCGAACCCTATGAGCCAAGCCGAGCTGAAGGCGAAGTTCCGCACATTGGCCGGCCCGGTACTGGGCGATGCCAGGGCGAGCGAACTGCTTGCCGCAATTGAGACTTTGGGAAGTGGTGACTCGTCAGTGCTGTTGCGGCAGATCGGTACGCCGGCCGAATGGGCGCCCAACCGCCGGGCAGTCGTCAACAGTGCTTTTGCTTAGCCAAGCCAGGCGTTCAAGCTGGAACATCCTGCTTTGCTCCGTAGCCGTGAGGCCTGCTATGCACGCTGTGTCAGTGGTCGGTAGTGGAGAGTGTGCGTGGGGAATGACGATCAACACGGCAAGGGCAAAGGAACCCAGCTGCTCGATCGTTCGATTGCGATTCTGAACATGCTCGGCGATGTCGGGGAGCGCGGGTTGCGCTCGACGGACATCGCAGATGCGCTCGATTTGACCCAGCCGACAACGCACAGGATCATCTCGGCGCTTGAACGGCATGGGCTGATCGAGCGAGAGGAGGCAACAAAGCGCTATCGTCTGGGACTCGCCCTCTTTGCCCTCGGTGCCAAGGCTGCTGACGGAACGGGCCTGCGCCAGGTTGCTCATCCCGCCCTTCTGCGCCTTGCCCACGAGACCAAGGACACCGTCTTCTTGATGGCCCGCAGCGGCTTCGACTGCGTTTGCGTCGACCGCGAACAGGGCGACTATGTCATATCCAGCCTGACCGGGCAGGTCGGCGGCCAGATTCCGCTTGGCGTCGGGCCCGCTAGCCAAGCGATCTTGGCGTTTCTCGCGCCCAGCCAGATCGATGCCATTCTGGACGCCAACGCGAGCCGCTATCCCGTCTTCAACGGGCTTTCCCGAGACGAGGTCGATGAGGCGCTGCCGCTTATTCGGGAACGGGGCTACGCGATCGATCAGGATCGCCTGGTGGAAGGCATCTCGGCGCTCGCGATGCCCATTCGCGTGCCCGGCCGCGACGTGGTTGGCTCGCTCGCGATCAACATGACGAGCGCGCGGCTCAAACCAGATCGATTGGACGGGCTCTTGAAGCACCTTGGCCGCGAAGTCGCCTTGATCGGAGGAGCGGTCAATCCACTGGACGTCGCTGTGTCCAGGTAGCTCAGAGCTTACCATCGAACATGGTGAGTGGCGGCTACGCCTTCGGTGCCATTGGTCGATCTTGTCGAACGACTGCCGAGACAGCGACTATCCTGCCATGCCCTCTTCGACCAATAGAGTTGAGCGGCCTTGGCCTTACGCAAACGTCGTTGACTTTGTTGAAAGTTGATCCGCATGTGCGTACCATTAAGCAGTCACAGCGTACGACGCAGAGACGCAATTCCTTCTGACAGGGGGCGATTTTCAATTGGCAGAGCCAAGCCTTCGGGAAACCGGACAGACGCTATGGGTGCAGGTGAAGAACGAGCTGTTCGACGAGATCGTCAATGGCCCTTTTCAGCCGGGCGACCGGTTGCCAGCCGAGGGGGAGTTGGTCGGCCGTTTCGGTGTCAGCCGACAGACGGTCCGCCGCGCCATGGCGGAGCTGGTCGACCTGGGACTGGTGCGGGTGGAACAGGGGCGGGGCGCATTCGTGCACGGCCCCGTCGTTCATTTTCGCCTTTCGAAGAAGGTCGTCCACTCAGAAAATCTCTTGAAGCAGGGTCACATGTCGACGTCCCATTTTATCGCTTTCGAAGAGGCGGCGGCATCGCATGAAACCGCCGAGGGCTTGGACCTGCCAGTAGGGGCTACCGTCTATGCGATCCAAACCGTGAGCTTTGCGGACAGGGTGCCAATCGCGACCAGCTGGAACTACCTGCCCAAGGCCCGGTTTCCCGACCTCAAGGTCCGGAAGACTCGTTCGGCGAGCATGACGGCGCTTTATGCAAAGCAGGGAATCGACGATTACGTCCGGCTAAAGACGGTGGTGAGCGCCCGGCCGGCGAGCAAGAGCGAGGCCCGGCTCTTGCAGCAGCCGGCCTCGCGTTGGGTCTTGGTGACCAAGAAGACCGATGCCGATCTTGAGGGCCTTCCGATTTGCTATGGGGAAGCATGCTGGGTCACCGATCGCGTCCAGTTCGTGATTGATCCGCGCGCTTTCTGAATAGGTTATCGGGCCATCCCAAGCACCGCCCTGGCGCAACGGTGGACTTCCACGGCACCGCTTGCCGAGGCATCGCTCTCTCAAAAACACCCCTTGTGATCGGTCCGGCGTTCAAAGGACCGGCGCTCATTTCCTGCGACTGTCACAACCACGTAATCATACGCATGTACGGACCTTTCCTGAGTTCTGACGAAACAGGAGGTCCCGACCCATGTGGCACGCAAGAGTATCGTCGTCTCCGCCCTACTCCTGGCTGTTTGGATGCGCGCTGGTTCTAGGCTTGGCTTTGGCTCCAGCCTCCATTGCCGCTGCAGAGGAAACGGAGCTGGTCATTGCCGTTCAAGAGAACCCGCCTCAGCTTTCGCCGGTCATGATTGCACGCAACGTGGCGTACCGGGTTCTCTACAACGCCTACGACACCCTTCTGGAAATCGACTATGCCGACGATTTCGACGTGATGCCCGGCCTGGCGACGGCGTGGCGCCGCATCGACGACCGGACGATCGAACTCGACCTGCGCCAGGGCGTCAAATTCCACAACGGCGAAGAGATGACCGTCGAAGACGTGGTCTTCACCTTCGGTGCCGGACATGTGGGCGAAGGCACGCCTGCGTTTGAAACGAGCCGCGCCTATCTCGGCACGATTGAGGTGGCCGAGGCCGTTGACGAAGACACGGTGCGCATCCGGAGCGTCGCACCGGACCCGATCCTGGAGTTGCGCCTGGCGAGCTGGATGACTCAGATCGTCTCCAAGGCCGCCTTCGAAGCTGCCGGCAGCTATGAAGCGTGGCTCAAGGCGCCGGTCGGTACGGGTCCTTACAAGATCGTCGAATTCACTCCCGACGAGCGACTGGTTCTGGAAGCGCACGACGAGTATTGGCAGGGTGCGCCGGAAATCGACCGGCTCGTCTTTCAGGTCGTGCCGGAGCTGTCGGCGCGAATCGCGGGCCTTGCAGCAGGCGACTTTGATATCGTCACGGAGGTGACGCCCGATCAAATCGGATCGATCGAGGCGATTGACGGCGCGACGGTCGTCGGCGGTCCGGTGTTGACCCCGCGATCGGTCAACTTCGACATGGAAAACCCGGTGCTGCAGGATGTGCGCATCCGTCGGGCGCTGAGCTTGGCGCTTGACCGGCAGCTCATTGTCGACACGCTTTGGGATGGCCGGGTGAGCGTGCCCAACGGCCATCAGTTTCCTGCCTTCGGTGCGCTGTATGATCCCGACCGGGTCGAACTGGTCTACGATCCCGATCAGGCGCGCGAGCTCGTTCAGGCGGCCGGCTACGACGGCACGGCCATCCCCTATCGCATCCTGCCAAACTACTATCCGGCGCAGCTGCAGACCGCTGAGATCATTGCCCAGATGTGGCGCGATGTCGGGCTCAACATCGACCTTCAGGTGAAGGAGAGCTTCGGCCAGGTCTATCAGGATCCCTCGGGCATCGGCGATGTCTCGGATCCGGCGCTGTTTCCTGACCCCTTGGCATCCGTCTGGCGGCTTTATGGCCCGAACGGCTGGAGCGCCAAGCAAAACAGCTGGAGCAATAAGCGCTTCAACGAGCTGGGCCAGATTCTGGCGACCAGCACGGATACCGAAGCCCGTCGCGCGGCGTTCCAGGAAATGCTGGACATCTACCATCACGACGACCCGCCGGCGACGATCCTCTACACCTTGGGGCAGTTCTACGGCATCTCCGAAGCCGTCGACTGGACGCCCTATCCGGCCGCCTTCATGGACTTTCGGGCGCGCAACGCAAGCGTCAAGTAAGCGCGATAGCATGCCTCGCCGACGTGCTCACGGGTACGTCGGCGGGGCAAGCCTTGGCCAGTGAAACGGATTTGGCATGGTCGATTGTAGTGTCCTTTTAGACGTCCAAGGTCTGCGCGTGGAATTCGAGACGCCGGAGCAGCGGATCTGTGCCGTCAAAGGCATCAACTTTGCGCTTCCTGCCGGCGAGATCACCGCGATGATTGGGGAGAGCGGCAGCGGCAAGTCGGTGACCTGCCTCTCTTTGCTCGGCCTTGCAGAGGGCGCTGCGGTTTCCGGCACGCTGCGCTTTGCGGGCATGAACGGCCCTTCGGAGATTCGGCCGCGATTGCTCGCGCCCTTGCGCGGCCGCCGCATCGGCATGATTTTCCAGGACCCGATCGGCAGCCTCAATCCGGTTCGCACCATCGGCGCGCAGTTGCGCGAGACCGTGCGCGCCTTGACGGACGCCAGATCGAAGACGGCGACCACACGCCGGGCCCTTGAACTGCTCGCCGCGGTGCGGCTGCCCGAGCCCGAGGCCCTCCTGTCGCGCTATCCCCACGAGCTCTCGGGCGGCATGAACCAGCGGGTCATGATTGCCTTGGCCCTTGCCGGTGCGCCCGACCTTCTGATCGCAGACGAGCCCACGACCGCGCTCGACGTGACGGTGCAGCGGGATGTTCTCAACCTCCTCGCCCACCTGCGCGACGAGACGGGGCTGACCATCCTCCTCGTCACCCACGACATCGACATTGCACGCTCCTATGCCGATCGCATTCTGGTCATGCGCGGTGGAGAACTCGTTGAACAGGGAACGACCGTTAAGCTCCTGACCAGCCCGAAGCACGCCTACACGCAGGAGCTCCTCGCCAGCAGAGCCTCGCTTCTCGATCGCACCCCCGAACCGGCGCTAGAGACGGTGAGGTATGCCTGACGCGGCTGGGCCAGAGCCTCTCCTGGTGATCGATCAGGTCACCAAAGTGTTTGGGGCGCGGCGCTTCTTCTCCAGATCGTCGTACGCGCAAAAACTGTCCGTCGCCGATGCGTCGCTTCACATCATGCCGGGGGAGACCCTCGGTCTCGTCGGCGAGAGTGGATCGGGAAAGTCGACACTCGGGCGCATTGCGCTGAATCTGCTGACACCCAGCGCAGGGAGCGTCCGTTTTCAAGGGACCGACCATCGCGACCGCACCAGCCGCGAGAAGCGTCTGCTTTGCCGGCAATTGCAGATGATCTTCCAGGACACACGCGGTGCGCTCGACCCGAGATGGTCCGTCGGCGCGCAACTGCGCGAACCTCTCGACATTCACCGCATCGGCGCGCCTGAGGAAAGGCGTGCGCGTGTGATTGAGATGACGCAACGCGTCGGGCTCGACCTGGCACTGCTGAAACGCCGACCGGGTGCACTCAGCGGAGGGCAGCGCCAGCGCATCGTGATCGCCCGCGCGATGATGCTGAAGCCGGCTCTTGTCGTATGCGACGAACCGGTCTCGGCACTCGATCTCTCTATTCAGGCAAGCATCGTGGCGCTGTTGGAGACGTTGCAGAGCGAAACCGGTACGGCCTTTCTTTTCATCAGTCACGACCTGCGCGTGGTCAGACGCCTCGCCCAACGCATCGCCGTCATGAAACAAGGGCGCATCGTCGAGATGGGCCCGACGCAGGCGATCTACGACAGTCCGAAACAACGCTATACGCAAGACCTGCTCGCAGCGGCCGGACTAAGAGCACCCGAGCGGAGGAGCGGACAGCTCTGCAGAGCCGTGAGCGCAGCATGATCTACGTGCTGCGCAAGAGTGCCCGAGCACTGTTCACGGTCTGGTTCGTCGTGACACTGACGTTCGTCATCCTGCGCGCCTCCGGCGATCCCCTGCTCTCGGTGATCAACCCGGAGAATTTCACGCGGGATGCCTTGGAAGCCTATCGCGAACGGCTCGGTCTCGATGTGCCGATCTATGAACAGTACATCCGCTATCTCGGCCAAGTGCTGAACGGCGACTTCGGACAGTCCTTCCTCTATGCGGAAGATGCCTGGTCGATTGTCGCCGCGCGCATTCCGATGACACTGGAGCTGATGCTGCCGGCGCTCGCCCTGATGCTCGTTCTTGGCGTGCCGGTCGGCGTTGCGGCCGCGCTTAACAGCAATTCCCCCCTGGACCGCGGCCTCATGGCGGGTTCGGTCATCTTCTTCAGCCTGCCGAACTTCTTTCTCGGGGTGCTGCTGATCTTCCTCTTTTCAGTCGAGCTGCGCCTGCTCCCAAGCGCCGGTTCGGGAAGTTGGCGGCATGCGGTCCTCCCCGTGTTCACGATCGGGGCGTCGGGCGCAGCCGTCTTTGCCCGCTTCACCCGCAGCGCCATGCTTGAGGCGCTTGGCAAGCCCTACGTCCTTGCGGCAAGGGCACGCGGTCTATCCCTCGGGGTGATCGTCTGGCGTCATGCCTTTCCCAACACCCTGCTGTCCCTTGTCACCGTGCTCGGCTTTCTGATCGGCGGCCTGATCGCCGGCGCGGTCATCGTGGAGACGATCTTTGCCTGGCCCGGCCTCGGGCGCCTGACGAAGCATGCGGTGGAGCTCAGGGACCTGCCCGTGGTCCAGGTGATCGTCTTTCTGGTGACCCTGACCATGGTGGGCACCAATCTGGCGGTCGACTTGCTCTACGCCTGGCTCGACCCGCGTATCCGCTCGGCTGGAGGGCTCCGATGAGCATCCTCGCCGCTTTGCGGGAACGCAGGTTTTTCCCGCGAAGCCGGAAAGCGCGGCGCACGCGACCGTCGATCTTCGTCGGCTTCGCGTTGGTTTGGCTGGTCGTCTGTCTCGTTATGGCACTCGGGGCGGATATCTTTGCGCCTTACGACCCGAGCCAAATGGACTTGCGCGCCCGACTGCAACCGCCCGTCGGCTTCGGCGGCAGCTGGGCGCACCCGCTCGGCACCGACGAGCTCGGCCGCGATGTTTTCAGCCGTCTTATCTTTGCCCTGCGTCTCAGCCTGCTGCTCGCCTTGGCCGGCTCGCTGATCGGCGCGGTGTTGGGGACTGCTCTCGGCTTTCTGGCAGCGCATTTCCGCGGCATCGTCGAAGACGCCATCATGCTGTTGGTCGACGCACAGGCTGCACTGCCCTTCTTCATCATCGCGCTTGCTGCCGTTGCGATGCTGGGCACCGGCCTCGAGATTCTCATTGCCGTGCTCGGACTCTACGGGTGGGAGCGCTATGCCCGACTCGCCCGCGCTCTGGCCCTGTCTGCATCGGAGCAGGCCTATGCGGAGGCGGTGCGCGGCCTCGGCGCTGGTCCAGTGCGGCTTTACGTCCGCCACATCTTGCCGAATGTCGCCGCCGTGCTGCTCGTCAATCTGACCGTCAACTTCCCCGAGACCGTGCTGCTCGAGTCAGGCCTCAGCTTTCTCGGTCTCGGCGTGCAGCCGCCCATGACAAGCCTCGGCTCGTTGCTCGGCTATGGACGGGACTATCTCGTCAACGCCTGGTGGATCGCCCTGCCGGCAGGCTTCATGATCTTTTTCTCGACGCTCGCATTCTCGATCTTGGCCGACTGGGCGCGCGACCGATTGGATAGGCAGTCATGAAGCTCATCGTCATCTCGGACTGCCATGTCCTGCCATCCGGCAGCTTGTCCTACGGGCTCGATACCGGTGCGCGGCTTGCTTGGGCGGTAGGCGACATCAATGCCCGACATGGGGATGCCGGGGCGTGCCTCTTGCTTGGTGATCTCGTCGACGACGGCAAACCGGAGTCCTACGAGCGCCTGCGAGAGATCTTGTCTCGGCTATCCGTGCCGCTGCACTTTGCCCTCGGCAACCATGACGATCGCAGCGCCTTTCGCTTGGTGTTCCCGGATGCCGCGGTCGACGCGAACGGCTTCCTGCAGTCTGTGATCGACATCCCGGGCGCGCGCCTTCTCATTCTCGATAGCTTGGAGTCCGGCCGGGTATCCGGGCGGCTATGCAGTAAGCGACTGGCCTGGCTCGATCGCCGCCTTACAGAGAGACCTGCGGACGATGCCTACATCTTTCTGCATCACCACCCCTGCGCGATCGACATGTCGGTCGACGAGGTCATGCTGGAAGACGCTGAAGAGCTCTATGGTCTTTTGTCAGCGCACAGGAACGTACGTCATCTCTTCTCCGGGCACACGCATCGTCCCTGTTCTGGGCTTTGGAAGGGCATCCCCTTTGCGACCCTCGGCTCGACCCACTACGTGACCGAACATCATCACCGAGGCACCGACCAAGCGGTCCGCCGCTTCAGCCAACCTGGCTTCTACTCCGTTCTCTCGATCGAGCCGGCTCGTTTCCTGCTTCATTCCCATAGCTACATGCCCTTCGAGCCGGCTCATCTGATTGCCGGTGTAGACTGATGAAGGCCCCATCGCCCGTGCGAAAGCCGTTGAGGACATTGTCACGTTTACGAGCGATGCCTCAGTCGGGATGCTAGATTGTCGAGATGCATGACATCTCCTATCGCCGCCACCGCTTTCCCGGCGAGATCATCTGCAAGGAATGGGCTTCAAAGCAAGAACGCTTCAAGCTTAATCCGCTCCACCAAATGCCGGGACTAAACATCTAGCGCGTCAAACTGGACCCGGGGCCGAGGATAATCGCCGGACTGCTTGGGAGCTGCTCCTGTTTCGTGTTGAGCGCCTGGAAGTCTTTCAGGATGGTCAGGGCGCGATGGCTGAAATCTTCCTCTCGCTCCCCGAGCTTCTGGTTGCGAATCCAGTATTCCTCACCGTCCACGACCGCAGTGATATTGGCGGACGCGCCGAAACCGGACTCGACCTGGAATATGGGAACGCTCTGTCCGGCCCGCGTGGTCAACGCGGGCGTCCAGGCATTGTCCTCCCTATACTGTTCCCGGACGATCTCCCCGAGATACTGGATGATGCCGTTGGGCGAGCGCAGAGTAATGCTGGTTCCCTCGGCGTCGAAGAGGTTGCGCCGTTCGGATGCGGTCCGCCCGAACTCGACGTTGAGATTGCCCTTCGCGTCGACAAAGACCTGTCCGCTGTTGAGCATGACCGCCTCGGCGAGCATTCTGAATTGGGAGAAGGCACATCTGTTCGACGGGTGGTTATTGACCGTCACAATGACATCGCCGCCGGCAGAGGGTTCGCGGGCGAAGTCGCATGTAATGTTCTTACGCAGTTCCTCGAAGTTCCGGCAGATCCCCATTTCGGCGCTGGAAAGCGTCTCGAAGCGCTGCTCACACGCGTCGCGCGCGCTCTGAACGATCGCCTCGTAGTCCTTGAGCAACAGGCGGTTCGACTTGACGAGCAGCGCCAATATAAGATGGACATGCGCGCTGTCGCGGCTGTCGATCAGAAACAACAACAGATCCGGCGGGACCTGGGTGTGCATCGCCCGGGTAAAGTCCCCCGTCTCGAGCGAGGAGACGTTGGCGTTTCGATCGGAGCTGACATCTCCTCCCAAAGCGAAGTCTAGGACTTTCGACTGTCCCTGGGCCGGCACCGGTATCGTAAGTTCGACACTGGGCGACAGCGACGTGGACCTCGATCCGGAATAGTCGCCGACAAGCGTGTAGTAGGTGGGATAGCCCTTGGCGGAACGAATGATATTGGCCAAGAGCAGACTGTTCGATGCCTTGGCGATGCCGACATTGTAGTAGACGCCACTGCTGGCAACCAAGTTCTCGCAGCCGGCCAGCATCAGCCCAAGAAGGGCCACGCCAATTGCCTTAGCGACGGCCATGTACGGAACCTCGTGTCCTCCCCACCCGCTCTCGTCGAGAGTCGGTCAACCAGGGGCCGCTTCTCGCGCTCACGGCTTCCTGTGTTTTCTTGTTCTTGTTCATAGCGACGATGATCAACCCAAGGCAGCGTATCACGTTGCCGGACCGCCGCAAGCCGCGTCGCGATTCCAGCGTGGCGGGCGGGATCCCGGCGCGATCGATCCACGCGCCTCCCGCGTGTGGCCAGACGACAAACCGGGCCCTTGGCCTGGCACTCAGCTCGGGGGCGGACAGGTCATATCGATGGTCGGGTGTGACTCATTCACCAAGCTGTCATTGGTACAGGTGCAGGTCCAATAAAAGTCGCCTTTATATTTGCCCCAGAAGGCGGACGTGCAGGTCATGTGGCTCGAGACATGACATGTCATACTTGAGTTTTTATCGGTGACCTCGGTGTTGCCTGTTCCGTCACAATGTCCGTGATACGTCTTGGTCCCGGACGGTCCGATCTCTTCGTTGAATGAGCAACTCGTTGTACTGCAGCTCAGTTCTTCCGCCGCCTTGGCAACCTCCGCGCCACCCCAAAACGACAGGGCGCCGACGAGTATGAGAGTCTTACCCAAACCTTTCATGACAACCTCCATTTTCTTTGCCTTGTTCGTCGCGGCGAACGCCACCCAAAGTCGCGTAACGCGGCCCCGGCCTGGAGGACGGGCCCGGCACGACCGCGCGGGCTCTTCCGCCGTTACTCCCGGCCTTGGCTCGGCGCGGGGCAGTGAACATCAATCGTTGCGTTTTGTTTTTTCGTCGCGGACCAATTCGTGCAGGTGCAGCTCCAATAAGGGACCTTTTGGCCTTTCCAATTGGTCCAGTTTGCCGCCGTGCATGTCATGCCCTTCACGGGATGACACTTCATGCTCGAATTGTCGTCGGTAACGTTGTTCGTTCCGTCACAATAGCCTTGAAAAGACGTGGTCCCGTCCTTTTTTAGCTGTTCGGTATAGGCGCAGTGCGTTGTGCTGCAGTGCAATTGTTTCGTTGCCTCGGCAAAGGCCGCGCCGGCCAACGAAGACAAGCAGCCGCCCACGACCAAGATCGTGACCAGGTCTCTCATTGCTGCCCTCCGTCACTTCGTTTCGCTACGAACCGCCGCGATCGTCGTTTGGCCCCTGACGGCCCTCGGTTGCACCTCGTCGAGCCAAAGCGATCTTGAGTCCATCGACGATGCCGCGACACTGTAAAATATTCAAGTCTTGATATATATATCCAAAGACAGGCTTGCCTCCAATGTGAGACATCTCGCATTGCTCCGACCCGTAGCGCGACCCTCGGTCATAGCCCTGTCTCCGTCCGCCTGATCGCGGCGGACGGCCTGCCCACACGCTGACGGTCTCACGACGAGGAGGCGACAGAAGCGCGGACGGGTCGCGGCGCCTGTGCTTGATAGATGGAGGCGACCAGGCCTTCTGATTCTCTGTCGCTCACCCTGCGGCACAGGGGCTGAAATGCGCCGAAAACCGCGTCCTCAGCTTTGCCAATCTCGGCAACGGCTGGATCGGGTGAATCGCTCGGCGATATCACTATGCTGTGGACAAATATATATCTTCGTGACAGCGCCATTTAAACAATGTATGGTGTGTTATTGCCTCGTGATAACCATCTGAAAAGGAAGGATACGCACATGAGCACGCGGTTTGTTTCCATGTTCGTGCTGGCCGCAGCGCTTCTGCTTCAGCCGGTCTTTGGTGGTGTCGGAGGGTTCGGAGAGGCCCAGGCCCAATCGAAATACGTGAACTTCGAAGGCGACGGTGAGCAAGATATTCAAGTCCCGCCTAATAAGACTGACGTCTATCCGGAATGCTACGGCTTGGACGCAGATGCCTATACCCAGGCCACAGGGGACAACTTCAGCTTCAAATGCACGAGCCCGGTTTCCGATGTCACTTGCTATCCAGGCAAACCCTCGGACACCCATTGCGAATGCAACAACGGCTCCAAAAAGGACCATACCGTTAAGGTCCATATGAGCAGTTGCGAAAAGCCTTCAGGATAATAAGCGCGGGCGCGCGGCTCAAATCCGATCAACAGGGTATGTCGACTGCTATCTGAGCGCGGCATGGAACTTTACGCCGCGCTCGCCATTCTTAGGTTGCAACCTAAGACAGCCCGGTTCAGTGCGGAAACGTCTTCTCTTGTCCGCTCCGCGGACACTCCCGTCCAACCGGAGAGATGGGTAGCGTTCTAGCCCGGAGACATGGGTTACGGTTTTCACGCTCTTTTCTGCCGTCCGGCCGCGCCGTTCAAACGACTTATGATGTACTAATACGTCGTAAGAACCATCTTAAAACGAAGGGTAGACACATGAGCACGCGGCTTACCTCTATGTTGGCGCTCGCAGCAGCGCTTCTGCTTCAGCCGATCTTTGGCGATGTCGGAGGGTTCGGACAGGCCCAGGCCCAATCGAAATACGTGAATTTCACGTTCAACGGTGTGATCGACGTTGGTGTCCCGCATGGAAAGACTGATATCTATCCAGAATGCTACGGCTTGGAGGGAGAAGCGTATTACGAAGCCACGGGGAGCAATTATTACTGGCACTGCACGAGCCCGGTTTCCGATGTAACCTGCCATCAAGGCGTCCCCGACGACCATTGCGAGTGCAATAACGGATCCAAGAAGGACCACACCGTTAAGGTCCATGTGAGCAACTGCAGCAAGCCTCCGGAAAAGGAGTAAACGCGAGCGCGGGGCTCAAATCCGATCAACGGGGTATGCAGATTGCTATCTGAGCGTGGCATGGAGTTCTATGCCGCGCTCGCTCTTCCTGCGTAGCAATCTTAAGGCGTAAAAGGATATCGCTGCGCTGAAACGGGTGCGCAAGCGTCTCAGCGTAACCGGCAACTGGTCTCGACATAGGGCGGCAATGCGCGCCTGAAAGGAACCCAGATAGACGCAATTCCAGCGGAGGAGGTTTCTTATGGCCAAGGTAACGTCGATCCAAGCGGCCCTTTTCATCGCTGCGGCGGTTCTTGTTTTGACGGCGGGGTCCGTTGGTTCTCGTGCCGACACCTACCCCCTAAACAGGACCTGCAGTGACAAAGAATGTACCGATCATTGGGACGTAAACACACCGAATGTCGAGTGGTCGGCCAATTACTTCTGTAAATCAGGGGGCATTTCTGCCTTTTCCTGCGAGACACCAAATGTTTGGATCACTTGCGAACATTCACAAGCGAGCAACTCGGAAATGCAGTG
The DNA here is from genome assembly GCA_028279885.1 of Rhodovibrionaceae bacterium. Lineage (GTDB taxonomy): Bacteria > Pseudomonadota > Alphaproteobacteria > Kiloniellales > DSM-21159 > JANQMX01. The sequence goes on along the minus strand of JANQMX010000087.1, from coordinate 18,056 downwards.
CCATTGCAATTCAGACAAACAGAAGTATACCTAAAAAGTAAATGTATCGATAGAGTGCCGCTAGTCTTGCCGCGTCTTGCCGCGTCTTGCCGCGTCTTGCCGCGTCTTGGCGCTTATGGCCGGCTTTTGGCGCGCGCGTTCAGACTGTGCATGCTCTTCACCAGATCGGCGGCGGCGAGGGGCTTGATGAAGTTGCCGGCGTAGGGCGCGGCCAGCGTCGCAGTGGCGATATCATGAAACGCCGCCTCGTCGGTCACTCCGAAGCGCCGAAAGTCGGTCGGCAGGCCAAGGCTGTCGAAAAAGGCGGTCAGCCGGTCGAGTTCGGCGTCATCGCCCTGGCCGGCGGCGATCTGCGTCAGTGTGCCGAGAGCGACCATCTCGCCATGCAGAAGATGGGACAGTTGGGGCATGCGCGACAGACCGCGCACCATGGAGTGGGCAATCGACAGACCGCCGCTCTCAAAGGCCAAGCCGCTCAAAAGGATCGTTGCTTCGACGACCCGCTCGAAAGGTTCATCGGGGGTCGTGGCTGTCATCGCCGCCGGGCCGTCGCGCAAAAGGATCTCGCTGGCGCGCTCGACAATGGCTTGGGTCAGCTCTGTCGGCGCACCACCAAAGAAGTTGAGGCCGCCAGCGGCGAGCGCGCCGGCAAGCTCATAGGGTTTCGACATGGCGTCGCCAATTCCGGCGGCAAGAAAGCGCCGCGGGGCGCCGGCGATCACCGCCGTGTCGACCAAGACGAAGAACGGGTTGGCGCGCATGTGCCACACGCCCTCCACCGCATGATCGGGGGTGTAGATCACCGCGATATGGCTCGTCGGGCTGTCGTTCGATGCGATGGTGGGCACAATGCCAACCGGTAGGTCCCGCTTGATGGCCACACCCTTGGCGGTATCGATGGCCTTGCCGCCGCCGATACCGACAATAAGGCGCACGTCTCCGGCCCGCTCGGCGAGCGCTTCGATCTCACCGGCGGTGCACTCGCCGCCAAAGGCCAGCATGCGTGCCTGCGGCGCCTGCGCGGCAACGGTCTCGCCGAGCAGGCCTTGCGCCACCGGGTCGGCGATTACGGCCACCGGCCCACCGCCGGCGATCTCGATTTCCGTGCCGAGCCGCTCGATGGCGCCCGGCCCTTGGACATAGCGCTGGGGCGTGCCGAGGATCCGAAACGTCATCCCGCTATCCCTTGACTGCGCCGGCCGTCAGCCCCTGCACGAAATAGCGCGACAGGGCGATGAAGGCGACAAAGAGCGGAAGGGCGATCAGCGTGGAGCCGGCCATGATGTCGCCCCAGCGCAAGTCGAACGCGCCGACCATGGACGCAAGGCCCAGAGGCACGGTCTTGTTGGCGTCCGAGCCGATCATCACCAGGGCAAAGGTGTAGTCAGTCCAGGACAAGAGGAAGGCGAAGATCGCGACCGTGACCAGCCCAGGAACCGAGAGCGGCAGGACCACCCGCAAAAAAGCACCCAGCCGGCTGCACCCGTCAACCATGGCCGCCTCTTCCAGTTCAAACGGCATGGTCTTGAAGAAGCCCCACAAGAACCAAACGCCAAGCGGCATGGTGATGGTCAGGTGCGAAATGACCAGGGAAAAGAGCGTGTCGGTCAGGCCGATGCTGTTGAGCATGGAGAACAGCGGAATGGCCAGCAGGAGGGGCGGGAACATGTAGGCATAAAGCATGCCCGAGATGATGATCTGCTTGCCGCGCATCCTTTGCCGGGTGACGCCGTAGGCGATCATGATCGACAGAACCATGGTCAGGAGCACCGTGCTCAACGCGACGATGCTGCTGTTGGCGAACTGTCTGAGATAGTCGGTCTGGGCCAGCAGGTTGTGGTAATTGTCGAAGGTGATCGTGTGCGGGATGAGCGAGGGGTTCGTCAGCATTTCTCGCGCCGGGCGGAACGAGGACGCGATCATCCAGTAGATCGGAAAGGCGCTGTAGACAGCAATCACCAGCGCCCCGAAATAGAGCGAGGCGCGGCCTGCGAGGCGCTTTGCGTCGGCGGCTTGGCTCATTTCTTCTCGTCCATGGGAAACAGCCAGAAATAAAGGGTCACGATGACCATCAGCACCAGGAAAGACAGTGTGGCCGTGGCGGCACCGTTGCCGATATCGAACAGGGTGAAGGCTTGGCGATAGGCCAGCACAGGCAGGTGCTCGGTGGCGCCCAGCGGTCCGCCGCCGGTGGTCAGCCAGATGATGTCGAACTTGTTGAACATCCACACGCCGCGCAGAAGGATGATGACGGTGAGGATGGGGCGCAGCATCGGCAGAGTGACGTGAAAGAAGCGCCGGATGGGCCCGGCTCCGTCGACGCGGGCGGCTTCATAGAGCTGCACCGGCACCGTCTGCAGTCCCGCCAGAAAGGTGGTGGTGACGAAGGGCGTCCAAAGCCACACCGAGACCAGAATGACCGACATCATGGCGGCCGATTCGGTCTCGAACCAGTAGATCGGCGGCAGCCCGAGATCGTCCACGAGGATGGTGACGATCCCCAGCGACCCGTCGATCATCCATTTGAAGGTCAGCACCGCGACCACGGTGGGCAGGAGGTAAGGCAGGAAAGCCAAGCCGCGCAGCAAGGTCCGTCCGCGGAACGACTGATGCAGCAACAGCGCGAAGCCGATGCCCAGAACGACCTGAAGCAGGATCGCCACACCGGCGTAGAAAAACCCGTTGCCGAGCGCGTTCCAGAATTCGGCGCTGCCCAGAACCGTCGCGTAGTTGTTCAGCCCGACCCAGATCGGATCGGCCGTCAGCGACTGTTGCTCGTAGAAGCTCAGCGAAATGGCGTAGAGCGCCGGGCCCACGATCAAGATGAGTGTCGCCAGGGCGCCAACGAACAAGAAGCCGGGCAGCAGCCAACGCGTCATGAGAGTCTTCCGTGGAAAACGCGCGGGGCGCCGGCAAGCGCCCCGCGCAACGAGATCGGAAACCGATCAGGCGATCACTTCACGCATGCGCGCCGCCGCTTGGGCGACGGCCTCGGCCGAGTCCATGTCGCGGAGGATCTTGTTCTGCAGCATCTCGGGCAAGACGAAGGACTCGAAGATCTTGCCCGGACGGACGTCCGGCGCCGGCCCTTGTGTGTCGATCGACGTCAGAATAACCGAATCGTCGGTGATGAAACGCCGGTTCATCTCCAGAACGTGACCGTACTGCTGGATCATCGGATTGTCCCGCCACCGCTCATTGTCATAGATGTCGAGCCGCGCCGGTTGGAAGTGCACGGGCGTGGTGTGCAGGAAGTCGATCATGCGTTCGTTGGTCATCCACCGCATGAACTCCATGGCCGGACCGAGGTTGTCCGTGTTCATGACGATCCAGCCATCATAGCCATGGCTGACGGCGGTCTGTTCGCCGGCGCTGTCCATATAGGGCATGATGTCGAGCTGGGCGGCCACCTCCGGGTTGTCGCGATGGGCCGCTTCGAGCACGCGTCCGGCATAGGGGCCATGGGTCAGGGTACCGGCGACCATGTTCGACAGGACGTCCGCATAGCTTGCCTGCAATGCACCCGGCGGCATGGTCTCATAGAGCCGCGCCATCATGTCGAGATAGGCGGCTGCCTTTGGCGCCATCTCGTCATTGTCCAGAAGAACGTTCCACTCGTCGTCGAACAGCTCGACGCCCTCGGCCCACATGAAGGCGAAAGACATCCAGTTCGTCGCGCCGTTCGAGCCGATGGGGAAGAGGCTGCCGCGGCGGCGGCCGGCGACGCTGGCCTCGCTGTTGGCAACGAACTCGTCCCATGTGGTTGGCACAGAAAGGCCGTTCTCCTCATAGACGTCTTTGCGGTAGTAGATCACTGAGAGATTGTAGTCGAACGGGTACCAGAACACCTGGCCGTCAAGCGGGAACAGGATTTTGTTGCCCCACTGATGCGCATCGGTGAGCTCATTGACGGGAACGATATGGCCTTCATCGGCCAGTAGGAGCACGTGACCGATAAAGCCGACCGTGCCGATATCGTAGGGCGTGCCGGCGCGAATGCCGTTGGTGATCTTGGTAAAGCTCTCAGAGAGTGGGACCGAGTCGACGATCACCTCGGTACCGGTCAGCTCCTCATACTCCTGGGCGATGCGGTCAAAGAAGGCCAGTGTTTCGCGTCCGGTCTCGGTATTGAGGAACCGGATCGGCCCGCCCGACTGGGCTTTCACCGCCGGCGCAGGGAAGCTCGACAAGCCAAGACCGACACCGGCCGCGCCCAGTCCTTTCAGGGTTTGACGTCGGGAAAGCAAACGTTTGCTCTTACGGAAGTCCCTCATTCTTTTTCCTCCTTTGTTCGGCCGCAACGCTGCGGACCTTTGTCATTGGAATTGTCGGGATTAGACGGTCGACCCCATCCGTTGGTTGGTTGTGGGATCGAACAGGTGGATCGCGGAGGGGGCCGCTGCGACGGGAATGGTTGCGCCGGCGACGAGATCGTCGCGCCGGCCTGCCAGCACACGGATCCGATGCGGGCCAAGGGTGCCGATGAACAGGGTCTGCGATCCCAGCTGTTCGACGCCTTGGATGACGAAGGGTGCACCCTCATCGGACGGTTCCAGTGCTTCCGGCCGAATGCCGGCGATCACCGGGCCGGCGCCTACGTCCTCCGGCGCCGACAGCCTGACGCCGTCGGCGAGCGTGAGCTGCCCGGCGTCGAGCGTGGCAGGAACCAGGTTCATCTCCGGCGAGCCGATGAAGCCGGCGACGAAGGCGTTCGCCGGCCGGTCATAAACCTCGAGCGGCGAGCCGATCTGCTGCACGTGTCCGTCGCGCATGATGACGATGCGGTCGGCCAGCGTCATCGCTTCGGTCTGGTCATGGGTGACATAGAGCATGGCCTTGCCGATGCGCTTTTGCAGGAGCGCGATCTCTTCGCGCATACGGGCGCGAAGCTTGGCATCCAGGTTCGAGAGCGGTTCGTCGAGCAGGAAGACGGCCGGGTCGCGCACCAGCGCCCGGCCGAGCGCGACCCGCTGCATTTGCCCTCCGGAGAGCTGAGCGGGTTTGCGGTCGAGCAGATGGGCAATGTCAAGCATATCCGCCGCCGAAGCGACCCGCTCGGCGGCCTCGGCCGCGCCCATGCCGCGCATGCGCAGACCAAAGGCCATGTTGGCCCGGATCGTCTTGTGCGGATAAAGCGCATAGTTCTGGAACACCATGGCGATGTCCCGGTCTTTCGGCTCCAGCTTTGTGACGTCGCGCCCGCCGATCAGCAAACGGCCGGAGGTGATCGTTTCAAGCCCGGCCACCATGCGAAGCGTCGTCGACTTGCCGCAGCCCGATGGCCCGAGCAGAACGATCAGCTCGCCCTCGGCGACTTCGAGGTCGACCCCTTCGACGGCGACGACGCTGCCATATTCCTTGCGCAGTGTTTGCAGGCTGATGACGTCGGTCATGACGCCACCCCAATCGAGGAACCGACAAGCGCGTGATTGACCGGAGTGAGAGCCTCCTTCGCTTGGCGAAAGCGCGCAAACCCCGCGTCATAAACCGGGCGCGCATTCGGGTTCGGCTCAAGGGTCTGAGCAACCTCGATCGCCTTTGCCGCCTCGTCCGTACCGCCGAAGGTTCCGGCACCGATTCCGGCGATCAGAGCGGCGCCGAAAGAGGCATCGCCTTCCTTTGGGATTTCGATGGTCAGCCCGGTGACATCGGCGATGATCTGGCGCCAAAGCGCGCTCCGCGTGCCTCCGCCGACCAGGCGAGCCGTGTCAAATCCCAGACTGCGCGCGCGGAGGACGTCCAGACAATCGCGCAAGGTGAAGGCAATTCCCTCATAGAGCGAGCGGCAGATATGGGCGGCGTCGTGGTCGAAGCCCAGACCGACAAAGGACGCCCTCAGATCGGGATCCCAGTACGGGCTGCGTTCGCCGTTCAGATAGGGATGAAACAGGAGACCGCCCGAGCCGGCCGGGGCTTGATGGGCCTTGGCGTCCATCCCGTCAAAGCCGATGTCGGCGAACAAGGCATCGCGCAGCCAGCGATGTGCCGAGGCGCAAGAGTTGGTGCCGAGAATGACGTAGTGGTGGGAGGGCGTGAGATGCGGGTAGTGGATAACGTCTTCCGAAAAGGCCGGACTGCGCGTCAGTGTGGAAACGGTGCCGGCGGTGGCAAGCTTGAGCGCGCCGATGCCCGGCCGCGTCATCCCCGCCGAGTAGGTTTCGGCATTGGTGTCCGACGTACCGCAGACGACGAGAGTCCCGGCGCGCAAGCCGGTTTCCTCGGCCGCCTTGGCGCCGACCGTTCCGGTCACCGAGGTGGAATCAACGATGCCCGGGAGTTGGCGCTTGTCGATGCCGGCGATCGCGCACAGGGCATCCGACCAGCCGGTGCCACACGCATCGGCCAGCATCAAGCCCCAGGCATCGGTGTTGTCCGTCACGTCGCTGCCATCGAGTTGGCGGCGCAGCCAGTCCTTGGCCGGCCTCACTCGGTGGATGCGGCGATGACAATCGGGTTCGTTCTCGCGCAGCCAGACCAGTTGGGGCAAAGTCCAGGTCGCACTGACCCGGTTCCCCGAAAGGGTGAGGATGCGCTCCCCGTCGGTTTCGCGCAGCCGCCGAACCTGAGCGCCTGAGCGCTGATCGTTCCACATGATGGCCGGACGCAGCGTCCGTCCTGCATCGTCCTCGAGCACATGGGTATGCGCGCCGGCGGTTACGGAGAGGGCTGCGATGCGCTCGGGATCGACGCCAGACTCCCAGAGCCTGCCCAAGGCGGCAACCATGGCGCGCCACCAGCCATCGGGATCCTGCTCGCTGAAACCTGGCTTCGGCGCCAGCGTCTCGACAGTCTGCGAGGCGACGGCGACCACTTGACCAGCGGACGTGATGGCAGTCGCCTTGAGCGATCCCGCACCGAGATCGATGCCAAGGAGGAGTGGATCAGACATCGGCGCTGCGATCGCGGTGGGGGTCGACGGAGCCAGGCCGCGCAGGCAACCCCAGCTTGCCCTGATTGAACAGGTTCTGCGGATCGATGGCCGCTTTCACCTGGCGCAGGACATCCATGCCGACGCCGTGCTCCTCGTCCATCCAGGCGCCACGGAACAGGCCGCTGCCGTGATGGTGCGCGATCGATCCGCCATGCGAGAGCGTTTCGCTCTGCGCGATCTGCCAAATCCGTGCATGTATCGGCAGCGCGGCGTCCTTATCCATGGGGGGGAGGCGGAAGGTCATGTATTGGCAGACGCCCTCGGGATAGACGTGCGACCAGTGCGCGCTGAAATGTGCTTCGGGGTGCAGTTCGGCGATCTGCTCAGCGATTGAATCGTAAAGGCTGGTGGTCTGCGACCAATTCACCGTGACTTCGATTGTGTCGTTGTAATAGCCCTTGTCGAGCCATTGCTTGGTGATGGAGACGTACCGGTTCTTCAGCCACTCATCAAAAGGCCGCGTGTCCGTTTCGACCGCATCGACGTCCTTTGCGAAACGGCGCACGAGCGCTGCTTCGGCGCGCGCGACATCCGTTTCGCCGCACAGGACGATGTTGGCCATGACCGGTCTGTCGCCGAATTCGGCGATGCCTTTGGTCCGGCCAGCCGTTTCCTTTTCGTCGTAGAGCCGTACGATGCGCGGATGCAGTCCCGCCTGCATGATCCTCTTGGCTAGTCCGAGCGCGGCGCTCCTGTCCGGTAGCGCCAGAACGAGCCGCTCTTCGGCTTCGGGCAGTTTCCAGATGCGCATGGTCAGCTCGGTGATGATCGCCAATGCGCCTTCGCTGCCAACGATCAGATCGAGGATGGAAGGGCCCGTCGCGCGCTTGGGCAACGGGCGCACCTCAAGCAACCGCCCGTCCGGCAAAACCGCCTTCAGGCCGACGACAATATCCTCGATCTTGCCGAAGCGGCTCGATTCCTGACCGCCGCCGCGGCAAGCCGCCCATCCACCGACCGTGGAGATTTCAAGCGATTGGGGCCGATGCCCGCAGGTGTAACCCTTGGTGTTGAGCGCCTCTTCAAACGCACCGCCGTTCATCCCGGCCTCGACCGTCACCAGATTGTCGTCGAGGTTGAGATCGACAATGCGGTCCATGCGCTGCATGTCGATCATCACTTCGCCCTTAAGCGGAATCGTGCCGCCCAGCACGCCCGAGCCGCTGCCATAGGGAATGACCGGCTGGTCCGCTTCTGCCGCAAGGCGCACAATGTCGACCACCTCTTCGGCGGAGGCGGGGCGCACCACCAGCCCCGGCAACGTGCCGACCCGGTCGCCATCGCGGGCGACGAAGTTCGCGAACGGCAGACGGTCGTGCGCATAGGCGTCGCGCGCAGCTTCATCGGAGAGGACATGACCGGCGCCAATCACATCGGCAAACCGCGCCGGAAGGTCTTTGGTCAGCAAAATGGTCATCTCCTCGATTAAGCGCAGGACGGTTTTGAGCAAACGTTTGCTCACACCTATAGAGCTCATGGATTGCTGTCAATCCAGAGTCCGGAAAAGTGCCGGTCATAAATGCTGTGGGTGAGGGGGATGGGCTGTTTTTCTTTGGATTTTTTGTTAGGTCAGAGCGTCTTAGCAAACGCCGTGTGTCAGATTAAAGAGGGGCTGGTGCGGTGGATCCACGGCTGATCAACGGTCCCGGCGGTAGCAGCAAGACATCTCCCGTGTCTTTGTCTGGGGCTGTTTCGCGTGGATGTGACTGCTCGATCTGGGCAACCAATCTGCGCACGGCCAGCTCGCCCATTTCCTCGGTCGGGAGTTGCACCGTCGTGACCTGCGGATAGACGACACGGGCGAGCAGATCGTCGTGCATCGTGACGATCGAAACATCGTTCGGCACATGCTTGCCCAGCGCATGAAGCCGCGCGATGGCGGCAACGCCGGTCAAGAGCGTGGCCGCATGAATGGCGGTGACCTTCGCCTCCAACAGCGCATCGACCGCTTCCGGCACGCGCTCGGGATAATAGCCGGCCTCGGCCAGCAGAGACGGCGCGGCCTGGATGCCCGCCTCTTCTAGAGCAAGCGCCCAACCCTCACGGCGCATTTCGCCATTGAAGCGTCCCAACCGGCCGGCCAGGTGACCGATCCGGCGATGTCCCAAGGCGGTCAGATGGCGCACACCAATCTGCGATGCCTGGCGCGTGTCGATGGCGATGCAGTGCGTCTCGCCAGGCAGGACGCGATTGATCACCACATGCGGTTTGTCCATGGCCGCGAGTGTCTGGCGCAGTTGATCATCGTCATCGAAACTGGCGATGATGACGCCTTCGACGAGACTCGACCGGGAGATGTCATCGATGACCTCGCCCGCCGAGCCACCCTGATCGTAGGCCACCAGAAGGGCATAGCCGGACCGGCGCGCTTCGATCTCGGCGCTTATGATGGCTGATGCGAAGATCGGGTTCTCGATTTGCGGCACCACCATGAGGATGGTCGAGGATTGGGCCGTTTTCAGCGCCCTGGCAACCGGATTGGCCTGGTAACCCAGTGTCTTGGCGATCTCCAGAACGCGCGTTCGGGTTTCTTGGCCGACGCGGCCCTTGTTGTGGATCACGCGCGAGACGGTCGACACGTTCACGCCCGCCGCAGCGGCAACATCGCGCAACGTCGCCGTGCTTCGGGATCGACCGTTGGACTCTGGATCTTTCAAACTGCTTATCCTCTCTGGTCGCTTCAGCGTATCAGGCTCACCGGTTGCGACAAAGCGACAGGTCACCTCGGCCCGTCGCGGCATGAAGGGGCTGTCCTTGGCAGAGACTGGTTCCCACCCAGCCATCTTAGCCCTGGCTTGACCGTTGGCGTAACAATGCCACGCAGCAATCGGGTTTCCGGGGCGGCAAGCACCGAACCGCGTTGACAACAGGGTTCGGCAAGATGACTATATGTCTGTTTTATAGGGTGCTAACCTGTATGAAACGTGGCTGGCCTGTCTTATCATGGTCCGTATGGGCGATCCGGCTGGAAGGCATCCCCGGCATCGTGACGACGCGCGACGCGCTTCGCCCGTATGTGGAATGAGATGCGCTGCGGAGGCGTCGCCATAGCCTAAGGAGAGCCCGACCGCACCGGGCGCAAGAACAATGACAGGGAGTATTTTTCCATGATGAAACGCTTGAAAAGCGCGCTGGCGCTATCGGCTGTCGTGCCGATCTTCGCTGCCGGGGCAGCCTGGGCAGAAGAGGTGACGCTGCGCTGGGGCCATTATCTGGGCGACTCGCAGTATCTGCAGGTCGAGAAGGATTTCGCGGCCGCCGTTGAAGAGGCAACCGACGGCCGTGTGAAGATCGAGATCACATTTGCCGGCGGCTTGGGCGCAGGACCGGAGCTGCTGACACTGACGGGCCGGCAAGCCATCGACATGGCCGCCATCGTGCCTGCCTATCATCCCGAGCAACTTCTCTTCTGGCGTGCCTATCAGTCGCCGTTCATCTTCGACTCGCCGCGTCAGGCGCTCGAAATCTCGGCGGCGGCAGCGCAGGATCTGCCGTACTTTCAGGAGGAACTCGATCGCTTCGGTGTGAAGTTCCTGTTCCACCAACCGCTCGGCAGCTATTATCTGACGGGTCCCGACGCCAGCTGCACCAGCATTGCCGCGCTCGAAGGGAAGAAGCTGCGTGCGTTTGGCGCCGACGTTCCCAAGATCCATCAGGCCATCGGTGCGGTTCCGGTGTCGGTCAGCGTCGGCGAGATTTATGAAGCCTTGCAGCGTGGTGCGATCGACTATTCCTTCATCAACCGCGGCAACATCCTTGCTATGCGGCTTTATGAGCCCGGTACCTACAGCTGTGGACCGGTCGCATCGATCGCCGGCCATCTGATCGTGATCAACCAGCGGGTTTGGGACCGCATTTCCGCCGAAGACCAGGCCGCCATTCTCGAGCTCGCCGATCAGGCGGGCCGCGACTACATCGATCTGATCGACAAGATCGAAACCGAAGCGGAAGCGGCCATCGTCGCGGCCGGCGGAACGGTCAAGCCGATGCCCGAGGCAGAACTGGCCAAATGGCAGGAGATGGCGCCGGACCTGCTTCAGGCCTGGATCGACGACATGGACAAGCGCGGCATGGGCGACGCAGCCCGTGAGGTCGCGGAGTATTGGAAGACCAAGAAAGCCGAGTAAGCTGTATCGCATTTGAAAGGGCCGGGCCCTTATCGGGCCCGGCCCTTTTGTCCCCTTTATCTGTTATCGGGGCGCGCCCGTGCACAGACTATCGGTTCTCAGTGAACGTCTTGCCCTCGGCGTTCTGCTTGTCGGAGGCCTCGGCATGATGATGTCGATGTTTCTGGGGGTTGCCGATGTCATTGGCACGCAGATGCTGTCGATCCCTGTGCCGGGGCCGCGTGAGCTGACCGAAAGCACGATGGTGCTGATTGTTTTCGGCGCCTTGGCCTATGCGCAAATCCGCCGGGCTCATATCCGCGTCGAACTGTTCTACCACCGCCTGCCGCCGCGCGGCCGCGCCTTCCTGGATGTGATTACCGATATTGCCGCGCTGATCTTTTTCTCGCTGCTTTTGTGGCAGGCGATCAACGAGGCGCGCTTTTCCTTGCAGATCGGCGAAGCCACCTTCGGACTGATTCGGATGCCGCTCTGGCCGGCCCGATTCATCCTGGTGGCCGGCACCGGCCTGCTGATCTTTCGGCTCGTTATCGATCTGATCATCGATATCGGCAGGGTCCGAACCGGTGCGCCGCCGCCCAACGACCGTCAGCCTCTCGACTTGAGCGCCGAAAAGTAAAGACATCCCGCCGATGCTCGATCCAGCCACAGCCGGCGTCGTCGTCGCCACACTCATGGTCGTCATGCTGGTGTGCGGCGTCCATATCGGCGTCGTGCTGGGTCTTGGCGGCTTCGTCGGCATTCTCCTCGCCGTCAACCCGCATGCGGCTCTGGCGCAGATCGCAACGGTCCCCTTTTCAACGACCAATTCCTTTACGCTCGCGGTCATCCCGCTGTTCGTTTTGATGGGAGCTCTGGCAACGCAAGCCGGCCTGACCAGGGACCTCTATCGAGCGGCCTATGCCTGGCTCGGCAAGATTGCCGGCGGCATGGCGATGGCGACGACGCTTGCGTCTGCGGTCTTTGGTGCAGCCAGCGGGTCGACGATCGTCAACGCCGCCGTCTTCACGCGGATGGCCATGCCGGAGATGACGCGGTTCGGCTATGACAAGCGCTTGTCGTCCGGCTGCATTGCGGCATCGGGAACGCTGGCCTCGCTGATCCCGCCCTCCATCCTCGTCATCGTCTATGCCGTGATCACCGAACAATCGGTGGCTCAATTGCTCGTCGCGGGTCTGGTGCCGGGTATCCTGTCGGCCGCCGTCTATCTTGTCGGCATCTACATCATCGCCAAGCGCTGGCCGCATCTGGCACCGACGCCCGAACTCAACATCACACGGCGCGAGAAATGGAACGCGCTGAAAGGCGTTTGGGGCATTGGCGCACTCTTCCTGCTGGTGCTCGGTGGAATCTATCTGGGTTTCTTCGTGCCGACCTACGCGGGGGCCGTGGGCGCGTTCGGTGCGTTTCTGATCATTGCCTTCAAACGCAAGCTGACCGGGCGCACCCTGGTGGAAACCTTCAAGGACGCCGGCGTCACCACCTCGACCATCTTCATCATCGTGATCGGTGGGATCATCTTTGCCCGGTTCCTGACCTACACCGGCCTTCTGGGCGACATCACCGACTGGATGATCGGCCTGGACCTGCCGCCCATCGCCTATCTTCTGGGCTTTGCGCTGATCTACCTGATCCTCGGCATGCTCATCGATCCCATCGCGATCATGGTGATGACGTTGCCGGTCATGTTCCCGATCCTGACCTCGGTCGGCTACGATCCCATCTGGCTCGGTATCATCGCCATCAAGCTGGCCGAGATCAGCCTGATCACCCCGCCTATCGGGCTGAATGTCTATGTCGTGCGCAGCGCTTCGCCCGTACCCTTGCGCCTCGAGGAGGTGTTTGCCGGCGTGACGCCGTTCCTGCTCATGGACCTGCTCACGCTCGGATTGCTGATCGCCTTTCCCACCCTCGTTCTATTCCTGCCGAGCCTGATGTAGCAGCTCGCTCAAAGGGCGGCGGCGTTGCGACCAGCCAGATAACCGAACGCGATCGCCGTCAAAAGGCCGTTGCCGGACAGATAGCCGTCAACGGCCGGCCCCGACACGCCGCAGGCCGCGCCGCCACCTGCGTAGAGATTGTCAAAAGGCGTGCCGTCGCGATGCAGCACGCGGGCATCGTCGCCGATCACCAGCCCGCCCTGCGTGTGAAACAGCGCGCCGGTCACCTTGACCGCATGAAACGGCGGCTCGAGTGGCGCGATGCCGGTGAAGTCGCGGCCAAAGCCGTCGAGGCCGCCGGAGCGGGCGAGATCGGCAACCTCGGTGATCGTTTCGGCCAAGGCATCGGCGGACAGTCCGGTCGCCGCCGCCAGCGCGGCGACATCCTCGCCGGAACGGATGGCGCCGGCTGCCGCCGCCTCGCGATAGTCGGGAAACCCCTCCATCGCAAACCGGTGGCGCTTTTCATCATAGACGTTCCAGGCAACCCCGCCCGGCTGGGCCAGAACCCGGGTTGCCTGTTCCGAATAGCCTTCGTTTTCCGCGGCAAAGCGGCGGCCATCGCTATTCACCTGGACGCCGCCTTCCATCATCAGCGCCCAGGAGATCAGGACGTTGTGGGGCTGCGCAACCGACGCGTGACCCTGATAGCCCGAAAGATGCTGAAGTTGGGCGCCCAACGTTTCGCCCCACGCGATGGCGTGGCCGGTATTGCCCTGGTGGCTATAGTAGAGGCCGCCACTGATCTCCGGTATGAAGCGTTCGACCATCGCGCGGTTGCCGCCATAACCGTTGCAGGCCAGGATCAGCCTGTCGCAGCCGATGATCTCCGTCTGTCCGTCGGGACGCACCGCCCCGACCGCCCGTATGCGCCGACCCTCGGCATAAAGCCTGTCGACGGTCGCGCCGGTCACCGGGGCGATATCGGCCGCTATGGCCGCGGCCAGAAGGCGGGCCTCCATCGCTGCGCCGGTCTTTTCGGACACCGCATGCATCCGGTGCCGGCTATGGCCGGGATAAAGGAAATCGTCGAGCACGTGCCAGTCGCAGTTGGCCGATTCCGACAGCCATTCGACGGCTTCGGCAATCGTCGAAGCGGCCAGTCTTGCCAGCCGCGCATCGGAGGTGCCGTGCGACTTGGCCATGATGTCTTCGATGAAGCGTTCGGCGTCGTCATCGTCCACGCCGATCGCCGCCTGAAACCGCGTGCCGGGTGCGGGCACGAAGCCGGACGACATCGAGGTCGAGCCTGAAGGCGAGCTGTCGCGCTCAAGCACGAGCACCTCGCGACCCGCCTCCCGTGCCGCCAGGGCAGCCGTGAGGCCGCAAGCCCCCGCGCCAACGATGACGACGTCCGCTTCGATGTCGGTTGCAGGCGGGGCTTCGAAGACCACATCGGCCATGTCAGGCCTCTTCAATCATCGTCACAGCGTCCGCACAGGTCAGGGCCGTACTGATCGTCGAGAGATCGGCAATGGCGTGGTCATGGACCTCGGGCTTGAAGGCGGCGCAGCCGTCGGACAGCACATAGGTGCGAAAATCGCGCACATGCGCGTCGCGCACGGTGGACGCCACACCGCCATTCGTCACGATGCCGCAGACGATCAGCCTGTCGATGCCCACCTTGCGCAGCACCCATTCCGTCCGCGTCATGTAGAAGGCCGAATAGGCAACCTTTTCAATCGTCAGATCGGCCGGTTGCAGTCTGTCGACCAACTGGTGTCCCCAGGCACCGGGACAGAAATCGCCCTTGTCGAGGAATGGTCTGAGCGCCTTCAGATGCGGAGAGATGAGCGGTTCGCCGCCTTTGCCGGGCACCAGCGTGAACTGGGTGGAGACAACCCAGCCCCCCCTTGCCCGCAGAGCCTCGGCGACGGGCAGGACGCGCTGCGGCAAGGCAGCGATGTCAGCGCTTACTTGCTCGCCGCGGGCGTAGGCGCCTTCGGGATGCAGGAAATCGTTCTGGAGATCGACGATCAGCAGACCCGTCGATCGTGGATCGAATGCAGTATTTGCCATGTCAGGAATCCCTGGACGTGATGATCATATTGCCGAATTCATCGACCCGCCCCGCAAGGCCCGGATCGATCAGAATGGTCGTGTCCGGCTGTTCGAGGATGGCCGGACCGGCGACCGTTTCGCCGACGGCGAGCGACAGCCTTTCGTAGATGGCCGTCTCATGGAACGCGCCATCGACATAGACGCGCCGCGTTCCGATGCGGCAGTCCGCGGCCGGCTTGCCATCCTGAGGCGCAAGCGCGGACATGTCGAAATGCGGCCGGCGGCCAATCACGATGACCCGATAGTTCATGACTCGAACCGCGATGTCGTCGAGCAGGCGCCCGTAAGCCTCCTTGTAGGCCGCATCGAAGGCCGCGCTCATCGCCTCGGTGGTCAGTCCGGTCTCGGGCATGTCTATCGAAACGACGACTGTGTGCGTCTGGCCCATGTAGAGCATGTCGAACTCATACAGCCGATCGATGCGCTCAAACGCGATGCCTGCGCGGCGAACCAGTTGCTCGGTGGTTTCCGCAACGGCCAACATCTCCCGGCCAAGCGCGGCCGCGTCGAGCCTGTCCAGCATCGCGTTGACGGTCTGAACGCGGTCGTGGCGCATATCGGCGACAACACAGCCGAGCGCCGAGGTGACGCCGGGAAATCGCGGCACCAGCGCCGAGGCGAGCCCGACTTCCTTGATCAGCGCCCCGGTGTGCAAGGCCCCGCCGCCGCCGAACGGCATCGCCGCGAACTTCGCCGGATCATGCCCTTTCTCGATGGAGACGAGCCGGATCGCACCGGCCATCTTGGCGTTGGCGACCCGGAGGATGGCTTCGGCCGCCTCTTCCACCGACAGTCCGAGCGGGTCGCTGACATGGGTGGCGATGGCTTGCCGCGCCGCCTCCACATCGAGGCGATCAAGCTTGCCGCCGATCGGCCGGTCCGGGTTGATCCGGCCCAGCACGAGATTGGCATCGGTCACGGTGGGGCGATCGTTGCCTAGGCCATAGCAGGCCGGTCCGGGATCCGAGCCCGCCGATTCCGGGCCGACCTGCAGCAGTCCGCTGACATCCACCGTCGCGATGGAGCCACCGCCGGCGCCGATCGTGGTGATCTCGATCATCGGTGTCCGGACCACCATACCGAAATCGATTGCCGTTTGCGGTGCCAGCGCGGCCTCGTTCTCGGCGACAAGCGAGACGTCGAAGGAGGTGCCTCCCATGTCGCAGGTGATGATGTTGTCGAAGCCCGCCGCTTCGGCGATGGCCTTGGCCGCGATCACGCCCGCGGCCGGTCCCGAAAGGGCGGTGCGCACCGGATAGCTCTTGGCGGTATCAACGGACATCACCCCGCCATTGGACTGAACGATCAGGATGTCGCCGGCAAAGTCCCTCTGCCGGAGGCCGTCCTGCAGCCGGTCGAGATAGGAGGAAACGACCGGTTGGAGATAGGCGTTGAGCGTTGCCGTCGAAAGACGCTCGAACTCGCGGATTTCGGGCAGGATCTCGGTGGCGGCGGTCACATAGGCCGTGGGCCAGACCGAGCGCACCGCCTCGACGGCCTGTTGCTCGTTGGCTGCGTTGGCATAGCCGTTGATGAAGAAAACGCAGACCGAGTCGCAGCCGGCTTCGATCAGCGCACTCGCTTGCCCGCGGACCTCCTCGGCATCGACCGCTTGCAAGACGGTTCCATCGGCGAGCACCCGTTCGGAGACCTCCAGCCGATCCCGGCGCGCCACGACCGGTTCGAAATGGCTTCTAAGGCCCCAGGTCGTTGGCCGGTCGCGCCGGCGCATTTCCAACACATCCCGAAAGCCCTCGGTGGTAATGATACCGGTTCTGGCGCCCTTTCGTTCAAGCAATGCGTTGGTCCCCACGGTCGTGCCGTGGATCACCGTCCGGATGCTCGCGAAATCGTCGACCTTGCTGCTGATACCCTCGATAAACCCCTTCGATTGGTCGCCTCGAGTCGAGGGCACCTTGACGGTCGAAACCGTTCCGGATTTCTCGTCGTGAACGAAGACATCGGTGAAGGTGCCGCCGACGTCGACGCCGATCACATAGGCCGCATCGCCCATCACGCGACCTCCCGCATCCGCAGCGCGGCCGTTGCCTGCGCATCGACGATCCCGTTTTCATCAATGACGACGGCATAGAGGGCGCGTGCGCTCTCGGGACTGACGAAACCGGCGCTCACATCCGCCGCGATCGCTTCGGGGTCTCTCTGCCGGGCCTCGCCCCAGCCGCCACCGCCGGGCGTTTCGAGCCGCAGCCGCTGTCCGCGCCGCAGATCGATGCCGAGCATCTTGGAGGCCATGGGTGGCGCGTGCTCGCCATCGTCCTGCTGGTACTGGAAGCGGTTGAGCGCGCCATCGCCGGCGCCGACAATTCCGCGTGGCGGGTATTTGCCGCGCTCGCCGAACAGGAAAACGTCGGCCTGCTCCTCCAGAAGCTCGATCTCGTAGACCGCGCCGAGCCCGCCGCGATACTGACCTGCGCCGCCGGAGTCGGGCCGCAAGGCCCACTGGGTGAAGCGGACCGGGTAGGCCGCTTCGAGGATTTCGAGCGGCGGGATGGTTGCCGTCGAAATCGGCGCGTTGCCGTGGTTGAGGCCGTCGCCCGAACCGTGCGCGCCATGGCCGCCACCGAAGAAGGAGAACATCACCCAGCGGGCGCCATTCTTCCGGTGACCGGCGAGCGAGAGTGCGTTGATCGTGCCGTAGGCGCAGGCCATCGCCTCTGTGGGGGCGGCTTGTGCCACCGCCTGGAAGACAACGTCGATCAGCCGGAGAATCGTCTCGGTATAGCCACCCACCGGCTTGGGCGCGGTGACCGCCAACAGCGAGTCGGGATCGATACGAAACTCGATCGGCTCGAGCACGCCGGCATTGGCAGGCACATCGCCGAAAACATGTTTGAGCGCGACATAGCAGGCTGCGACCGTCGTGGCGCGTGAGATGTTGACCGGTCCGCTGCAGGCCGCTGAAGAGCGCGTGAAGTCAAGCACCAGCCGGCCGTCTTCAACCGTCATGTCGAGAGCGATCTTCAGCGGCTCGTCGAC
>JANQMX010000007.1 GCA_028279885.1 Rhodovibrionaceae bacterium | reverse complement strand
AACGGCAACAGGAACGTCATGCCGTAGGCTGTCGAATGCGTCACCGTCAGCGCACCGATGAGCGTCAAATCCCTCCTGTTCAATATGCCGGCTCCGACCATTCCATCGGTGGACCCTTGCTCAAGGAGTGGATATAAGAAAATATCCAGTTCGACTGAAATCAAGCAGTCCAGTAATGCAAGCATGACGAGACGCCGTGGCGGCCTCGGCCAGATGCTAGTGTGGTGGATTTGAAGTTCCTGCGATTATCACAGCACGCTCGAACAGGAACTTCAAATCCGTAAACCACACTAGAATCAAAAGCTTGCTAGTGTCCTGATCGAATCTGAAGTTCGTACGGAGCATGCTGCATAATGAAGCGAACTTCAGATTCGGGACACTAGTCGGGCCAAGCCGCTCTGCAGCGGCCGATCGATCCGGGAGCCAATGATGTGACGCAGAAACGTAAAGTCCCCGTCGCGGCGGCCATCGCGCTGGTCGTCAAGGACGGCCGGATCCTGCTGGTGCGCCGCGCCAACGCGCCGGATGCGGGGCGCTGGGGCTTTCCCGGCGGCAAGATCGAATTCGGCGAGACGGTTCTTGCGGCGGCGGAGCGCGAACTGGCCGAGGAAACCGGCATTCAGGGCGAGGCCCTGCGCGTGATCACCGCCGTCGAGGCATTTGACCGGGATGAGACCGATGATCTCAGCCAACACTTCATCCTGATTGGCGTACTGTGCCACTGGCTGTCGGGCACGCCGGTTGCCGGCGATGATGCGCTTGATGCGGCGTGGTTCAGCCAAACCGCCCTCAACACCGGTGACCTGGCGCTGAGCCTCGATGTTGCCGAGGTCGCTGCGCTCGCCTTTGCCGAAGCCGGAGAGACACCATGATCGCCAATGTACTGACCATTGCCGGCACCGATCCTTCGGGTGGCGCGGGGATACAGGCCGATCTGAAGACAGTCTCGGCGCTGGGCACCTATGGCATGAGCGCGATCACCGCCGTTGTCGCGCAGAACACATGCGGCGTGCACGGCTTCGTCGCCCTGGAGCCCGCCTTCGTCACCGATCAGATCGACGCGGTGTTCGAGGATGTGCGCGTGGACGCCGTCAAGCTGGGCATGATGGCCAATGCGCCGATCATCGAGGCGGTCGCCGATTGCCTGACGCGCCATGCGCCGGCCCATGTGGTGCTCGACCCTGTCATGGTCGCCAAGAGCGGCGATCACCTGCTGGCGCCCGAGGCGGTCGAGGCGTTGCGCACGCGCCTGGTGCCGCTTTCGTCCGTCGTTACGCCGAACCTGCCCGAGGCCGCCGTCCTGCTTGGCGCGACCGACGACTGGACGGCCGACGCGATGGAGGCTGCGCTGCCGGCGCTCCTGGAACTGGGATCGGACTGGGTCCTCCTGAAGGGCGGTCATCTGGCGGGCAGCACCGAGAGCGTCGATCTCCTGCATGGAGAAGCCGGCACCACCGCCTTGCCCGCGCCGCGCATCGACACGACCAACGACCACGGCACCGGCTGCACCCTGTCGGCGGCCATCGCCGCGCTCCTGCCGCATCACCCGATGGAAGAGGCCGTCCGGCGCGCCAAATCCTATCTGCACGGCGCGCTGTCGGCCTCGGACCGGCTGGATGTGGGCCGGGGCCACGGCCCGCTGCACCATTTCCACGCGCTTTGGGATTAGCGCTGACGGTGGGCGAAGCTCAAGCGAGGCTTCCCGTGGAATGAGTCTCGGCTGAACGCTCTTTGGACGCCCCTTGTTGCCTCCAATCTGCCAAAGCCCTAGAACATTAACAGAACAAACGTGAAGGGAAAGGCATGGAAGACCTATCGGCATACAACGCCAAGTCCGGGACACTCGTGCGGGTCTTCACCATCGAAGTTCAGACGTTGCCTGAGGATACCGATCGCATCCTCGACGAGGTGATGAAGGTTCACCCGCTGAGTTTCGGCCGCTACCAGCGAAACGCGAGCATTTCGGCCATCGGCAAGGAAACAGCGCAACCGGAGCCGGATTCGACCACCACAACCCATGTTGAGGGATTTGAAGCGGGTTCGACAGAAACCTACCCGATGGTCGAACTGAAGATTTCCATCGATCGCGATCTGGCGGCGCTGGCGAATGTGATGGACGCCATCATCTACGCGCATCACTACGAAGAACCTGTGATCTTCGTGCGCGAGGACTGGGCCAGTCGCGCTGCTTACGATCCGAAGAGCGAAAACCCCAATCGTTGGTGGAACAACGGGAAGGGTTTGCCTGATCGACTGGAATGATCCTTGGTCTAGTATGCTCCTGATGTCCGGGCATCGGACCGGCTGGGTGTGGGCCGGGCCACGGCCCGCTGCACCATTTCCATGCGCTTTGGGAGTAGCCATTGAGGGCGAAAGCCATGCCCGGGTTAGTTTGCTGTCAGTAGTGTCCGCTGTGAGCCCTCTTTGACCGATGCGCAAGACTTACCAACGTCCGCTTTCGGAGCCTGAGCCCAACGTCGATTCAGCAATACCTGCACAACTCGTCTGTACTA
>JANQMX010000063.1 GCA_028279885.1 Rhodovibrionaceae bacterium | reverse complement strand
AAAGGCGCACGAAAGCACGCGAACAAAGCAAAAACACTGTCACCTATGTAACCGGTCCAATCTGTCACCCTTCTAACCGGTTGCACAGGCCGGTGCCGTGCGCCGCGCAAGCGGCCTGACTAAGACCTCGGATGCGCGCAGTCGTAGACCTCCAAGAGACGCGCGGCGTCGACCTTGGTGTAGCGCTGGGTGGTCGAGAGCGAGGCGTGGCCGAGCAACTCCTGGATGCTTCTGAGATCGGCGCCGGCGCCAAGCAGGTGGGTGGCGAAGGAGTGGCGCAGGGCGTGCGGCGTCGCGCTCTCCGGCAGGCCCCAGAGCTTGCGCAAGGCCTGCATGCGCCCTTGCACGGCGCGGGCGCCCAAGGGGCCGCCGCGCTTGGCGCGAAACAGCGGGCTCGCGCCGTCGAGGTCGTAGGGGCAGGCAGCGCGATAGGCGGCGATGGCGTCCACGACCACGGGCAGCAGCGGCACCATCCGCTCCTTGTTGCCCTTGCCGCGGACGCGCAGGGCTGGCTGGCCCGGTTTCGGTGTCTCCTCGGCGGTCAATCCCAGGGCTTCGCTGATGCGCAGGCCGCAGCCGTAAAGCAGTAGCAGCACGGCGAGATCGCGCTTGTCGGTCCAGTCGGCTTTGCCTTCCCCCAGGCGGTCCATCAGCACTTCAGTTTCGCCGACGGTCATGGCCTTGGGCACGGCGGCGGGGCGCTTGGGCGTTCTCAGATGTCCAACCGCCGCATTCTTCAGCAGGCCCCGCTTGCCGGCCCAGCGATAGAAGCTGCGCACCACGGAGAGCGCGCGGGCCGTCGAGGTTCGGGCGAAGCCCTCTCGTGCGCGATAGGCCAGCCAGCTTCGGAAGTCCGCCGGCTGCAGGCCAGCGAGGAGCGCGAGGCTCGGCGCTTCGCCGTGGTGTGTACCGAGGAAGTCGAGAAAGGCTTCGAGATCGCGGCCGTAGGCTTCAAGAGTATGGCGGGAGACGCGGCGCTCGCCCTGCAGCCAGGCCATCCAGGCCGCGACGGCCTCGGGCAGAGCTTTCACGTCGGCGGTGCCGGCGCTCAGCTCTTCTCGGGATGGGGCAGCTCGAGCCACGCGCGCACCTGATGCTCCAGGGCGGCCGCCGCAAAGCACAGCAGCTCGGTGCCCTGGCCCTCCTCGAAGTGATGCGGCGTACGGGCGCCGAGCGCGAGCAGGGCCGGCGGACTGTTGTCGCTGACCCGCAGGCGGATGAGCGCGTCGGAGCGCACCAGCCCGGCGCCGCTGCCGAAGAAGCGGCTGTCGCCCGTCACCTCGCCGCGCAGCAGGGTGCGCCGGCCGTTGCCGAAGAGCTCGCCCACCGTGCCGGGCTCGATGCGCAGCACGCCGCCGAGTCGCACCTTGGGAATGGCCGGCTGCGGGCTGTGCTCGACGCAGATGGTGACCACGTCGACGTCGAGGTAGACGGCAAGGTCGGTCGTCACCGTCTCGATCAGGTGCTCGAAGGAGCGGGCGGCCAGCATCGCCAGGACCGCCTGATGCACCCGGTGCTGGGCCGCGATATTGCTGCGGCCGGCCATGACGATCTCGCTGTGGCGCTGGCGCAGCTCTTCACGCTCGCCGCGCAGGCGTTCGACCATGGCCTGCTGGAAGTCGACGACGCTGGTCGGCTGGCCATTCAGCTCGTCGCGGCGCGGCGGCTCCAGCACCTCGAGGATCTGCGGGTATTGTTGCAGGAAGTCCGGATGGCGGCGCAGGTAGGCGGCGACCTCGTCGGCGCTCAGCGCCGCGCGCCGCTCGGTCCCGGCATCGGAACCGTCCGCTTTGCCCGGCTTGTCGCCGCCGGGCTTGTCTTGCCGCCCCTCAGGCGCGGCGTCGCGCCGGTTCCGCGTCATGGCTCAGGCTGTGCGTTGCGGGGGCCTCTGAGAGAATGCGCTGACCGGTTTTCTCCCAGTCGGCGAGGAAGGCGGCGAGCCCCTTGTCCGTCAAGGGGTGCTTGAACATCTGGCGCAGCACCTGGGGCGGCAGGGTCGCCACGTCGGCGCCGAGCTTGGCCGATTCGATGACGTGGTTGACGTGACGCACCGAGGCGACCAGCACCTCCGTCTCGAACTGCGGATAGGCGGCATAGATATCGACGATGTCGGCGATCAGCTCCATGCCGTCGGCGCCGATGTCGTCCAACCGGCCGACGAAGGGCGAGATGAAGTTGGCGCCGGCCTTGGCGGCGAGCAGCGCCTGGGCCGCAGAGAAGCAGAGGGTGACGTTGACCATGGTGCCATCGTCGGCCAGGCGCCGGCAGGCCTTCAGACCGTCGGGCGTCAGCGGCACCTTGACCGTGACGTTGGGCGCGATGGCGGCGAGGTGCCGGCCCTCGGCGATCATGGAGTCGGCATCCGTGGCGGTGACCTCGGCGGAGACGGGGCCGTCTACGACCTCGCAAATCTCGCGGACGGCATCGATGAAATCGCGCCCCGACTTGGCGATGAGCGAGGGATTGGTGGTCACCCCGTCCACCAGACCGGTCGCGGCGAGATCGCGAATCTCGTCCAGCTCTGCGGTATCCAAGAAGAACTTCATCGCCTCTCCGTCGCCTTCCTAAGTCGTGGCCCCCTGCCGACCCCCCTGGCCGATCCCTGGGGTCCACCTCCAGTCTCATGCCAGCCGGTCCGGGCGCGTCGCAACGCTATTCTTTAGACCCGCCAGGTCTTCGGCTCGTCCAAGCGGGCGGGCCTTGCTACAGAGTGTATCGGATGAAAGATCAACAGACCAGCTTGGCGGATGTGGCGGCGCGGCCTGGGCCGGGCGCCGGAGGGCCGCAGGATGCGTCTGCGCAAGGCGGCGCCTGCGTTTCCGTGGTGCTGCCCTATCCCTTCGCCAGCGGTTACAGCTACTTGCGCCCGGACGACCTGTCGCTCGCACCAGGTGATTTCGTCCTGGTACCGCTCGGGGGACGGGAAGTGCCCGGAGTCGTCTGGGCCCTGGAGGAGTCGTCGGAGGTTGCAGCCGAAAAGCTGAAGCCGGTGCTCGCCCGATTCGATGTGCCGCCGTTGAGCGAGTCGCATCGGCAGTTCCTCGAATGGCTGGCCCGCTACACCGTGACGCCGCTGGGTTCGGTGGTGAAGCTGACCCTGGGGAGCGGCCAAGCTTTAGTCCCGCCGACTCCGCGCAAGGCGCTGCGACTCGCCTCCGAGTCGCCGGGCGAAGATGCGCTGCGCCTGACCGCCGCGCGACGCAAGGTCTTGGAAACTGCCGCCGACGGCCTGGCCCGAAGCGCCCGCGACTTGGCGAGTGAGGCCGGAGTCGGCCCAAGCGTGGTGAAGGGCCTCTTGGAAGCGGGCGCGCTGGAACAGGTGGCTCTGCCGCCGGAGCGCCTCCCCGAGCCCGACCCGGACGCGCCTGGCCCGACGCTGTCGTCGCAGCAGCAGGCGGCGGCGGACACCCTGAAGGCGGAGGTGCGGGAAGGCGGCTTTCAAGTGACCCTGCTGGACGGCGTCACCGGCTCCGGCAAGACAGAAGTCTATTTCGAGGCCGTTGCAGAAGCGCTCAGGGCCGGCCGCCAGGTGCTTGTCCTCTTGCCCGAGATCGCGCTCTCGGCGCAGTGGACCGACCGCTTCGAGCAGCGTTTCGGTGTCGCACCCGCGCTGTGGCACAGCGATGTGCCCACGAAGCGGCGGCGCCGGATCTGGCGCGCCGTGGCCGAGGGCGACGCCAAGCTGGTGGTCGGCGCGCGCTCGGCCCTGTTTCTCCCGTTCCAGGACCTCGGCTTGGTGGTGGTCGATGAGGAGCAGGAGGGCGCCTACAAGCAGGAAGACGGCGTGGTCTATCATGCGCGGGACATGGCCGTGGTGCGGGCGCGCTGCGCCGACTGCCCCATCGTCCTGGTGTCGGCCACGCCCTCGATCGAGAGCCTGGTCAACGCCGAGGCCGGCAAGTACGGCCATTTGGCCCTGCCGGAGCGGCACGGGGGCGCCAGCCTGCCGTCGGTTGAGCTGATCGACCTCAAGGCCAAGCCGCCGAAGCCCATCGGCGCGATCCGTCCGGCCTGGCTGTCCGACCCGCTGCGCGCCGCCTTGAACGAGACGCTGGCGCAAGGCGAGCAGGCGCTGCTGTTCCTCAATCGCCGCGGCTATGCGCCGCTTACGCTCTGTCGTGCCTGCGGCCATCGCATTGCCTGCCCCAACTGCTCGGCCTGGCTGGTCGAGCACCGCCTGGCCGGCCATCTGCAGTGTCACCACTGCGGCTATCGCGGTCCGGTGCCGCGCAGCTGCCCGGCTTGCGGGGCGGAAGACAGCCTGACCGCCGTCGGTCCCGGCGTCGAGCGGCTGGCCGAGGAGGTCAGGGCGCTGCTGCCCGAGGCACGCCTGGAGGTGCTCTCCAGCGACCTGCTGCTCGGCCCTTTGGCGCTGGAAGAGGCGGTGCGGCGCATCGAGAGCCATGCGGTCGACGTCATCATCGGCACTCAACTCGTTGCCAAGGGCCATCACTTCCCGCTTCTGACCTGCGTCGGCGTGGTCGATGCGGACCTCGGCCTGCAGGGCGGGGACCCGCGCGCCTTTGAGCGGACCTATCAGATGTTGCATCAGGTCGCCGGCCGGGCGGGTCGTGCGAAGGCGCCGGGGCGGGTGTTCCTGCAGACCTATGTGCCCGAGCATCCGGTGATGCAGGCGCTCGCCGCCGGCGACCGGGAAGGCTTCGTCAGCCTGGAGATCGAGACCCGGCAAGAGGGTAGCCTGCCGCCCTTTGCCCGCCTCGCCGCCGTCGTTGTCGCCAGTCGCGACGAGGAACGGCTGGAGGCGGCCTGCCGCCATCTGGCGCGCAGCCGCCCGGAAGCAGACGGTTTGATGGTTCTAGGCCCGGCGCCAGCGCCCTTGGCTCTGCTGCGTGGCTGGCGCCGCAATCGCTTCCTGCTGCGCGCCCGCCGCGATGTGCCGCTGCAAAACCATATCCGGGCTTGGCTCGCGGGCCTACCGGCCAAGGCCGGCGTGCGCGTGCAGGTGGACATCGACCCCTACAGCTTTCTCTGAGTTCAGCAGGTCGACCGCTGCCTTGCTCCCTGCCGCCGGCGACGGCATGGTAAGGCCGTTCTCAGGGCGGGGTGAAAGTCCCCACCGGCGGTGATTGATTGCGATCATAAGCCCGCGAGCGCCTTCCAGCGGAAGGGTCAGCAGATCAGGTGCGACTCCTGAGCCGACGGTCATAGTCCGGATGAGAGAGAACGTGCTGCCGGCTCGCCAGATAGCGGGGCGGCCCGCTCGTGATCGCCTTGGGTGACGTGTCTGTTGCTGAAAGGAGATCACGATGACACACGCCCGCTACGCCTTCATCAAAGCCAACTGGCATTCCGAGATCGTCGAGAAAGCCTTGGATGGTTTTTGCGAGCTGATCGCCCGCGACAACATCGATGTTTACGACGTGCCCGGCGCCTTCGAGCTGCCTCTTATGGCGTTGGAGCTGGCCCGATCGGAACGGTACGACGCGATCGTTGCCGCCGCCTTGGTGGTCGATGGCGGCATTTACCGCCACGACTTCGTTGCCCAGGCGGTCGTCGACGGCCTGATGCGGGTCGGACTCGATAGCGGCACCCCGGTGCTCTCGGTATCGCTGACACCGCACCACTATCAGGAAACCGATCACCATCGAGACATCTTCATGCGGCATTTCGTGCTGAAGGGTCGGGAAGCTGCCGAGGCGGCCCTTGCGCTCGGCAAGGCGAGACAGGCCATGGCCTGCCTGTGACGTACTCACGCCTTTGTGTCACACAATTCACGGCAAAGCTGTGGTAGATCGCGTTTCACCATACCCTTGCAAACGGCAGGGACACATGCCCGACGCTAACAGCGCGCCGATGCGCGCGCCGCTGACCGCCCATATCGTCGTCGGCGACGCGGCGGCAGCCATCGATTTCTATCGCAAGGCCTTCGGGGCGGAAGAGCTGTTCCGCATCCTCTGGCCGGACACCGACGCCATCGTCCATGCGGAGCTCATGGTGAACGGCGCTAAGATCATGATGGCGCAGGAAAGCGAGGCCTGGGGCTGTGCCGGTCCGCAGACCCTTGGCGGTTCCCCGGTCACACTGCACCTCTTTCTCGATGAGCCGGCGGCCGTTGATGCCTTGGCGAAGCAGGCCGAAGACGCCGGTTGCACCGTCCAGATGGCGCCGCACGACGCCTTCTGGGGCGACCGCTATGCCCAGCTGAGCGATCCCTTCGGTCATGTCTGGGCGATGTCCGCCTTCCAGCGCGAGGTCAGCATGGAAGAGATGGAAAGCGCCATGCGGGCCATGGCGAGCCAAAGCATGGAAACCGCGTCCTAAGATACTGATCGATCTGGGCTTGCGAGGACCGGCGTTCGGTCCTCGTCTGCGGTCTCTTTGCCTGCGGCGCTTTGGGCCGGATTATAGACCAGAGCATCGCTTGCAAGCCCGTATCCGCCGTGATAGCAACCCCCCGCCTGCCGGGAGAATGCACGGGGCCGCGGGCCCCTGTTGCACGTCCGGCAGCATAACTATTTCTGAGGGCGAGGCCGGCGCAATGCCGTGGCCTGCAGCGACAGGGTTGGTTCGCCTTTCGGCCATGTAGGCGAGGCGGCGGTTTGGGAGCGACAAGGGCTTGTCAGACGAAAACTTAGTGGGCGGTCTCGCGGGGCGCTACGCCACGGCGCTCTTTGAGCTTGCCGACGGTGCGAAGAAGCTCGATCGGGTCGCCGACGATCTCAACGCCCTCAAAGCGCTGATCGCTGAGAACGAGGATCTCAGCAAGACGATCCACAGCCCGCTGTTCGGGCGCGATCAGCTGCGCAGCGCCATGGAAGCTATTTTGGAGCGGACCGGGGTCGATGACCTGACCCGCCGCTTTGTCCTGGTGGTGGCGGACAACCGCCGTCTCTTCGTTTTGCCGCAGATCATCGATGCGTACCTGGCCGAGCTGGCGCGTCGTCGCGGCGAGGTGACGGCGAATGTGACCGCGGCCCAGGAGTTGTCGAGCGATCAGCAGGCGGCGCTCGCCGAGGCCTTGCACAAGGTGGCCGGCGGCAAGGTGAAGATCGACTTGAAGGTCGATCCGGAACTGTTGGGCGGAATGGTTGTGCGGCTGGGTAGCCGCATGATCGATACGTCGCTGAAAGGCAAACTTGAAAGACTGCAGTTGGCGATGAAAGGGGTTGGCTGATGGACATCCGTGCCGCTGAGATCTCGGAGATCCTCAAGCAGCAGATCGAGAATTTCGGCGCCGGCGCCGATGTTGCCGAGGTAGGGCAGGTGCTGTCCGTCGGTGACGGCGTGGCCCGCGTCTACGGTCTCGACAATGTCCAGGCCGGCGAGCTTGTCGAATTTCCGGGCGGCATCAAGGGCTTGGCCCTGAACCTGGAAACCGACAACGTCGGCATCGTGATCTTCGGCGAAGACCGCGACATCAAGGAAGGCGATACGGTCAAGCGTACCGGCACCATCGTCGACGTTCCCGTCGGCAAGGGCCTCCTGGGCCGCGTGGTCGACGCGCTGGGCAATCCGATCGACGGCAAGGGCCCGATCGAAGAGACCGAGCGCCGCCGCGTCGAGGTCAAGGCGCCTGGCATCATCCCGCGCCAGTCGGTGCACGAGCCGATGCAGACCGGCCTCAAGGCCATCGATGCGCTCATCCCCGTGGGCCGCGGTCAGCGCGAGCTGATCATCGGCGACCGCCAGACCGGCAAGACCGCCATCGCGGTCGACACCTTCATCAACCAGAAGCCGCTCAACCAGGGCGACGACGAGAGCCGCAAGCTCTACTGCGTGTACGTCGCCGTTGGTCAGAAGCGCTCTTCCGTTGCCAAGCTGGTGAAGACCCTGGAGGACGCCGGGGCGATGGAGTACTGCATCGTCGTCGCCGCCACCGCGTCCGAGCCGGCACCGCTGCAGTTCCTGGCGCCCTACACCGGCTGTGCCATGGGCGAGTTCTTCCGCGACAACGGCATGCATGCGGTGATCGTCTACGACGATCTCTCCAAACAGGCCGTCTCCTATCGCCAGATGTCGCTGCTGCTGCGCCGCCCGCCGGGCCGCGAAGCCTACCCCGGCGACGTCTTCTATCTGCATTCCCGGCTGCTGGAGCGGGCCGCGAAGCTGAACGGCGATCACGGCTCCGGCTCGCTGACGGCCCTGCCGATCATCGAAACCCAGGCCGGCGACGTCTCGGCCTACATTCCGACCAACGTGATCTCGATCACCGATGGACAGATCTTCCTCGAGACCAACCTGTTCTATAAGGGCATCCGCCCGGCGGTGAACGTCGGTCTCTCGGTCAGCCGCGTCGGTTCGGCAGCACAGATCAAGGCCATGAAGAAGGTGGCCGGCACCATTAAGCTGGAGCTCGCGCAGTATCGCGAGATGGAAGCCTTCTCGCAGTTTGCTTCCGATCTCGATGCGGCGACGCAGCGCCTGCTGGCCCGCGGCGCGCGTCTGACGGAGCTTCTGAAGCAGCCGCAGTATCAGCCGCTTCCGGTGGAGGAGCAGGTCGCTGTGATCTTCTCCGGCGTGCGCGGCTATCTCGACGACCTCGCCGTCGGCAAGGTGACCGACTTCGAGACCAAGCTTCTGGACGAGCTGCGCGACAAGGGCGCCCCGATCCTGGAGGCGATCCGCAGCGAGCGCGACATTTCGTCGGAGACGGAAGAGAAGCTCAAGGCGCTGCTCGACGACTTCGTGAAGACCTTCGTCTAGGCCTTAGGCGCACGCAAGAGAGCAAGCAGAGAGAGCACGCCCGGCATGCCGAGCCTGAAGGACCTTCGCGTACGCATCGCAAGCGTCAAGTCGACGCAGAAGATCACTTCCGCCATGAAGATGGTGGCGGCCGCCAAGCTGCGCCGCGCCCAGGAGCAGGCGGAAGCTTCGCGGCCGTTTTCGGACCGCATGGGTCGCATGCTGGCCAACGTGGCCAGCAGCGCCAAGGGGTCTGCCGGGGCACCCCGGCTGCTCAGCGGCACCGGCAGCGAGCAGCGCTGCCTCCTCGTGGTGGCGACTGCCGACCGCGGCCTCTGTGGCGGTTTCAACTCCAACATCGCGCGGGAAGGCCGTCGCGCCGTCGAGCAGCTCAAGGCTGACGGTAAGGACGTTCAGATCCTCTGCGTCGGGCGCAAGGGCCGCGACGTGCTGCGGCGGATCTATCCGAGCCTCATCATCGATACGATCGAGGATGTGGCCAAGCCCGCCCTGACCTACGAAAGCGCCGAAGCCATCGGGCAGCGCATCCTGCGCATGTTCGACGAGGACGCCTTCGACGTCTGCCAGATCGTCTACGCGCGCTTCAAGTCGGCCATGACCCAGGTGGTGACGCGGGAACAGCTGATTCCCTTCGTTCCGGCACCGCCGAATGAGGATGACGAGGAGCAGCCGCAAGAGAGCGGCTTGGCGCCCGGCCAAGTCTATGACTATGAGCCGGAGCAGGAAGAGATCCTGGCAGAGCTTCTGCCGCTCAACATTTCGGTTCAGATCTACAAGGCGCTGCTCGAGAACAACGCCAGTGAGCAGGGCGCGCGGATGACGGCCATGGACAGTGCCACCCGCAACGCCGGCGACATGATCAAGAACCTGACTTTGACCTACAACCGGACGCGTCAGGCTGTCATTACCAGAGAGCTGATCGAGATTATCTCCGCCAAGGAAGCCATGTAAGGGCTGCCTGAGGGCGAACAGGAACAGCGTTTCGAGGAAGGAGTACAGAAGTATGGCCGGAAACCTCGTCGGACAGATCACGCAGGTGATGGGGCCGGTGGTCGACGTACAGTTCGAAGGCGATTTGCCGTCGATCTTGAATGCGCTCGAAACGGAGAACCAGGGCAACAAGCTGATCCTGGAAGTGGCGCAGCATCTCGGCGAGAACGCCGTGCGCACCATCGCCATGGACAGCACCGAGGGCCTGGTCCGCGGCCATGACGTGCGCGACACGGGGGCCCCGATTTCGGTCCCTGTCGGCCCAGAAACGCTGGGACGCATCCTCAACGTCATCGGCGAGCCGGTGGACGAGCGCGGCCCGGTCGAGTCCAAGCTGACCTATCCGATTCACCGTCCGGCCCCGGCCTACGTCGATCAGTCGACCGATGCTGAAATCCTCATCACCGGCATCAAGGTCGTCGACCTGCTGGCGCCCTACGCCAAGGGCGGCAAGATCGGCCTGTTCGGCGGTGCGGGTGTCGGCAAGACGGTGCTGATCATGGAGCTGATCAATAACGTCGCTAAAACCCACGGTGGCTATTCGGTCTTCGCCGGTGTCGGCGAGCGTACGCGTGAGGGCAACGACCTCTATCACGAGATGATCGACTCCAAGGTGATCAACCTGGAGGGCGACTCCAAGGCGGCGCTGGTCTATGGCCAGATGAACGAGCCGCCGGGGGCGCGCGCCCGCGTCGGCCTCACCGGCCTGACCCTGGCCGAGTACTTCCGCGACGAGGAAGGCCAGGACGTGCTCTTCTTCGTCGACAACATCTTCCGCTTCACTCAGGCGGGTTCTGAAGTCTCGGCTCTGCTCGGCCGCATCCCCTCGGCGGTGGGCTATCAGCCGACGCTCGCGACCGACATGGGCACGCTTCAGGAGCGGATTACCACGACCAAGAAGGGCTCGATCACCTCGGTGCAGGCCATTTACGTGCCGGCCGACGACTTGACCGACCCGGCGCCGGCCACCTCCTTCTCGCACTTGGATGCGACCACGGTGTTGTCGCGGCAGATCGCCGAGCTCGGCATCTATCCGGCGGTCGACCCGCTCGACTCCACCAGCCGGATCCTGGAGCCGGGCGTCGTCGGCGAGGAGCACTACGATGTCGCCCGCCGCGTGCAGCAGACCCTGCAGACCTACAAGTCGCTGCAGGACATCATCGCCATTCTGGGCATGGACGAGCTTTCGGAAGAGGACAAGCTGACGGTGGCGCGGGCGCGCAAGATCCAGCGCTTCCTGTCCCAGCCCTTCGACGTCGCCGAGGTCTTCACCGGCTCGCCGGGTGTGCAGGTGCCGCTGGAAGAGACCATCCGCGGCTTCAAAGGCTTGGTGGACGGCGAGTACGACCACCTGCCCGAAGCAGCCTTCTACATGGTCGGCACCATCGACAAGGCGGTGGAGAAGGCCAAGCGCATGGCGGCTGAGGCGGCCTAGCACGGCCTCGGACGAGTGGCACGTCGTGCCCGCTTTGTGACAAGGGAAAGAGATCGATGGCGGAAACGCTACAGTTCGAACTGGTCTCTCCGGAGCGTCTGCTGGTCTCGGAGCCGGTGGCCATGGTCGTGGTTCCGGGCAGCGAAGGCGACTTCGGCGTCTTGCCGCGGCACGCGCCGCTGATCTCCACGGTGCGGCCCGGCACGATCTCGGTTTACGAGACGCGGGCTGAGGTATCTCGTCGCATCTTCGTCGCCGGCGGTTTTGCCGAGGTGGTGGGAGATCGCTGCACCGTGCTGGTCGAGGAAGCGATTCCTTTGGAGGAGATCGACCGTGCAGCGGTCGAGCAAACGCTTCGCGAGGCGCGGGAAGACGCCAGCGATGCCAAGGACGACCAGGAACGGTCGGACGCAAACAAACGCATAAAAATAGCCGAGGAGCAGCTCCGCGCGCTCAAGCAGTAGAGGAAAGGTGCCGAGTGTTGGGGCGCTTTCTGTTGAAATTGAACGGATAAGACGGGGGTTGCGCGAAACCGGGTTAACCATCAAGTATTGGTCGGCCGCACTTTCGGTGGCAGTTTGAGGGCGTTCAGGGGCTTGTAGGTCAATGGCCGCAGAGAAAGAGAATTGGACGATTGATGGTATCGACTGGGGTCGCTTCGACCCCTCGAAAGTCGATCCGGATATTCTCCTCCTGGTTAAAGCCGCCAGTCTGGTCGAATACAACGGCGGCGACTACGCTACCTATCTGGCAAACGTCTTCAGCGACGACGAGAGCTTCTGCGATGCGGCTCACCTGTGGGCCGGCGAAGAGGTCAAGCATGGCGAGGCGCTCGGCCGCTGGGCTCAGATGGTCGATCCCGACTTCGACTTCGAGGGCAGCTTCAAGCGCTTTCGCGACGGTTTTCATCTGCACCTTGAGGCTGAAGAATCCGTAAGAGGCTCCCGCTCCGGCGAGCTGGTCGCCCGCTGCATGGTGGAGATCGGCACCTCGTCCTACTACAGCTCGCTGGCCGAAGCGGCCGAAGAGCCGGTGCTGAAAGAGATTTGTCAGCATATCGCAGCCGACGAGCTGCGCCACTACAAGCTGTTTTACACCCATCTCAAACGATACTTGGATAAGGAGCGGATCGGCAGGCTGCGCCGCTTCCTGATCGCCGCCTCCCGCTTCAAGGAGACCGAGGACGACGAGCTCTCCTACGCCTTCTATGCGGCCAATTCCCCCGAGGGCACGGACTACGACCGGCGCTACTACAATCGCGCCTACATCAACCGGGCCTTCCGCTACTATTCGCGCAAGCAGTGCCAGCGCGCCATGGCCATGATGTGGAAGGCGGCGGGCCTCAATCCGCAAAGCCGCCTGGCTGATATGGCCGGCTACGGCGTGCATGCTTTTGCCCGCTGGCGCGGACGGCAGGTCCCACCGGCACACGCTCTCAATTAGTGCGGGCCGCGACTCCCTCGGCGTCGGTCCTGCGCTAGCTTTCGTTGATTGCCCCCGGCATGATGGCCTTCGGTTGAGTCGTAGCTCGGCTGATCGTCAAGCCCTCGGTCCCCATGGTCCCCAAGTCCCTTCTGCCTTTGCTTGCGTCGGCGGGTATTCTGCTGGCCGGCAACGGCATGCAGATCACCCTGGTTGCGGTGCGCGCCGGCCAGGAAGGTTTTCCCCCCAGCCTCATCGGCCTGATGGGGACGCTTTACTTCACCGGCTACATCATCAGCTGCCTGGTCGGCGCCCAGCTTATCGCGCGCGCCGGCCATATCCGGGTCTTTGCTGCTCTCTCCGCCTTGGCGGCGGTCGGGGCCCTGGTCTTCGCGCTGGTGGTCGAGCCCTGGGTTTGGCTCGGGGTGCGCCTGGTCATGGGCTTCTGCTTCGCTGGCCTCTTCATGGTCATGGAGAGCTGGCTCAACAGCGAGTCCGAAGAAAGCGGCCGCGGCCGCATCTTGAGCGTCTACCGGCTGGTCGACCTCGGCGCCGTGACCGCCTCGCAGCTCGTGCTGCCGATCATCGGCACCATGGGCTACGAGGCCTTCTCCGTCGTCGCCATCCTCTTTTGCCTGGCTCTGCTGCCCATCGCGCTGTCCCGAGGCGGCAATCCCAAGGCGCCGGTCTCGCCGCGCCTGCGCCTCGGCCACGTCTGGGCCATCTCTCCGGTGGGCTGCCTGGGCTGCGTGACCATCGGCCTGACCAACAGTGCCTTCCGCAACATCGGCCCCATCTATGCGCAAGAGATCGGCTTCGACGTGGAAGGCGTCGTCTTCTTCATGACCGCGGGCATCGTCGGCGGTGCCTTGGCGCAGTACCCGCTCGGCTGGCTGTCCGACAAGATCAACCGCCGCAACGTCTTGATGGGCTGCACCTTGGGCGCGGCCGCGGCCGGGGCGTTGCTGACGGCGCTGACCGGCAGCTCGGCCGATGCCATCTACTTCGGCGCCTTCCTCTTCGGTGCCGCGGCGCTGCCGCTCTATTCCATCTCCATCGCCCACGCCAACGACCGGGCGGGGCCGGGCGACTATGTCGAGCTCTCGGCCGGCCTCATCCTGTTCTTCAGCGTCGGCGCCGCCATCGGCCCTTTCTTCGCCTCGCTGGTCCTGGAGTACTACGGAGCATCGGGATTCTTCGCCTACACCTCGGTGCTTCACCTCGCTTTTCTTGTTTTCGTTCTCTATCGGATCACCCGCCGCGCCGCGGTCCCGCGGGAGCTCAAGACCCGCTTCGAGGCGCTGCTGCGCACCTCGCCGGCCATCTTCAAGCTGGCCCGGCGCAACAACGGCGACGCAGACAGCGATCATTGACGGGTGAGATTGCGGGAGGTCCGGCAGAAGAGACTTGCCATGGTATTGCCACGCTGCCGGCCCCATGTCCTGCCTATGACGGACGACACCCTTTCGCGCCGGAGGTTCTTCAAGCTAGGCCTGGCCGCGGCCTTCGCCGTCGCAGCGCCGCCGGTGCTGGGCCTCGGAGGGACGGCCGCGGCGGAAGAAGAGGCGACGACCAGCACGCGCTATTACTTCAGTCGACCCGGAGTGCGGCGTCAGCTTTCCCCGACTGTGCGGCGGGACCTGAGAAGGCCGAGCACGAGCGGCAGTAACAGCCTGTTGCTCAACAATCCGAACAAGCGGGCCAGCGGTGTGGAGCGCAGCCAGGCCGAGCGCTTCAAGCGCCGCAGCGGCCAAGCCATCCGGCGCCTGGAGCGGGTGCCGGGCGGACGCGACAACCGCATCGATCGCCGCATTCGCACGCTGCGGGGCGAGCAAAGGCGTATTTCGCGCAGCCTGAGAGACGCGCGCTGACCGGCGCCATGGGGCGGTTGGTTCGCGCTCGTGTCTTGCCTTTACTGCTCGCGCTTCTGGCGCCGGCGGTCTTGGCCGGCGCCGCTGTCAGCGCCGAGGTCCAGTCTTCGCAGCACCACGACTTTCGCGTGGTGACGCTTGCGGAAGATCTGCGAAACCCCTGGGGCCTCGCCTTCCTGCCCGATGGCGGATGGCTGGTCACCGAGCGCAGCGGCTTCCTGCGCCGCATTGCACCGGACGGCCGCAAGAGCCGCGTAGACGGCCTGCCGGAGATCGTCCCGCGCGGGCAAGGCGGCCTGTTGGACGTGGTGCTCGACCCCGGCTTCGCCGAGAACCGGCTTGTCTACCTCGCCTATGTCGCCGGCGACGGCGACGTCAGCACCGAGGTCGGACGGGGACGGCTGAACGGCAATCGCCTCGAGGATTTCGAGGTCATCCTGGTGTCCGAGCCGAAGCTGCGCAGCGGACAGCATTTCGGCGCGCGCTTGCGCTTCGCGCCAGACGGCGCGCTGCTGGTGACGCTCGGCGACCGCTACAGCCAGCTGGAGCAGGCGCAGGACCTGGGCGACCACATCGGCACGATCCTGCGGCTCAACCCCGATGGCAGCATTCCCGGCGACAACCCCTTCCTGGCAACCGCCGGCGCGCGCGCGGAGATCTTCACTTACGGCCACCGCAACGTCCAAGGCCTCGCCATTCATCCCGAGACCGGCGAGATCTGGATCCACGAGCATGGGCCGCGCGGCGGCGACGAAGTGAACGTGCTGCGGCCCGGCGCGAACTATGGCTGGCCGGAGATCACCTACGGCATCGACTACAGCGGCCGTATCATCTCCGAGTACAGCGAAAAGCCCGGCATGGAGCAGCCGGTGATCTATTGGGATCCCTCAATCGCGCCATCCGGCATGGACTTCTACGATGGCGAGGCCTTTCCCGCCTGGCACGGCGACCTCTTCGTCGGCGCCCTCACGCTGCGCCATCTCCGCCGGCTCGAGATGGAGGGCGACCGCATCGTGGCGCAAGAAGAGCTGTTGACGGGCCTCAACGAGCGTATCCGCGATGTCCATGCGGGCCCGGACGGCTTTATCTATGTGCTGACCGACAGCTACGATGGCCGATTGCTCCGCCTGGAACCTGTGGATTAACGTCCTGTGCCCAGAAGGTAGCCACACGCTTTCGCGAGTTCGACTTGCCAGGAAATCTCCGCAATCGTAGGGCTAACTCAACTGTCTTGGCCTAAGACGGCTGAAGGCGTTACGAATCGCCGCAGCAGAGGGCTGCTATGATGGGCGGTTCGTGCGCTGCGCCAAACGGCCGGGGATCGAGCGCCGTGAGGAGGTTGGTGATGTTCAGAAGCAAAGTGGCAGCGATCGCGGCGGCATTGATCGGCTTGGTGTGGACCGCTTCGGCGCAGGCCCATCCCCACGTGCTCATCGACATCAAGGTCGAAGCGGTCTTCAACGACAGCGGCGAGGTGGTCGGCCTGCGCGAGCTCTGGATTTTCGATGAGCTCTATACGGCCTTTGCGGTCAGCGGAATGGACACCGACGGCGATGGCCAGCCCGACGAGGACATGATCGCCGACCTCTTGAACGCGAACATGACCAGCCTCAAGGACTACGACTACTTCACCAGAGTCCTGCTCGACGACGAGCCGGTGACGCTGGCGACCGCCGGCGATGCCTCCGCCTGGTTGCTCAACAATCGCCTGCGCATGCGCTTCTTCCTGCCCTTTGCGGAGCCGGTGGATATTGCCGACAGGAATTTCAGCTACGCGGTCTACGACCCGACTTACTTCGTCGAGCTGCTGCACTCCGGTGCGCCCGATGCCATCGTCCTGAGCGAAGCGCCGGCGAGTTGCTCCTACGTGCTGGACGAGCCGAACCCGACCCCCGAGACAGTCTCCTTCGCGGCGGCTCTGGATCAGATGGAAACGGCCGGTGACGGCCTCGGCATTCACTTCGCCGAATGGGTAACCGTTGCATGCGACTGACGTCCCGGCGTCTCGTAACAAGCCTGCTCTTGACGGCACTGGCCTGCGTCTTCGCGACCACGGCCTGGAGCCAGGGGCTGGTGCAGGGGAGCGATGCGCAGCCGGTCACGGCGCCCAACGAGCCCTCGCTCTGGTCGGAGATGATCGGCTGGATCTATCTGCAACAGCGCGTCTTTCATCAGGAACTGATCGATGGGATGCGCAGCCTGACCGAGCATGGTGGCGCAGCGGCGGCCTGGACCCTGATCTCGGCGAGCTTCCTCTACGGCATCTTCCACGCCGCCGGGCCCGGTCACGGCAAGGCGGTGCTGACCACCTATCTGGTGACCCACCGCGAACAGATGAAGCGTGGCGTTCTGCTCGCCGTCATCTCCGCTTTCACGCAGGGCTTTGTCGCCATCGCCCTGGTCTACGGCTTGATCCTCGTGGCGGGCTGGCTGCCGCAGCAGACCTCGGAGGCGGTGAGCTGGAGTGAGCGGGCAAGCTTTGCGCTGCTTACGCTGCTGGGTGCTTACCTTATCTATCGCGCGGCGCGCAGCGGCGTGAAGCGTTGGCGCGGCCAGCAGGCCGGCTGCTGCGGCCATTCCCACGCGCCCACCGAAGAGCAGATCGCCGCGACCGGTAGCTTTCGGGCGACCTTGGGTGTCGTTCTATCGATCGGTCTCCGGCCCTGCACCGGAGCCGTCCTGGTGCTGGTGTTTGCGCAGGTCGTCGGTTTCTATTGGGCCGGAGTCGCGGCGGTTGCCGCCATGTCGGCCGGGACGGCGATCGCTGTTTCCGTGCTGGCGTTTGCTGCGGTCAATGCCCGCTCCTTCGCTGGTCGGCTCGTGGCGAGCCGAGGCGGAGGCTGGATGTTCTCGGCGGACCTGGTGGCCTTAGGCGGCGGCGTTCTGCTTGCGCTGATCGGTTACTCGCTGCTGCTCGCCTCCTTCGGGCCGCGTCATCCGCTGGGGCTTTGACGCGGTCGTTTGTATTGTCTGATCCTTTTGGCGGAACGCCGTCGCGGACGTTTTAATCGAGACGACATCGGAGGAACGGGGGAGTGCCTGCCGAGCGTCTCGGGTCCGGAGTGTCTGCAACGGCGCTCCGTCAAAAGGATCAGACCTGCTGCAACGACGCCGGCCGGCGCCTAGCTTGAAGGACGCAGACAGTCCTGCAGATCGTTGGCGAGGTTGCGTAGCAGCGTCTCGTAGGCATCCGGACCCGGCTCGATCTCGGCACCCAACGGGTCGAGCACACCGGTCCGGGCCGCCGTTCCCTGAACGACCGTGTCGACCAGCGCCGGCTCGAACTGCGGCTCGCTAAACACGCAGACGGCCCCGGCGTTTGCCACCTTCTCGCGAATCTCAGAGAGCCGCTTGGCGCCCGGCGCCCGGTCCGGGCTGACGGTGATGGAGCCGGCGGCGTTCAGGCCGTAGCGATCCTCGAAATAGTGATAGGCGTCGTGGAAAACGATGAAGGGCAGGTCCCGAACCGACTCCATGGTCGAGGCAAGCTCCGCATCCAAGGCATCGAGCTGGGCGAGAACCGCTTCACCGTTGCTCTTGTAGCGCGCGGCGTGGGCTGGGTCTTGCTTGCTCAACTCCGCAACGGCAGCTTCCACGATGCGCTTCGCATTGTGCGGGTCGAGCCAGATGTGCAGGTTCTTCTCGCCGTGCGCGTGCCCTTCGTGGGCATGTTCCGCGTGATCATGCTCATCGTGTGCGTGATCGTCATGGGCGTGGTCGTCATGGGCTTGGTCGTCATGCCCATGCTTGTCGTGGGCGTGATCATCGTGGGCGTGATCATCGTGCCCATGGTCATCGTGAGCATGTTCGCCATGGTCATGCTTCGCCTCGGCGTGCTCGTCATGGGCATGCTCGTCATGGGCATGATCGTCGTGCCCGTGGTCGTCATGAGCATGCTCGTCATGACCCTCCTCACCATGATGGTCGTGGCCTTCCCAAGCGCCGCCTTCGCGGTTGTTCAGAAGCCGGATGCCGGGGGCCTCAGCCAGCTCGACCACCTCGGCATTGCCCGCCAGCGCCTCGAGCGGCTTGCGCAGGAACACCTCCATGTCGTCGCCGATCCAGAAAACCAAATCGGCTTGCTGGAGCGCTTGAGCCTCCGAGGGGCGCAGGCTGTAGCTGTGTGGTGAGCCGCCGCCGCGGACCAGAAGGTCGGGTTCCCCAACCCCTTCCATGACGCCGGCAACCAAGCTGTGCACCGGTGCGATGCTGGTCACGACCTTCGGGGCTTCCGCCGCCCAGGTGTTCCAGCCGATCATGAGCGCGGCCGCGGCGACGCAGCCGCCAAGGGCCAAGCGCCGCTTGACGCCTGAAGCCCTTCCCTTCATGTCTGCCATCGAAGAATCCCCCGATTCTCGTTTTATAATGTTATACTGTAACGATAGATCGCGTCCGGTGTCACCGCTGTCAATTGCCGATCGAGGCCCATGAGCAAGTTTCGTGAAACCGCGATGAAGTCCCTGTCAGGCGATGGCCACGACCACGTAAGCTGTGTCGCCGAGGCCTTGCAGCGTGCCGAAGACATTTGCGCAGCACGCGGTGCGCGCTTGACGAAGCTCCGCCGGCACGTGCTCCAGCTGATCTGGGAGTCGGGCCATGCACCGATTGGTGCTTACGAACTGCTTCGTCGGCTCGACAAAGAGCACGCCAGCGCCGTACCGCCGACCGTCTATCGCGCGCTCGACTTTCTGATCGAACAGGGCTTGGTGCATCGCATAGAAAGCCTCAATGCCTTCGTCGGCTGCGCCTCGCCGCAGGAAGAGCATGTCGGTCAGTTTCTGATCTGCCAGAGCTGCGGGACGGCAGCGGAGATGAACGACGCGCGCATCGACCGCGCTATCGAAAAAGTCGCGGCGGAACTGGGTTTTGCGACAAACGGCCGGGTGATCGAGGTGCGCGGCCTTTGCCCGGCTTGCCGCGGCGCTGAGGCTTGAGCGCGCCGTGGCGGATGCCCTAACCGCGGAGCCCCTCATAAGTGCGCGCGACATCGAGGTCAGCTTCGCCGGGCGCAAGACGTTGGAACATGTCGATCTCGACGTCTTTCCGGGGGAGATCATCACCCTGATCGGCCCGAACGGTGCCGGCAAGAGCACGCTGATCCGCGTCATGCTGGGCCTCTTGAAGCCTGAGCGCGGTCGCGTTTCGCGCAAGGACGGCATCTCGATCGGCTATCTGCCGCAACGTCTCTCGGTCGACCCCACCTTGCCGCTGACGGTGCGCAGCCTGCTGTGCTTGCCGCGACCGCATTCGGAGG
The DNA here is from genome assembly GCA_028279885.1 of Rhodovibrionaceae bacterium. GTDB lineage: Bacteria > Pseudomonadota > Alphaproteobacteria > Kiloniellales > DSM-21159 > JANQMX01. The sequence goes on along the minus strand of JANQMX010000063.1, from coordinate 17,516 downwards.
CGCGGCTCAAGGAGGTTTTGTCGGAGGTGAACGTCGCCTATGCGATGGACCGGCCGCTGCAGGTCCTGTCCGGCGGAGAGCTGCAGCGCGTGCTTCTGGCCCGCGCGCTGCTGCGTGACCCCGATCTCCTGGTGCTCGACGAGCCACTGCAGAGCGTCGACTTCGCCGGGCAAATCGCGCTCTTCGAACTGATCCGGCAGGTGCGCGAGCGGCGGGGCTGCGGCGTGCTGATGGTTTCCCACGACCTCCACGTGGTCATGGCCAACACCGACCGTGTGCTTTGCCTTAACCGTCACGTCTGCTGCAGCGGCGTGCCGGAAGCGGTCAGCCGCCATCCCGAGTACCTGGCGCTGTTCGGCCCAAGCGGCGCCGAATCCCTGGCAATCTATGTCCACGACCACGACCATCAGCACGCGCTATCGGGCCAGGTGGTGCCGCTCGCCGGCGGTGAAGAAGAGAAGAAGAAGGCGGCCGGGGACTGAATGCGCTGCCTCAGATGTCAGGCACTTAGCTGTTTTTCGACTGTGCTGAGAGGGGTGTCCGGCCGAAAGAGGCGATAAAGATTACTTCTACTTTAACGGAATTCTTCTGCGGCTATTTACGGAAAAATTACCCGTATTCATAACACTTCGACCCAGGTGCTCGCCTGTTTTGTTCCCTGTCGGGCCATCCGGACGTAGGGGGCGACGTCGGCGATAGATGGTGGCTGAGTTCCTGGTGCGGCCGGTCTTTCCTGGCGACCGGGGCGAGGTGCGCCTCTTGCGGAGACGCGGTGTATGACAGCCCAGACGGCATTCGAGGTTCAGTGCTTTAAAGGCGGCCGGTGGGAGATCCGGTCGATCTTCGACGATCGCCATACGGCTCTGGCCGAGGCCGATCGCTTGGAGCGACGTGGGATCAAGCGCCTGCGGGTGGTCCAGGAGCGCATGGACGGCGATTGCGAGCTGGTCCACTCGCGTACGATCTACCAGACCGGCACGCTTGACGATGGGGACGGCTCCTCCAAGGTCAAGAAGCTCAAGAACGCAAAAGGCAGCGAAGAGACCCCTATGGATATCCCGCAGCCGAAAGGCAGGCGGGCCACAGACAAGGACAGTCTGCCGCGCATCCTGGTTACCGCCGCCGTTCTGCTCGCGGCTGGGATCGGTGCGCTCTTCGCCTTGCGCTCGATTTAAGCTTCAAGGTAAAGGGCAGCGAAGCGACCCATGACGTGGGGTCCCATCCAGTCCATTGGATAGCCGCATTTTCTTCCTAACTTGGAGCTGATGGGCCACTGCGCCGTGGTCCGGGCACTGAGTATGAGTCTGTCGTGCGTACGCTTATCGTCAGAGTGATATCGCTGATTTGCATCGGCGCGGGTGCGATTACCTTGCCGCTGCCGATCCCGCTCGGCATTCCCCTGCTTGCTGTCGGCTTTGCGTTACTGCTCACCACGAGCAACCGGGCGCAAGCCTGGCTGCGGCACAGGCGCCGGCGCTCCGACTGGCTGGACGGCAATCTCTTGCGCATCGAGCCTCGTCTGCCGCAGAGGCTGCGTGCTGCCCTCTCGCGCACGGCCGCCGTGCGGCGCCACCTCGCCAAGTGCCGGCCCTGGCGGCCGTTAACCCAGGAAGTGGCGCGCCACGGCGCGAACGGTGAGGCCCTGAACGACGATCGAGAAGATCACCACCACGTAGGTGACGGTCAGGATCAGCGGCTTCCATTCGCTGTCCGGCAAGGACAGCGCCAAGGCGACGGAAATGCCGCCGCGCAGCCCGCCCCAGGTCATGATCGGCACGGCGCCCTCGGTGAACTCGCGGCGAAAGCGCAGCAGGCTGACGGTTGTGAGCACGGCGACAAAGCGCGCGGCGATGACCAGCGGGATCATCACCAGGCCAAGCTGCAGCCAGTCCATGCGCAAGGCCAGGGCGAAGACCTCAAGCCCGATCAGCAGAAAAAGAACTGCGTTCAAGATCTCGTCGACTAGGCGCCAGAAGGCGTCGACGTGCTGCCGCGTCGTCTCGCTCATCCCGAAGCGCACGCCGGTGTTGCCGATGAAAAGTCCGGCGATGACCACGGCGATGGGTCCGCTCATGTGCAAGGCGCTGGTCAGGGCATAGAGCCTCATGACCAGGGCGAGAGTGAGCAGAACCTCCAGCGCATAGTCGTCGATGCGCCGCATGGCCTGGAAGACCAGCCAGCCGGCGGCACCGCCCAGGATGGCGCCGCCGCCAACCTCCAGCACGAAGAGTTCCAGGATATCGACGGCGCCGGTCGGCGCCTCGCCATGGCCTTGCCCGAAGGCGAGGGCGACCAGGATGAGGAAGACCACATAGGCGACGCCGTCGTTGAACAGGCTTTCGCCGGCGATTTTGACTTCCAGGGACTTGGGCACCTGTGCCGACTTGAGGATGCCGAGCACGGCGACCGGATCGGTGGGAGAGATCAAGGCCCCGAACACCAAGGCGATGAGCAGCGGCGCGCCGGCCAGCCAGCCGAAGCCGGCCGCGACCAGGGCGGTCGATATCAGCACGCCGATGGAGGCGGTCAAGGCAACCACCCATTTCTGCTGCCGCAGGGTCTCCAGATCGACGTGCAGTGCGCCGGCGAAGAGCAGAAAGCCCAGCATGCCTTCGAGAAGCGCGTCGGAGAAATCGATCTCCAGCACCAGGCGGCGCACGGTCTCTTCAATGGTCAGGGCCGGAAAGAGCTCGTCAAGGCCGATGATCCCAAGCGCCGCGACCAGGCCGGTCACCACCAAGCCGATGGCTGATGGCAAGCGCAGGAGGAAGTGATTGACCACGCCGAGAAAGGCGGCGAGGCAGACCAGCAAGCTGGCGATCTGCAAGGGTGTCATCCGCTCGGTCTCCCATTCTACAGAAGGCTTATGCCGTTCTTCACGCGGCCGGTTCAAGGAATCGAGATTTTGGCTCCGTCGGTCAGCGTGCTAGCGTGCTGCTTGAGGATTCATAGAGGGGGCTGGACGACCATGGCCGGAATAGCCTTGCGTCGCGTTTTCCTTCCGGCATTGCTTTGCCTTTCGGTTTTCGCCTCAGGGGCGCTTGCCGCCGACGACTACCTCTCGGCCGAGCAGATCGAGGCTGTGCTGTCGGACCGCGTCGTCCGGGGTAATCAGGATGGCGTCGAGTGGCGGCAAAGCTTCTCCGCCGGAGGTGCCACGATTTTCAGCCAGTCGGGCCGCGAGTCGCCGGGCCGCTGGGCGGCGCGTAGCGATGCCGAAGGCGGGCTTTATTGCTCCCTCTGGCCGCCGAGCGAGCGCTGGGATTGCTACCGGATGCGGCAGGATGGCGACAGCATCAGCTGGGAGCCGCAGGAGGGTGGCGACCTCTGGCTCGGCGAACTCTTGCCCCGCTAGTGGATGGCCGCATTCCATGTTTCACCAAAGTAAAACCCACCCCGCGGCGCGTCCGTCGCTAAGCTAACAAAAAACACGATCAACCAGAGGAAGAAGGAAAACGACATGATCCGTAGGCTCACCGTATTCTCCTTGGCCGGCGTGCTGGCCGCGCTGTCGCTCATCGGATTGGCAGCAGCCGAGGCAGAGCCGGACAATGCCATCAAGTACCGCAAGGCCGTCATGTCGGTGGTCGGCGGGAACATGTCCGCGTTGGTCATGATCGCCAAGGGTGAGGTCGAGCACGCGGAGGCTCTGGCCGCTCATGCCCAGATGCTGGCGGAGACGTCTGAGCTGTCGTTGGCCGCCTTCCGCCAGAACACCGACGGTCAGGGCCGGGAGAAGACCACCGCGCTGGGTAAGGTCTGGAGCGACTGGGATGACTTCGAGGAAGGCATGCAGACCTTCACGGAGGAGGCGAACAAGCTGGCGAGCATGGCCGAGGCCGGCGACATGGATGGGCTGCGGGGCCAGATCGGCGCGCTGGGCAAGGCCTGCAAGGACTGTCACGACGACTTTCGCAGCAAGTAGCAGCGCTGACGTCTAAAGCCGGGTGACCACCCAGTAGACGGCCCCGGCCGCGACGCACAGCAGGGCGAGGGCGAGGAGCGGGTTGCGCAGGCGGGGTGCCGCCTGTCCCGGCGAGGCCGTCGTGCGCCCGGTGATCATGGGCGTGATGAGGTCCTGCTTCAGCAGGAAGCGGTAGATGAGGTTGGCCGTTATGTGAACGGCCGCAAAGGCGAGCAAGAGGTCGAAGACGGTCTTGTGGATGACCGTCAGCTCGTCGGATGTCTCCTTGCTGACGAGATGGGTCAGGGGGCCGTCAGTGAAGATGTCGTCGTTGGCGAAGAGACCTGTGCTCGCCTGGACGCCGACGAGCAGCAGCAGCGCGAGTATCATCAACGTGCCGAGCGGATTGTGCCCGAGCGGATGCGGCGGATGGCCGGTGAGCAGGGCACGAGCATAGGCCAAGACGGCTTTCGGGCCTTTGACGAACTGCGCGAAGCGTGCGGTCTGAGAGCCGAAAAGGCCCCAGAGCAAACGGAAGATAACAAGCGTCAGGATGGCGTAGCCTGAGCGCATGTGCCATTCCATGATGCCTTCCGTGCCAGTATACCACGAGAAGGCAATGAGCAGGACCAGCAGCCAATGGAAGAGCCGCGTGGGTATGTCCCAGACCTGCACGCTCTGGACGTTGGACCGTTTCTCCATCACCCTCTGCTGCCCCCACGTGTGATTGCGAGATGATAAGATGACCGCTGAGATCGAATATTTCTACTCTGTCCGTTCTTCCTTCACCTACCTCGGCCACCAGGAGATCGTGCAGCTATCCCGCAAGCACAACTGTCGCCTTGTGCACAAGCCTATCCTGCTCGGCACCGTGGTGCCCGCCACCGGTGGGATTCCCTTTCAAGACCGCCACCCGGCCCGCCTGGAGCAGGCAACGCAGGACATGCTGCGCTGGGGCGCTCATCGCGGCATTCCCATCCTGGCGGATCCGTCGCACCACTACGGCCCCATGGACTATCCGGCCGGCACCATGGCCGCCGCCATCCTGGCAGACCTGCCCCAGAACGATCTCGACAGCCTAGCCTTCGCCATCGTCGAGGCCCTCTGGCGCTTTGACCGCGATATCGGCAAGCAGGAGGTGGTCGCGGCGATCTGCGACGAGCACGGCCTCGACGGGGCCAAGCTGACGGCAGCCGCGGTCGAGCCCGCGGCCAAGGCGCTCATCCAGGAGAACAACCGCGAAGCCATCGAGCGCGGGGTGATCGGGGCGCCGACTTACGTCGTCGACGACGAGATGTTCTATGGCCAGGACCGCTTGAGCTTCGTCGCCCACCACCTGGAGTGGGAACGGGACCACACCTTCGAAACACCGAAGGCTTGAGGCTCTTCCTTACGATCGGAAAGTGCCCTGGTTGTCATGCTTGGGCGAGGCCCACTGGGCCGTTAGGCCCAGGGCCGAGTTCCGAGCATCCACTCATCGGCCCGCACGGAACTTTCCCGCTGCTGCGCACCTCGCTAACGCGAGCCCTCGGAACTCGCCGCTGTGCGGCTCGCCCAAGGGTGACATTCCTGGAGAGACGGCTGATGCCGAGCTCTGCCCAGGCCGGACTTTAGCGCGTCTCGAAGTCGAGCCCGATGTCGAGAATGGGCGCGCTGTGGGTCAGCCAGCCTAGGGAGATGAGATCGACGCCGCTGGCGGCGACAGCAGCGATACGCTCCGGCGTGATGCCACCGGAGGCTTCCGTGATCATGCGCCCGGCCACCTTCTCGACCGCCTGACGCAGCACCTCGGGCGGCATGTTGTCGAGCAGCACCGCATCCGCGCCGAGGGGCAGCAGCTCGTCGAGCTGCTCCAGAGTATCGACCTCCACCTCGATCTTGATCATATGGCCGGCGTGGTGCTTGGCGCGCGCGAAGGCCTTGGCAAGACCGCCGGCCGCGACGATGTGGTTGTCCTTGATCATCACGGCATCATCGAGCCCGAAGCGGTGATTGCTGCCGCCGCCGGCGGCAACCGCGTACTTCTCCAGCACGCGCAGGCCCGGCGTGGTCTTACGGGTACAGACGATCTTGGCGAAGGTTCCGGCCGTGGCATCGACCGCCGCTGCGGTGGCTGTCGCAATCCCCGAGAGATGGCAGAGCAGATTGAGCGCGGTGCGCTCGGCCGTGAGAATGGCGCGTGCCTGACCGTCGATGCGCGCCAGCACCTCGCCTGCCTTGACCCGCTGACCGTCGGCCACCTTGGCTTCGAGCGTCAGGCCTTCGTTCAGCATGCGGAAGGTGGCCAGCGCTGCCGGAAGCCCGGCGATGCAGCCGTCGCGCCGAGCCCGCAGCAGGGCTTGCGCCGTCGCGCCCGGGGGGACCACGCTGTCGCTGGTGATGTCGCCGCGCCCGCCGAGGTCTTCGCGCAGCGCGCCCTCCAGGATTGGCTGGACCAGAAGCCAGGGGGGAAAGGGCGGCGCCTGTTGCGCCTCGCTCTTCGTGTTGCCAGGCATCGCTATGTTATCCAGAGGCATAGAGCGGCGGCCCTTCGTTGCTTGCCGTGAGGTCGGAGAGGGTCAGGGCGATATGGTGCGACCAGCTCTCTCGGGTCATGGGGAAGTCGCGGCGGAAATGGGCACCCCGGCTTTCTTCGCGCTGCAGAGCTGCCAGCGCGATGAGGCGTGCCGTGAGCAGCATGTTGCGGGTTTCCAGCCAGGTTCTGATTTCGGCGGCATCCGCCGCGCTCTCTCGGCCCGGCAATGGCGCCGGCAGACGGTCTTGAAGCTCCTGCAGGCGGGCTATGGCGGCTTCCAGCTCGGGCGCCGAGCGCTCGACACCGAGTGCCTGCCCCATGAGCGCGCGGAGCGCGGACTGCAGCTCTAGGCAGAGCGTGCTTGCGCCGCGCGCCGGAAGTTCGGGGACGGGAAGATCGCTTTCGAGCACGTCGTGCCGCTCGCTGGAGAGGATGTCCTCTGCGACCCGCCGGCCGAAGACGACGGCCTCCAACAGAGAGTTGCTGGCCAGGCGGTTGGCGCCGTGCAGGCCGGTCGTCGCGACCTCGCCGCAGGCCCAGAGGCCGGGCAGGCTGCTGCGGCCGCGCGCGTCTGTCAGGACGCCGCCCATGTGATAGTGCAGCGCCGGGGTCACCGGCACCGCCTCTGCCATGGGGTCGAAGCCGGCCGCGCGGCAAGCCGCCACCGCCTGCGGGAAGCCGCTCACGCCACGCTTGGCGAGCGCGGGGCGCAGGTCGAGACGGATGTCTTCGCCGCGCTGGCGCCGCCGCCAGACGGCGCGGGCCACCACGTCGCGCGGCGCAAGCTCGGCCAAGGGGTGCTCGTCGACCATGAAGCGACGGCCGTCGCCGTCCACCAGCAGGGCACCGGCGCCGCGCAGCGCTTCGCTCAACAGCGGCAGGCGCCCGGAGGCGGCCTGATCGGTCAGCAGCGTGGTGGGATGGAACTGGGCGAACTCCAGATCGGCCAGCACAGCAGCTTGGCGGGCCGCCATGGCCAGGCCATCCGCCGTGGCTTCGGGCGGGTTGCTGGTTGCCGGCCAAAGGGCACCGCTGCCGCCGGTCGCCAGCACCAGGGCTGGCGACCGAAAAGGGCGGCAGACGGCGTCGGCCCCCACAGCCCAGAGCCCGCACAGCGAGCCCTGTCCAAAAGCGAGATCGACAGCCATCGTGCTGTTGTGAAGGGTGATGTGCTCGGCGTCCTGAACCGCTTTGGCCAAGGCCGCGATCACGTGCCGGCCGGCCGCGTCGCCGCCGGCATGGAGAATGCGGTGCTTGCCGTGCGCGCCCTCGATGCCGAGCAGCAGGCAGCCCGTCGCATCGCGGTCGAAGATGACGCCGTGGCGTTCCAGGAAGGCGACCGCGTCGGGGCCCTCTGCCGTGACGCCTTGGGCGACCTCGGCATTGCACAGGCCCGCGCCGGCCATCACGGTGTCGGCGGCGTGCTCGGCGGTGCTGTCGTCCTCGGATACGCAGGCGGCGATGCCGCCCTGTGCCAGCAGGCTTGAGCCGCCATAGAGCGACGGCGTCTTGGTGACCAGCAGCACGCGCAGCGGCGCCAGCGCAAGGGCCGTTGTCAGTCCCGCCAAGCCCGAGCCGAGAACGATGACGTCGGCGTCCGCGCCGCCCTGCCTGTCGTCTGTCGTGCGTTCTGTCACTGCTTGGGTCGGCCGATCGCCAGCATGCGCTCGACCGAAAGGCGGGCACGCTCGGCCATCTCCGCCGGGATCTCCACGCGAGGCTCCAAGGTCTGCAGAGACTCAAGAATCTTTGGCAGGGTGATCGTCTTCATGTGCGGGCAGAGATTGCAGGGCCGCACGAACTCGACCTCTTCAACTTCGGCTGCCACGTTGTCGCTCATGGAGCACTCGGTCAGCATCAGCACCCGCTCGGGCTTGCGCTCATGCACGAAGTTGATCATCTGCGCTGTCGAGCCAACGAAATCGACCGCCTCCTGCACGTCCGGGGGACATTCCGGGTGGGCGATGACGACCACGTCGTCGTAGCCCTCTCGGTAGGCCTCGATCTCGCGCGGCGAGAAGCGCTCGTGCACCTCGCAGCGGCCGTTCCAGGAGATGATCTTCACGTCGGTCTGCTTGGCGACGTAGCTCGCGAGATACTCGTCGGGCAGAAAGATGACCTCATCGACGCCTAGCGATTCGACCACGGCGACGGCGTTGCCGGAGGTGCAGCAGACATCCGTCTCGGCCTTCACGTCCGCGGTGGTGTTGACGTAGCTCACCACGGGCCGGCCGGGGTACTTGGCCTTCAAGGCGCGTATGTCGGCACCGGTGATGGAGCTGGCCAGCGAGCAGCCGGCGCCGAGATCGGGGATGAGAACGGTCTTGTCCGGGTTGAGCAGCTTCGCCGTCTCCGCCATGAAGTGGACGCCGGCCAGCACGATAACCTCGGCATCGGTGTCCGCGGCGCTGCGGGCCAGGGCCAGAGAGTCGCCGACGATGTCGGCGACGCAGTGAAAGATCTCCGGCGTCTGATAGTTGTGCGCCAGGACGATGGCATTGCGCTCTTGCTTCAAGCGGTTGATCTCGGCGACGTAGGGCGCATGGGCGGGCCATTCGATCTCGGGGATCACGCGGCGAACCCGCTCGTAGAGGGGCGCGGTCGCAGCGGCGACTTCGTCGGTGTAACTCAGCAGCGTCATTTCGCCTCCGGTCGGAAAACGCGGTCGGATTGCTTCTTGTGCCCGTAAGATAGGAGAGTGGCTTTGCCGTGCCGCAAGTCACGAATTATTGCCGGACCGACACAGTTTACTGTCGCAGTAACAATCGTTTACTGAGTTAACACCCAACTATACCGGCCGTCTTGGACGTGTCTTGCCGGTGCAACGGCAAAGCCAAGAAGACCCGCTGCTTGGCATTGCTTCGTGTGGGATCTTTGGTGGCGGTCAAGCCGAAGGCCGCCGGCGCGTGCGCGGCGCTTGATTGTAACATTTTCTCTTTGCAACATGCGGCCCGGACCAGGCGGCAGGCGCCGAGCGACAGGTGAACGAAGAGAAAGGCGAGCAATGGCGGGTGACAAGAGCAACGAAGAGTTCGAGATCAACGAGGACCAGCTCGATTGGCTCGAGGACATGTCGACCAAGTACGACCTGCCGGATAAGGACAAGGCGCTGCGCATCGTGCTCGACTACGTCATGACCGAGGCTGACGAGAAACCGCTCTTCACCAAGATCCGCTGCCTCCGGTGCGGCGACTGACCGGCCTTATCCTGTCGGTCCTGTCTCCATGACGGACACCTGGGAGGCGCGCTTGCCGAGCCATGTCTGGATCATGGCGGCGGTGCGCCATTGCCATCGGGAGGGCTATCCGGCCTTCGTGGTGCGCAAGGGCGAGCGCACCACCGGGCTGGCGCTGGTCAAGGTCAACCGCCTGGACGGCTCGGCCGCCGTCTACGTGCAGCAGCGCGATCTCGACGGTGTGCTCGGCTGGCTGCCGATCTTTGCCGAAGGGTCGGCCGAAGACAGCAAGGCGGAGGACTACATCGCCCGCTCGGTGAAGCGCGACCCGGACCTTTGGGTGATCGAGGTCGAGCGGGCCGACGGCGGCAATCCCTTCGCCGGCCGGGAGATCGCTCTCTAGCCCGCGTGTTGGCGGATGAAGTTGCCGATCACGGGCTTGATTTGCTCACGCCAGCGCCGGCCGTTGAAGATGCCGTAGTGGCCGACGCCTTTCTGCAGGTGGTTGGCCTGCTTGCTCTCCGGCAGAGAGGAGCAGAGGTCGTGCGCGGCCATGGTCTGCCCCGGCGCGGAGATGTCGTCGAGCTCGCCCTCCACGGTCAGGAGCGCGGTTTTCTCGATGGCAGTGCAGTCCGCCAGCTCGCCCAGCCAGCGAAGCTGGCCCAACGGCAGCAGGCGCCGCTGGAAGACCGCGTCGACGGTTTCCAGGTAATAGCTCGCCGGCACGTCCATCACGGCCAGGTACTCGTTGTAGAAGCGGTGATGCGCTTCCACCGAGTCGCCGTCGCCTTCGATCAGATGCTCGAACATCTTGATGTGGGCATCGAAGTGCCGGTGAGGGTTCATGGAAATGAAGCTGCCGAGCTGCAGGAAGCCCGGATAGACCTCCCGCCCGCGGCCCGGATAGTAGGCCGGCACCTCGGTAACGAGATGGCGCCGGAACCAGGACAGCGGTTTCGACTTGGCGAAGCGGGTCGGCACCGTCGGGGCCGCATCCACGTCGACCGGGCCGCCCATCAAGGTCATGGTGCGCGGCTGGCGCGGGTCGCCGTCGGCGGCCAGGAGGGCCACGGCGGCGAGCACCAGCGGCGCCGGCTGGCAGACCGCGATGACGTGCACCTCGGGCCCCAGCATGCGGATGAAGCGCAGCAGGTGGCCCAGATACTGATCGAGGCCGAATTCGCCGGCCTCAGCGGGAATCTGTGCTGCGTCGACCCAGTCGGTCACGTAGACCTCGTGGTCTTCCAGCAGGGTCCGCAGGGTGCCGCGCAAAAGCGTGGCGTGGTGACCGGACAGCGGCGCGACCAAGAGGACGGTCGGGTCCTTCCCGATGCGGTCGCTGCGGCGGAAGCGGTGCAGCTGGCAAAAGGCCGTTTCGCAGACAATACGCTGCTCGATCGCGACCTGCCCTTTGGCGGTGGCGATGCTGTCGACGTCCCAGGCCGGCTTCGGGCGGTGCCGTGTCACGGACTCGAAGACATCGAGGCCGGCGACGATAGAGCGGCCCACATGGGTATAAGAGACCGGGTGGAGGGGGTTGGTCAGCACGCCACGCGTAACCTCGCCCATCAGCCGCAAGGGTGCGAGCGCGCTGCTTTGCCACTCGTAAAGGCTATAAAGCACTGTCGGTTCTCCTTACGCCGCTGAGACTGCGCAGGGTTCGAGTCCGACGCCTTTCCCCAAGGAAAAGCTTAGTTCGTAGGTATTTACGGTGTCTTGCCGCCGCTCATGTTTTCGCGCCTTAGGCACAGGCCGACCCTCCTGTCGATCGCTTTTCAGCCGCACCTGTATAGCGAGGTCGGCAGGAGTCCTGCAAATGCACGCCCTTGCGGTGGGCTATGCGCGCTCCGCCGGGCAGGGGGAGCGCATCAGCCGGCCGAAACCCTCCAACGGCTCCTCCACGCCGGCCAGACGCAGGCTGTGCCAGATCATGGCGTGGTTGCTGGAGCTGACGGGTTTGCCGAGGGCTTGCTCCAGCTCCTCCACCGCGGCGACCAGGCGCAGCGAGGTGCAGGAGACGAAAACCCCGTCGACGGCCGGATCTTGGCCCAGAGCGAGGGCGGCCTCGCGGATCGACTCCAGGGAGATGCGGGCGGCGTCGTTGTCGTCACCTTGATTGAAGGAGCCCATGACCGGCACCTGGAAGCCCTGCGACTGGAAGAAATCGCGCATCCAGAGATTGATCTCTTCCACGTAAGGCGTCAGCAGCGCGAAGCGTTTTACGCCCAAGGCCTGAAAGGCGGCGCGGGCGGCGGTCACCGGCGTGGTGCAGGCGACATCCGGGCGGGCTTCGCGGATGCGGGCGAAGACCTTGTCCTCGCCGATCACCATGGAGGCTGAGGTGCAGCCGTAGGCCACCACGTCGAGCGGCATGCCGGGCAGGATGAGGTCGCAGGCGGCCGGGATCCGGCTTTCCATCGCCGCCAGGGTTTCCGGGGTAATGGAGGGGTCGTTGCGCACCCGGCTGCCGTAGACCGTGACGCCTTCAAGCCCGGCGAGGACCTGGTGGTACTCATGCTCGATCGTATGGTCGCTCGCCAATACGATCAGCCCGATGCGGGCGCGGCCGGCCAAGCCCTGGTCCAGCGCGTGGGCCAGATTGTCGTGATAGACTGGGGCGGCTGCGTCTCTCCGAGGGGCTGAGTCTGCCGTCATCGAAACCTCCTAAGCGTCCTGAAGCTGCATGCCGGCGATATCGATCTCCGGTTTGCGGCCCGCGACCAGATCGGCGGCGATCCGGGCCGAGCCGCAGGACATGGTCCAGCCCATGTGACCGTGGCCGGTGTTGTAATAGAGATTCTGGTGCCGGCCGCGGCCGAAGATAGGAATGCCGCGCGGGGTCATGGGTCTGAGGCCCGCCCAGTAGCTTGGCTGAGCGTAGTCGCCGGCATTCGGAAAGAGCTGCTTGGCGACCGAGAGCATGTGCCGGAAATCCTGCGGCCTATGGCTGGTGTCATAGCCGGAGAACTCGGCTGTCGCCGTGATGCGGATGCTGTCGCCCATCGGGCAGTAGGCGATCAGATTGTCCTCGTCGACGCCGCCGAGCTTCGGCGGGTTGTTGCGGCCGGCGACCGGCAGGGTGACGGAATAGCCCTTGATGGGATAGATCGGCAGGCGCTCGCCGAGCTGCCGGGCGAGATGGGGGCTGTAGACGCCGAGGCAGAGCACCACGGCGTCGGCGGTCAGCGCCCCCTGGTCGGTCGTCACCCCCACAATGCGGTCGCCCTGGCGCTCCAAACCCGTGATCGTCGTGCCGAAACGGAAATCGGCGCCTTTTTCCCGGCAAAGCTGGGCCAGGGCACGGGTGAAGTCGCGCGCGTTGCCGCTCTCGTCGTCAGGGCCGTAGAGCGCGCCGGCAAGATGCTCGGCAACCGGGGCCAGCGCCGGGTCGATCTCGGCTGCCTGCTCCGGGGTCAAGGCTTTCACGGTCACGTCGACGTCTTTCAGGACCTCCATCTTGGCCTGCGCCGCGGCGAAGCTCTCAGGCGAGCGGTAGAGATAGAGCAGGCCGCCCTGCTGTCCGTCGTAGGCCAACGCGTTCTCGCCGTTGATCACGCCGAGGCGTGACTGGGAATAGAGGCAGAGCTGGGCCTTGCGCTGGGAGTTCGCCGCGGCTTTGCCTGAGGAACACTGGCCGAGGAACTTGAGGGTCCAGCGCCAGAGCGCAGGGTCGAGCGAGGGACGGAAGCGCAAAGCCTGGTCGTCGCGCCAAAGCGAGCGCAGCAGCATCTTAGGCGCGCTCGGCGAGGCCCAGGAAAAGGCATGGCTGGGTGCGACCAGGCCTGCGTTGGCGAAGCTGGTCTCGCTGGCGGCCTCGGCTTGGCGATCCAGGACGGTGACGTCATGGCCGTCGCGCAGCAGCTCATAGGCGGTGGTGACGCCGATGATCCCGGCGCCGAGAACAATGACGCGCATCTCCCGACCAAAGTCCTTTTGTTGTCCAAGAGCTTAACGGCAATCGCCCGAACCCGATAGTCCATTCCCCAGTATTCTCCCCAAATCTCTCACGTGTTTGAAATGAATAAAGAAACTCTTTGTCTTAAATTAATCTCGTCTTACTCACCAAATATACATAGATACATCTTAAATAAAAAGCAGCGAGTTTAGAAATAGAAAAGGAGTTTCTTGTAGGGTCGGTCCTGTAATTCAAGACGTTGCGAGGAAAGGTATGATCGCTACTGTCTCCTACGGCCGAAAGCTGAAGTCTTGGTTGGGTGCCGTCGCGCTCGCCGCCGGTCTTGTTGGGGGGCTCAGCGCGGCGCCGCAGCCGGCCGTGGCCGAAAGCGGTCTGTTCGGTACCATCGAGCATCGTTCCTCGAACCTCATACAGTTCCGCAAGTGGACCGACGTGCTGAAGCGGGCGAAGGCCGAGCAGGTGGCTTGGTCGACCAATCCGCACCTGGTCGAGTGGCAGCGCTTCCTGGACTCCATCCAGGACAAGCCGCGCCACGAGCAGATCGAGCTGGTCAACGATTTTACGAACCGCGTCCAATACCGCCGAGACCACGTCGTTTGGGGCCGCAGCGACTATTGGGCGACACCGGGCGAGTTTTTCACCCATGGCGGTGACTGCGAGGACTTCGTGGTCGTCAAGTATCTCTCGCTGCGCCAGCTCGGTTTCGAGGTCGAAGACCTGCGGCTGGTGGTGGTTCAGGACCGCAAGCGCAACGAGGCGCATGCCGTTCTCGCCGTTACCGACGGCGGTCGGCGCTACATCCTCGACAATCAGATCGATGAGATCGTGCACGAAGACTACGCGGCGCGGCGCTATGGCGCTTACTACTCGATCAACGAGCGCAATTGGTGGATGCACGAGACGAGCTGACGCCGATGGCCTGATCGCGCGCGCCTTCGAGCGACGACAACACGCTTTTCATCCTTTGGGTCTGGGGTGGGGTAAAACCGGCGTCCGTGGACGAAAGTCCCGGCGCCGGTTTCTCTTTAGGCCTCAGACTCTCTGGCTGAGCCAGATGGCGGCGCGGGAGCCGGCCTTGATAACCCCGGACAGCAACGTATAGGCGGGTGCCTGTTCGGCATGGTGCGCCAAGCCGATGTCGCGATGCTCCAGCTCGTCGGCGCGAAACTCGTCGATCTTCTCTTTGAGGGGCTGCTCCTCGGCGTCGTTTTCCAGCGCCGCCGACTGGGCTGCGTAGTGCTCGTCGATCGCCTCTTCCACCGCAACGGTGCAGGCCATGGCGGCCTTTTCGCCCATCATGGCCGTGGCGGCCCCGAGGGCGAAGCCGGCAACGTGCCAGACCGGGTGCAGCAAGGTGGGCCGTACGCGCCGCTCGGGCAGCGCCTTTTCGAAGTAAGAGAGGTGCTTGGCCTCCTGCTCCCACATCTCGCGGATGACCGGGCCGACGCGGCTGCGGCCCAGAATGGCGAGCTGCCCTTCGTAGATGCGGCGGGCGCCATACTCGCCGGCGTGATCGACGCGCAGAATGCGGGCCAGCTCCTCCTGCGGCAGCTTATCGCCGGGCAGATAGCGGCGCGGCGCCGGCAGAGTCGTCTTCCGTAGGCTCTTGGTGTCTGCGGTCATTGCGTTGCCTCCTTGCGCGGCGGGCCGGCCTTGACCGTGAGATAGAGCAGCAGCAGGCCGGCGGCCAGCGAGTAGAGCATGTTGTAGCCGGCCATGGAGATGCCGAAGAGCGACCAGGCCACCGCATCGCAGGGCACGAAGTCGGTGCCGAGCAGGATCTGCTCGAGTTCCTCGACGCTGGCGTTGGGGTCGAGGGCGGGTGCGCTACAGCCGGCCGTGCCTTCCCACCAGTGCTGCTCAACGCCGACATGAAAGCCGGCGATAGCGCCGCCGGCCAGAAAGGCGACGGCGGCACCGCCGAGCACGATGCGCGGCAGCCGTCGGGGCAGCAGCAGCGCCACCATGGCCAGGCCCGCGGCGGCGACATGGGCATAGCGCTGCCAATGGCAGAGGATGCAGGGCCTCAGGCCAAAGCCATGCTCGGCAATGAGCGCGGCGATCAGCGCCCCGGCCCCGGCGGCAAAGGCCAGAGCGGCGAGCAGTCTGGGCTGGGCCAGAGTGGACAGCGTCGCGGACGTCATACGCGGACCTTAGTCCGCAAAGCAGGCTCAAAAAAGATACCTGAGTGCGACAAATCCACCGAACAGCAAGATGAAGAACAGAAGGGCGAGCTGTGCCAAGTACCGCTCGACGAAAAGCCGTATCGGCTCGCCGAAGTACCACAGCAGGCCGGCCAGCAGGAAGAAGCGGGCGCCGCGCGAAATCACCGAGGCCACGCCGAAGACAACGGGGTCGAGCCCGGTGACGCCGCTGGCGATGGTGATGACCTTGTAGGGCAGCGGCGTGAAGCCGCCGGCCGCCACGATCCAGGCGCCCCATTCGTTGTAGTAGTCGGCGAAGCTTTGGAACTTGTCTTCGTAGCCGTAGAAGGCCAGCACCGGCTGGCCCGCGGTTTCATAGAAGAAGGCGCCGATGCCATAGCCGAAGAAGCCGCCCAGCACCGAGCCGACGGTGGCAACGGCGGCGATCCGCCATGCACGGTGCCGCGCGGCCAGCACCATGGGGATGATCAGGATGTCGGGGGGAATGGGGAAGAAGGACGACTCGATAAAGGCGATGAAGAACAGCGCCCAGAGGGCGTGCGGCCCCGCGGCCAGGCCCATCGTCCAGTCGTAAAGCTGCCGCAGCAGTCGGCTCATGGTCTTTCGGGCCCCCTTTTCGCGCGCCTTAGCAGCCGCGCCCCGATGGCAGCAAGGCGTGGCAGCAACCGCACCGCATAGGACACCAGCCCTTTGAATGCGGTTAACGGCACGACGGCCGGCCAAGAGCCGCGAGGAAGCCGGCATCAGTAAGGCAGACCGATTGAAGGGCTTGCCCGCTGGCAGCGGTCCGGATGAAATGAAGCGAGCCAGCCCCCAGGAGGAACATGCCGTGTCCGTCGAAAGCGATGTTCTGGCCGCCAATCAGGCCTTCTACCGCGCCTTCGCCAGCGGCGACATGGCCGCCATGGAGAGCGTCTGGGCGGTGGGCGAGGGCATTGCCTGCGCCCATCCCGGCTGGCGCCTCCTGATCGGCCGCGAGACGGTGCTCGAGAGCTGGCGGGGTATCCTGGGCAACACGCCGCCGGCCATCGCCTGCCGGGCGCCCATGGTGCTCTTCGCCGGCGAAGCCTGCGCGGTGCTCTGCTACGAAGAGCTCGACAGCAGCGTCATGCTGGCCACCAACCTCTTCCGCCTGGAAGAGGGGCGCTGGAAGCTGTTTCACCACCACGCCGGCCCCTGCCGCGAGGCGCCTTTCGTGCCGGCGGCAGAGTCGGACGCGCCGCTGCAGTAGCGGCGAGGTCCGGCGGGCGAGCGGAGCGTTGCAATGCCCCCGCCTCTCGCTATTGTGGCAGCATGGTCCGGTCCGGGCCCGGCGGGTGTGGCGGAATCGGTAGACGCGCCAGACTCAAAAGGCTACTACGCCTCCTGTCTCTTTGAGAGACTGGGTGGGAGACGAATGCAGCTTAAGGGCGCAGGATCATCCGAAGATCTTCGGGGAGAACGAACGGTCTTTTCAGTGCGGGTGTGGCGGAATTGGTAGACGCGATGGATTCAAAATCCATTGACCGCAAGGTCGTGGGGGTTCAAGTCCCTCCACCCGCACCATCGAAAGACTAAAATCAGACCATCACAAGAGACTTTCGACGTCGACTTAGCGGCCGAAAGCGGACATGGGTCCGCGATGCTACGATTGTCTCGAATTGGCCAAAGGCTGTCGTGCATCGCTGCTGCTGACGACGGTACGATCCGGCCGCGATCGGCCAGAAGCGGTCACTGGTCGGATATGCAGTGAATGACGACTTTGAGCCCTCTTTGACCGATGCGCAAGACTTACCAACGTCCGCTTTCGGAGCCTGAGCCCAACGTCGATTCAGCAATACCTGCACAACTCGTCTGTACTA
>JANQMX010000013.1 GCA_028279885.1 Rhodovibrionaceae bacterium | reverse complement strand
ACCCGGACCAAACCCCGTCGATCACCTGGCACTGGACTACCGCAATCTGCGCGGCGGCATTCGTCTGATGCCCGACGGGCCGCTGTCAAAAGGCCCTTTGGCTGCCGGAGCCGCTTAGGCGGATCTGTCCCAAGGCCCCTTCGGCCGGCGCGGCGTTTCGCCGGCGTTGGGCATGGGGCTTTCGCGCTTGCGTCGCGGGTTGCGGTCGCGTGAGTCTCCGGCTTGCGAGCGTCGGCGCTGGACAATGCCTTGCGGCGGCGGGCTACCGCCGAATAGCACCGCGGTGTTGCGCTTGAAGGGGAATACCAGGATGAGGCCAGCGATGAAGCCGCCGATGTGAGCCCACCAGGCCACGTTTCCGAAGCCGGTGTCGGCGATCACGGCGTAGACCTGGAAGGCAAACCAGCCGGCAAGCAGCAGAAAGGCCGGCAGGCGCACGGGGATGAACACGATCGGAATCAGAATCCGTGCGCGGGGGTGGAGCACGAGATACGCGGCCAGGACGCCGGAGATGGCGCCGCTGGCGCCGACCATCGGAATGTCCGACAAGGGCTGGGCGGCAAAATGGCTTAGTCCGGCGACGGCACCGCACAGCAGATAGAAGAACAGAAAGCGGACGTGGCCCATAGAGTCTTCGATGTTGTCGCCGAAGACCCAGAGGAAGAGCA
The DNA here is from genome assembly GCA_028279885.1 of Rhodovibrionaceae bacterium. Classification (GTDB taxonomy): domain Bacteria; phylum Pseudomonadota; class Alphaproteobacteria; order Kiloniellales; family DSM-21159; genus JANQMX01. The sequence continues at coordinate 31,676 of JANQMX010000013.1, read as the reverse complement.
TGTTGCCCAGCAGGTGCATCAGGCTGCCGTGCAAGTACATAGAGGTGAAAAGCGTTAGCACCGGCGGAAGCTGTAGAAGCTCCTCCGACAGCCGCGCATCGCCGGCGAACACCGCGGGTATGAAGCCGTAGTTGTAGACGCTGAGCTGCAGTCCGTCGGAGATCTGTGCCGCGTAAATCAGAATGCAGGCGAGGATGGTGCCCCAGGTGACCCAAGGGTAGCGCAGCAGAATGCGCGGATTGCTGTCGCCGAGGGGAATGAAAGGCATGATGCCGTCTCGTTACGCCGCCGCCAGGCGGCACCAGACAGGCGTGTGGTCTGAGGCCTTCTGCCAGCCGCGTGGCTCTCGGTCGATGCCGCTGTCGCGCAGGCGGTCGGCGGCCTGCGGCGACAGCAGCAGATGGTCTATGCGGATGCCGAGGTCGTTCTGCCAGGCGCCGCCCTGATAATCCCAGAAGCTGTAGCGGTGTGGTTCACTATGGAAGGCGCGGAAGGCGTCGGTGTAGCCGAGGTAGATCAGCCGGCGCAGGGCCGCGCGGCTCTCTGGGCGAAAGAGAGCGTCGCCGGTCCAGGCGGCCGGGTCGTAGCAGTCCTCCGGCTCGGGAATGACGTTGTAGTCGCCGCACAGCAGGACGGGCTCCTCGCTGGCCAACAGGCTCTTCGCGTGATGCTGCAGCCGCTCCATCCAAGCCAGCTTGTAGGGGAACTTCTCGCTATCGGCCGGGTTACCGTTGGGCAGGTAGATGGCGCCGACGCGCAAGCCTGACGTGCGGCCCTCGATGTAGCGGGCCTGCTCATCCTTCTCATCCCCAGGCAGTGCCTCCTCCAACAGCTCGATGGGGTCTTTGGAGAGCAAGGCGACCCCATTGTAGCTTTTCTGCCCGGCCATGGCCCAGTGATAGCCGGCGGCCTGTATCTCCAGTCCGGGAAAGCCTTCCTCGGTGGTTTTGAGCTCTTGCAGCGCAACCACGTCAGGCTTGAAGGAGTCCAGCCACTTTACGAGATGCGCCAGCCGCGCCTTGATCGAATTGACGTTCCAGGTGGCGATCGTGATCTCTTCGCTGCTCATGAGGTCCTACGGGCTTCGGGATATCTGCGCCGCGTTACGTGGCTTGTGGGAGTCTGCGGCTGTGGCGCGTTAATGCAAGCGGTCGACGTCCTGACAGTCGCCGACGAAGCGCGTGCGTTCGATACGGACGGAGGCCGGCAGTGGGCCGCCGAGCGGCAAGGCCTTGGTAGAGCAGAAGAAGACGCTGGCCTCGATGACGATGCGGTTCACCGGATGGCTGCCGCGGTGCGGCTCCCGGCGATAGCCGATCATCTCCCAATTGCTGCTGTTGCTGTCCTTGCGCAGCACGCTGCGACGAATGATCAGCTCGCCGCCGATGTAGGCATCGATCAGCCGGCTGTCGATGCTGCCGCGGTTGTCCAGCAGGCTGTCCTCGATGACCACTCGGGACGCCTCGGTCTTGATCTCGTGACCTTCATTGCGCCCGGCGATGAAGCGGGAGCGGCGGATGACAAGCTCTTGGGCGTTGAAGATGTAAAGGCCGTGGGTGCGACCGAGGCCCTCGAAGCGGCTATCCTCGATCACCACCCGCATCGACGGGTCACCGCCCATGACACCATTGCGGCTGTCGCGGAAGTGCACCCGGCGCAGGGTGACATCGCCGCTCTCGCCTCTCTCGAGACGCAAGCAGCCGCGTGCGCTCTGCTGAAAGCGGCCGATGGTGCATTCGATGTCCTCGATCACGGTCGGCCCCGCCTTCTGTACGATGGCCGCCTTGCGCTGGCAGAGCGTGTCGAACAACAGCGAGCCGTTGCCACGCAGAGTAATCGGCCGGTCGATCACCAGGCATTGCCGGTAGCGACCGCGCGGTAGCTCCAGAACGCCGCCCGGCTCGGTCTCGCTAAGCAGTGTCTGCAGCGAAGGGCATTCCCAGCCTGGTGCCTCGTCGTCGCAGACATAGCCAGGCTTCGGCAGCGCTGCGGTTCTTGGCTCCGGCTCGACCTTCTGCTGGGCGTTTGCCGGTAGGATCAGAGTGGTGAAAAAGGCGAACGCCAAGAGCCGTAGCACGACCCTTGTCCGCCGGTGCAGTTCGAAACCCCTGCTAAACCGAAAAGGAGGAGCCGCAGCCGCAAGATGAGGAGGCGTTGGGATTATTCACCTGAAAATAGGCGCCCATCAGGTCTTCGACAAAATCGATCTGGCTGCCCTTGAGCAGCTCGAGTGAGACCTCGTCGATCACCACCGTGGCGCCATCCCGTTGAAAGGTATGGTCATCATCGTTAACGGCCGTATCGAAGTCGAAGCTGTACTGAAAGCCTGAGCATCCCCCGCCATTGACCGAAAGGCGCAGCATGCTGCCGGGCTTGTCTTCGACCGCGGCAAGCTCCGTTATGCGCTTGGCGGCGCTTACGCTGACCGAGAACTCTTCTGCCGTTTCGACCATAGCCGTCATAACCGGATACCCTCGAACAAATTCGATCGCTGATCTGCCAACAATGTAAGCGATTTCCGGCCGATTTCAAAGCCGCTCGATGCGCGTTGTCGCTGCGGACGGCACCGTTTAGGTTGCCGGCCATGGACAGCCCTTCCCCCCGCCACACGCTCTTGGCACCCTATGCCTGCCAGGCCGAGCAGAGCCGCGGGCGTCGGCACCAGGAGCCCGAAAGCGCCACCCGCTCGGTGTTTCAGCGGGATCGGGACCGCATTGTCCATTCCGGGGCCTTCCGCAAGCTGCAGTACAAGACGCAGGTTTTCGTTTATCACGAGGGCGACTACTTCCGCACCCGCCTGACCCACTCCTTAGAGGTGGCGCAAATTGCCCGTTCTATCGCCAGGCAGCTTGGCCTCAACGAAGATCTGGCCGAGGCGCTGGCGTTGGCTCATGACCTGGGCCACACGCCCTTTGGCCATGCGGGCGAGTCCGTGCTGCAGGACTTGCTGGAACCTTACGGCGGCTTCGATCACAACGAGCAGACCTTCCGTATTCTGACCGAGCTGGAGGCCAAATATGCCGGCTTCGATGGGCTGAACCTGACGTGGGAGAGCCTGGAGGGCATCGCCAAGCACAACGGCCCGCTGCCCAACCCGCGCCCGGCGCTGACAGCCTTCAGCCAGGACTGGGACCTGGAGCTTGGCAGCTATGCCAGTGCTGAAGCGCAGGTTGCCGCCCTGGCGGACGACATCGCCTATACCAACCACGATATCGATGATGGCCTGCGCGCCGGGTTGCTCACCGTCGAGGCCCTACGCAGCGAACCATTGGCCGATGCGGTGTTCGCGGAGGTCATCGAGCGCTACGGCGCGTTGGAGCAGGGGCGGCTGGTGCACGAAGCCGTGCGGCGCCTGATCGATCGCATGGTCTCCGACCTGCTCGCCGAAACCCGGCGGCGCCTAGCCGAGCACAGGCCGGACTCGCCAGAGGCAGTGCGCGCCATGCCGACCGCGCTGGTCGCCTTTTCCGAGGAAATGCGGGGACCACTCGGCTCCCTGCGCCGCTTCATGTTCCGCCGCATGTACCGTCACTATCTGGTCAACCGCATGACTAAGAAGGCAAAGCGGGTCATGCGGGACCTCTTCACCTACTTCGATAGCGACCCCCAGTGCCTGCCGGAAAACTGGGCGGACGGCCTGAGCGATGCCCCTGACGCGGTCCGCGCACGCCGTGTCGCCGACTATATCGCTGGCATGACCGACCGTTATGCGCTTGAACTGCACCGCAAGCTGTTCGACCCCTACCCGAACTAGCTTCGAAACAGCGCATAGTTTTCGTCCCGACTCGCCAAGGTTTCCTAAGTCCAAAGCCATGAACGTCTTTCGCCACTTCCGCGATCGCGTCTGCGATTCCGTCGCCGCGCTCTCCGATGCCGGTACGCTGCCTGCCGGGCTGAACACCGATCGGATCACCGTCGAAGCGCCGCGTGATTCCTCCCACGGCGATCTGTCGACCAATGCGGCCATGGTCCTGGCCAAGCCGGCCGGCATGAAGCCGCGTGACTTGGCCGCTTTGCTGCTGACCGAGCTCGCCAAGCTGCCGCAGGTGACGGAAGCCGGCATCGCCGGGCCCGGTTTCATCAATCTGCGCCTTGCCGACGACTTTTGGCGGGAGCGGCTCAGGGACATCCTGCTTGCCGGGAAGGCCTACGGCGAGAGCGAGATGGGCCGTGGCGTCAAAGTCAATGTCGAGTACGTCTCTGCCAACCCGACCGGGCCGCTGCACATTGCCCATGCGCGCGGTGCGGTGATCGGCGATGCCCTCGCCGGGTTGCTGGCCAAGGCCGGTTACGACGTCACCAAGGAGTATTACGTCAACGATGCCGGCGCCCAGGTGGATACTCTGGCGCGCTCGGCTTTCCTGCGCTACCGCGAGGCACTGGGCGAGTCGATCGGCGAGATCCCGCCCGGTATGTATCCGGGCGACTACCTCAAGTCTGTGGGGCAGGCCTTGGCCGAGCGGGACGGTGCCAAGTGGCTCGACGCGGCTGAAGAAGACTGGCTGTCCAAGGTCCGCAGCTTTGCTATCGAGCGCATGATGGACCTGATCCGCGAGGACCTGCATGCGTTGGGCGTCGATCAGGACGTTTTCACCTCTGAGCGTGCCCTGGTCGAGGCGGGCGCGGTCGAAGAGGCGGTCGCCGTGCTGCGAGAGCGTGGCCTCGTCTACGAAGGCGTTCTGGAGCCGCCCAAGGGCAAGCCGGTAGAGGATTGGGAGCCGGTGGAGCTGACGCTGTTCCGTTCCACCGACTTCGGCGATGACGTCGACCGGCCGATCAAGAAGTCCGACGGCAGCTGGACCTACCTGGCCGGCGACATGGCCAACCACTACGACAAGTATCGCCGCGGCTTCACCCGCCAAATCAATATCTGGGGCGCCGACCACAGCGGCCAGGTCAAGCGTACCCAGGCGGCCGTGACCGCCCTGACCAACGGTGAGGCCAGCCTCAACGTCCAGCTTTGTCAGCTCGTCAAGCTGCAGCGTGGCGGGGTCGAAGTGAAGATGTCGAAGCGCGCCGGCACCTTCGTCACCCTGCGCGAGGTGATCGACGAGGTCGGCAAAGACGTGGTTCGCTTCATCATGCTGACGCGCAAGAACGATGCGCCGCTCGATTTCGATCTCGAAAAAGTCGTCGAGCAGTCACGCGAGAATCCCGTCTTCTATGTCCAGTATGCGCACGCCAGAGGCTGCTCCGTACAGCGCCATGCGGTTGAGGAATTCTTAACCATACCGCAAGACGATGCAGGCCTTGCGGACGTAGACCTCAATTTATTGACCGACTCAGGCGAACTCGCTTTGATCAAGAAGCTGGCGGAATGGCCTCGTATGGTGGAGGCGGCAGCCGAGGCTTATGAGCCCCATCGGATTGCCTTTTACTTGCAGGAAGTGGCAGCGAGCTTTCATGGCTTGTGGACCAGAGGCAAGGACGACACCGCCTTGAGGTTCCTGCAAGCCGACAATGAGGCCTTGAGTGCGGCGCGACTGGCGATGGTTCGGGCTGTGCTCATCGTCATCGGGTCGGGTTTGGCGACAATCGGTGTTACGCCCATCGAGGAGATGCGCTGATGGCAAGTGGCGAAGGCTCCAAGCATTCCCAGGACGGCAGATCGACCGATCAGCCGCCCCTGACCGCATCGGATGGACCGTCTGGAGGAAAGGCGCGAGACAACGGCCGCGTTGCCAGACGCCCCAAGCGCGCGCAGTCGCCGTGGGGTGGGCGCGTCCTCCCCTTGAGTGTTGCCCTGATCGCGCTGGGTAGCGCAGGCGCGATCGTCTGGTACGGCTATGGCGGCGGCATGGGCGGTGGTGCCGAGGGCGAAGTTCCCATCATCAGCGCTTCGGAAACGCCTGAGCGGGTTCAGCCGGACGAGCCCGGCGGGTTGCAGATCCCCTTCCAGGACAATGCCGTGCTCAACAACGGTGAAGCGGCCGACGACAAGGTCGAGCGTATACTGCCGCCGCCGGAAGAGCCCATGGATATCGCCCGCGTGCCACGCGGCGAGGTTTTGGGCGAAGAGCTGTCCGAGCAGGTCGAGACGCAGCAGGACGCTTCGCCACTGGTCGCTCTACCGAGAGCGGAAGAGCAGCCGGAGACCGAGTCCAGCGATCCGATCGGCGATCTGGTCGCCCAGATGACTGACGGCGCAACGGGCGCGGCCGATCGTCAGGCGGCGGCGGAGCAACCCTCGACCGAGGCGCCAGAGGATGCTGACGACCGCCAGGCCGCGCAGCCGACGCCGAGCGAGGCGCCAAGCCAGGACTCTGCCTCAACGGCAAGTGATGACCGGGTCGTTCCGGCCACGGTCACGCGGGAGATTGGTGCGACGCGTGGAGAGGACGATGGCGCCGTGGAGTCACTGCTGGCCAAGCCGGCCAGCCAATCGCCGGCTGAGGCAGACGAGCAATCCGCGACGACAGCTGTTGAGCGCAGCGCGGTCAGCGGCGAAGGCAAGCAGCGCCGGGTACGTGAGTTCCCGATTGTGCTGCCGCCGCGAATGCCCACTGTCGATTTGAACGGCCAAGGGGCAGCCGACGATACGACGGGGCAGGCGTCCGCTGATCCAGAAGCGCCGGCGCCGCAAGTTGCCGCGACGACACCGGCCGTGGATACCGAGTCGGTGGACCAGCCGGCCAAGCAAGCCAATGGCACCAAGCGCGAGGCCTTGCCGACCGCCTCGAAGAACGCTGGGGGCGAGCAAAAGGCAGCCAAGCCCATCCAGGTGGCGCAGCCGCGCATGCAGGAGCTGCCCGACAACAGCTACGTCATCCAGGTCGCTTCCCTGCGCAGCGAGGACGAGGCAAAAGGCTTCTGGTCCCAGGCCCAGGCCAAGCATCCGGACCTCTTGGAAACCATGCCGCTCTACGTCGAGCGGGCCGACCTCGGTGATCGCGGCATCTACTTCCGCGTTCAGACCGGCCCCTTCCCGAGCAAGACGACAGCCCAGGACCTCTGCGGGCAGCTCAAGTCCGCCGGTCAGGACTGTATCGTCAAACGGCGCTAGCCGGGTAGGCGGGGATGACAACGCCCGCTGCCGTCATCTTCGGCTGCGAGGGCTTGCGCCTCACCGACTGGGAGCGCGGCTTCTTCCGTGAGGTTCAACCTCACGGCTTCATTGTCTTCGCGCGTAATGTCGATGCCCCCGATCAGGTTCGCGCCCTCATCGACGAGATGCGGGAGAGCGTCGACCGCAACGCACCGGTATTGGTGGACCAGGAAGGTGGACGAGTACGTCGCCTGCGTCCGCCCCACTGGTCGGAGTTGCCGTCGGCGGCGCGTCTGGCTGAAGCGGGGGAGGAAGCCATCCGGACTGCCGCGGCCTTGACCGCGGCGGAGCTTCTGGACGTCGGCATAGATGTCAACTGCGCCCCCTGTCTCGACCTGCTGCATCCCGAGGGGCACGTAGCCATCGGTGATCGCGCCTTCGGCGCCGTCGCCGAAACGGTGGCCGCGGACGGCCGAGCCTACTGGGAAACGCTGCTGGCCGGCGGGGTCATGCCGGTGATCAAGCATATGCCGGGCCATGGCCGCGCCCGAGTCGACAGCCACGAGAGCCTGCCTAGGATCGAGACCGACCTGGAAACTCTGGACCGCAGCGACTTCTTGCCCTTTGCCGCCAATCGTGATGTGCCGTGGGGCATGACGGGACACTTGGTCTTTCGCGCCTGTGATCCGGACCAGCCGGTGACGCTTTCCCCCACAGCCATCGACGAGATAATCCGTGGCCGACTCGGCTTCGATGGTGTCCTGGTATCCGATGACCTTTCGATGGGGGCGCTTGGCGGTAGCATGCAGGAGCGCACGCGTATGGCGCTTGCTGCCGGATGCGACCTGGCGCTTCATTGCAATGGCAAGCGCGACGAGATGATCGCCGTGGCGGAAGGGGGGCGGCCGCTCGATGGCGCAGCGCAGCGCCGGCTGAGCGCCGCCGAGGCCCGGCGTGGCCGGCCCGACAAGGCGGATCGCCAAGCCCTGATCGACAAGCTGGCGGCTTTGTTGAGCGAAACGGCGGCAAGTCCGCAGGCGGCGGCAGGAGTTTGAGTTTGACGACAGAGGCCGACTTCGAAGGCGACAGCCCCGCGGTGGCAGGGGTGTTTCTGGTCGACCTGGAGGGCTTCGAGGGGCCGATCGACCTGCTGCTCCAGCTGGCGCGCGACCAAAAGGTCGATCTCACTCAGATTTCCATCCTGCAGCTTGCTGAACAGTACATCGCCTTCGTCAAGGCGGCGCGGCGCGTGAATCTGGAGCTGGCCGCCGACTATCTGGTGATGGCGGCCTGGCTCGCCTACCTCAAATCCCGCATGCTGCTGCCCGAGCCGGAGGGGGAAGAGGAGCCTTCCGGTGCCGAGATGGCGGCCGCCCTGCGGTTTCAACTGCAGCGCCTGGAGGCCATGCAGGGGGCAGGGGTCGGCTTGCTGGAACGGCCGCGCCTGGGGCGCGACTTCTTCGCCCGCGGTGCGCCGGAGGCCGTGCCTCGCGTCACCAACGTGCTCTACCAAGCCACCCTCTACGACCTGCTCTCCGCCTACGGCCGCAGCCGTAGTCGAGCGACCGAGAGCGACAGCTTGCGTATCCTGCCTCTCAACCTCTACTCCGTCGACGATGCCATGCGGCGGCTCACCAGCCTGCTGGGCGCGGCCCCTGGTTGGCGGACCTTGGCCTCCTTCTTGCCGCCTGAACTGCGCTCTGGCCTGCCAGGGCGCTCGGCTTTGGCTTCGACCTTGCTTGCCGGCCTTGAAATGGTGAAGGAAGGTAAGGCTGAGCTGCGGCAGGAGGGGCACTTTCGGCCGATCTACCTCCGTGAGAAGGCCGCTGGGGAGGAGGCAACGGGTCCCGCGCGTGCGGCCCCGGACGGAGCGGCTGCCGAAGAGGCACCCGATAGTTGGAGCGATCATGAGTAGCGAACGTTTCGAAGACTTGCGCTTGCTGGAGGCGTTGTTGTTCGCCTCACGCGAGCCAATGACACCAGCCCAGTTGGCGCGCCATTTTCCTGACGGCACGGACATCCCGAAGCTGCTGGAGGAGCTTCAGGCGCTCTACGCCAATCGCGGGGTCAATCTGGTGACGCTGGACAAGAGCTGGGCCTTTCGCACGGCACCGGATCTCGGCGGGCGCATGACCATCGAGACGAGTGTGCAGAAGAAGCTGTCCCGTGCCGCTATCGAGACCTTGGCTATCATCGCTTACCACCAGCCGGTTACCCGGGCGGAGATCGAGGAGATCCGCGGCGTGGCCATGTCCAAGGGCACGCTGGACAGCTTGCTGGAGGCCGGCTGGATCCGCCCCAAAGGGCGGCGTCGCACGCCAGGCCGGCCGGTCACCTGGGCCACGTCAGAGGCTTTTCTCGACCAATTCGGCCTAGAGAGCCTGGAGGCGCTGCCGGGACTCGACGAGTTGAAGGCAGCCGGCCTGCTTGACGCCCGCCCGGCCGTCAGCATCGGCCGGCTCGGCCAGTTGCCGCCGGTCGACGGCGAGAGCGAGTCCGCGGAGACGGCCGAGGAAGAAAGCGAAGAGGCTTTGGAAGAAGCTCTTGACCCGGCGGAGATGGAAGAGATTGTACGGCAGGAATTGGGGGCGTGAGGCGGTGGCCTTGAGCCCTGCGGCCGCGTAGCATTGTTTTTGCAAATCATTCGCACTAGCTTTGGCGGGCGACCGACCCTGTAACCTTTGCGGACTCGCCCTGTCCCATGCGGGCCTTGGACATCGATCACCTGTCGCATCGCTACGGTAGGACCCAGGCGGTGCAGGACTTTTCTCTCTCGCTCGCCGAGGGGGAGATCGTCTGCCTGTTGGGTCCGTCCGGCTGCGGCAAGACCACGGTTCTGCGCCTGGTCGCCGGGCTGGAGAGCGTCCAGTCGGGGCAGATCGCCATGGACGAGCAGGTGATCGCAGAGCCGGGGCGCGAGTGCCCGCCGGAGGATCGCCGCGTTGGCCTGGTGTTCCAGGATTATGCGCTCTTCCCCCATTTGAGCGTTGCTGAGAACATTGCCTTCGGCCTGACGGCGCTGAAGCGGGGCGAGCGCGTCCAAAGGGTGTCTGAGGTGCTGGCCCAGGTCGGTCTCAGCGCGATGGCCGAAGCCTATCCGCATATGCTGTCCGGCGGGCAGCAGCAGCGTGTCGCCTTGGCCCGGGCCATGGCGGTGCGTCCACGGCTTATGCTGCTCGACGAGCCCTTTTCCAACCTGGATACCCAACTCCGCCACGAGGTGCGCGATAGCACGCTCCATGTGCTTAAGAGCAGCGGTGCTGCGGCGCTGGTGGTGACCCATGATCCGGAAGAGGCGATGTTTCTGGCCGACCGCATCGCTTTGATGGAGGCTGGTCGTCTTGCGCAGTGTGGCACGCCGGCCGAGCTCTACTTTCAGCCGGCCAATCCCTTCGTCGCCAGTTTTTTCGGCGATATCAATCATTTTCCGGCCACGGTCATGGATGGTCAGGTGCAGACCCCCTTGGGCAGCCTGGATGCGAAGGGCTTGGCCGAAGGCTCTTCGGCCGAGGTTTACATCCGCCCGGAAGGACTTCTGCTGCTACCGCCCGGCTCCGTGACCGGGCAGCCCGATTGTCGCGGAGTCGTTGAAGCGGCGCGCTTCGTGGGACGCACCAGCATTGTTCATCTTTCTATCGTTAACGGCGCTTCAGGCCCCTATCACATGCACGCCCGCCGGCCCGGCCGCTTTCTGCCGGACTCCGAGACCAGCTTCACGGTGGCCCTGGATCCGGCCATGGCCTTTGTTTTTCCGACAAGAGACGCCACTTAGATAGCACGTGCCGGAGCAGCCAGCGTTGCTCCGGCCGTGTGAGTTTGTCATAGTCCCCTCGATGAGGCCCCGGGTAAGGGGCGCGCGGACGTTGGATATTGGCAAGCCGGGCGCCAGTCGGGGCTGCACCATCGGACAGCGCGGGAACGCTAGGGAGTGATTGCCATATGGGCACGTTTAGTATTTGGCACTGGCTGATCGTTTTGGCGGTCGTGCTGGTTCTGTTCGGCGGCGGCGGTAAAATTCCGAAGCTGATGAAGGACCTCGGCTCCGGCATTAACCAGTTCAAGAAGGGCCTGAAGGATAAGGAAAAGGATCCGGAAGGCGACGAAGCCGAGGCCACCAAAGCCTTGGAACAGGACACTGCCGCCGCGACCGTGACGCGCACGGCCGAGGAAGAGAAGAAGGCCGCCAACGGCTGAGCGCCCATGCGGGTGCGGGGCCGAACAGCGGCCGTTGGTTAGGACAAGGGGCCAGGCGGCGCCATGTTTGATATCGGCTGGTCCGAGATGGCGGTTATCGCCCTCTTGCTGCTCCTCGTCATCGGGCCGCGCGAGCTGCCGACGATGATGCGGACGGTGGGCCGCTATGTCCGCAAGGCGCGCATGTTGACCCGCGATTTCCAGCACAGCCTGGACGAGATGGCGCGGGAAGCCGAGCTGGACGAGGCCAAAAAGACCATCCAGTCGGCCAAATCCATGAACCTGGAGCGCTCCTTCGAGGAGACGCTCGACCCCGACGGTGAGGTTAAGGCAGAAGCCCGCGCGCTCGATTCAGAAGCGCGCGATGCCGGCAAGTCTTCCACGAGTGCGTCCTCAAGTGCTTCCGCCGCCAAAGACGAGCCGGCGGCTAGCGCCGGTGCCTCAGCAGAGACCACCTCTGACAAACCAGCCGGCGGCAACGGTGCCGCGCCACAGCCCACAGCAGAGCCCGAGCAGGACCAGGCGAGGGCCGAACACCGGGTTCAGCCGGCCAGCCCGGCGCCCGCTCATTCGGTCAGGCCGCCGGTCGAAGAGCCGGCGACCAGCAAGACTGGCGCAGGCTGATTAGGTAAGAGAGCAGCCCGCAATGGTGCAGCAACAGGCCGATCTCCAGAAAATGCCGCTGCTCGAACACTTGATCGAGCTGAGGCAGCGCTTGCTCTATGCCGCGGCGGCCCTGATCGTCGGCTTCATCATCTGCTTCTATTTCGCCCAATCGCTCTTCGACTTCCTGGCGCAGCCGCTCTCCGACCTGCTGCTCAGCCGCTACGAAGACGAAACAAGAACCCCGCGGATCATCTATACCAGCCTGATCGAGCCCTTCTTCGCGCAGATCAAGATCGCCTTCTTCTTCAGCGCCTTTATCACCTGCCCGATCTTTCTGCTGCAGCTTTGGAAATTCGTGGCGCCGGGCCTCTACCGCGACGAAAAGACGGCCTTCGCCCCGTTCCTGATCGCCTCGCCCATCCTCTTCTTCACCGGGGCGGCGCTGGTCTACTACATCATCCTGCCCTTTGCCTGGAGCTTCTTTATCCAGTTCGAAACGGTGGGCTCGCCGACGGTTCTGCCCGTCGAACTCGAACCCAAGGTCAGCGAATATGTCTCGCTCACCATGCGTTTGATCTTTGCCTTCGGCATCTGTTTTCAGCTTCCCGTGCTGATGACGCTTCTGGCGCGGGCCGGCATCGCCAGCGCCGATGGCATGGCGAAGTCGCGGAAGTACGCCATTGTCGCGGTCTTCATCGTTGCGGCCATCTTCACGCCGCCGGACCCGATCAGCCAGCTCAGCCTCGCCATCCCCATCATCCTGCTCTACGAGATTTCGATCTGGATGGCGCGCATGGTCGAGAAGAAGCGCGCTCAGAAAGAGCAGGAGCTCCGCGACGAGCTCGAGGCGGAGTAAGAAGTCCTCCAAGTTTCGTGTTGCCGGCGTGGACGGCGCGGGCGGGAGCCACTATAAGCGCCGGGCATTCCCAAGCAGCTCGATTCGGTTCCCGCCATGTTCGACATCAAGTGGATTCGCGATCACCCCGAGGCCTTCGATCAGGGCATGGAGGCGCGTGGCTTGCCGCCGCAGTCGGCCGAGATTCTCTCGTTCGACCAGCAGCGCCGCGAGGCGCAGACCGCCCTGCAGGAGATGCAGGCCCGGCGGAACGAAGCCTCCAAGGCGATCGGCCAAAAGAAGAAGGCCGGTGAGGACGCCGAGGCCTTGATGGCCGAGGTTGCGGCTCTCAAGGACAAGATGGCGACGGGGGAGGAGACGGCGCGCCAGGCTGACGAGGCTTTGACCACCTTGCTCTCGGGCCTGCCCAACATCCCCTTGCCCGAGGTGCCGATCGGCCCCGACGAGAGCGCCAACGAACTGGTGCGCAACCGAGGCTCCATCCCCAATCTTGAAGGCACGCCCAAGCAGCATTTCGAGCTCGGCGAGGCGCTCGGGCAGATGGACTTCGAAATGGCGGCCAAGCTCTCCGGCTCGCGCTTCGTGTTGTTGCGCGGCGAGATCTCCCGCCTGAGCCGGGCTTTGGCCAACTTCATGATCGACCTGCACACGCGAGAGCACGGCTACCTGGAGGTCAGCCCCCCGTATCTGGTGCGCGATCATGTGCTCTACGGCACCGGGCAACTGCCCAAGTTCGGCGAGGATCTCTTCAAGACCGAGGAGGGATTTTGGCTGATCCCGACCGCCGAGGTGCCGCTGACCAACCTTGTGCGAGAGTCGATTGTCGAGGAGGGTGAGCTACCCAAGCGCTTTACGGCGCTGACCCCGTGCTTCCGCTCCGAGGCGGGCTCGGCCGGGCGCGACACCCGCGGCATGCTGCGCCAGCATCAGTTCGACAAGGTGGAGCTGGTTTCCGCCGTGCACCCCGATCGCTCCATGGAGGAGCTGGAGCGCATGCTGAGCTGCGCCGAGGAGGTGCTGAACCGCCTCGGCCTGGCTTATCGCGTGATGCTGCTTTCCTCCGGCGACATGAGCGCAGCCTCACGCAAGACCTACGACATCGAGGTCTGGCTGCCGGGGCAGGAAACCTACCGGGAGATCTCGAGCTGCTCCAACTGCTGGGACTATCAGGCCCGCCGTATGGCAGCGCGCTTCCGCCCAGAAGGTGAGAAGGCGACGCGCTTCTTGCACACCTTGAACGGCTCCGGCGTCGCCGTCGGGCGGGCCCTGATCGCGGTGATGGAGAACTATCAGCAAGCTGATGGCAGCATCGTCATTCCTGAGGCGGTCCGGCCCTACATGGGCGGGCAGGAGATCATCGCGGCTCATGGCTAAGCCCCTGGACGGCCAGCGCATTCTGGTCACCAACGATGACGGTATCCACGCCCCCGGCCTCAAGGCTCTGGAGCAGGTGGCGCGCGCCTTGAGCGACGATGTCTGGACTGTGGCGCCGGAGGTCGAGCAGTCGGCGATGAGCCATGCGCTGACCACCCGGCGGCCCCTGACCATCCAGGCGTTCGGCGAGCGCCGCTTTGCCGTCAACGGCACGCCGAGCGACTGCATGGTGGTGGGGTTCCGGAAGGTGCTGGACGGCCAGCCGCCCGATCTGGTGCTTTCCGGCGTCAATCACGGCGGCAACCTGGCCGAGGATGTGCTCTATTCCGGGACCGTCGCTGCCGCCATGGAGGCAGTGATGCTGGGCAGCCACGCCATCGCCTTCAGCCAGGTCGGCAGTCGCGAGCTGGACATACCTTTTCCCGCCGTCGCCGAGTATGCGCCGCAGGTGATCGTCGGCCTGCAGAAGGTGGATTGGCGGCGGGACCTGCTGATCAACGTCAATTTCCCGCCGACGTCCTTGGCGGAGGTCAAAGGCATCAAGGTGACCAGCCAGGGCCGCGGCTTGGGGCCGGCCGGTTTGATGGAGGGGAAGGACCCGGGCGGGCGGGACTATGTCTGGATCGGGGACTGGGCGGCAAACGCATCGGCGGAGCCTGGAAGCGACATCGCCGCGGTGGACGACGGCTGGGTCTCGGTTACGCCATTGCACCAGGACTTGACCTACCGCGAGATCCTGCCGCGGCTGACGGAGCTCTTTGCATGACGTTGGCGTGGTGACGCCTGAATGACGATCGAGGCCCGCAAGATACGTCTGCTGATGCAGTTGCGCCGCGCCGGCATCACCGATACCGCCGTGCTGTCGGCCATGGAAAGCATCCCGCGTGAGCTTTTCACCCCGCCGGCCTTTCAGGATCAGGCCTACGAGCTGATGGCTCTGCCGATTGGCCGGGGCCAGACTCTGAGTGCGCCGGATGTGGTTGCCATGATGACCCAGGCGCTCGAGTGCAAAGGGCGGGAGACGGTGCTGGAAATCGGCACCGGCTCCGGCTACCAGGCGGCAATCCTCTCGCGCGTCTGCCGCAGGGTTTACACAATTGAGCGGCATCGACCTTTGCTTGAAGAAGCCGAAGAGCGTTTCAAGCAATTGCGACTCCACAACATCACGACATACTGTGGCGACGGCAGCAAAGGCTGGCCGGAGCCGCGCAGCTTTCCGCGCATCATCGTGACCTGTGCGGCCGTGTTCCCGCCCGAGCCCTTGCTGGAGCAATTGGCGGAGGACGGCATCATGGTGCTGCCGGTGGGCGGCCAGGGCCGCACGCAGGACCTCGTGAAGCTGCGCAAGACCGCAAGCGGCGTCGAGCAAGAGAGCCTAGCGGCCGTGCGCTTCGTGCCTCTTGTTGCTGGCGAGGCGAACGGCGAAGGCTCGGGCGAGGGACGGGAGTCCGGATGATCTTGCGCTTTTGCCTCGTGGCCTTGACCGGCCTTTTCCTGCTGGCGGCTTGCTCAAGCCCCGAGAGGGTGCGCATCACCCAGTCGCCGGGCGCGCCGCCGCCACTTCCCGTGCGTAAGCCGGAGGTCGCAGCTGCCGGCCCTGTTTTCGATCCGGCCGAGGTGCGCTCGCCCAGCAGTGTGCAGAGCGTGCCGCTTGGCGCACCCACCCCGCTACCGGAGCCGGCTGCCGGCACGGCTGTGCGGCCGCCGCCTTCGTCGATACCGACCCCCACGCCGGCTGCGACGCCGCCGGCTCCCGCGCCGGCAACCGCAGCCTTGCCGCCCGGCGGCCGTTATCGTGTGCAGCCGGGCGATACGCTCTACGGCATCGCCCGGCGTTTCGGCCTGCCCGTCCAGAGCATCGTCCAGCGCAACGGTCTGGCCCCGCCTTACCGGCTAAGCCCCGGCCAGGAGCTGCAGCTCCCCGCCCAGCGCGTGCATCGCGTTCAGCCGGGCGACACGCTCTACAGTCTCTCCCGGCAGTACAACGTCGAACGCAGCCAGCTCGCCGCGGTCAATGACCTGCAGGCGCCCTACAGCCTCTCCGTCGGGCAAAGCTTGGCCATACCGGCGACCGGGCCGGCGCCGGCCGGTCAGTTGGCGATGGTTCCAGCCGCCGCCCCGCGCGGCGCCCAGCCAGCACCTACTCCGAGAGCCGCGCCACAGCCACCGCAGCCGCAAGCGGCACAACCTCAACCGGCGGCGCTGCCGACGCAGCCGCCCGATCCGCCGCCGGTGCCGCCGACCGCTAACGGCCTCGGCTTTCTCTGGCCGACTCAGGGCCGAGTGATCGCCGAGTTCGGCGCTCAGGGAGACGGTCGCCACAATGATGGCATCAACATCGCCGCACCTCGCGGGGCGCCCGTGGTAGCGGCCGAGCGGGGCGAAGTGGTCTATGCCGGCAACGAGCTGCGCGGCTTCGGCAACCTCCTGCTGATCCGTCATGAGAACGGCTGGGTCACAGCCTACGCCCACAACTCCAGCCTGCTGGTCTCAAAAGGGGAGCGGGTGTCGCGCGGACAGGTGATCGCCCGGGTGGGCCGAAGCGGCAATGTCGACCGGCCGCAGCTCCATTTCGAGATCCGCAAAGGGAGCCGGGCCGTCGACCCGCGCGAGCTGCTGCCGAGCTAGTTCAAGGCACCGAGCAAGTACTCAGCCGGTGCCGTCGAAGCTCTTCCCCAGCTCTCCGGCCAAGTCTTGGATGAACTGCCAGGCAACGCGGCCGGAACGGGCGCCGCGGGTGACCGACCACTCGTTTGCGCGACGGCGCAGCTCTTCGCTCGAAAGGCCGAGCTCGAAGTGGTCGGCATAGCCTTCCACCATGGCGAAGTAGGTCGCTTGGTCGGCATTGTGGAAGCCAAGCCAGAGACCGAAACGGTCGGACAGGCTGACCTTCTCCTCCACCGCCTCCGAAGGGTTGATGGCGGTTGAACGCTCGTTTTCGATCATATCGCGCGCCATCAGATGGCGTCGGTTGGAGGTCGCGTAGAAGATGACGTTTTCCGGCCGCCCTTCGACTCCACCTTCCAGCACGGCCTTCAAGGATTTGTAGCTGGTGTCGTCCTGATCGAACGAGAGATCGTCGCAAAACAGGATACAGCGCCGTTCGCCGCCGCGCAGCTTCTCGAGCAGCTGCGGCAGGCTGGGAATGTCCTCCCGGTGGATTTCGACGAGCGCGACAGGCGGGCGTTCCTCGCGGCGATCTTCGGCGGAAATCTCGGCGTGGCAGGCCTTTACGAGAGAAGACTTGCCGGTCCCGCGCGCGCCCCACAGCAGCGCGTTGTTCGCCGGCAGGCCGCGGGCGAAGCGCCGGGTGTTCTCCAGCAACTTGTCGATCTGCAGGTCGATTCCTTGCAGCAGGCCAAGAGGGATACGGTTAACCTTGGCAACCGGCTGGCAGGTCGCGCTGTCGGCGTGCCAGACGAAGGCTTCGCTGTCCTCGGGCAGGTCGAAGGGCGCACCGCTCGGCGCCAAGCGCTCGAGCGCCGCCGCTATGCGGCCTAGCGTCGGCAGAAGAATGTCCTGGTCGCGCTGCTCTGACATGGAACCTCCACTTTTGGGGGTCCTTGGGGTGGGAGGCGCGGAGGCTAGGCAGAGCCGGCCGCGCGGTCAATGTTGCGATGGTGACGGCTGGCTTGAGGCGCCGTTGCAAAACGGACATGGCGAGCTATAGTCCGGCGCGCTGCGCGTTCCCGGAAAGCCCGTGGCGGCGCGGCTTCCCGAGGCGCAGACGAAACCGATTGCTCAAGGACCGGATATGCTGATTTCTCCCGCCTACGCACAGGCCGGCGCGGCCGCAGAGCCCAACCTGCTGGTCACTTTTCTACCGTTGATCGCCATATTTGCGATCTTTTACTTCCTTATGATTCGGCCTCAGCAGCGCAAGATGAAGCTGCATCGGGAGATGGTTAGCAATCTGAGGCGCGGGGACAAGGTGGTGACGGCCGGCGGCTTCATCGGCACCGTCGCCAAGGTGCACGACGACGAGCTCGAGGTCGAAATCGCCAAGGACGTTAAGGTTCGGGTGGTGCGTGGCACCATCTCAGAGGTTGTGAACAAGAGCCAGCCGCGGGGCGAAAAGACCACGGCGAAGCGTGAAGAGCCGGTCGAGGAGCCGGAGGCCGCTGAGGCGGACGAAGACGCCGCGGCCTCGACGGGTGAAGAGAAGAAATCCGTGTTTCGCCGCCGGCGCTAGGCCCGGCTGGCAGGAGACTGCAAAAGCATGGTTCGCATATCTCGCTGGCAGGTTGTTATCGTCGTTTGCATCTTCGTTCTCGGCGTTCTCTATGCCTTCCCGAACGTGCTATCCAGGAGCGCCAGCGAAGCGCTCCCCAGCTGGCTACCCAGCAACCAGCAGATGAACCTCGGCCTGGACCTGCAAGGCGGTTGCTACCTACTGACCTCCGTAGCGATCGACGAGGTTTTTGCCGAACAGCGGGAAAACATGGTTGCTGCCGTTCGCTCGGAGCTGCGTCAGGAGCGCCTCGGCTATACCAATCTCGGGGTCGATGAAGCCGGCGATGTGGTTTTCACCTTGCGGGACCCGGGCAGCGCCCAACGTGTGCGCGACGGCCTGCGCGACCTGATCGGCCTCGACTGGCAGCTGTCCATCGACAGTGACGGCGAATCAAGCTTGAGCCAGACCGACCAGGCCATCCGGCTGAGCGAAGAGACGGTCATGCTGCAGACCGTCGAGATCATGCGTCGGCGCCTGGATCCAGAAGGGACGCGCGGCGTGGTCGTGCAGCGCCAGGGCGAAGACCGAGTCGTCATCCAAATCCCCGGTGCGCAGGACTGTGAAGCGGAGAAGTCGCTGATCGGTCAAACGGCCAAGCTGACCTTCCATATGGTCAACACCGACGTCGTTCCGGGTACCGGTGCCGTGCCGCCGGGCTTTCAGGTGGTGCCGGCCGCCGATCCCGATGATCCGATGTCCGCGTCGGCCTACGTGCTTGAGCGTCGCGTGCGCCTCAGCGGAGAGCGTCTGACCGACGCGCAACAGTCCTTCAACCAGATCAGCGGCCTTCCGGTGGTCACCTTCGCTTTCGACACCAGGGGTGGGCAGATCTTTGCCGACTTGACGCGGCAGAACGTCAACCGGCCCTTCGCCATCGTCTTGGACGACGAAGTGATCAGTGCGCCGGTTATCCGTGAGCCCATTCTGGGCGGACGTGGCGAGATCAGCGGCAGCTTCACCATTGAGGAGGCGCAAAGGCTGGCGCTCCTGCTGCGCGCCGGCGCCTTGCCGGCCTCCATCACCTTCCTGGAGGAGCGCTCGGTGGGCGCCAGCCTCGGCCAGGACTCCATCGAAGCGGGCGAGTTCGCCAGCGTCTTAGGCTTGGCGCTGGTTGTCGTCTTCATGGTCACCATCTATGGCCTTTTCGGCGCCATGGCCTGCGTTGCTCTGCTGTTCAACCTGATCCTCGTGGCAGCGGCTTTGACCGGATTGCAGGCAACGCTGACGCTGCCCGGAATCGCCGGCATCGTGCTGACCATCGGTATGGCGGTGGATGCCAACGTGCTGATCTTCGAGCGAATACGTGAGGAGATACGCAATGGGCGAGGTCCGGTGTCAGCCATCGATGCCGGCTATAAGCAGGCGCTCAGCACCATCATCGACGCGAACCTGACCACCTTCATTGCTGCCGCGCTGCTCTACTTCTTCGGCAGCGGACCGATCAAAGGCTTCGCCGTCACGCTGTCCATTGGCCTTATCACCTCTCTGTTCTCGGCGCTGATGGTGACACGGCTCTTGATGGTGCTCTGGCTGCGACAAAGGCGGCCGCAGAGTTTGCCGGTTTAGGAGCGCAGCATGGCCGTCATTCGTCACCTGCCGTTAGGATTCGGCATCCGCTTTCTTGCCAAGCGCAAGGCCTTTCTGACGCTTTCGGCTGGCTTGATCGTCGCCTCGATCGTGTCCTTCTTTACGCTTGGGCTCAACTTCGGCATCGATTTCCGCGGCGGCATTCTGCTGGAGGTGCGCTTCCAGCAGCAGCCCGACCTCGCCTCTTTGCGCTCGCAACTAGACGGCTTGGGGCTCGGAGAGGTCAATCTGCAGACCTTCGGCGAGCCCAATGATGTGCTGATCAACGTTCAGCGTCAGGAGGGCGGCGAAGAGGCACAAAACGAGGCGGTCCAGGCCATCCGTGCAGCCTTGGGCAGCGAGGGCGTTGACTATCGCCGAACGGAGTTCGTGGGGCCGACCGTTGGTGCTGAACTGCGGCAAGCCGGCATCCTGGCCACCTTGCTCTCCCTTGCCGCCATCGGTTGCTACATCTGGTTCCGTTTCGAATGGCATTTCGCGGTGGCCGCCTTGGTGGCGCTGGCGCATGACATCATCGCCACCATCGGCTTCTACTCGGTGATGCAGTTGGAGTTCAACTTGGCGACTCTGGCGGCGGTGCTGACCATTGCCGGCTATTCGATCAATGACACGGTGGTTGTGTTCGACCGGGTGCGGGAGACACTGCGCAAATACAAAAAGCGCCCGGTCGAGGAGATCTTGGACGAAGCGATCAACATGACCCTGTCGCGCACCATTCTGACCTCGGTCACCACCTTGCTTGCTCTCTTCGCACTCTACATTTTCGGCGGTGAAGTCATTCGCGGCTTCGTCATCGGCCTGATCTGGGGTGTCCTCATCGGCACCTATTCCTCCATCGCCTTGGCCGTGCCGCTACTTTACTATCTCGGCGTTCGTCGGCTCGAAACGGGAGACAGCGACGAGCCGGCTGAGGCGAAAGCGGCTTAACGGCGATGGAGATCACCCCACGCGTAGCACCGGGGCGTATGCTCATCGAGGGCTACGGTGAAGGTGGCTTTCAGGTTTCAGGCGAGCGCTACCAGGGCTCAGTTATTGTACTGCCGGAGGCTGTCCTGCCTTGGGATGTTGCGGACTTCGCCGCTTTCGGGCCAGACAGCTTGGCGCCGCTTGTGGGCCGGCAAGATGAGATCGACGTGCTGCTACTCGGCTGTGGCCCGCAGATTGCGCTTCTGCCGCGTGCGCTCCGGAGCAGCCTGCATGATCAAGGCCTGATGCCAGAGCCGATGGATACCGGCGCCGCCTGCCGCACCTTCAACGTGCTGATCACCGAGGACCGCCGCGTGGCGGCCGCTCTGATCGCGGTGAGCTAGACCTAAACGCTGCGGTCGTGGGTTCTTAGCTCTAGGCGTTTGGCGGCCGTGTAGCACTAAGGCCACGCCAGTCATTTCACCAATCGAACCCAGCTGCCCGCCATCCAGTGCGTACAGCCTTGTGCGTTGCAAAATCGGCTCCGCCGATGTGCGGCTTTCTTTGAAAGCGGCTGTTTCCCTTCATATTTACCGGGTAGGTGATGATCCGACGTGAAACCAAATCTGGCGTCGATGTGCTCCGAAGGCATGGAAACCGCAGCCGAATGACGAGTGAAGAGTTGGCCCTCAAGCACCGTGCCGCGCGCTGTGAGGGCGATGCGTAGGTCCCCCCGTACGCTGCAGCAGGAGCGTCAAGGCGTTACCAACAGCAGTTTCGAGACCCTGCCGCTGTCCACTCTCTCCGTCAGCGCTATCCGCGTGCTCGCACGATGGTGAGCTGGTCTGACAATGGGGAGCGGCGGCTGCTGGCCAGGCTGCGTGGCTTGGCGCTGGCGCTCACGCGCTCTAAGCGTGGCTTGTTCGGCATCGGCGTGGCTTCCTTCCTCGAAAGCATCATCGTACCGGTCCCCTTCGAGGCGGTGATGATGCCGATGATGCTGGCCGACAGACGCCGTATCTGGATCATCGCCACGGTGACCACGCTGGGTAGCCTGGTCGGTGCGATGGTCGGCTATGCCGTCGGCTACTTTCTCTTCGAGTCGGTCGGCCAGTGGTTTCTTCAAGCGATGGGCTACAGTGAGCAGTTCGCCGTCATCCGCCAGAAGCTGATCGACGAAGGAGGATGGATCATCCTCACCATCGGGATCGCGCCCATTCCCAGCCAGATCGCCATGCTCGGCAGCGGCGCGGTAGCCTACCCGCTGCTCTCCTTTCTCGCACTCATGGCAGTGGCGCGCGGCGTGCGCTACTTCGGCCTCGCCTTGCTGGTCTGTTACTTTGGCGATTCGACGGAAAAGCTGATCAAGCGCCACAAACGCGGGGCTCAGTTCGTTGTCTGGTCGCTCCTCGTTATGGCGCTCATCTACGGTATCGTGCTCTTCTCCGGCTGAACACGGCGCCGGCACATGAAAAAAGGGGGCCGATAGCCCCCTTTATGCACGCGGAGACGGCGCGGGCTAAGCCTTGGCCAGGTTCTCCGCTGCGAAGTCCCAGTTGACCAGGCTGTCGAGGAAAGTCTCGACGAATTTCGGCCGCAGGTTCTGGTAATCGAGGTAGTAGGCGTGCTCCCACACATCGACGGTGAAGAGCGGCGTCTGGCCCGCGTTCACCAGCGGGGTGTCGGCGTCGTCCGTATTGACGATCTTCAGGCCGTCGCCCTCCTTGACCAGCCACGTCCAGCCGCTGCCGAAGTTGCCGGTGGCGGAGGCAATGAACTGCTTCTTGAACTCGTCGAGCGAACCGAAGGAGGCGTCGATCATGCTGGCCAGCTCACCGCTCGGTGCACCGCCGCCGCCCGGCTTCATGGAGTGCCAGAAGAAGGTGTGGTTCCAGATCTGCGCAGACTGATTGTACAGGCCCTTGTTACCGGCCGAGTGGGCCGCTGCGATGACCTCCTCGACGGTCTTGCCCTCCAGGTCGGTCCCGGCGATCAACTCATTGGTCTTGTTGATGTAGGCATTGTGGTGTTTGCCGTAATGGAAGCTGAGGGTATTGGCCGAGTAGTACGGCTCAAGCGCATCTTGGGCGTAGGGCAGGTCAGGCAGGGTGAACGCCATGGTTCTCTCCTCTTGGTCCTTGCGACGTATCTTGTGATGACTCGTGCCCGGTTGAGCCAGGCTACGAGAAAGGCGATATCTTGCTAAATAGGGGCTCTAGGCCGGAAAAGAAATGTTGCCGCCGATGGTCTGGTTCCCACACGAATCAGCGCACAATCCGATAAGGGGAATAGCGCTCCGCCCATGCCCAGACAAGGCTCAGAATCCTATTGTCGGGAAGAGGTCAAGCGCCATGACCGCGACCGCTACATCACCGCGCTTTTCGCATCGGCGGCAGAGCGGCGTGGTCTCTTCGCCCTCTATGCTTTCAATCAGGAGGTTGCGCGCACGGCGGAGGTGGTCAGCGAGGCCATGCTCGGCGAGATCCGCCTGCAATGGTGGCGGGATGCCATTGACGAGATCTTTGCCGGCCAACCGCGCGAACACATGGTGGTGGAAGAGCTGGCGGCACTTGCGGCCAGGGTTGCTTTGTCGCGAGACGACTTCGAAGCGCTGCTCGCAGGGCGGGAGGCCGACTTAAGCTCGGACCCGCCGGCCGATCTACAAAGCCTGGAATGCTATCTGGAGGCGACCTCGGCCAGCTTGATGCGCTTGGCAATGCAGGTTCTGGGCGTACCGCTTGACGAGTTGGCGAGAAAGTCCGCGCGCCATCTCGGTGTTGCCTGGGGAATCACCGGCCTCCTTCGAGCCGTCCCTTTCCATGCGGCGCAGAAGCGCGTCTACCTGCCGCAGGACCACCTCTTCGCTGCCGGGGTCAAGTTACCGGATCTTTTTGAGTTGCGCGGCTCCGATGCAATCGACGGCGTGGCCATGCGGCTCGCCAAGCGGGCTGACGAGCATCTGCAGGAGGGAAAGAGCCTGGCCGCCGGGCTGCCCTCACAAGCGCTGCCGACGCTGCTGCCGGCCGTCCTTGTTGGGCGCTATCTTCAGCGTCTCGAGCGGACCGACTACAACGTCTTTGCACCGGCCTTTCAGCAGGTGCCGCCGGCCCGGATCTGGTGGCTGCTGCCCGCCGTCTGGCGTGGTCGCATTTGACCGCTATTCAGCCGCGAGTCTCTCATCCCCGAGCCAGACGGCCAAGTCGCTGAGCGCCCGCTGCGCCATGGCCGGCTTCCGTTCGGCTTTCTTCAGGCGTTTGCGGCCTGGCTCCTTCGGGATTGGCGGGAGGAGACCGAAGTTGATGTTCATGGGCTGGAAGGTCTCGGCCTCCGCGCCGCCGGTGATGTGGTTGAGAAGCGCCCCCAGGGCCGTGGTGGCGGGCGGCGGGGCCATCTCGACGCCAAGCCGCTCGGCTGCCGCGAAACGCCCCGCGATGAGGCCGATGGCCGCCGACTCGACGTAGCCCTCGACGCCGGTGATCTGACCGGCAAAGCGCAGGCGCGGCTGGACCTTGAGGCGCAGGGACGCATCGAGCAGCCGCGGTGAGTTGATGAATGTGTTGCGGTGCAGGCCGCCCAGGCGGGCGAACTCGGCGTTCTCCAGACCGGGAATGGTGCGGAAGACCCCGACCTGCTCGCCGTACTTCAGTTTGGTCTGGAAACCGACCAGGTTGTAGAGCGTGGCCAGCGCATTGTCCTGGCGCAGTTGCACCACCGCATGGGGCTGGGTGCCCGTGTTTGGGTCGGTTAGCCCAACCGGCTTCATGGGGCCGAAGCGCAAGGTTTCCCGGCCACGCTCGGCCATTACTTCGATGGGCAAGCAGCCTTCGAAGTAGGGGGTGTCCTCCCATTCCTTAAAGGCCGTCTTCTCAGCGGCCAGCAGGGCGTCGATGAAGGCCTCGTACTGTGCTTGGTCGAGCGGACAGTTGATGTAGTCCTTGCCGCTGCCACCGGGCCCTGGCTTGTCGTAGCGTGACTGGTACCAGGCACGGGAGAAGTCGACGCTTTCGGTGTAGACGATGGGGGCAATGGCGTCGAAGAACGCGAGCTGCTCTTCGCCGGTCAGCGCCAGGATGGCGTCGGTCAGGGACGGCGAGGTCAAGGGGCCGGTTGCCAGGATGACGCTGTCCCAATCCTCGGGCGGCAGGCCCGCGACTTCCGTCCGTTCAATTGTCACCAGCGGCTGAGCTTCCAAGGCAGCGGTAACGGCATCCGAAAAGCCATCGCGGTCCACCGCTAGCGCTCCGCCGGCCGGGACCTTGTGACGGTCGCCGCAAGCCATGATCAGCGAGCCATAGCGACGCATCTCTTCGTGCAGCAGACCGACGGCATTGTTCATCGCGTCGTCGGAGCGGAAGGAGTTGGAGCAAACCAGCTCCGCCAGGCCGCCGGTCTTGTGTGCCGCTGTCTCGCGCACTGGCCGCATCTCGTGCAGCACCACCGGCACGCCGGCGCGGGCGAGCTGCCAGGCGGCTTCGCTGCCGGCCAGTCCGCCGCCCACCACGTGAACGGGCTTGGTCGCTGTCATGCCGTGGTTCTCGATATCTCGGTCATGTCCCTTCTATCGGTCTTCGCGGCGTCGATCTCAAGTCCATCCGCCAGGGAGATGACATTCGGTGCGGTAATCTCCTGGCAAGCTCCAGCCACTACTTTCCCGCGATGCAGTCTAGATTTACAGCGAGAATGGTGGTTTAGTTGGCGGCAAGCTGATGGCGGACGTCGCAAGATCGGGGGGATGAGGATCGTGCGACAGATCGGTAACTCTTTTGCTCTTTTTGGGTTGTTTGCGCTTCTTTCGGCCTGTGCAGAGGGATTTGAGCAACGCGCGGCCGAGCAGATCGACAAGGTGGTGCTCCGGGCGCCCGGCCCGGAGGCGTTGGTCTATTGCACCAATTACGGGTGTGAGGAGCGGCATCTCTTCGCTCTCAGCGCGTCGCAATGGGAGGCGATCAAAGGCCATTTTCGGGATGTGTCGCGCAGTCCGGACGAGGAACGACGTGCCATCGCTCAAGCGGCTGCCGATTACGAGCTCGCTGTCATGGCCCAAACCGGCATCGGCCCTGACGTAGGCGGCACGCTGGTCGGCTATGGTCAGCCCGATCAGACAGACTGTATCGACGAAACGGCCAACATGGTGCAGTTCCTCGAGTTGTTGCAGCATCAGGGATTGCTGCGGTACCACCGGGTTGCGGCGCCGGTCATGAAAGATCCGGTCGTCGAAGGCTGGTTTCACTTCTCGGCCACAGTCGCCGAGATCGAGGGCGGTGAAATCTGGAGCGTCGACTCCTGGTACCTCGACAGCGGTCACCCAGCCATCGTTTTGCCGTTGGAAGTTTGGCGCGGGGACTTGGAGCCCTTGGTCGCCTGCATGGCGCAAGATGTCGGGGAATTGCGCGAGCAGGCCGCCTGCAAGACCAACTACCCGGCGCTGACGGCCTTCCTGGCGGCAGGTTTTTCGTCAGGACAGATCGCGTCGACGCTGCAGCCCAGGCAATAGGCGTCCTGCTCTTCGGCGAAGCCTTTGAAGCGGAAGCGGCCCATCCGGCGGCTGTCCCGGCAGGTGTAGTTGGCGGCGCAGGACGATAGCACCAACGGTGGATCGACTTCGCGAGTCAGGTCCTGCAAGCGGTCGACGAGGTTCACATCCGAACCGATGACCGTGAAGTCGAGCCGGTTATTGGCGCCGATGTTGCCGTACATCATCTTGCCGTAGTGGACAGAGATGCCGCAACGTAGGGGCCAAGAAGGGCACTTCTCGTCACGCAATGCCGCGTTAAGGACATCCAGGCTCTTGAGCGCTTCTTCCGCGGCAACGATGGCGCTGTTGACCGAGGCCTTAGGTGTGTCTTTGCGAAAAATGGCGAGGGCCGCATCGCCGATGAATTTCAGGACCTCGCCACCTTCCTGCTCCACCGGCTCGCAGATGGCATCGAAGTAGCGGTTCAGAAGGTCGATGATGTGATCTCTCGGCAGCACGCTGCTGAGGGAGGAGAAGCTGCGCAGATCGCAGAGCCAGATCGCCGCCTCGATCTCCGTGCCTTGGCCGCGGCGAATGTCGCCGGACCAGACCCGTCCGCCGGCTTGGCTGCCGACGTAGGTGTCGAGCAGCAGCCGTCCGGTGCGCTTGGTTTCGGTCAGCTCGACGCAGGCACCGAAGGCCGGCATGAGGGCATCGAAGATGGCAAGGCAGAGATCGCTGAAGCCCTCCGGCGCCTTCGTGGCAAAGCTGATCGCCATACGCTCCTGCTTGGCGAAGAAGAAGGGGCGAATTGTGTAGTCAGTGAAGCCACTCTCTTTGAGGTCGGCAACGATGGGATAGTCCAGCGGGCAATCCGGGTCGCTCAGGCGGCGGCGCACCGTCTGCTCGTCAATGATCACGGTCTTCACTGGGCTTTCCAGGAAAAGCGCATTGTTGCGAATGCCATGAGCCCGATCGTGGATCACGGCGCCGCCTGCGTCCGACGTCCATAGCAGGGTCCGCGCCTCGAACTCGGGATGGAGCTGTCGGATATGCATCGTCGCGCGGTCGATCGGGATGCCGAGACCGAGCAACTCGGCGCAGAACTGCCCGAAGAGAAGCTGGGTGCGGTGGAGGTACTGGCGCGCATCCGCCATCAGCCAGTCGATAACGGGCTGAACGGCGACGCGGGCTTGCTTGTCCACCTCCAAGGCTGAGCTGCCTTCCATGGTAAAGAGATGGCCCTTGGTTGAGTTTCCTACAAGACTCTACTGTGATTGGCTGTGTAGGTGCTCTAACGCACCTAGGCGAGGCTCGGGTTTGGCAGTTCCGCCAGGGTTTCTGGGGCTACATTGCCGCCGCATACCAGGACCCCAACCCGCTCGCCCGGCTGCGGCCGGTAGGCGCCCGAGAGCAGCGCTGCCAGGGCCGTTGCACCACCGGGTTCGGCTGCGATCTGCAGTCGATGCCATAGCCAAGCCATGGCAGTCTCGATGGCGCCGTCCTCGACCAGCAGAGATTGCGTGACATGCTCGCGGCAGATCTCGAAGTTGAGCCCACCGATGCTGCGGGCGCCCAGCGAGTCGGCCGCGAGCGACTCGACGGAAACGTCGACGGGGGCATCTGCCTCCAGCGCGGCATGGAGCGCCCGTGAGCCTTGGGGCTCGACCGCGATGACCTTGGCGCGGCCCGAGAACCAGGCAGCGACCCCGGAGATCAGTCCACCACCGCCGACGGCAATCAGGACGCTATCGAGCTCCGGGACCTGCTCTTCCCATTCCAGGCCCAGCGTACCTTGGCCAGCCACGGTCTCCATGGCGTCGTAGGCGTGAATGCCGATGGCACCGCTTGCCTGCTGATGGGCTTCGCAGGCGGCCAGCGCATCGGCATAGCGCGCGCCGCCGACATGCAGCCGGGCGCCCGCGGCGCGGATTTTGGCGATCTTCGCCGGGCTGGAAATCTCCGGCACGAAGATGTCGGCCGGATAGCCGAGCTGATGGGCGGCGTAGGCGACCGCTGCGCCATGGTTGCCGCCCGAAGCGGCTGCCACGCCAGCCGCCGGCACCTCCTGACTCAGCAGGTTGTTGAAAGCGCCCCGCGGCTTAAAGGAGCCGGCGTGCTGGAAAAGCTCCAGCTTCAGGGAAACGGCGGTGTCGTGGTCCAACTCGCTGCCGGCCAGATCCATGACAGGGGTGCGGCGGACATGGGGCCGAATGCGCGCATAGGCCTCGCGGATATCGTCCGGCGTGACCGGAGATGTCTTGGCGTTAGCCGTTGTGCAGTCTGGCGCCATTGGCGCTATGCCCGCTTTTTTTCACGTGTTTTGAGGTTCGGCAGGTAGGGCGCGAGATAGCTCCCGGTGTAGCTGCCGGCGGCGCGCGCTACCTCTTCCGGGGTGCCTTGGGCAACGATACGGCCACCGCCGTCGCCGCCTTCGGGGCCGAGATCGAGGATCCAGTCGGCGGTTTTGATGACTTCCAGGTTATGCTCGATGACCAGCACCGTGTTGCCTTGGTCGACCAGGGCTTGCAGCACTTCCAGGAGCTTGCGGACGTCCTCGAAGTGCAGACCGGTGGTCGGCTCGTCGAGAATGTAGAGCGTCTTGCCGGTCGAGCGGCGCGAGAGCTCCTTGGCAAGCTTGATGCGCTGCGCCTCGCCGCCGGACAGTGTCGTCGCCTGCTGGCCGACGTGAATGTAGCCCAGGCCTACTCTCTCTAGCGTCTCCATTTTGTTGCGGATGGCAGGCACGGCCTTGAAGAACTGGTGCGCTTCTTCGACCGTCATGTCGAGCACATCGGCGATGGAGCGGTCTTTGAAGGTGACCTCGAGAGTTTCGCGGTTGTAGCGCTTGCCCTTGCAGGTGTCGCACTGAACGTAGACGTCGGGCAGGAAGTGCATCTCGATCTTGATGACACCGTCGCCCTGGCAAGCCTCGCAGCGCCCGCCCTTGACGTTGAAGGAAAAGCGTCCCGGCCGGTAGCCCCGCTGCTTGGCTTCCGGCAGCCCGGCGAACCACTCCCGGATGGGCGTGAAAGCGCCGGTGTAGGTCGCAGGATTGGAGCGTGGCGTGCGGCCGATCGGCGACTGATCGATGTCGATGATCTTGTCGATGAACTCCAGGCCTTCGATGGCCTTGTGAGGGGCGGGCAGATCGCGGCTGCCGTGCAGCCGCCGGGCCAGCGCCTTGTAGAGGGTCTCGATCACCAGGGTAGACTTACCGCTGCCCGAGACCCCGGTCACGCAGACGAAGGCGCCGAGCGGGAAGGCTGCGTCGACATTGTGCAGGTTGTGGCCGCTCGCGCCCTTGACCACGATCTTCTGGCCGCGGTGGCCGCGTCGGCGCTTCTTCGGCACCTCGATCTGCTTGAAGCCGGTGAGGTACTGGCCGGTGAGGCTGGCCTGGCTCTGCTCGATCTTGGCCGGGGGGCCGAGGGCGACCACCGTGCCGCCGTGCTGTCCGGCGCCGGGGCCCATGTCGACCACGTAGTCGGCGGCGCGGATGGCGTCCTCGTCGTGCTCGACCACGATGACGGTGTTCCCAAGGTCACGCAGCCGCCGCAGGGTGTCGAGCAGGCGGGCGTTGTCGCGTTGATGCAGGCCGATAGAAGGCTCATCGAGCACGTAGAGCACACCTGTCAGCCCCGAGCCGATCTGCGAGGCAAGGCGGATGCGCTGGCTCTCGCCGCCAGAGAGGGTGGCCGAGGCGCGCGACAGGGTCAGGTAGTTGAGCCCGACGTCATTGAGAAATCCGAGGCGCTCACGAATCTCTTTCAGGATCCGGCTGGCGATTTCCTGGCGCTGCGGCGTCAGGCCCTCTTCGATAGTGTCGAACCAGTTCTTGGCGTCGCTAACCGAGAACTCGCAGACCTCGCCCACGTGGCGACCGCCGATCTTGACCGCCAGGGCTTCGGGCTTGAGGCGATAGCCGTTACAGGCCTCGCAGGGCTTGCTGGTCTGGTACTTGGAGATCTCTTCCCGGATCCAGTCGCTGTCGGTTTCCCGCCAGCGGCGCTCCAGGTTGTTGATCACGCCCTCGAAGACCTTCTTGGTCTCGTAGCTGCGCAAGCCGTCGTCGTAGCGCAGCGTGATCGGCTCCTTGGTGCCGAAGAGGACGGCCTCCTGCACTTTTTTGGGCAGCGCTTCCCAGGGCTCGGTCATGGAGGCACGGTAGTGGCGCACCACGCTCTCCAGGGTCTGCACGTAGTAGGGCGAGGTGTTGCCCGTCGTGGCCCAGGGTGCCACTGCGTTGTTCTTCAGGGACTTGCTCTTGTCCGGGACAACAAGGTCCGGGTCGACATAGCTGGTGGCCCCGAGCCCGTCGCAGGATGGGCAGGCGCCGAAGGGGTTGTTGAAGGAGAACAGCCGCGGTTCGATCTCGTCGATGGTGAAGCCCGAGACCGGACAGGCGAAGCGAGCCGAGAAGGTGACGCGCTCGCCCGTCTTGGCGTCCTCGGTGAAGGCCAGTCCGTCGGCCAGCTCCAGGGCCGTCTCGAAGGAGTCGGCGAGGCGCTGCGAAAGCCCCTCCCGCACCACGATGCGATCGACCACCACCTCGATGTCGTGCTTGCGCTTCTTGTCGAGCGCCGGAGCGTCCTCGATATCGTAGAGTTCACCGTCGATCTTGACCCGCTGGAAGCCCTTCTTGCGGAGCTCCAGCAGCTCTTTGCGGTACTCGCCCTTGCGGCCGCGCACGATGGGCGCGAGCAGGTAAAGGCGGGTGCCTTCCTCCATGGCCAGCACGCGGTCGACCATCTGGCTGACCGTCTGGCTTTCGATCGGCAGCCCGGTTGCGGGCGAGTAGGGCACGCCGACCCGCGCGAAGAGCAAGCGCAGATAGTCGTAGATCTCGGTGACCGTGCCAACAGTCGAACGCGGGTTCTTGGAGGTCGTCTTCTGCTCAATGGAGATGGCCGGCGACAGCCCCTCGATGGAGTCCACGTCCGGTTTCTGCATCAGTTCCAGGAACTGGCGCGCGTAAGCCGAAAGAGACTCGACATAGCGGCGCTGGCCCTCCGCATAGATGGTGTCGAAGGCGAGCGAGGACTTGCCGGAGCCAGACAGTCCGGTGATGACCACCAGCTGGTCGCGGGGCAGCACGATGTTGACGTTCTGGAGGTTATGCTCGCGGGCGCCGCGCACCTCGATGCGGGGACCGGTGATCTCTTCGGCGGATGCCGTTTCCGTCATGACTCCATCCGCCATTGGTCCATCGGGCGTCATTCCATCCGGCGCCATTCGCTTGGTCCATCCCCGCTCATCGAACCGGCTCAATATGGGTCAGGGTCGCGGCGAAAGCGAGGGGCTAGGCGGCTTGGCTGCCATCGGTTATACACAGACCAAAGAGGTTGGCCGGCGCAACCGTCTGGCAAGTCATGTTCTTATTTTGTTCTAAGCGAGTCGCCAAGCGCCAACTGAGCGCTTCTAGTTTGACGGACGGCTTGGTTTAGACGAAAGACGGGCTGCTGCTCATGCTGGGGCC
>JANQMX010000005.1 GCA_028279885.1 Rhodovibrionaceae bacterium | reverse complement strand
GCCGAAAGCGCCGCGCAAACAGGCCGGACATATGGATGCAAGCGACCCGGTCAAAACCAACTTCACGCTCTGGCAAAAAGGGGGCCGTCCACATATGGACCCCGGGTCTCGCCGCTATGCGGCTCGCCCGGGGTGACAACCGAAGGCAACCGCAACCTATTTCCGTCGCCAGGTCGTACCCTGGGGGCCATCCTCCAACAGCACGCCCTGCTCGGCCAGCGTATCGCGGATGCGGTCGGCCTCGGCAAAGTCCTTGGCCTGGCGCGCAGCCTTGCGGGCGGCGATCAGCATCTCGATCTCCTCGGGCGGCGGTCCCTCCCCGTCCGCGTTGCCGCGGAACCATGCCTCCGGATCCTGCTGCAGGAGCCCCAGCAGGTAGCCGGAGTCGAGCAGCGCCGCCTTGGTCAGTGCGGCCTGTTCCGGGTCGCCTTGGGTGTTGAGCTCGTGCGCCAGGGCATGGAGGCGCGCAAGCGCCTCCGGCGTGTTGAGATCGTCGGACAGGGCCGCGGCGACGCCATGGCTGATCGTGTCTTCAGCGCGTTGCAAGCCCTTCGCTCGCCTGAGCGCACCGTAGAGACGGTCGAGCTGCGCCTTGGCCTCGGTGATCTTCTCCCGGGTGATGTCAAGCGGCTGGCGATAGTGGCCGGACAGTAGGGCCAGACGAATGGCCTCACCGGGAAAGCCCTCCTCCAAGAGCTGCCGCACGGTGAAGAAGTTGCCGAGCGACTTCGACATCTTCTCGCCGTTCACCACCACATAGCCGTTGTGCATCCAGAAGCGCGCCATGAAGGGCGTGTTCTGGGCGCAGCGGCTCTGAGCGATCTCGTTCTCGTGGTGCGGAAAGACCAGGTCGAGCCCGCCACCGTGAATATCGAAGGTCTCGCCGAGATGCTGGGATGCCATGGCCGAGCACTCGATGTGCCAACCCGGCCGGCCGCGGCCCCAGGGGCTTTGCCAGCCCGGATCGTCGTCGCTGCTCGGCTTCCAGAGTACGAAGTCGGCCGGGTCCTTCTTGTAGGGTGCGACCTCGACCCGAGCGCCGGCCACCTGGTCGTCACGACTGCGCCTAGAGAGCTCGCCGTAGTCGTGCATGGCCGGCACATGAAACAAGACATGCCCCTCGGCCTCATAGGCATAGTCCTCGTCGACCAGCCGCTCGATCATGTCGATCATGCGATAAATATGATCGGTCGCCCGGGGCTCCAGGCTTGGCGGCAGTGCCCCCAACGCGCCCATATCCTGGTGGAAGGCTTCAGTCGTGCGCGCCGTCAGGTGGTCGATGCTCTCCGCATTCTCCGCCGCACGCGCGATGATCTTGTCGTCCACGTCGGTGATGTTGCGGGCGTAGGTCACCGCCTCCGCACCGTAAAGATGGCGCAGCAAGCGAAAGAGCACGTCGAAGACCACCACCGGTCGCGCGTTGCCGATATGCGCAAAATCGTAGACCGTGGGTCCGCAGACATACATGCGAACATGGCCGGGGATGAGCGGTTCGAATTCCTGCTTGGCGCGAGCAAGCGTGTTGTAAAGCTGAAGCGTCATGGCAATAAGACCCTGATCTAGGACACAACTATAGGCTGGGCGGCCGCTCCTATCCGGAGCCGTCGCCGGGGCGCTCGCTAGATCAACATCGTTGGGTCTTGAAAACCATGGCCGGACCTTGACGGCTGAACGGCATCGCTGTCAAGCGGCAAGCGGAAAAGGAAGCATGACGGGGCAGATCGAAATGGTTAAGGCGGGACCGAACGATGCGGCGCCGCTCTTGCCGCTGATCGCCGCCTTCTTCCGCGAGGAAGGCATCGAGACACCGCCGGAGGCACAGCGCCGGAATCTCCTGGCCATGATGGCTGCATCAGACTCGCATATTCTGCTTGCGAAAGAGGGGAACCAGCCGGTCGCGTTCGCCACGGCTACCCTGACCCGCGGCATCGAGTTCGGCCTCGCCGCCGAGATCGAGGACCTCTATGTCGTGCCGGACGCACGCGGCAAAGGCCTCGCCCGCCGGCTGATGGGTGAACTCATCGAATGGTGCGAGCGCCAAGGTGTGCAGGAGATCATCGTCGTCATCACTCCCGAAGGGATGGAGGCGATCGACCTGCCCGCCTTCTATCGCCGCTTCGACTTCCGCGACAGCGGCCGCAAGCTGCTCTATAGAAGCAGCCCAAACCCGAGCAGCCCTGCCACCGAAGCATGACCCAAGATCGCAAGTTCTATACCGACGCCAACCGCGAGACCTGGGAAGAGGTCGCCGACCGCCACCGCGCGGCCAACCAGCCACGCTTGCTACAGGAGGTGCGGAATGCGCGCTATAGCGCGCTCGACCCTGTCCTGATCGAGGCGCTGGCGATAGCCGGCATCGCCGACAAGCAGGTCATCCAACTCTGCTGCAACAACGCCAAGGACCTGATTTCGGTCATGCGCATGGGTGCGGTCCGCGGGGTCGGGGTCGATGCATCCCCCGCCTTCATCGCGCAGGCCGAAGAGCTGGTTGCCGCCGCCGGCTTGCAGAGCTGCATGGAGCTGATCGTCAGCGATGTCTACGAGCTGCCGGACCGCCTGAAGGGCCAATTCGATATCGTGCTGATCACCGTCGGCGTCTTCGGCTGGATGCCGGACTTGCCGCTGTTCTACCGCGTCATCGAAAGCCTGCTGAAGCCCGGCGGACATTTCGTCATCGAGGACATGCATCCGGTCCTGCTGATGTACGAACCCGGCAAGGACGGCGCAGCCTCGACGCTTCAATGGTCCTACTTCAAGCAGGACCCTTGGCGGGATACCGAGGGCCTCGATTACTTCGAGCACGAGGACTACGAGGGGAAGCCGGCCTACAGCTTCATGCACAAGCTGGACGACATTCTGATGGGCGGCCTCGGCGTTGGCCTCGCGCTGCGCCATTTCCGGGAGATCGATTTCGATATCTCCCACTTCTGCCAAGACCTGGAGCAGGTCGAAGCCAAGCCGCCGCTCGGCTTCGCCATGGTCATGGAGAAACCCGCCTGAACCTGCCGAGCGATTTGGAGGGACCGTATGACCATCGACCTGCGTCCAGCGGAGGTTGACGATGCCGGGACCGTTGCCGGACTGATTCACGCACTGATTTGCGAGCTCTCCCCAGGCAGAGCGGACGCAGAGCTCTTGGCGGGCTTCCGAAAGACGGCGGCGGCCACCATCGGAAGGAATGACGGCTACTGGGCCTTTGTCGCGGAGGCGCCCGAGGACGGCGCAGTCGGCGTCATCACGCTCAACGAGGGCACGGCGATCTATGCAGAGGGGCGCTTCGGGACGATCGCCGAACTCTACATCGCGCCCGCCTATCGCTCTCGGGGCGTCGGCGCGCTGCTTGTGGACCGTGCCTTGGCCTTTGCCAAGACACGCGGCTGGTCGCGCCTCGAGGTCGGTGCACCGGACCAGCCGCGCTGGAGCCGGACCGTCGACTTCTACCGCGGACAGGGCTTCGTCGAGGTCGGCCCCAGGCTAAAGCGGCCAATTGAAGGATGACGCGTCAGTCGGTTATCAACCGTTCCGCAGCCCGGCAACGAAGCGCTCCACCTCGCCGCGCAGGGTCTCGGACTGCTGCGACAGCTCAGAGGCCGCTGTCAGCACCTGTCCGGCCGATGCGCCGGTCTGGCCCGCCGCTTCCCTAACCTGAACAATGGTGCTGAGCACCTCTTGTGTGCCACTGGCCGCTTCTTGAACGCTGCGTGAGATTTCCTGTGTCGCCGCATTCTGCTCCTCGACGGCTGACGCGACGGCAGTGGCATTCTCGCTGATCTGGGTAATCACTTTCGTGATTCCGTCGATCGACTGGACGGTGCCGTCGGTCGCCGACTGCATGCCGGACACCTGGGAGGCGATTTCCTCCGTCGCCTTGGCCGTCTGATTGGCCAGCGACTTCACTTCAGAGGCGACGACCGCAAAGCCCTTGCCCGCCTCCCCGGCGCGCGCCGCCTCGATG
>JANQMX010000097.1 GCA_028279885.1 Rhodovibrionaceae bacterium | reverse complement strand
TAGACCAGTCTTGGCACGAATAATAATATCAAAGGAGTGCATTTTGATGCCTGGTTGTTATCATTTGCCATGCATCGGACCTGCGACCTGCGCTACATGCGCTATTTCATTGCCGTGGCTGAGGAGCTGAACTTCCGGCGCGCCGCAGAACGGCTGCGTGTGGCCCAACCAGCCATCAGCCGCGCTATTCGGGACCTGGAAAGTGATCTGGAAACGCGCCTGCTGGAGCGGACCAACAGACGGGTGGAGCTCACCGATGCCGGGCAGGTGTTTCTGGAAGGCTGCCGCCGCGTGGCCAGCGATATCGAGGCCCTGATTGAGGATACGGTGCGCGCCCGCGACGGAGAGATCGGGCATGTGCGCATCGGCTACACCGACTTCGCCATCAACGGCGCCCTGCCCGCGGTTCTTCAGGACTTTCGCGCCCGCTTCCCGGAGGTTTCGGTCGACTTGGTGCACATGGTGACGGCCACGCAGCTCGACGCCTTGCGGCGCGGCGAGATCGACGTCGGGTTTGTAACCGGTCCCATGGCCGAGCCCGGCCTTGAACACCTCGTGGTGCAGAATGAGCGGCTGGTCGTCGTCTTGCCTGAGACGCACCCCTTGACGCGGCTACCCGCCGTGCCGCTCCGGAAGCTGGCGGGAGAACCCTTCGTTACCGGTCAGGCCGCTCATTGGCAGCACTTTCTCAGCCACATGGTGCGCATCTGCCATGGTGCCGGCTTCGAACCCCGCATCGTGCAGGAAGCCTACAACAGCGAGGGCATCTTCGGGCTGGTCGCCGCCAATATGGGCATCTCCCTCCATGTCGAGGGCGCCCACAACCACATACGCCGGGGCGTTGCCATTCGCCCCTTGAGCGACTGCGATCACCGGGTGCCAACCGAGGCGATCTGGCGCTCCGACAAACCCTCCGCCGCGCGCGAGCGCTTTATCGAGACCGTCGCCGGCTGGCCGGCCATGCAGGAAGAGAAGAACACGCATCCGGCAGCAGGGCTTGCGACCCCCGCTAGCCTCGATGACCATGGCAGGCAGCGCAATCAGGAAGCGGACGAACGCACATGACGGAGCTTCTGACACGCAGGCGCTTTGCCACCCCCGTCGCTCAGGAGAGTGTGGCCGACGACTGGCACGGCCGGGGCTACTCTTGCGGCCTCTTCGTCGACCCGCCGGGGCGGCAGTGGCTCGACTTCGTGCACGACTGCAACGAGCTGGTGACCGTGGTCGAGGGACGGCTGGAGATGCACGTCGGTGACGAGCGCTTTGTCATGGAACCCGGCGATGAGGTCTTCATCCCCAAAGGCGCCCTGCACTCTGTGATCAATGCTTCGGACGGCGTCTCCAAGTGGCTCTATGGCTACGATTGAGAACGCGAAGGACAGACGCGCATGGCAAACCTGAACGAGGTCGATTGGTCACGGCTTCCAGCGCCGGAGAACGACGGCGCGGCGGACCATCTACTGGGCAGCGCCCTGCCCTCCCTCAGCCTGAAAGCGACGGACGGCCGCAGCATTGACCTCTCTGCCCTGGCCGGCACGACGGTGGTCTACATCTATCCCATGACCGGCCGGCCCGACACGCCGCTGCCCGAGGGTTGGGACATGATCCCCGGCGCGCGTGGCTGCACGCCGCAATCCTGCGCCTTCCGCGATCACCACGCCGAACTTCAAGAGCTGGGCGTGGCGCAGCTCTTCGGGCTTTCCACCCAGGACAGCGCCTATCAGCAGGAAGCCGCCGAGCGCCTGCACCTGCCCTTTCCGCTGCTCTCTGATGAAGCACTGCGCTTCGCCGAGGCACTCAAGCTGCCGACTTTCGAAGCCGCCGGACAGCGGCTCCTGAAGCGCCTAACACTGATCGCTGACAACGGACGCATCGCCAAGGTCTTCTACCCCGTCTTCCCACCCGACCGCAGCGCCGAAGACGTGATCGCTTGGCTGCAGGACCAGCGTAGAGACGGTTAAGTCAGCGCCGCCCTCACCCGATCGGGCGTGAAGGGCATGTGACGCAGGCGACGGCCGGTCAGGCTGTAGAAGCCGTTAGCCACGGCTGCTGCCACCATGGGCGTGCCGACCTCGCCGACACCGGTCGGCGGCCCGTCGCTCTCTTGCAGGTGCAGCGCGATCTCCGGCACCTCGTTGGCGCGCATGATCTCATAGTCGTAGTAGTTGTTCTGCTCGACCTCGCCGTCGACAATGGTAATGCGCTCTTTCAAGGCGCTGCCGAGGCCGAAGACGATGCCGCCTTCGACCTGCGCCAAGGCATTGTCCGGGGCAATGATCAGACCGGCATCCACCGCCGCCCAGAAGCGCGAAACGGAAATCTCGCCGCTCTCCTCGTCGAGCTGCACCTCGGCGATACCCGCAGCCATGGAAGCACCGTAGCCGGCAAAAGACAGGCCGAGCCCGGAGCCGGGTCGCCGCCCGGCCCAGCTCGCCATCTCGGCCACCGTCTCCAAGAGCTGCCGTCCGCGCGGGTTGTGCTCCAGCAGCTTCAGGCGGAAGTCCAGCGGGTCGCTCCCGGCAGCCTCGGCCAGTTCGTCCATGAATGCCTCGGCGGCGAAGCTGGTGTAGCTGGCGCCGATGGCCCGCCACGGCGCTAGGCGCGCGCCGCGCTCGGTGATGACATGCTCGGCGAGCATATGGTCGAGCTTGTAGAAGCCGCTTTCGGCGCCGCGCATGGAGATAATGTCACTTGGGTCCACCTGCTCCCAACGCAGGGGGTTGAAGTAGGCGATCACCGACGGCGTGGCGACCCGGTGGTGCCAGCCGGTGACCCGACCTTCGGAGGTCAAACCCGCGCGCATCCGTTGCGCCGCCGCCGGTCGGAACCAGCCGTGCTTGACGTCATCTTCGCGGGTCCAAACCACCTTGACCGGCCTGCCGAGCGCTTTGGAGGTGAGGAGGGCATCGCGCACGTACTCCTGGCGTAGCGCCGTACGGCGTCCGAAGCTGCCGCCCATGGTCATCATGTTGAGGCGTACCCGGTCCGGCGTGGTGCCCAGCACCTCGGTGATCGTGCGCATGGTCCAGCTCTGGGTCTGCGTGCCGGCCCAAACCTCGGCGCCCTTGCCGTCGGGGTCGACCGCTGCCACCGCCGCCATGGGCTCGAGTTGGGCGTGATAGGCGTAATCGGAGAGGTAATCGGCCTCCAGCATACGCTCGGCTTGGTCAATCGCAGTAGCAGCGTCGCCCGCTGCCCGCCACTGAGTCGCCTCATGGCTGGAATCGCGGGCGGCCTCTACGTAGGCGGCGAGATCGGCCGCGCTGTCGAAGCGGCGCGCCGGCGTCGTCTCGCTCCAGTCGACGTCAAGCCGGTCGCGGCCGGCGAATGCGGCTTCCAAGCTCTCTGCGACAACAGCAATGCCATCCGGCAGCGTCACAGTGTCGACGACTCCAGGGACAGACTTGGTTTCGCTGTCATCGATGCGCGTCGCTGTTTCGTCCTCGACCGGCGCGCGCAGCACGGCGGCGTAAAGCATGCCGTGAATGCGCACATCGATGGCGTAGGTCTCACTGCCGGTGCTCTTTGCCGGGATGTCGAGCCGCGGGATATTCTGGCCGATCAGCCGGTATTCGCTGCGCGGCTTCAAATCCTCTTCCGCAACGTCCGGCACCTGAACACCGTCATGCGGTAGGGCGGCGATCTCGCCATAGCTGAGACGCCGGCCGCTCGCCGCATGCACCACGACACTCGGCTCGGTGGTTAGGCTGGCAAGCGGAACGCCCCAATGCTCAGCGGCGATCTGCATCAGCATTCGCCGAGCCTGCGCGCCGGCCTTTCGCAGGCTATCGAAGTAGCCATACACGCCGGTGCTGCCCGCCGTGTAGAGGACGTTGCCGAAGATCGGATTGCCGAAACTGCGGTCGTCGCGATTGAGCTGCTCGACCCGAACATCGTCCCAATCGGCATCGAGCTCCTCCGCCAGGATGAGCGGCAAGGCCGTGGAACTGCCCTGGCCCATCTCGGTCGACGGGAAGACGATGGCGATCGTGCCATCCGAAGCGATGCTGAGCCAGGCGCTGGGCTTCAGCGTGCCTTGGCTTCGGCTGACCGTGGCCTGGGCAACCTCGGCAAGGCCGCCTGCTCCAATGACAAAGCTCAAACCGGCCGCGCCCGCCAGCACGGCACGGCGCGACAGCTCGGGAGTCGGGACTTTGGCTTTCGTCGGCTGTGCCATGTTAGGCCTCCTGCGCAGCGCGCTCGACCGCGCGCACGATACGGTTGTATGTGCCGCAGCGGCAGAGATTGGCGCTCATGGTCTCTCGGATCTCCTCCCGGCTCGGGCTCGGGTTCTCGGCCAGCAGGGCCGCCGCGCGCATGATCTGCCCGGACTGGCAATAGCCGCACTGGGGAACCTGCTCTGCGACCCAAGCCCGCTGTAAGGGGTGACTCCCATCGGGCGAGAGGCCTTCG
The DNA here is from genome assembly GCA_028279885.1 of Rhodovibrionaceae bacterium. Lineage (GTDB taxonomy): Bacteria > Pseudomonadota > Alphaproteobacteria > Kiloniellales > DSM-21159 > JANQMX01. The sequence goes on along the minus strand of JANQMX010000097.1, from coordinate 37,530 downwards.
ATGGTGGTGACCTCCGAACCTTCCACGTCGGACAGAGCCATGAGACAGGAGTAAACGGGCGCGCCGTCGACATGCACCGTGCAGGCGCCGCACATGCCCGCGCCGCAGCCGAACTTTGTGCCGGTCAACGCGAAGTGTTCGCGCAGAATCCAGAGCAGCGTCGTCTCCGGCGCAGCCCTGCTCATGACCGCTTCGCCGTTTATTCTGAATGCCGTCATTGCCATCTCCCGATTTACCGTTCGCTGGGCCAGACGACGCTCCGTCCTGCCACAGATCCGCCAAAGCGATGGCTTTCAAGGTAGGCGCGAGACGACGCACTATCTTTCGTGTATCGGTCAAACAGTTCGGAAGATCGGTCATGTACGACCTGACACGAGACCCGGCGGACGATGCCGCCAATCCCATCGTCGGCATTGAGTGGGATAGCCCCGCTCCGCGCCGGGTGGAACGGCACAGCCATCGGAGGGGTCAGCTGATCTATCCGGAACGCGGTTCCGTCACTGTGGAGGCGGAGGACGCGCACTTCGTGGTGCCGCCGCACCGTGCCGTCTGGGTACCGCCGAAGATGCCGCACGCGGCGGCCTATCATGGCGAGATCGCCTTCCGCGGACTCTTCATCGCGGCGGAGTTCTGCGCGGCGCTGCCTGCCCGCTGCACAGTGGTGCAGGTCGATCCGCTGACCCGCGAGCTTATCCGCAAGGCCGCACGCATCCCCTGGGACTACGGAGCCGAGGGGCGTGAGGCGCGGCTGATGCAGGTGCTGCTCGACCAGCTCGTCACCCTGCCCATCACGCCGCTGCGCCTGCCGGAAGGCCGCGACGCCCGGGTGCGACGCGTCATGACGGCGCTCCACGCCAATCCGGCCGATGAGCGCCCACTCGCCGAATGGGCCGCCTTCGTGCATGTCAGCGAGCGCACCCTCGCCCGACGCTTTCAAGCCGATACGGGCTTGTCGTTCACCGGCTGGCGGCAACAGCTTCGACTGACCGCAGCCTTGCAGCGCCTGGCCGCCGGGGAAGCCGTGACCAGCGTCGCGCTGGCTCTCGGCTACCGCACGCCGAGCAGCTTCACCACCATGTTCAAGAAAGCCCTAGGTGTCCCGCCGAGCGCCTACTTCGCGGATACCGGCGACTCTGCCCCTCAGTAGCTGGCCTTACGCCTCAATCGTCTTGCGGTAGAGGTGCCAAGTGGCATGCCCGAGTACCGGCATGACGACAATCAGGCCGAGGAACACCGGCAAGGAGCCGAGCACCAGGCCACCGGCGACGATCAAGCCCCAGAGCGCCATGGGCAGCGGGTTCGCGGCAACGGCGCGCAGCGAGGTGGTCACCGCACCGACGAGACCAACATCCCGGTCGAGCAGCAGCGGGAAGGAAATCACGCTGATCGCCAGCACGGCCGTGGCAAAGACCGAGCCGACGGCAATGCCCACCAGGGCCATGGTCCAGCCCCTTGCGGTGGTGAAGACCTCGCTGACAAAGCCACTGAAGGAGGCCGGCGGCTCGGGCCCGAGGGTCACGGCATAGATCAACTGCGCGACGGCCAGCCAGATGAAGAAGACAACGAGCAGAATGAGAGCCAAGGTAAACACGGCCCCGAAAGATGGAGAGCGTAGAACGCGAAAGCCATCGGCCCAGCCTGCCTTGAGGCCCTGCTCCCGCCGACGGCTCATCTCGTAGAGCCCGACAGCCGCAACCGGCCCGACCAGCGCAAAACCCGAAATCACGGGAAACAGCAGCGGCAGCATGTCGAAGTCCAAGGCAACCCGCGCCAGCAGGAGGCCGCCGATCGGGAAGATAATGCAGATGAAGATGACGTCGCTGCGGCAGGCCGCAAAATCGGCAAAGCCCTGAGACAGAGCGTCTTTCAGGTCATCCACCGTAATTCTGCGCACGGCAGGCAAGCTGGCTTGGCCGCTTTCCGCGTTGCCGCGCAGGGACTGTCCCACCGCCCCGGCATGCCGCTCGGCCTGCTTGACCTGGTCCGCTACCCACTCCACTGGATTTCGTATGGTCGCCATCTGCCGTCCTCGCGTTTCGCATCCTGCAAACGCGTGGCCCACGCATGGCCTGACAGCTTTCCGCCCGCCGGCCACAGGAAAGGCCGCGCTTTTCGGTATGACAACCATACCATATGGCGCAGCGGCATCCCATTACTTCTCTGTAAAAAGAATATGCTCAGCAAATGGCGACCTTTTTGGTGCCTAGAACGTGAAAAGCCGCGTATTGGGCGCCAGCATGGCGGCAGCGATGGCAGGCGGCTTGGCGACACCGACGCCGTTGACCAAATCGCCAGGAGCTTTGTCCCGATTGGGCAGATAGAGCGCGCAGACCTCGACGGTCACGCCCTGCGCCGCAAGACCGATCATCATCTCTTGCGGCGTGACATTGCGCGGCTTGAGGGCCTGCTGCGGCGCATCGACCAGTGCGATGTCGCCACCCGGCCCACAGAGCAGGACCCGCACCTCGGCCCCGGCCTCCAGCGACTGGCGGGAAAGAACCATCGCCATGCCCTGCACCTCGGGTTCGGCAGACGTGATCACGACCAGCAGATTCTGCTGAGCGGCTGTCGCTGCGACCGGCAGGAACAGCAGCGCCAGAACCGCTGCCAATCTGGCGAAGGCAGCACGAAGGGAACGTCGAGTCATGTCTGTGATCTCCTGTTTTGCGGTTGCGATTGGTTCGTGCTCAGTCAACCCGCATGGAGACCATCGGACGCGCCGCGTCCTTGGTCCAAGCGTGCAGCGAGCCGTCATAGAGCTGCGCGTTCTCGTTGCCGAGCACCTCGGCAAGCAGGAACCAGACGCCTGAGGCCACATGGCCGCTGTTGCAGTAGGTGATGAGGGGCTTGGCGGGATCGATCCCCAGCGCGAGCGCGGCTTGCCGAAGGTCTTCAGGTGTCCGTAGCACGCCCGGCCCTTTGCCGGGTGTCAGCAGGCTGAAGGGCATGTGCTTGGCGCCCGGAATGTGGCCTGGCGTGTAAACGTAGCTGCGCTGGTCAAGGCCGAGATAGAAGGCGAGCGGCCGGCTGTCGACCAGCTGCGCGGACTGCGCGGCAAGCGCCGCCTCGACCTCCTCTGTTGTGGCCAAGAGCGCATCGCGCCTGTCGGTCACTTCGAAGGTGCCGGTCTGCACCGGGCTCGGCTCCTTGGAAAGCTCCCGGCCAGTCGCCTTCCACTGCGCCGTGCCGCCGTCGAGGACGGCCACGCGGTCATGACCATAGTACTTGAGCTGCCAGTAGAGCCGGGCACCGAAAGAGAACTGCAGAGCATCCTTACCGCCGTGGGCGATGATCACCGTGCTGTCGTTGTCGACGCCGTGCGCCTGCATGAGCTGCTCGAAACGAGACTCGTCCAGCAGCATCCTCTCATAGACCACGCCATCTTCGGTCAAGTCTGCACGCACTTGCTTCCAGTCGACCAGGACAGCGCCGGGGATGTGCCCCTCCTCACCGTAGAGCTTCGTGTTCTTGCGCACGTCGAGCAGCACGACGTCCTCTTGGTTGAATTCCAGCCAGTCGACCGAGACCAAGGGACCAGGCAGATCGGGCGCTTGCGCGATGCTCACCCTCGGCGCGGCGCAGAGCGCCACGATCGTTGCCGCAACCAAAGCCAACGTGCGCATGATCGTCACTCCTTGTTCAACACCGATGAACAACCGCAGCTCATAGTCGGGCGCCAAATCGACGGCAGCAATGACATCGGTCATCGCCTGGCCCTCTTAACTTACATCAACGATGAATCTTTTCTGGATATCGCGACAAAAAGCACTATCGTCGATATTACTTTTTGTCGCAGGCACCGCTCAGTCAGGAGATCTCTCGACTTTGAAGCTCACTCAGTACTCCAACTATGCCTTACGCTCGCTGCAATTCGCGGCGCTGCGCAGCCCGGACCTCTGCCGCGTGGATGACGTCGCCGCCGCGCACGGCATCAGCCGGGCACACATCATGAAGGTCGTCCACGAGATGGGACAGGCCGGCTTTCTGGAAACGGTGCGCGGCCGCGGCGGCGGCTTCCGCCTGGCGCGGCAGCCCGAAACGATCACCGTCGGCGAGGTTCTGCGGGTGACTGAAGGTCCTTTCGAGTTGGTCGAGTGCTTCAATGCGGCGACCAATAGCTGCCCACTGATCGGTATCTGCCGCCTGTCCCGTGCCATCGGCGAGGCCATGGCGGCCTTCATCGCCGTGCTGGACGATGTGACCATTGCCGATATCGCGGCCAACAAAAAGAGCCTGCTGGACCGACTGGAAGTCGCGGCGGCAGACCGGCAATCGCTTGTCTGATCTAGGCGCCCGCCCTCTTCTGCCGCCGTTCCTGTGCCGCTTGCGGGTCGACGAGAAAAGAGAGCGCGACATAGCGCGTGCCCTGGGTGACGGGGACCGCCTCGTGCAGCAGACTGCAAGAGAAAACGACCGCCCCACCCGGTGGTGTGACATACAGCGCGCCGCCGTACTCGGGAAAACGCAGACCGCCGCCCTCGTAGTCGTCGTTGAGGTTGAGGGTCAGGGCAAAGGCCCGATGCCGGGTGCCGGGCGTTGTGTTGTCCCGGTGCGGCCGGAAGTAGTCGCCGCGGCCGGCCTGATAGGAACCGACGATAAAACGCTCCAGATAGGGGCTTCGATAGCGGAAAGCGCGCCAGAGCTCAGGACCGATCCGATCCTGCACCCGTTGCCCCAGGAGCTGCGTCATCTCAGGGCCGGGATAGTGGTCTAGGCGTTTCTTGACGCCATGATCGACGTCGGCCTCGGCAGCGTCGAGGATCGCGCCCGCCCCATCCTTGGCCTGGCGCACCCCACCCTCCCGGTGGTCACGCGCCCAGTCATCGATCAAACGATGACAGAGCGCCGGCTCCAGTACGTCACGCACGGTCAGCACAGGCGCCTGAAAGCCGGTTGTCTGATCGGAGAGGTCCAGCACCTCACGCTGGAGCAGATCGACGGCCCAGGCCGCGCAGTCGGCGAGGCTCTCTTGCCGCGCCAAGATCCGCTGCTCACGGTCCAGCAGGAGTACCGCCTCTTTCCCCGCTTCGCGCAGCGCCGCGCTGACCTGGCCTTCCGGATCGAAGAACCACACAGCATCAGTGCCGTCCTTCGGAGCGTCCTGAACGGGACCGCGCTCGATCACCAGCATCGTCGGGGGATGCTGGTTTCGTTTGGCAGCCGCGTGGCTTAAGGACTCAAGTGTCGCGGACACTTGCGGCCGCGTTTCCGGATTGGAGAGCAGCAGCACGGCCGGCGGACCGGTAAAGCAGTCATGAAAGCTGCGCGCGAGCCTTGGCCCGATGGGCAACACGAAGTCGGGCATGCGGTCGCCCGCTTCGAGCTTGCGATGGAGCACCGTGGCTTGCCCCGGTCCGGCAACTCTGGGCTCTGCACTCATGTCGTTTTCACGCTCAATGACCCTTGGCGCGCACTATGGCGAGGAGCCGACGCGCCGACAAGCGAGACCAGGAGGGTGCGGCGCGCCTTGCCGAGCGGTACCCCTGCCTTCCTATCGAGCCGTTTTTCGCCACATTGCGCTGGTGCCTTGCACTGTCATGCCACGGAAAGCGCAACTGAAACAGATGACATCCTTCCTGCCCTCCCGGATTGTCTTGGGCCTCATGGCTGCCCCGCTCTTTCTGGCTGCCTGCGGAAACTCCATTGCCGAAACCTGCCAGGCACGCGGTCTCGAAACGGGAACTCCGGAGTACCGCGCATGCTTGGACGAGGAGCGCGCCGATGAGCGGCGACGGCTCGGCAGGTTCGGCGGCGGGCCGCCAGGCAGCGGGCGCTAAAGAAGGCCCAGTGTACGAAAGCTGCTGTGGCCCTCGCGGCCGATGATGACGTGATCATGCACCACGATGCCGAGCTTGCCGGCTGCCTCAGCGATCTCCCGCGTCATGGCGATATCGCCCTGCGAGGGTGTTGGGTCGCCGCTCGGATGGTTGTGCACCAGAATGAGCGCGGAGGCGTGCAGCTCGAGGGCGCGCTTGACGACCTCGCGCGGATAGACCGGCGTATGGTCGATGGTGCCCTTCTGCTGCACTTCGTCGGCGATCAGACGGTTCTTGCGGTCGAGGAAAAGCAGGTGAAAGTGCTCGATCGACTCGTGGGCCAACCGCGTCCGGCAATAGGCGAGCAGTTGCTCCGATGAAGAAAGCACGTCGTCGCTGCGGGCAAGCTCCTGCTGCGACATCCTGAGCGCCGCTTCCCGCACCGCCTTGATGAGGGCAGCGCAGGCCGGGCCGCTTCCGGCAACGGCGGCCAGCTCCTTGGGAGAGGCGCCGAAAACCGCAGCCAAGCTGCCGAAGCGCTTGATCAGCTCCTTGGCGAGCGGCTTGGTGTCGCCTCGCGGCTTGGCGCCGAACAGCAGCAGTTCGAGAACTTCATGGTCTGCCAGGGAGTCGCCGCCACGCTCCAGCAGGCGCTCGCGGAGGCGCTCACGATGGCCGAGGTAGTGGGGCTTCTCTTCCGCCGCCACGCCACCACCTGCCGGCTCAGCCCTCGTACGGCGGCAGGTGCCAGCCCTTCGGCGAGGCGGTGAAGATCTCGTGCCCGTCGGCGGTGACGCCGATGGAATGCTCGAACTGAGCGGACAGCGAGCGGTCCCGGGTCACGGCGGTCCAACCGTCTTCCAAGATCTTCACTTCGTAGCGGCCCGCATTGATCATCGGCTCGACGGTGAAGAACATGCCTTCCGCTAGGGTCAAACCCTGACCTGGCTGGCCGTAGTGCAGGATGCTCGGGGCATCGTGGAACACACGGCCCAAACCGTGTCCGCAAAAGTCACGCACCACGGAGAAGCGCTCGCCCTCCGCATAGCTCTGAATGACGTGACCAATGTCGCCAAGCGTGGCCCCGGGGCGCACCACAGAGATGCCGCGCATCATGGCTTCATAGGTGACCTCGACCAGACGCCGGGCCTTCACCGGCGGCTTACCGATGTAAAACATCCGGCTCGTGTCACCATGCCACCCGTCGAGGATGACCGTGACGTCGAGGTTCATCACGTCGCCATCGCGCAGCTTGCGGTCATCGCTCGGGATGCCATGGCAGACCACATGGTTGATCGAGGTGCAGACGGACTTGGGAAAGCCGCGGTAGTTGAGCGGCGCCGGCGTCGCGCTGTGATCGACAATGTACTCGTGACAGAGCCGGTCAATCTCTCCGGTCGTGACGCCGGCCTTTATGAAGGGGGTCACGTAATCGAGGCATTCGGCGGCCAAACGGCCGGCACGGCGCATACCGTCGAAGCCACTGGCGTCATGAATGACGATGCGGCGTTCGGCGGAAGCTGCGCGGGCGGTCGAGTCTCTTTGCATGGCGGCCGATCGTTTGTGGCGTGGAAGTCTCAAATCTTGGTTAGCAAGATCGCCTGTTGCGGAGCGCTCTTCAAGACCCGGATGGCTCCTCAAGCTCCAGCGCATGGCGCAACTGGATGCCCTCAGGCGTCAGATGGCAGTCATAGCATACCGCCTCGACGCCTGCCGCCCTAGCCTGGCGGAAGGCCTCGACGTAGCCCGGATCGATGTCTTCGGCCAAGGCAAAACGCCGGCAGTCCATGCGCTGAACGAGGTAGAACATCACCGCCCGCGCGCCTTGGGAGACCATATCCGCCATTTCGACCAAGTGCTTGGCGCCGCGCGCCGTCACCGCATCGGGAAACTCGGCCAGATCGCCGTTGCGGCGCAAATGCACGTTTTTTACCTCGACATAGCACGGCGGCCGCCCCTCGCCCTCGAGTAAAAGGTCGATCCGGCTGTTGCGGCCATAGCGCACTTCGGGGGTGACTCGCGCATAACCGGTCAGCTCCCGCACGGCGCCGGCTTCGATGCCCTCTCGCGCGATACGGTTGGGCCACGCCGTGTTAATACCAACCAGCCCACCGTCGGCTTCGACCAGTTCCCAGCTCCAACGCAGCTTGCGGGCGGGATTGGCCGCGGGTGACAGCCAAACGGGGGCTTCGGGCTCCAACAAGCCCAGCATGCGCCCCGGATTGGCGCAATGCACCGTGACCTCCCGCCCATCGTCCAGACGAATATCGGCGAGAAAACGTTTGTAGCGGCGCAAGAGCCGCCCGGTCTCGAGGGGCTGCGGAAACATCATCGTCTTAAGATCGCTTTGAGTTTGACACGCTTTAGATGAATGGTTGGAGGCATTGCGCCATCCGACGTCGTTGCCAGAGCTGCCCAGCGGTGACAAGGCTGTGGCGGCCATACTTCATCACTATGGTACAACTTGCTAATTGTGTTCATAGCGCTCAGGTTCTCGCCATGCTCAAACTCAGCCAACTCTTCCCGTTCTGCTTTGTTGCGGTTCTCGCGGTCGCTCTTGGCGCTTGCGAGTCACGCCACCGCAACCATCAACCCAACGTGCCCTCGCCGCCGGCTTCTTCGGTTCCGCTGCAGCCGCCCCTTCTATCGGTGCCGGCACAGTCCCTGCAATGGGACAAGCCGGGTGTCAGCGACGACCAACGCCAATCGGACATCGAAAGCTGCTACGCCTACGCACGCGCGACGATCGAGCATGACATCCGCATCGACAGCGACCGCACGGCCGGCCTTTTGGATAACGACCAGGGCATGGGCGATATCGAGCTACGCCAGCGCATGCGCCGATTCAGCCAGGAAAACCAGCGTGGTCGCCTCATGAACAGCTGCATGGAGAACAAGGGCTACCAGGCGGGCAGTTAGTATAGTGCTGGACGGCGAGATGGCGGAAGCGAGCAGGGACAGCGACCGGGCGCAAGATCAAGAGGTGATCACGGCCGCTATGCTGGTGATCGGCAACGAGATTCTCTCGGGCCGCACGCAGGACGCCAATATCAATTACCTCGCCAAGACGATGACCGAGATCGGCGTGCGCCTGAGCGAGGCGCGCGTCGTGCCCGATCAAGAAGCGATCGTGGTCGAAGCGGTCAACGACCTGCGCCGCCGCTACGCCTACCTCTTCACCAGCGGCGGCATCGGACCGACTCACGACGACATCACGGTCGACTGCATTGCCAAGGCCTTTGGGGTTCCGGTTATCGAACACCCCGAGGCGCGCCGTATCCTCGAAGACTTCTACGGCGAGCAATTGACGGAAGCGCGTCTGCGCATGGCGCGAGCCCCTGAGGGCGCCAGCTTGGTCATCAACCCTGTCAGCGGCGCCCCGGGACTACGGATAGAGAACGTCTACATCTTCGCCGGGGTGCCTCGAATCTTCCGCGGCATGGTCGACGGCATAGCCGGGGAGCTGCGCACCGGCGCGAAGCTGCTCTCTCAAACCATCGTCGTGCAGAGTCCCGAGAGCGTGCTGGCCGGCCTGCTGTTGGAAACGCAGTCCAATCATCCGGACGTGGAGATCGGCAGCTATCCCTTCCAGCGGCCAGGCGGGTTCGGCGTGTCGGTCGTGTTGCGCTCGATCGACGCCAACCGCCTGTCGCAATGCCGCACGACCCTGGTGGCTGCGTTACGGCAAACCGGCCACGTTTTCGAGGATTCTACGCCGACCGGGGCCTAACCATCAGCGCAAAGCCTGATCGAAGTGTTTAGCGCCGAAGAAACCGGCTGATGCAAATGAGGCCGGCGATGCCTGACAGATAAAGCCATACGGCGGCGGGCAAGGGAATCGGCTGTACCTGATACTGAATCTCGAATTTGTAGCTCGCGTTCTCGGCCGTCGTTTCCGCCAAGATATCAAAGAAATAGATACCATCCTGCAGCAGCGCCGTTCCGAAAACGAGGTTGGGGCTGATGAAATTGCTGCCTGCGACCAAGCTGTTGACCAAGCTCGCCGTATCGAGCGTAACCTGCGTTACGTCCATAGTCGCAGGGATCGTATCTCCACCTGCTCCGCCACCGCTCGGGCCATCCAGCCGGAAAAGGGAAACAGAAAACGCGCTTGTCTGACCGCTTGAGCCGATGCTGAACCCGGGCTCGGACATAAAGCTCACCTGCGTCCGATCGTCGAGCGAGAAGAAGCGGCGGTCGCCGAACGGCCCACTCGATTGAGCCAAGGTCAAGTTAGCGGTGTAGTATCCGGCCACGACCCCGCCGACGTCGATGGCGCCTCCGATCGATGTCAGGAATCCAGGCAAAAACACACTGCCGGAGTCGACCGGCTCCGGCAGAGGGGCTGCTGTGCCTCCCGCTGTCACGCCGCTGCCGTTCGCCAGCTGCGTCGGCGTTACAGGCCCGCCACCAATCGCTGCTTGGTCCAAGGACACATCGGTGATCGCCACGGCCGACGCCGCGCTGGGAAACGCCGCCAGTGCCGCTGCCGCAAGGGCTGCGCCAAAAACAAGTTGTCTGCTGACCATACTCAGCTACCCCAAATTCGAAGCTGCTAAACCCGTCGGCATCACGTCCAATGTCCCCCCCGGCGCCCACGGGTGTGGCCGGGCGTGTATCAAATTCGTCTTTAAGCAAGCAAGTATTTTTAGATTAATAAAACTTTAACAACACCGCGTTTCACGCGCACCATACTGGAAAAAATTCCTTCTTTATCAAGCCGCTAAATGCAAATGCAGCTGCAACGCTCGGGCCAGCATCCAGCCGGCCACGACTTGCCATGTCTCGACAACCAAGATGTTATGCTAAGAAGTTCGGCAAAAATTCCAAAAATGCGGCTATAAACCTGTTGAATACAACAGATGTTATTATAAATTATGGCGGCTTTAATTTGCCGAGTTGCGCGCAAGACAGTCATTTTAAGCTGCAGCGCACGATACCGCACACGCTAAAGAGCCTCGTCTCTGAGCAATGCGAGTGGTCGCAAATTTGACCGAGTCCCGCGATACCAAGCTGGGGCACAGTGGCTGCGGAAGTGCGACACAGTATTGTTATCATGGGCGCAATTGCCTCCAGCAACGAAGCTGCCCTATGTCTGAGCCAGAGCCAGTTTTAGTAGTATAAGGCACAGCGCATCTGCCGCGGCGGTGCACAATACGACCACGACGCCAACCTTGGGTGAGATCGAGCGATGACGACTGCGGAAATGCGCAATTCTCCAGCATCGATAAACCCGGTGCCTTTGGTGATAGCGCTCCTACTCGTCGTGGTGATGGGCTTTCTGTTCCGGGAAGGGCTGGCCATCATGGTCGGCAAATGGAACACGGCTGAGTATGGACACGGCTATGTCATCCCGATCATAGCGTTCCTGCTTATCTACAAACGGCTCGACACCCTGAAGGACATACCGCTGCGCGGCAGTTGGCTGGGAACCGGCTTGACGCTGCTGGGCGTCTTGATTGCCTGCGTCGGTGAGTTGAGCACGATCTTCTACGTCATCCAGTACGGCTTCGTCGTCGCATTGATCGGCGCCATCGTGTCGATCATTGGCACCCGAGCTGCGCTGCGCATTTGGGTGCCGTTGGCTTACCTCTGCTTCATGGTGCCCCTGCCCCAGTTCCTTTACTTCAACCTGTCCCACGAAATGCAGTTCATTTCGTCGGAGCTGGGCGTGTTCTTCGTCCGACTGTTCGGCATTTCCGTCTATCTCGAAGGGAACATCATCGACCTCGGGATCTACAAGCTACAGGTGGTCGAGGCTTGTAACGGCCTGCGCTACCTGTTCCCGCTGATGAGCTTCGGCTTTCTGTTCGCCTATCTCTACCAAGGCCCCTTCTGGCACAAAGCGGTGATTTTCATCTCCACAGTGCCGATCACCATCCTGATGAACTCTTTCCGCATAGGCGTTATCGGGCTGTTGGTTGACAACTACGGCATCGAGCACGCCGAGGGCTTCCTGCATGCGTTCGAAGGCTGGGTCATCTTCATGGCATGTGTCGTCATCCTCTTCATCCTGGCATGGGTCCTGCAGCGCCTGTCCGGCGCGCGGCGCCCGTTGGCCCAGAGCCTCGATCTCGAGCCGCCCCGCTGGGAAAGCGGCCCGGAAACGCTGCGTCGTCTCGAGCTGTCCAAGCCGCTGATCGCCAGTGCTGTTGTTCTGGTTGCGAGTTCCTGGGCCGTGACCGAGCTCGCCAATCGCAACGACACCGTCCCGTCGCGCCTCACCTTTGCCGCCTTCCCGGTTGCCACGGAAGGCTGGGTCGGCCGGCGGAGCGCACTGGACCGCGAGATCTTGGAGACTCTTGGCCTGACAGACTATCTGCTGGCGGACTTCACGCACCCGGACGAGAGCGCGCCGATCAACTACTACATCTCCTATTACGAATCACAACGTAAAGGAGAAGCCGTGCACTCGCCCCGCGCCTGCATCCCCGGCGACGGCTGGCGTATCGAATCGCACACGCAGAGGTCTATCGAGGGCGTACGCGCCGATGGAAACCCCATCACGGTGAACGAAGTGCTCATCAGCCGAGGCAACACGCGCCAGCTGGTTTACTATTGGTTCGATCAGCGCGGGAAACAGTTGGTCAATCAGTGGCAGGTGAAGTGGCACCTGCTGCTGGATGGTATTGCGACGCAGCGCACCGACGGTGCCATGCTGCGGTTGGTGACACCGGTGCGGCAGAATGAGAGTGCCGAAGCGGCGAGCCAGCGGCTGGAGCGCTTCATGCGGGTCATCGTGCCCCGTAGCCAGTCTTTCCTGCCTGCCGCACCAGTTTGAGGCCCTATCCGCGTCCTTCGGCGAAACTCCACGCCACACAAACAACCCCTGGTTAATCGCCAGATCAAGGCCGCTTCCCTGGCTCCCGCAAGCGACACGTCACCGCGGGGTGCGCGCGCGCACGTGCGCAGTCTCCGACGCTGTGACCAGCAATAACCGTTGGTCCAGAACTGTCTCGACCAAAGCGCGCAGCCAAACACCCAAGTGTTTGTTTTAAGCCGCACTTGGTTTTGACGGCCAATAGCTGCAGAGCAAAGGCGTTCTTTGCACTAATATTAGCTGCTAATATAAAAATACGCCAAATACGGCGATGGTATTTCTTGCAGCGGCTGTATTCCCCACTATTCTAGCGAGCGCCAAGCAGGCTGCAGAACAACATCGAAGCGTGAATAACTTGCCGGCAGCCACGTTGTAACGCTGGCGACACGAGGGGTCGGGAGCTGGATTTGCGGACAAAGGAGCGTAGGACCCGCACCGTTGACCACTGCAACGGTGCATTGCGGCGAAGAGCCATCGGAAGTTCCTCGGAGCGGTTCCTGTTCAACAAATGACTGACCAGACGCAATCGCGCCAGCGGGCCGCTTACGCTGCGGGGGAGCTGATCGAGATGGTCACCCGCGCCTTCATTCGCTCGGCCCAACGCTCAGGACTCACGAGGACTCAGTGGAGCGCCCTGCGCTATTTCTCCCAAGCTGCGGCCGAAGCTCGGTCGATCGGTGCCTTCGCACGTTACCACCAAGTGACGCCGTCAAGCGCATCTCAATCGATCGGTCACCTGCGGCAATCCGGCTATGTCAGTTACGAAACCGGTAACGATGCGCGGACCAGCCTCGTGGTGTTGACGGAGCGTGGACGCGCGCGCTTGGCGGACGACCCCTTGCTGAGGATCGTCGAACGGTTGGAGGGCTTGCCGCAGGACCAGTTCGAGTTGATCGTCGACGGCCTTGTCGAGCTCGTGAAGCTGACGGAAGAGAGGGAGTAGAACTCATCTCCGCAAAGAACGCGCCGCGTCCTTCTGCTTCAAATCGGCTGCAACGCTTCCATCAGCGTTTCGTCACTGAAAGGCTGGTAGAGCACAGCGTCGGCGCCAAGAGCCTGCGCCGCTTTCAGTCCCATGATCGCAGGATAACCGATCTCTTCACCCGACATGGCGACTATCCGCAAGCTCCGCCGTTCTCGCCGCATCGACCGAACGATCTCCACACCGGACAGTTCCGGCACGACGATATTGATCACCAGCGCTTCGAACCGCCCTTCCGCCAACAAGCTCTCGGCGCTTTCGCAGTGTCTGGCCAAAACAGCCTGATGCCCTGCACGGCGCAAGGCTTGGTCAAGACGTGTCAGTGTGTCTTCATGATTGTCGACAACAAGGACCTTCATTGCAGCCCTCCAAAGCCCCAAATCCCCTTAGTACGCTCGGCGAGACAACGCGCCCCGTTTCGCCACGCCTCTGGTTTGGAGTCGGATCCCTACCCGACTCGCCGCACAATTCGCTGAGCGAAACCGTCGTTCGTCAGTGAAGAAGGCCACTAAGAAACTAGGGAATTCTAACATTGGAAAGTATTATTTTTCCAAAAATGTCTCTTTAAAGGTGTAATTTTGATAATTCACGGCAGCATTGTGATTTATTAACTTTGTAAGTACAGGGGACAACACAGGTCTCGTCACCGCCGCCTAGGGCAACCGGCCGTGGAAAAAAATCCAGGCAGCGGACGTGCGTCAGCCGTTCCTTTTACTGGAAGCCGCTTCTGGGCGCTACACTGTAGCGAGGCTGTTGCGTGCCTGCTCCTCGAATGCCGCGACAACCCGTGCCTTTCGCTCTCCCCGCATGGCTATCAAGCCGAGCTTCAGGGGACGGAGCGCGCCCTCGATTGGCACATAGACGAGCGGCCTGCCGTCCGGAGCACGGTCGCTCATTGGCGGCACATTGAGGATGCTATAGCCAAAGCCGTTGGCAACCATCGTCTGCACCATCGGCAGATGCCCGACACGCTCGGCAATCGACGGCCGCAATCCATGCTGCTGAAAGAGTGACATGAAGTAGTCGCGGCTGAGTGGCAGGTCGAGAAGGATCAGGGGCTCCGGAGCAAGCGACTGCAGCGCAACCGACCTGCGCTTCGCCAGGGGATGGCCGGCAGCCAAAAGCGCGTGCGGCGGCCACTCTGCCAAGGGCGAGAAGGAAATGTCTTGCGGAACGTCGAGATCATACGTCAGAGCCACGTCAACCTCCGCCCGCCGCAGCAGACCGAAGAGGTCGAGTTGATGGGCCTCCACCTGCCGCACCGATACGGTCGGATGCTCATCCTCAAAGCGCTTGCGCAAAGCCGGCAGGACGAAAGGGGCAAGGGTGACCAGGCAGCCGATCGTGATCGGTCCCCGCACCTGCTCAGCGATATCGCTGGCAATGCCGTGTAAGGAGCCAGCGTCGTCCAGCAACGCTTTGACGGCACGGAAAAAACGCTGGCCACCGGGCGTCAGCGATAAGCCCTGCGCATGCTGGCGAACGAACAGCTGGATACCGAACTCCTCCTCCAGCTGGGAGATCGCCGCAGAGATGGACGATGCCGAAACGCTGATGCGCTCCGCCGCAGCCGCAATCGACCCCGCTTCGCCCACGGCTGCGAAGTACTCCAACTGTCGAAGAGTAAACCGCAATGGCATAGCCGGTCAGCCCAACGTCCTGCAGCCCAGGTTCGCTGCCGGCGCTGCCGAATTGTGTCTGATCATTGGTCGCCTGGCACGCCGTAAGACGGCGCGCTGGCCGGATCGCGTGCGCGCGTCACGTAGTCTTCGAGCTGCGGCTGGTAAAGCGCCCAGAGCTGCCGCAGCTCCGCGATGGGGCAGCCATCCGTCCAGTCGATACGCAGGTCCGCCACCGGCCAGGCGACGTCCCGAACCAGCAGCATGCCTGCCGAGTGAATAGGCCCTTCTTCACCGCCAGCGTCCACGGCCGCCTGCATGGCCGTGAGCAGTCGGTCTCCCAACGGGCCGCTGCTTGCCAAGAAGCTGTCGACAATCACCTGCGGGATGCCTTCGTTTGCCAAAAGGTTTCCGCCGCTGGCCACCCCCTTGGCGGCGGCATCTGCGGAGACGCCAAGAGCGCGCGCACCGGAATGGACGCTTGCGCCTCCTTGTACGTCCACGACCAAGAGCTGGCGATAGACCATGTTGGGTCCGCTGCGACGGAGAATGGAGATTGCCTCTTCGGCCGACGCGCCGGCCGCCATGAGCTCCAGCGCACGCGGGCCCAACGCCGGGTCGGTAATGTTCTGGCTGGCGACGGCCCCGACGGTCGCTCGTGCGAAAGCGCAGCGCGCCGCCACGGCGGGCGAGGAAGAAGAAACGGCGACGCCGAACATGCCGGTCTCGCTGCAGCGGGCAACGATGGAGAAGGTCATCCGTGAGAACTCCGAAAGCTGGTCGGCACAAGTTAGTCCGTGGCAAAGACGTCGCGGCAGAGACGAGCGAAGTGCTGCGCGAGAGCTGAGAGCTCGCCGTCAGCCCGATAGGCCAGCACCACGGGACTGGACGTGGCGTCGACGGCCAGCGGCCGGGCAACCACGGCACGGCCATCGTAGGTCATCGCGGCAGCGGGCTTTGTCGCCAGCAGCGCGTAACCGAGACCGTGCCCGACAAGGCCACGCACCATCTCGAATGAAGCGGAGCGGAAGGCTACCTTGGGCTCGACCCCAGCATTTCGCATGATGGAGAGATAGTACTCTCGGCTGGGCGCCGCGTTCAGCAAGACCATCGGCTCGTCCGCCAGGTCGTGCGGTGTCAGCTCAGACCGATGGGCCAGAGCATGGCCTTCTGCCAGCAACACATAGGGGGTGAGTTCGGTCAGTCGCTCTCGGCGCAGACCTTCGGCGAGGTCGAGATCGTAGACCAGCGCCAGCTCGCACTCACGGGTCAGAAGACTCTCCTGTATTCGCCTTTGATCGCCTTCCACCAGCCGCAGGTCCAGCGCCCCATGATCGCCCTGCAGGCGGGAAATTAGCTGAGGGAGGATGTAAGGCCCGACGGCATGCAGACAGCCGATCGACAAGGTGCCGACCGCGCTCTCCTGTCTTGCCTTCGCCGTCGGCACCGCTTCGATACGGGAGGCGACACCATAGGCACGATTGGCATAGATCAGGGGAGAGCCGCTTTCGGCGACAAAGATGTCCTCGACCTGGCCATAGAAGACATAGTGTGTGCCGACCCGATCATGGTGCACCAGGCGGCAGTCGAAGGCCACAAGCGGATCGACCACTCTCGGCGCGCCGGTCGTCTGAACACTCCACTCGGCACAGTCGAACTTGTCGTCAAACTCGCCTTTGAAGCGACCGGCAAAGGTATCGGAGATATAGGACTGGTCGTCGCGCAACACGTTGACGCAAAAGACGCCGTTTTTGCGAATCGCCTCGGCTGCCTGACTCCGCTGATGCACGCAGACCAGAAGCGTCGGCTTCGCCGTGTCCGCGGAAACCGAGGACATGGCGGAAACCGTAACGCCGGCGCGGCCCGCCACGCCGTCGGTGGTCACAACATTCACCGTGCAAGCGGCGTTGCTCATGCCGCCAAGGAACTGCTGGCGGAGCATAGGGTCGACCGACGCCGTCATCCCCTTTCCTTCTCCCGACAGCTCAACCGAGGTCAAGGCCGTTATGCCGGCCCCGCCTTAATGTTGACGGCAAAGAGCTGACGGCAAGCCGGACCGCCCGGCAAACCCTTGCCATGCCACGGCACGGCTCAGACTCACCTGGCCAGAGGGCAGTCTGGCGAACTGTCTGGAAGATAAGGCGAACGCCCGCCGCTGGCCCGCCCTCTACTGATCGAGCAGAGGCGCCAAGATTGCCTTGGCCTCTTCTAAGCCGCGGCGGCAAAAGTCTTCGCGACCGAGCAGCGAGAAGGTGCGCGCGCCGACCAGGCGAGACCGCGCGAGCAGCACATCCGGTGCATCATAGTCATGAACCCACAGCGTCTCTCGCGGGCCAGCACCAGTGACATCGATCTGCCCGGTCACCCTGCGAGCCATCTGCGCCTCGGGCGTCTGGATCTCGGCGAAAAGCTCGGCATCGCTTTCCCTGGTTCGATCGATGCTGATGCTGGGTATAGCATCGAGATCGGTGAAGAACTCGGGCGAGATCACTTCGATGCCGAGGCGATCGCCAATCTCCTCCACCTCGCGCGCGCACTCCTGCGCCACCGCCGGCGCAGCTGTCAGGACGACGGCAATGAAGGCGATCCACGCGAAGCTTCGATGCGGCACGACGCTTTCCCTCTTCTGTTGCGCGGCCCGTTCCAGGGTTACGCAAGATCTATACTGGCATACTAGGAAGGACCCTAAGGATCTGCAAAGCCAAAGCGCGGCCACGTAGGAGAAGTCGATTTGGCAACGCCTCATTCGCCTAATGAGCCACGCCAGCTTTCCGCCGCCTCCCGGCCCTTCCGCTCCGTCAGCTTGGCGGCAATGCGCTCAATCCGCTGGATACGGGCTGTCGCAAAAGCGTCCAACAGGTCAATGACTTCGCCCCTGACTCGCTCGCTCATCCCATCTCGCGGCCCGCTCAAAAGCGCGGTATCCGACCAAAGGATCCGCCAGGAGGTGGAAACGATCGGAAAAGCTCCGTCCGTCCGTTCAAAAGCGTCGTGCAGCAAGACGTCCGCACGGACGACGACGACACAGTAAGTCTCGGAGATCTCGTGGCCGCTGATTTCGAGCGCAACCAGCAAGTCAGGCTCCTTTTCTTCGTCGTCACCGACTGGACGAACATCGCGCCGAACGAACGCTTGCTCGGCAGCAGCCCGCGCATCGGCAGGGCTCAACCAACATCGCTCATGGACAGCGTCCCGGAGCGCATGACCCACGCGCACACTCTTCGCCTTGGCAGCCGCGACCCAACCCAGATCTTCCGCTTCGATCTCCACTGCAAGAGGGTCAGCGGCTGCAGGCGTGTGCCGGACCGCCGGCACGATCAACACCGCGCCAAGCAACAGCGTGCAGCTAATCCGCAGCCAGGTAATCGAAGGCCGAGAGCGCATGGCTGCGCACGATATGCAGAAACTCCTCAATCTCAACATGCTCGTCGCCGGTCCCCATGTTGCGGGGGAAGGGTCCATAGACCAGCGCCGGGATGCCCCGGTAGCGCCAGAGACGCGCATCGGTGCCACCGAGCGAGACGATTGGCTCGGGCACGTAGCCCTTCAGCGCTTTCACGTTGGCACGCAAGATGTGCAGCATGTCGTTGTCCGGATCGCACCAGCTCGGTGCACTGAAGTTGATCTCTTCGAAGCTGGCCTCCGGGTAGCGGTCGGCGATCTCGATGACCTTGTCGAGCACTCGCTGCTTTTCTAGGCCGATGGGAAAGCGGATGTCGGCCTCGAAGCTGCATTCGCTAGGGATCATATTGACCTTCATACCACCTTCGATCGTACCGATGTTGACCGTCACCTTCTGCACGATTGCGGCGGCACCGGCGCCTTGCGCCTTGTCGGTCACGGCAGCGTTGCGTTCCAGCACCGGGCCCACGTTGCCGGGCGCAGGCGTGTCTAGCTCGGTCAGCTCTTCCAGATCGCCAATCAGTTTGGCGGCGAGCTTGGTGGCGCTTGCTGTCAGGTGCGTATAGGCGCCGTGTGCTCCTTTGGTCTGAATGGTGAAGCGCAGCCACAGCGGCCCCTTTTCGCCGAAGCGGATGGTGTAGGGACTCGAAGGCTCACCATTGAGCAGGCAGTCGCCGTGCACTTCCGGATGATGCTCCATCAGATAGCGTGCCCCGTAAGGCCCGAAGGTCTCCTCGTCCGACACCGCCGTGAGAGTGAGACGGCCCTTCAGCCTTTCGCGCAGACGATGCAGATAGAGGTAGGTGAAGATCGAGGCCGTGGTGCCGCACTTCATATCCGCTGCCCCGCGACCCCAGACCTTGCCGTCGACCACCGCCCCGCTCCAGGGGCCGCCGTGGCTCCAGGTCTCGTGCTCGCCGGCCGGGAAAACATCGATGTGCCCGTTGAGAACGAGGTGCCGACCGCCGTCTGCGTTCACCGCCTCACCATCGAAGGACGCCACGACGTTGGGATACTCTGGGTGCGGATCGATGATACGGTAGTCCAAGCCTTCGCCATCTAACAGCGCGCGGATATGAGCCACCGCTTCTCGAGTATCGCCCGGTGGATTGGGGCTCTTAGCCCGAACGAACCCAGAGAAGAACTCAATCAGCCGCGCTTCATCCGCGGCGATCCAATCGAGCAGTTGCCGCCTTGCCTCCGAGCTGTCCATATAAACGCCTCCCTTTTAGCTGCCATTCATGGTCGTGTTGAAATTGTTAAGCACCCGTACCTGAAAGAAGATTCGTTTTTCAGCATAGTTGAAGCACAGGCGCAAAAAGTTTACAGAGCCCAAAAAGCCTGGCTATCATTACGCCACTAATGAATCCGAATACAGGGAGACGAACAAACATGGGCATCCGTGACTCATTTGGCTGGGCGCTTGGCGCTGCAGCCGCCGGTGCGATTGCGGTCGCATCGCCCGCTTTGGCCGAGGATAGCGTGACCTTCGCGTCATGGGGCGGCTCACTGCAGGAAGCGCAACGCAAGGCGCTGATGAACCCGGCTGAGGAAGCGCTCGGCATCACCATCCGGGAAGACACGACCAACGGTATTGCCGACGTGCGCGCGCAGGTTCTGGCGAATGCCGTGAAGTGGGACATCACCGAACAAGGCTCCAATACCTGCGTCATCCTGAAGAGCGAAGGCCGCATCGAGCCGCTCGACTACAGCGTCATCGACACCACCGGCGTCAATCCGGCCGTGGTCGACAGCCACTGGATCGGCGTCCTCTACTATTCGACCGTCATCGGCTGGAACACCGACAAGTTCGGCGACGACGGCCCGCAAACCTGGGCTGACTTCTGGGACGTCGAGAAGTTCCCCGGCGCCCGCGCCATGTACGCCAAGCCCTACTACAATCTGGAAGCGGCGCTGATGGCCGACGGCGTGCCGATGGACCAGGTCTACGACGTGCTTTCGACTGACGAGGGCCTGGATCGCGCCTTCGCCAAGCTGGAAGAGATCAAGCCGCACGTGGCAGTCTGGTGGCGCTCGGGCGCACAGTCCGCGCAGCTGATCAAGGACGGCGAAGTCGACATGATCAGCATCTGGAACGGCCGTATCTCTTCGGCCATCGATGACGGCGCGTCAGCCGCGCTCACCTTCAATCAGGGCGTTATGGACTTCGACTGCCTCGTGGTTCCCAAAGGTGCTCCGAACAAGCAACTGGCCATGAAGGTCATCAACGAGTTCCTCAAGGCAGACAACCAGGCGAACCTACCGCAGTACATCACCTACGGCCCGACCAACGAAGCAGCCTTCGATACCGGGAAGATCTCGCCAGAAGTCGCAGACGCCGTGAACTCCTCACCGCAGAACGCCAAGAACCAACTGGTGCTGAAGTCGGATTTCTACATCGGCAAGATCGACGAGCTGCAAGAGCGCTTCGACGAGATGATTCAGGAATAAGACTGCAGCTTCCCTGCGGCTTACACCGGGACGGTGCCTTTGGCATCGTCCCGGTTCTCCTGGATGGACCTGCCGTTGCCGAGTGCTGCCCCAAAGCGCGGGGGCATGCCACGCTGATGCGTGAATGTCGGTGACGGAACGCGCAGACACGCAAGCCGGTAAATCGAATGTCCGAGACGCAACTCTCTCTCCCCATATCCGTTCGCGGCATTACCAAATCCTATGGCCGCTTCAAGGCTTTGGATGATGTCAGCTTGGAAGTGGCCAGCGGGGAGTTCATTACTCTGCTTGGCCCCTCGGGCTCCGGCAAGACGACGCTCTTGATGGTCCTGGCCGGCTTTTCCCGGCCCGATTGCGGCAGCGTCCGCTTCGGCGACGAAGAGGTCATCCGCATGCCGCCGCACAAACGCGGGGTCGGCATGGTGTTCCAGAACTATGCCCTCTTCCCGCACATGAACGTCTTCAACAACGTCGCCTATCCTCTGAAGCTGCGCGGCGTCGGCAGCGCTGACATCGCACAACGGGTCGAACGCGCGCTGAACCTGGTACAGCTCGGCGCCTTCATGGAGCGACGCGTCGATCAGCTGTCCGGCGGACAGCGCCAACGGGTCGCCCTGGCGCGGGCGATCGTCTTCGAGCCACGGATTCTCCTGATGGATGAGCCGCTCTCCGCACTCGACAAGAAGCTGCGCGAGCAGATGCAGATCGAGATCAAGCATCTGCATGAGCAACTCGGCATGACCACCGTGTATGTGACGCACGATCAGCGCGAGGCGCTGACCATGTCGGACCGGGTGGCGGTGATCAACGATGGCCGCTTCATGCAGCTCGACGCGCCCAAGCAGCTCTACGAGCGCCCGCGCAGCCAATTCGTCGCCGATTTTATCGGCGAGTCCTCCTTCTTGCCGGTCGAGGTGGAGCGAAACGAAGCGCGGCTCAACGGAACGCCCTTGCGCCTGGCGGAACAGCCCAGCGCCGGCGGGCACCAGCTCTTAGTGGTGCGGCCCGAGAAGCTCGAGGTTCTGACCAACGGCAGCGGCGGCGATCTCAACTGCCTGACCGGCACGGTCAAAGAGCTGGTTTACCAGGGGGAGAGCTTCCTCTTCTATGTGTCGCTGGACGGCGGTGCCGAGATCGCAGTGCGCAGCCCCAGCCGACGAGAAGCCCTGGCCGTGGTGCCGGAGCGCGGCCAGCCGATCCGCCTCGGCCTTCACCCCGAAGACACTATTCTGGTGCCGGCACAGTCATGACGGCGATCCCTCGCGAGACCCCGGTCCCGGTGTCCGCCGGCACCAATGCGGACGGCCTGGCCGAAGACGCGCGCCGTGAACGCTGGCAGATGTTCGGCCTTTGCTCGCCGGCGCTGCTCCTGGTCGGACTGGTCGTCTTCATTCCCGTGGGCTGGCTGTTCTGGTTGTCGTTCTTCGATGCCCAAGGTGCCCTGACTTTCGAGAACTATGAGCGCATGTGGGGCAGCCGTTCCTACATCCGCACCTTCCAGACCACCTTCGAGATCAGCTTCATCGTCACCGGCGCCTGCGTGCTGATGGGCTATCCGCTGGCCTACATGCTCTCGCAGCTGCCCCAGCGGGCCGCAGGCATCTGCATGATCTTCGTCATCCTGCCGTTCTGGACCTCGCTCCTGGTACGCACCTACGCCTGGTTGGTGTTGTTGCAGCGCCAAGGCTTGATCAACACCTGGATGATCGATCTCGGCATCATCGATGAGCCGCTGCGCCTAGTGCACAACTTCACCGGCACGGTGATCGGCATGGTGCACATTCTCTTACCCTTCCTGGTGCTCCCGCTCTTCGCGGCCATGAAGTCGATCGACCGCGACTATCTGAAGGCCGCGTCCAATCTGGGGGCCAGCCCGACCCGCGCGTTCTGGCAGGTCTTCTTTCCGCTTTCCCTGCCGGGGCTCTTCGCCGGTGTCGTGCTCGTCTTCGTGCTCTGCCTCGGCTTCTACGTCACCCCGGCTCTGCTTGGCGGCGGCAAGACCATCATGTGGGCCATGCGCATCGAGACCAGCGTCAACCTCTATGCCAACTGGGGTGCTGCCAGTGCGCTCGGCGTGGTGCTGCTGATCGTGACCCTGGGTCTGCTCTACGTCCTCAACAAGGCTTTCCGGCTCGACAAGATCATGGCAGGGCCGCGCTGATGCTCAATCGACCCGCCTCCGAAACCCAGATCACGCACCTGCAACGGCTGTGGCTCTACCTCTGGTGCGGCCTGGTCATGCTGTTCCTGATCCTGCCTTCGCTGATCGTCATCCCCATGTCCTTCTCGGACTCGATCTATCTCGAGTTCCCGCCGCGCAACTGGTCGCTGCGTTGGTACGAGAACTACTTCGGCTCGTTGGAGTGGCGGGAGGCGACCTACGTCTCCCTGAAGGCAGCTTTCTTCACCGTGCTGGTGGCCACACCAATGGGCACGGCGGCCGCCTATGGCCTGCACGTCAGCGGTATGCGCTTCGCAACCCTGATCCGCATCGCGTTGGTCATGCCGCTGATGACGCCGATCATCCTCATCGCCATCGGTGTCTTCTACCTCTTCGCCAAGATGCACCTGAACTACACGCTGCTTGGCCTGATCATCGCCCACTCCACGCTCGCCATCCCCTTCGTGCTGGTGACGGTCTCCTCCGGCCTGCAGACCTATGACATGAACCAGGAGATGGTGGCTCGTTCGCTCGGCGCTTCGCGCTTGCGTGCCTTCTTCACCGTCACCCTCCCGCAGATCCGCTTCTCGGTGATCTCCGGCGCGCTCTTCGCCTTCATCACCTCGCTCGACGAGGTGATCGTCGCCATGTTCATCTCCGGCGGCGAGAACGCGACCTTGAACCGGCGCATGTTCAATGCCCTGCGCGACCAGATCGATCCGACCATCGCGGCGATTTCGACCTGCCTGATCCTGGTCTCCATCGTGCTGCTGATGATCGCCCAGTTCTTCGGCACTCAGCGGGCGCGCCGTCCCAACCCCTGAAGCTCAGTCGCAGACGATGTAGTCCTGCGGCAGCGCCGAAAGCACCTCGGCGCCGGTCTCGTGAATCAGCAGGGTATGGCCGAGCGACATGGCCAGGTTCTTCTCTGCATCGATCAGAATGGCATGGAGGAAGAGCACCATGCCGGGCGCCATCTCCAAAGGATTGCCGCTGTAGAGCATGGGCGGCACGTCCATCCAGGTCGGCCGATAGGTGGCGCCGAGGGAGTAGCCGCAGGCCGCCATGCGCGCATGGCCATAGCCGTTCGCGTCGAAGACGCGGCGGTGGGCATCGTCGATCTCACCCATTGGCCGGCCGGGCTTCGCTGCCTCCGTCATTGCGGCGATCGCCTCCTTGGTCACTTCGAACATCTCCCGCTGATCGTCGTTCGGCTTACCGATCGCCACGGTGCGCATTAGGCAGGTGCAATAGCGGCGATAGCAGGCGCCGAACTCCAATGTCAGTTGGTCGACATCGTCGAGGGTGCGGAACCCGGTCGCCGCGCGGATGAGCAATGCCCGATCACCGGAGCCCAGCACCGGGCCCGAGGCCGCGAGGTCGCCGCCACCTGTCAGGATAGGAACATCGCCGGCGGCTGCGATATCGCCTTCGAAGACGCCGGGGCCGGCGGTCTCGACCATGGCGGTGAGCGAGGCATCGGCCAACTCGGCGGCGCGGCGGACATAGGCAATCTCGGCCGGGGACTTCACCAAGCGTAGCGAGCGAACAACCAAGGAGGCATCAACGAGTTCGCACCAGCCGGACAAAGCGCGCTCGACCTTCACGTAGTTGGCCGGCGTCAGTCCGTGGGTCGTCAGCTCGATGCCGACCCGAGCGCCCTCCAGCCCCCTCTCCGCCAAGATCGCCTTCACGTCTTCAGCTGGGTTGGCACCCTCGGCGTCGAACCAGATGCGGATATCTTCGATGACCGATGTACGCCGAGCCTGTTCCAAGTCCGGCTTTCGCGTCAGCAACGTGATGGGCGTGTCGTCGGCGGTGAGCACCGCACACTGGAAGAACACCCAGCCCCCGGTGTCGAAGCCCGTGAGGTAGTAGTGACTCTCCTGCGCAAAAATCAGGACCGCCGCCAGATCCTCTTCCTTGAGCTTGGCCCGCGCCGCCGCGATACGTGCGGCAAACTCCTCGCGCTCGAAATGCAGTGCCATTGGAACACCCCCTGATCGCTTCTCTCACCACCCGCGATGATACTCGCAACGGGAGAGTTGGCCGCCCTCCACCTGCGCAGCCCGGGTTCCCGCTTGCTGCGCTTTTCGATGCGCCGTGCAGGGTCTAGCCTTGAACGTTCACGCGGCGGAAAGAAGCGCGAAGGAGGCATGCGCCATGGCGGGCGGGACAGCGCCAAAGTTCCAGAAGCTCTTCACGCCGCTGACTATTCGAGGCGTCGAGATCCGCAACCGGATCCTCTCCACCGGACATCAGACCCTCTTGGCGCACGACGGGATGATCGGCCCGGACCTCATCGCCTATCATGAGGCGCGGGCAAAGGGCGGTGTGGGGCTCATCGTCACGGAGGCAGCACGCTTCCACGAAAGCGCCATGAGCGATGGGCAGGAGTTGCTCGCTCACACGGACGGCTGCATCGAGGGATACGCCAAGCTGGCCGAGGCGGTGCATCGCCACGGCGCCAGGATCTTTGCTCAGCTCTCCCACGCCGGACGCTGCTCGAAGCGCATGCAAGGCGGGCTGCGCAGTCCAGTCTTCGCCCCGTCCTCGATCCCCGATCAACGCTTCCATACCATGCCGCGGGCCATGCCGATGACCATGGTGGAAGAAATCATCGACGCCTGCGGGGCGGCAGCCGGCCGCTTTGCCAAGGCTGGATTGGACGGGGTCGAACTGTCGGTCAGCCACGGTCTACTCTTCGCTCAGTTCCTCAACCCCGAGACCAACCTGCGCAGCGACCGCTACGGCGGCAGCTTCGAGAACCGCCTACGCCCCTTGGCCGAAGCGCTCGCCGCGGCACGCCAGGCCATGGGGGAGGAGCGCGTCGTCGGCATCCGTATTTCGGTCGAGGAGGTCGAGCACGGCGGGCTAGAGCAGGCGCACGTGTCCGAAGTTGTCACCGCCCTGAAAGACCAAGGGCTGATCGACTACGTCAGCACCACCATCGGCTCGATGGCTGGGCTCGGCGGCTCGGTCCACGTGGTGCCACCCATGGAGATCGAGCAAGGCTACGTCGCCCCAAAGGCACAGGCCCTGCGCAAGGCCGTCGGCCTGCCTGTCTTCGTCGCCGGCCGCATCAACCAGCCGCAGATTGCCGAACGGATTCTGGCTGACGGCATGGCCGATGTCTGCGGCATGACCCGCGCAATGATCGCCGATGAAGCCATGCCGGCAAAAGCGCGCGACGGAAAGCTCGACGACATCCGCGCCTGCATCGGCTGCAACCAGGCCTGCATCGGCCACTTTCATAACGGCGTCTCGATCTCTTGCATTCAGCATCCGGTCTCCGGCCGAGAGCGGCGCTACGGCACCATCGAGAAGGCACCGCAGGCCAAACGCATTCTCATCGCCGGCGGGGGGCCGGCCGGCATGAAGGCCGCGGTCACCGCTGCCCGTCGCGGCCATCAGGTGCAGCTCCTAGAGAAGGGATCCCGCCTGGGCGGCCAAGCCTTGCTGGCTCAATTGCTGCCGGGGCGAGCCGAGTTTGGCGGGCTGATCACCAACCTCGAAAGCGAACTCGCCCGGCTCGGCGTCGAAGCCCGGACCAACGCCGCCGTCGACCGCGCCGTGATCGAGCGCGAAGCACCCGACGCCGTTATCCTCGCCACCGGTGCCCTGCCCTACTGGCCACCCATCGAGGGTAAGGAAGACGCGCATATCCTCGACGCCTGGCAAGTGCTGAACGGGCAGGCCAATACCGGCAGCCGCGTGCTGGTCGCCGACTGGCGCTGCGACTGGGTCGGCATGGGCTTGGCCGAGAAGCTGGCATTGGAGGGCTGCCACGTCCGCCTGGCGGTCAACGGCCTGCACGCCGGTCAAGAGATTCAGCCCTACCTGCGCGACCACTGGGCTGGCAAGCTGCACCGTCTCGGCGTTGAGGTCATTCCTTACGCTCGCCTCTTCGGCGCCGACGGCGATACCGCCTACCTGCTTCACAGCGTCACCGGCGATGCCATCCTCTGCGAAGAGGTCGACACCATCGTCCTGGCGCAAGGTGGTACGCCTTGCACAGAGTTGGAAGACGCACTCGAAGATCTGCCCATTGATCTCCACCTGGTCGGCGACTGCCTGTCGCCGCGGTCTGCTGAAGAGGCTGTGTATGAGGGCATGCAGGCTGGCTTAGCCGTATAGCAGCGCAACGGGCGTATCGAGCCGTCCCAACTCCGACGCTGCGACACTCTGACCATCTTGCCGCCGGGTGCGCGGCAGCTACCTCTTGGCTGTTGCAAGCACAACGTCCCTTTCCCAGTTCTGACTTCAGGGCGGTCCAGCGGGCCGCTCTTTTTCTTTGCGAGTTGTGCAGTGCGTCGCCTTGTGAACCCAATCCCACGCTTCCCTGGATTCATTTCACGCAGAATCCACAGACGTGCCAAAGTACCACAATAGGTCGCTGTTACTCTTTCGCCAATCGTCGAAAAAGGGAGTGACGCTCATGCAGGAAAACGCCAACGAGCGGCTCATCGCAAAAGCCGCCGAGGTCTTCGAAGACAGCAAACAAGCTGAGCTCTGGTTGAAGTCGCCCAACCCCCTCTTGCGCGGGCAAACGCCGTTGGAAGCGCTTGATACGCTCGAAGGAGAAGCCAGGGTCAAGCGACAGCTCAACTGGTTCGCAGGCAGACGGATCCGCCGTGGTTAAGCACCAACCATTGGGAGGCGAGTCAGCCTTCTGCGCGAGTCGTGGCGGAATAGCCTGTCATATAACCGTAATGTACGGCCGATAAGCTTTTACGTGGTCAACTCACGCAGCCAAAGGGCGGTTCCCGGTTTTCAATGCCAGGAACCGCCTTTCTTTTTTGATCTAGCCGTCGTCCAGTGCGCCCGTACCGAAGAGACTGTTCTGCGCAGAGGCGGCACACAGGCCGCCGTTGCCACACTCCAAGAAGCGCTCCGACTCACCCCACTCTCCGAGTAGCGCGCCATACAGATAGGCAATGCACAAGACGTGTGGCAAAGAACTCGAGAACAAAAAAACTCGCAAGACAATTGTTAATTGGATTAAACACAACTCAAAGACGGTAAAACGACCACTTAGTGCTGCTTTCACAGGCCAAAACGGCCACTCCGGTCTCTGCTCAAGGCCAAACCTCGCTCAGATTGTTGCCAGGCAGCGCGGGCAATCAATAGATGAGGGAATTGGTCACTATGGAACACTTCAAGCTAGAAACGACACCTGTACTGGAAACCACCACCGAGCTCGTCAAGGAGGCTGGAGGAGCCAGCATCTCGGAGCCGAAAAAAGCAAACCTTCTTGCCTGGGCCATCGCCTGTCAGGTCTTGGCCGAAGCCCCCGATCCCGATTGGCGGGCTATGCAGTACCTTGCCGCCAGGGTGGCCAAGAGCCATCCCTGGCTGTTGTCGGCACGAAAGCTGACGCTGATCCTAGCCGCTAAGTAGCGGCTCTTTCCAACCCGTTGCCCGCCTGCCGGTCGACTGGAGCAGGGGTAAGGTCGGGTCTACCGCGGCTCCCCAACCAGCCCCCCGCCTTGCCGTCCTATCAGTGATCATCCTCGTATTTGAAGGAGACCTTCACCTTGGCGCGGTAGGTAGAAACCTTTCCATCGGCAATCTGCATGTCGAGTTCCGCCACCTCGGCGATCCGCAGCTCGCGCAAGTGCTCGCCGGCGCGCTCGACCGCTGCGGCCGCGGCCTTTTCCCAGGATTCGCTGCTGGTTCCGACAAGCTCGATCACCTTATAGACGCTCTCTCCCATGTCCCTGCTCCTATTCCAGGTTCTCAGTGTGGGAATGGTAGTCTAGGGCGAAGTTGAGCAAGAGGCCAAGCGGGCGATCGTCGGCCGCGCCTTTGACACCGCCCCGAACCGCCTTCACTAAACCCAGCGGCACCGATCGGCGACGTGTCCTGATTGGTGAAGCCGCGGGACGTGAGTTCCAGCCGTTGTGATGGCTTGCCGCGCCGAAGCAGCGGTACGACCACCTACCCCGGATTCAATCCGGGGTACGGCGCGACGGCTTCTTCGCTAACCTCGCTTCGTTCGAAAAGCTGGGAAGGCTGGTGAGCCCGGCAGGATTCGAACCTGCGACCCACTGATTAAAAGTCAGTTGCTCTACCAACTGAGCTACGGGCCCACTCGCGCCGCGGAAGATAGGCACGCCCCGGGAGGCGGTCAACCGCGCCAAGCCGACATCTTGACGCTCGCGCGCCGTTCGGCACCAGCCCACACCCCCGCGTCTTACTCCGCGGCCTGGTCCTTCAACGGCCCGCCTCTGGGGCCGGTGTCGGGACCGCAAAGTGTGCGGGCGCGTTCCTGGCTGAAAGCTTCGCCTAGCCGCTCGGCCACCACCGGGTCGACGAAGGAGGAAATGTCGCCGCCCAGGCGCCCGATCTCTTTGACGAAACGCGAAGAGACGAACTGCTGCCGCTCTGAAGCCATGAGGAAGATGGTCTCGATCTTCGGGTCGAGCCGGGCGTTCATGCCAGCCATCTGGAACTCGTACTCGAAGTCGGAAACCGCACGCAGGCCGCGCACGATGACACTGGCGCCGACCGACTGACAGAAGTGCATCAGAAGACCGTCGAAGGCCCGCGCCTCTACATGCGTCCCGTTGCTGTCGACACCGTTGAGGACACTCTTGACCATCTCGACACGCTCGGACGTCTGGAAAAGCGGGCCCTTTCCGTCGTTTCGCGCCACTGCGATGATCAAATGATCGACCACCCGGGCGGCGCGGCGAATGATGTCCGTGTGCCCCAAGGTGATGGGGTCGAAGGTGCCCGGGTAGACGCCGATGCGCTCACTCATGGCCTATCGTCCGGCTGAGATCAGCCAGCCTCCTCCTGGTTTCCGCCCGGTCCCTCTCCTGCACCGGGATCATCTTCGCCGTGTTCGTCATCTCCGTCGTCGGGCGCCCCGTTCTCGTCCTCGAGATGGGCGACGGAGACGATGCGGTCGTCCTCGCCGACGCGGAACAAGGTGACACCGCGCGTCGACCGACTGGCGATACGCACGTCATGGGTCGGCGTGCGAATGAGCTGCCCGCCCTGGGTGATCAGCATCAGCTGATCGTTTTCACCGACCGGGAAAGCCGCCACCACGCGGGCTTCCACGCCACCGGCACGACCGAGCTCCATGGTGGCGACGCCTTGGCCGCCACGCCCGGCTATCCGGTACTCGTAGGCCGAGGTGCGCTTGCCGAAGCCGTCGGAGGATACGCTGAGGATGAACTCCTCCTTCTCTGCCAGTTCCTCGGCCCGCGCTGGGTCGAGGCTGCGCTTTAGGGCAAGAGACTCTTCGGTCAGCTGCGAGTCATCCCGGTCGCGCAGGAAAAAGGCGTCGCGCTCGTCGGTCTCGACGTCGATGTGGCCCAGGATGGACATGGAGATCACCCGGTCGCCGTCCGCCAGCTTGATGCCGCGCACGCCTTGCGAGTCCCTGCCAGCGAAGACCCGCACGTCGGTAACCGGGAAGCGGATGGCCTTGCCCGCGGCACTGGCCAGCAGCACGTCATCGTCTTCGCTGCAGACCCGTGCGCCGACAAGCTGCGCGCCTTCTTCCAGCTTCATGGCGATCTTGCCGTTGGCCTTCACGTTGGTGAAATCGCTCAGCCGGTTGCGCCGCACCGTGCCCGCCGAGGTGGCGAACATGATGAACATCTGCTCCCAAGCCTCGGTATCCTCAGGCAGCGGCAGCAGAGTGGTGATGCTCTCCCCATCCTCGAGCGGCAGCAGATTGACGAAGGCCTTGCCGCGCGCCTGCGGCGTGCCGAGCGGCAAGCGGTAAACCTTCATGACGTAGGCCATGCCGCGGCTGGAGAAGAAGAGCACCGGCGTATGAGTATCGCAGACCAGGACGCGGCTGACGAAATCCTCGTCCCGCGTGGCCATGCCCGAGCGCCCCTTGCCGCCGCGGCGCTGCGCCCGATAGGTCGAGAGCGGCACCCGCTTGACGTAACCGCCGTGGGTCACGGTGACGACCATGTCCTCACGCGGGATGAGGTCCTCGATATCGTGCTCGAATTCGTTCTCTTCGATCGCGGTACGCCGCGGCGTGGCGAAGCGTTCCTTGACGTCCTCAAGCTCCGCACGCAGTACGGCGATGAGCTTTTCGCGGGAGGCCAGAATGGCGAGGAACTCGCGGATCTTGGCTGCGATCCCTTCCAGCTCCTCGGCGATCTTCTCTCGCTCCAGGCCGGTCAGGCGCTGCAAGCGCAGATCGAGGATGGCCCGCGCCTGCGCATCGGAGAGGCGGTAGGTGCCGTCATCCGCGATGCGGTGGCCCGGCTCGTCAATCAGCTCGATCAGTGGCCGCACGCTCTCCGCCTGCCAGTCGCGCGCCTTCAGGGCGTCGCGGGCGGCAACCGGGTCCGGAGCCGCACGGATAAGGGCGATCACTTCGTCGATGTTCGCCACCGCGATGGCCAAGCCGACCAGAACGTGTGCCCGCTCCCGCGCCTTGCCCAGCTCGTAGGCGGTGCGCCGGGCGATCACCTCCTCGCGGAAGTCGAGGAAAGCGCCAATCAGGTCCTTCAAGTTTTGGACCTGCGGGCGGCCGGCGTTGATCGCCACCATATTGGCGCCGAACGAGGTCTGTAACGGCGTATAGCGGAAGAGCTGATTCAAGACCACGTCCGCCATGGCCTCACGGCGCAGCTCGATGACCACGCGCAAGCCTTGGCGGTCGGACTCGTCGCGCAGATCGGAGATGCCTTCGATCGTCTTGTCGCGCACCACCTCGGCGATGCGTTCGATCATCCGCGCCTTGCTGACCTGATAGGGAATCTCCGTGACCACGATGGCTTCGCGGTCCTTACGGATCTCCTCGATGTGGGTCTTGCCGCGCAGCACGATGGAGCCGCGGCCCGTGTGATAGGCCGCATTGACCCCGGAGCGCCCCAGAATGATGCCGCCGGTCGGGAAGTCGGGCGCCGGCACATACTCCATCAGCTCGGCGATGCTGATCATGGGGTTGTCGAGATAGGCAAAGCAGGCGTCGATTACCTCGCCCAGGTTATGGGTCGGGATGTTGGTCGCCATGCCGACGGCGATGCCGCCGGCGCCGTTGACCAGCAGATTGGGAATGCGCGCCGGCAACACCGTCGGCTCCTGCGCGCTTTCGTCGTAGTTGGGCTGGAAGTCGACCGTGTCTTTGTCGATGTCTTCCAGAATCGCATCGCTGGCGGCGCGCTCAAGACGCGCCTCGGTGTAGCGCATGGCCGCCGGCGGGTCGTTGTCGATGGAGCCGAAGTTGCCTTGCCCTTCGACCAGCGGCAGGCGCATGGAGAAGTCCTGCGCCATGCGTACCATGGCGTCGTAGATCGCCTCGCCACCATGGGGATGATACTGACCCATGACGTCGCCCACGATGCGGGCCGACTTGCGGAAGGGACGGTTCCAGTCGTACCCGCCTTCCTTCATGGTATGCAGAATGCGCCGGTGAACGGGCTTAAGACCGTCGCGAACGTCGGGCAGCGCTCGCGATACGATCACGCTCATGGCGTAATCGAGGTAAGACCGCTTCATCTCCTCTTCGATGGAGACGGCGCCTATCCCTCCGCCCTCGCCGGAGGAGCTGCCTGGCGGCGTTGCGCTGGGAGGTTCACGGCTAGGGGGCTGGCCGCCGGAAGCGGCCTCCTCGTCACGGTCAATGTCGCTCAATCTAACATCCTCACTGGGCGAGCGCCCGAACCCACAGCAATTCTGCTATGGTCCAAGCCCCGCTGCGCTGCACACTAACAGTTTTCGCAAGTGCGAACAATCACACCCAAGCTTAGTCTTTAGCGAGGAGTCCAGCCAAGGAGAGATCGCGTCCGCTGGAGAGCGGCGCAAGCTAGGCACTCGCTCGAGATCGACGGCTCGGAGGGGCCGATCAGGTACATCGAGCCGCAGACCGCCTGATAACTGACTGAAGACATTTACGGATTCGAGCTGTTCATGTGCCTCGCCAGTCAGGGCTCGTCTCTTCATCGCCGAGCCGAGGGGCAATCCCATGCCCTGGGCCTGTGTCTGACATGTGCCTCTGTCCGATGACGTTGGCAACCAAGTCCGTGTCTTCTTGGGTTGCCCCTGCCGGCGGGGATGGCGCGTAACGGCAAGCTCGGCGACGGCATAGCCCAAGGAATGCAGCAAGGCCGTCGTGGGATGACTTGGCCGGCAAAGGGCGGAAACGTCGGAAAATACAATTGTCCATGTCAATTTAAGCGCGTTGTGCGATGCTTATGGGAACGTCGGGCTGGAACGGCGGATGAAGGGGGCGCAGTGGCTAAACGAATATCGCTGTTTGCGCGGGATGCTTCGGGCATCCGCGACAAAGACTTCCTGAAGGCAGCGATGGCTGCCTGTGCGCTCACCATCTTGGCCGACGGCGACAGTGCGCTCTCCGAGCGCTTCGCCATCGATGATCTTCTGGCGCGCATGGAGCGCCTCCGGCTTTACGACCCGCACAAAGCCATCGCCATCCTGGACGACTTCATGGACCGGCTGCGCAAGGATGAAGCCGAAAGCCGGCATATCCTGCTCAACAAGATCGAGCGCCTGGCCAAACAGCGCGAGGCTGCCGAGTTGATTCCTCAGATCGTTACGACCATCGCGCTGGCGGACGGCAAGGTCAGTGCGCACGAGTTCGCCATGCTGCGGCACGTCTGTGCCCTCCTGCAGGTCGACTCGGCCGAGTACGAAGAAGCGCTGCTGGCCGCCGCCGAGAAGCGGGAAGACTAGGGACGTAGCGATGCCCCTACGTCATGCGACCGGGTTCTTCTATGGGCTGTTTATGGATGAAGCCGTGCTGGCGGAGGCTGGTGTCGCGGCCCGGAATCCGAAGATGGCCTACGTGGAGGATTTCGGCTTGCGTATTGGGCGCCGCGCCACCCTGGTTCCCGAGGCCGGCGCAAGGGCCTATGGCATGCTCTATGACCTGATGCATGAGGAGCTTGACAAACTCTATGGCGCACCTGGCCTTGAGGACTACCGACCCGAGGCGGTCGAGACCCACCTACTTGACGGCGGGCGTCGGCCAGCCCTCTGCTACAATCTGCTATACGCGCCGGCGCCAGGCGAAGCCAACGCAGCCTATGCGAAACGTCTGAGCGAAGCTCTCGAGCGCCTCGGCTTCCCAGCCGACTATGTGGCCTTCATTCGCCGAGCATAGGCGCCCGGCGCGGCGCCGCGCTTAGAATGGAATATCGTCGTCCAGGTCGCGGCTGGTATCCCGGCCACCGCCGCCAAACCCGCCGCTCGAGCCGCCGCCCTGCGACCCTCCGAAGCCGCCACCCGCATCGTAGGGCTGCCCTTGAGCCTCGCCGTATCCGCCGCCACCTTCGCCACGTCCGTCCAGCATGGTCAGCTCGCCGCGATAAGGCCGCAGCACCACCTCGGTGGAGTACTTGTCCTGGCCGCTCTGATCCTGCCACTTGCGGGTTTCAAGCTGGCCTTCGAGATAGACCTTGGAGCCCTTCTTTAGGTATTGCTCGCAGATCTTGATCAGCGGCTGGTTGAAGACCACCACCCGGTGCCACTCCGTTTTCTCGCGGCGCTCGCCGGTGTTGCGGTCGCGCCAGCTCTCGGAGGTCGCGACGGAGAGGTTACACACCCGGTCGCCGCTCTGCATCGAGCGCACTTCCGGGTCGCGGCCCAAGTTTCCCACCAGAATGACCTTGTTGACGCTGCCGGCCATGGAACTGTCCTCGTATCCTGCTGATCAAATCACTGCGCAATGCATGCGGTTCCAGCCTACACCCCGTGCAACTAACCCATTCGTGGGTAAGTTGGTCGAGCGGGGGGTGCAGGCTTGCGCCCAAACTATAGATCTTCACATAAGCAGCCGGGAAGGGAGTCGCCAAGCCCGGCCGCTGTGGACGGAGCGCTGGGCTCAGGTATGAAAGCGCGGCTTGCGCTTCGCCAGGAAGGCGGCAACGCCCTCCTGCCCCTCGGCGCCACCGATGGCTGCGGCGATAGAACGGCTTTCCCGTTCCATCTGAGTTTCCAAGCCGCTTGCAGCGCCTTCGATCAAGAGCTGCTTGGTGGCGCCGAAGGCGGCCGTCGGCCCTTCGGCCAGACCGCGTGCCAGCTCCTCCGCGGCGGCCACCACCTCGTCGTCCGGCACCACCTTGTTGAGCAAGCCCCACTCGCAAGCCTCGCCCGCACCGAGCAAGCGGTTGGTGAGCGCCAGCTCCGTCGCGCGCCTGAGCCCGACCAGACGCGATAGAAAGAAAGTCGAGCTACCGTCGGGCACGAGACCGGCCCGCGTGTAGGCCATGGTAAGCTTCGCACTTTCTCCGGCGATCGCCAGATCGCTGGCGCAGACCAGGCTAAAGCCCGCGCCGGCGGCAACGCCTTGAACGGCCGCAACGACCGGCGCCGGCATGCGGGCCAGGCGCGAGACGGCGGCGTGCAAGTCGCTAGTCATCTCCCGCAGCAGCTTGGGCGCGTCCTCGCCCGCGGTACTCATCGCCGCAAGATCGCCACCGGCGCAGAAGAAGCGCCCACCGGCACCGCTCAAGAGCACAGCGCCGACCGCCGGATGACCGTCGAGCTCTGCGGTCGCCTGCATCAGCTCGCGGGCCATCTCCCGATTCAGCGCGTTGGCGGCATCTGGCCTCGACAGAGTCAAACGGGCCAACCCATTCTCGAGCGAAATCTGCAGTGTCTCGTATCCCAACGTTGACTCCTTCACAGACAAGAGGGCTTCCGGCTGGAACGGTGCCGTTTCATGGTGCGCGGTTAAAGTCCCGGTGGGCCTGCGAAGCAGGATGATGGGGTGCTTGGTCCGCGCGTTGCTCTATGTTAGTCCCAAAGGAAAGCCACCGTGTCTAGACAGCGTGGGTCGCTGACCGCGTCAGCAGTGGCGAGTAAGAGGGGAACAATGTCCACAACGATGTTCGAACGCTATGGCGGCTTTGCCTCCGTTAGCAAGATCGTTATGACGTTCTACGACAAGGTGCTCGATTCCGAAGTACTCGACCCCTACTTCGCGAACGTGGATATGCGGCGCCTGGTCGATCACCAGACCAAATTCATTTCCGCCCTTATGGGCGGGCCGGCAAGCTACACTGACCAGAAGCTGGCTGAAGTCCACGCCCACCTCGGCATCGACTCCCGCTCCTTCGACGAGATGGCGCGCCTCCTGCGCGAAGCCCTCGAAGAAGGCGGCATGGAGGACGACGACGTTGCCAACATTGCCGGCGAGATCACTAAAAGAAAGCCTCTCATTGTCAGCGCAAAAGCCGCCTAAGGCCGCCAACGACAGCATCGCAACCTCTCTCGACTTCGGGCGATTCAACGAGCTTCTGCTGCAATCGACCGGTGTGGGCTTGGCTGCCGTCGATGCGGAAACCTGCGAGGTGCTGTTTCACAATCAGCGCTTTGAGCAGTGGTTTCCGGCCGTTGAGGATGCCAACTGCAGCCTTGAAGCGCTGCTGCCCTCCTTCGATTTCGAGAAAGTGGCCGCGCGTGTCGCAGAGGGCCGCCCCTTCACCGGCGAGATACAAATCAAGAGCGGGCGTCGCCCGCTGCAAATTGCCGTGCGTATTGAAGCCTCCATCAGAGGTGATGGCCAGGTGCTGTTGGTGGAATGCCAGAACATCAGCAAAGTCAAAGAGCTCGAGTACATGATCGAGTCCTATTCGAAGATGGTCGAGCGACAGAACCGCGATCTCTTGAAGGAGAAGGAACGGGTCGAGAAGCTGCTGCTTAACATCATGCCGAAGACAATCTACGAGGAGTGGAAGCAGTTCGGCATCACCACGCCGCAGCGCTACGAAGCCTCCATCCTGATGCTGGACTTCGTCAACTTCACGGAGATGTCCCTGTCGCGTGACCCGCCGGCCCTGATCAGCGAGTTGAACGACATCTTCACCGGCTTCGACCGCATCGTCGAGCAGTTCGGCTGCGAACGCCTCAAGACCATCGGCGATGCCTACATCGCCGTCTGCGGCGTTCCCGAACCGACGCCCGAGCATCCGCGGAACATCGCCAATGTGGCCCTGCGCATGATCCGTTATCTCAAGCGGCGCAACGAAGCTCACAGACAGACCTGGCAATGCCGCATCGGCATCAACACGGGTCCTGTGGTCGGTTCCATCGTCGGGATTCAGAAGTACGTCTACGACATCTTCGGCCCAGGCGCGAACCTGGCAGCGCGGCTGGAAGCCCTCTCCCGCCCCATGGAGATCACGCTGTGCGAAGACATGGCGCGGCATCTGCGTGAGGAGTTCCAGTTCACGCCGCGTGGGGAGGTCGAACTCAAGGGCTTTGGCCGCAAGCGCATTTTCAGTCTGGAGTCCGGCCCCAGCATGAGCAGCAGCCCGTCTTTCGTCTAAACCAAGCCGTCCGTCAAACTAGAAGCGCTCAGTTGGCGCTTGGCGACTCGCTTAGAACAAAAT
>JANQMX010000071.1 GCA_028279885.1 Rhodovibrionaceae bacterium | reverse complement strand
GACATATGGATGCAAGCGACCCGGTCAAAACCAACTTCACGCTCTGGCAAAAAGGGGGCCGTCCACATATGGACCCCGGCTCGGGGGCCGGGGTGACAGACTGTGGTGTGGCGGCGTCCGTGCGCTTCACCTCCACTCGTCACCCCGAAGGAGCCTCGTCAGAGGCGACATCCGGGGTCCATGGTTGGGCTTGGTGCGGGCTGAGGAATGGACCCCGGCTCGGGGGCCGGGGTGACAGACTGTGGTGTGGCGACGTCCGTGCGCTTCACCTCCACTCGTCACCCCGGAGGAGCCTCGTGAGAGGCGACATCCGGGGTCCATGGCAAGGCTTGGCACGGGCCGCGGAATGGACCCCGGCTCGCGGGCTTCGCCCTTGGCCGGGGTGACAGTCTGTGGTGCGGCGACGGACTTGCTGCGCACCTCGGTCGTCGAGCCCACGGAATTGTGGACAATAGGGCGGCCGAGAGGGGTTGTGGGCCGGTGCCGCACAGCGCCGCAGGCGCCGTCACGCTTGCCCCCCGCGAGAGGAGACGCCACCATAATGCGGAGGCGAGAGGCGCGCCCTTGGTCCGACGCCACGAACGGATAGCACCGACCGGAGCTCCATGAGCGAGATAAGCAGCGAGACGGCAAGCGAGACGACCTTCTATCGCCACGTGCCGCGCAGCCTGATCGGCGACTATCTGCGCGCCCTGTTCGGCCTGGGCATCGCGTTGACCGTCTTCTTTTCGCTCGACGACAAGCTCAGCATCGTCGGCGGGATCTTCTTCGTCCTGTCGCTGCTCTTCCTCGCCTTCGGCCTCCGCACCCTGCGGCAGCAGCTGCTGCGGGTCGCCGTCAACGACGAGGGCATCTTCACCAAGGTCTTCGGTACCGCCGCCCTGCCCTGGTCCAAGCTGTCCCACGTGCGCCTGCGCTTTTTCGGCACCCGGCGCGAACACAAGAGCGGCAGCGGCGGCCACATGCAGCTGACCCTGAAGGGCGACGGTCAGAAGCTGTCCTTCGATTCGACGATCGAGGGCTTCCCGGACATTCTTTGGCATGCGGCGCGGGCCGCCCGGCACAACGGCCTGGGCATCGATCCCTCGACGGCGGGCAACATGCTCAGCCTCGGCATCGAGCCGGACAAAGAAACCCGCCGGCCGCTGTGAGCACCTGCCCGTGATTTGCATCTTAACACAAGACAGCTATAGAGATCTGAGGGCGGCGTTCAGACTGCCGGTGCTGGGGGCGAGAAGACGGGAGGCAGGGTGGTTGGCCTACTTACGATCGAGGACCTGAGGATCAGCTTCGATCTCCCGCAGGGCCGCCTCGATGCGGTACGCGGGGTCTCTTTCAGCGTTCCCGACGGCGGCACGGTCGCACTCGTCGGGGAGTCCGGCTCCGGCAAATCGGTCATCACCCAGGCCATTCTCGGCATCCTGCCGCGCCCGGCCTCGATCAGCGGCGGGCGCATTCTGTTCAACGACCCGAAGAACGGCGTCGAGGCGATCGACATTGCGCAGCTCGACCGGGACGGCGCCGCCATGCGCGCCATCCGCGGCGCCCGCATCTCGATCATCTTCCAGGAGCCCATGACGGCGCTGTCGCCGGTGCACACGGTCGGCAACCAGATCGGCGAGGCGCTGGAACTGCATCGCGGCGTCAGCGGCCCCGAGGGCCGCGAGATCGTGGCCGACATGCTGCGCATGGTCGGCTTTCCCGACCCTGAGCGGGCGATTCGGACCTACCCTTTCGAGCTCTCCGGCGGCCTGCGCCAGCGTGCGGTCATCGCCATGGCCTTGATCTGCCGCCCGAGCCTGATGATCGCCGACGAGCCGACGACGGCGCTGGACGTCACCATCCAGGCACAGATCCTGAAGCTGATCCGCGATCTGCAGCAGGAGCTGGGCATGGCCATGCTGCTGATCACCCATGACCTGGGCGTGGTCGCCAACGTCGCCGAAGAGGTGGTGGTGCTCTACCGCGGCGAGGTGATGGAGAGCGGCGAGGTCGATGACATCTTCCGCGACCCGCGCCACCCCTACCTGCGGGCGCTGCTCAAGGCGGTGCCGCGCTTCAACATGGGCCGCGACGAGCGGCTGGTGCCGCTGCGCGAGATTGAGCACGAAGGGCCCTCGCAGCTCCTGGCGGCGAAAGAGGCCTGGCCCGAGGACGCCGACCCCGACCTGCCGCTGCTCAAGGTCGAAAGCGTCAGCAAGAGCTTTTCCATCCGCAAGAGCGGCTGGTTCGGCAGCTCGGCGGAGAAGGAAGTGCTGGCGGTGGACGACGTCAGCTTCACCATCGCCCGCGGCGAGTGCCTGGGCTTGGTGGGCGAGAGCGGTTGCGGCAAGACCACCCTGTCCAAGATCATCCTGCGCGCCCTGACGCCGGACAACGGCCGGGTGCTCTTCAGCGACCGCGGCCAGGAACTGGACGTGCATCAGCTCGACAACCACGCGCTGACCGAGTTCCGCACCCGCATCCAGTTCGTCTTCCAGGACCCTTACGGCTCGCTCAACCCGCGCATGACGGTCTATGACATCATCAGCGAGCCGCTGGTCATTCACGAGGTCGGCGACGAGGCCAGCCGCCGCGAGATGGTC
This sequence comes from Rhodovibrionaceae bacterium, assembly GCA_028279885.1. Lineage (GTDB taxonomy): Bacteria > Pseudomonadota > Alphaproteobacteria > Kiloniellales > DSM-21159 > JANQMX01. The sequence continues at coordinate 33,934 of JANQMX010000071.1, read as the reverse complement.
AAGGAGCTGATGCGCGTCGTCGGCTTGGATATCCGTTTCCTCAACCGCTATCCCCACTCCTTCTCCGGCGGCCAGCGCCAGCGCATCGGCATCGCCCGCGCCCTGGCGCTCAAGCCCGACCTCTTGATCTGCGATGAGCCGGTCTCGGCCCTCGACGTCTCCATCCAGGCGCAGATTCTCAATCTCCTGAAGGACCTGCGCCGGGAACTCGGTCTGACCTACCTGTTCGTCAGCCACAACTTGGCCGTGGTCGACTACATCGCCGACCGCATCGCGGTGATGTGCCGGGGGCGCCTGGTCGAGCTGGCGCCCCGCGACTTGCTGTTCAGCGGGCCCATCCACCCCTACACCCGGGCGCTGCTCGCCGCGGTGCCGGAGCCGAGCCTGGAGCACCGCCTGGACTTCGCGCACCTGATGGACGAGCGCGCCTCCGATCCGGCCGGCTGGCCGGCGCCCTTCACCATCAACGGCGCGGCGCATCCGCGGCTGGTCGACCTCGGCGAGGGCCACTTCGTGCGCGCCGACCCGAACCGCGGTCCGATCCGCGCGGCGGCCTGAGGACCGGAACGCGATGCTGGCCTATTTCGTCCGCCGCATCCTGACGATGGTGCCGACCCTCATCGCAATCTCCTTCATCGTCTTCGTCATCATCCAGCTGCCGCCGGGCGATTATCTCGAGACCCTGATCGCCGAGCTGGAGGCGCAGGGCGAAAGCGTCGACCCGCAGCGCATCGACTTCCTGCGCGAACAGTACGGTCTCGACCGCCCCTTCCTGGAGCAATACGCCCACTGGGCCTTCGGGCTGCTGCAGGGCGACATGGGCTATTCCTTCGAGTACGAGCAGCCCGTCGCCGACGTGATCGGCGACCGTCTTTGGCTCACCATGGTGGTGGCGGTCGCCTCCATCGTCTTCATCTACGTCGTCTCCTTCCCCATCGGCATCTACTCGGCGGTGCGGCAGTACTCCACCGGCGACTACGTGCTGAGCTTTATCGGCTTTCTGGGGCTCGCCACCCCCAACTTCCTGCTCGCCCTGGTGCTGATGTGGCTGGCCAACAGCTGGTTCGGCACCTCGATCAGCGGCCTGATGGATCCCAAGTACCTCGATCAACCCTGGAGCTGGGCCAAGGTCGGTTCGGTGCTGGAGCATCTCTGGATTCCGGTGGTGGTCATCGGCACCTCGGGCACGGCGGCCATGATCCGACGGCTGCGCGCCAACCTGCTCGATGAGCTGGAGCGCCAGTACGTGGTGACCGCCCGGGCCAAGGGCGTCAGCAACCTGAAGCTCCTGTTCAAGTATCCCCTGCGCCTGGCCATCAACCCCTTCATCGCCGACATCGGCTCGCTGCTGCCGGCGGTCATCTCCGGCGCCGCCATCGTCTCGGTGGTGCTGGATCTCAACACCACCGGGCAGATGCTGGTCAGCGCCTTGCAGAGCCAGGACATGTACCTCGCCGGCTCTTTCCTGATGTTCCAGGCGCTCTTGGTGGTGATCGGGGTGTTCCTCTCCGATCTGGCTTTGGCGGCGCTCGACCCGCGCATCCGCCTGGAAGGCAAGGCCTTCAAATGAGCGACCAGCGACTGCCCAAGCGCAAGCTCGACCATTGGGTGAACGAGGCGCCTTTCGATCCGGTCTCGGCCGACAAGCTGACGCCGGAGCAGGAACGCTATTACATGGCGTCCCAGTGGAGGATCATCTGGTGGAAGTTTCGCCGCCATAAGCTCGCTCTCTGGTCCGGCGCCATCCTGCTGATCTTCTATCTGGCCGCGGCCTTCGCCGAGTTCGTGGCGCCCTACAACCTGCACACCCGCAATGCCGAGCACATTTATCACCCCCCGCAGGCGATCAAGCTGTTCCACGACGGCACGTTCATCGGCCCCTTCGTCTATGGCACCGACTTCAAGCTCAACCTTGAGAACCTGAAGCGCGAGTACACGCCGAATCCTGAGAAGATCGCCCGCATCCGCTTCTTCTGCCGCGGCGACGACTATCGCTTCTGGGACCTGTTCGAGGGCGATTTCCACCTCTTCTGCCCCGCCGAGGGCGAGGAGCTCTACCTGCTCGGCACCGACCGCCTGGGCCGCGACATCCTGAGCCGCATCATCTACGGCTCCCGCATCTCCCTCACCATCGGCCTGATCGGTGTCTCACTCAGCTTCGTCCTCGGCATCGTCATCGGTGGCCTGGCCGGCTACTACGGCGGCTGGGTCGACAACCTGACCCAGCGGGTCATCGAGATCTTCCGCTCCTTCCCCGAGATCCCGCTGTTCATGACCCTGTCGGCGATTCTGCCGGTCACCTGGTCGCCGATCGCGGTGTTCTTCGGGCTGACGATCATCTTGGCTTTGCTGGACTGGACGGGCCTCGCGCGCGCGGTGCGCTCGAAGCTGCTATCTCTGCGCGAAGAAGATTTCACGCTTGCAGCTCAGCTGATGGGCGCCTCGCCCCGGCGCATCATCTTCCGCCACCTGATGCCGAGCTTCATGAGCCACCTGATCGCCTCCGCCACCCTGACCATCCCCAGCATGATCCTGGCGGAAACGGCGCTCTCCTTCCTCGGCTTGGGGCTCCGGCCGCCGGTGACCTCCTGGGGCGTGCTGCTCAGCGAGGCGCAGAACATCAACGCGGTGGTCATCACCCCCTGGCTGCTCCTGCCGGTCATCCCGGTGGTGATCGTGGTGCTGGCCTTCAACTTCCTGGGCGACGGCCTGCGCGACGCCGCCGACCCCTACAAATAGCGGATCTCGGCAGTCCGTCTGGCGCGACGCTCGGCCGCTTGATTTTTCGGCGGCAAAGCTGCCAAAGCTGACCCCCCGGAATGACCGCGGAAAGAAGAGAGACAGCGCATGCAGCTCGATGAGTACATGGCCGAAGATGCCGTTGGCCTGGCGGCCCTGGTGGCGCGCGGCCAGGTGAAGCCCAAGGAGCTGCTGACGGCGGCGGTGGCCCGTGCCGAGGCGGTCAATTCCAAGCTCAACGCCATCACGGTCTGGGACCTGGAAGCCGCCGAAACGCAACTCGCCGAAGGGCTGCCCGAGGGTCCCTTCACCGGCGTGCCCTTCCTGTTGAAGGACCTCTTCGCCTTCCTGGCCGGCACCCGACTGACCAACGGCTCGCGGCTGTTCGAGGGCTTCGTCTGCCCCGCCGACAACACCTACGTCGCCCGCTGCAAGGCCGCCGGGCTGGTCATCTTCGGCAAGACCAACAGCCCCGAGTTCGGGCTCAACGCGACCACCGAGCCACTGGCCAACGGCCCGACTCGCAATCCCTGGAACCTGGCGCACAGCGCCGGCGGCTCTTCCGGCGGCGCGGCCGCGGCGGTGGCGGCCGGCATCCTGCCCATGGCCCACGCCACCGATGGCGGTGGCTCCATCCGCATCCCCGCCTCGAGCTGCGGGCTGGTGGGCCTGAAGCCGAGCCGCGGGCGGACCCCTGCCGGACCCGTGGTCGGCGAAGGCTGGAACGGCCTCGCCATCGGCCATGTGGTCAGCCGCAGCCTGCGGGACTCCGCTGCCATGCTCGACGCCACGCATGGACCGGAGGCCGGCGACCCCTACGGCTGCCCGGCGCCCGAACGCCCCTTCCTGGAGGAGCTGGGGCGGCCACCGGGCCGCCTGCGCATCGCCCTGGCCAGCCAACCCTTCGCGCCGGCCGAGGTGGATCCGGAGTGCCAGGCGGCGGCGGCCGCAGCGGCCCGCCTCTGCGAATCGCTGGGCCACACGGTGGAAGAGGTGACGCTGCCCATCGACGGCGACGCCATGCGCGACGCCACGGCGACGGTGATTTTCGCCAACATGGCTTCGGACCTGGAAGCGATGGCCGGCATGCTGGGGCGGCCGGCGAACAACACGACCCTAGAGCGCGCCACCCTGGCCTATGCCGCCATGGCGGCCGAGCGCTCGTCTAAGGACATGGCGCGGGCCATCCAGGTTCTGCAGATGACCGGCCGGCAGCTTGGCCAGTTCTTCGAGCGCTTCGACGTGCTGCTCTCCCCCACCCTCGGTGCGCCGCCGCCCGAGCTTGGCCATCTCGATCAAGACCACGAAGACCCGGAGCTCTTCACGGCGCGGGTCATGGCGCACATTCCCTATACCCCGCTTTACAACAACACCGGCTGCCCGGCGATCACCCTGCCGCTGGCCTGGAGCGAGGCGGGCTTGCCGATCGGGGTGATGTTCGGCAGCCGCCTGGGCGGCGAAGGCCTGCTGCTGCGCCTCGCCGCGCAGATCGAAGAAGCGCAACCTTGGGAGCGTAGACCCCCTGAGATCGGTTAGAGCCGCGAGGACAGGGCACCCTGGTCGACGAGGCGCCCGCCGAGCGGCAGGCTTGGGTCTTCGTCGAAGTACATCCCCAAGTGCCGTTTGGCGTAGTCCTCAATCAGTTTCTTTCGTTTGCCGTTGAAGTGGCGCGCAACCACGTCCTCCAGATACGGCATCGTCAGCGTGCCACCGCTCTTGCAGCGGATCTGACAGTTCCACGGACGGCTGGGGAAGGTTCGGACCCTCAAGCCATTGCGTAGCAGAGTCTTCGGCTCTTGGTCCGGGCTGGCAAGCTCGCCTTCGCCGAACAGGGCCATCAGGGCGATTTCGTCGCCGCCCCATTCCTTGAGTGTGGGGTGTTGCCCGCCGATCAGAAAGCGTTCGTCCGGCTGATCCTTCATGCTGAGCAACGTCTCGTAGAACTCGGTGAAGAACCGCTTCATGCGATCCGGGTGCTCCGGCCGCATGAACATGACTCCACTGTTGATCTTCCCTTGACCGGCCCAGTGCGTCTTCTGGATGCACTCGTAGGTCAGGCCGAGATCGAAGCTGCCGTCGAACGCCGCGCTCGGATCCCGCTGAAACAGAATATCGGTATCGACGGATATCGTATCGTCGTCGAAGAGCCGAGAGCTGACGTAGGCCAGCCAGCCGTAGGTTCTGAGCAGATGGAATTGGTACTGAGGGGCAACATCGGCCCCAATGCGGATGAACTTATCGATACAAAGGCCCCTGGGTACGACCGCTTCGTCATGGGTGACCAGAATGAAGCGGGCGTTGGCGTGCACCTTCAACAGAGATGCAGCCATCAGCTGGTACATACGCCAATATCGCCGCGCCTTCTCTGGGTCGCCCGAGGGCACGTGGAAGCACAAAATATTCATCCGTCGCTCTCAAAGGCCTGTCTTGGCAGCAGTGCACAATTCTGACGGAGTGCCATTGCGTCAAGAGCATGCTTGGGCTCGCCGGCATGGATTCGCCGCGCTTGCGCGGACAGGGCCGTGGCAGATACATCCGACGGACACTCAGTGAGACCATGACGCGCTCTATGACATCGATCGATTACAACGCTCAACTTGAGACTCTGTTCGCCGGCTGCCGCGTCGGCGGACAGGCGTTCCTGCCACTGTACCGAAGGGCCATGAAGGCCACCGGTACTCCGGTGGGCGACTGGAAGATCTATCGCCGGGCGCTGCGGGCCTTTTTCCTGGCCCAGTACTTTCAGCGCAGCCTGGCCGTCGAGGGCGCCTTCGCCGAGTGCGGTGTCTATTACGGCTTTTCCGCTTACATGCTACGCATGTTGATGGAGGGCGCACAGGCCGCGCCCAAGGCCTTCCACCTGATCGACAGCTTCGAGGGGCTGTCGCAGCCTGGAACGGGCGACCGGCTTGTGATCGACGGCACGCTGCAGGAGAACACCATTCCGCCGGGGCATTTCAAGGTCGATCTCGAGCAGGTCTACGCCCGCTTCAGCGGCCTGGAAAACGTCTATTGGCACAAGGGCTGGATCCCCGAGGTGCTAAAGGAACTGCCCGAGCAAGTCTGGGCTTTCGTGCACATCGACGTCGATCTCTACGAACCGACCAAGACGGCGTTGGAGTACTTCCTGCCGCGGATGAGTCCAGGCGGCATCATCGTCAACGACGACTACGGCTCTCCGGGCTTTCCTGGGGCCGGCCGTGCTTGGCACGAGGTTCTCGATCCGCTGGGCCTGCCTTTCATCGCACTGGACGGCGGGCAGGCCATCTATATTCGCGACAAGTCTTAAAGCCGTTCGACGGCCGCCCCCAGCACGCCATCCCAGCCGCCGAGCTCGCTGGCGCGCAAGGCGGTGATCGAGTCATAGAAGGGTGCCGCCTCCCCTGCGCGGCCCCAGTGCCACAGGGGGTCGGGGCCAAGCAGCACCCAGCAGGGCTTGCCAAGCGCACCGGCGAAATGGGCCGTCACGTTGGACACGGTGATCACCAGGTCGAGGGAGTCGATCAGGGCGCAGAGCCCCTCGATGTCGTCGCGGCGATCGAGGTCAGGGTCGCAATAGTGCGCGGCTTCATTCGCCCGGCAGACCGCTTCGAACTCCGCCTCGCTGTCGCCGTACTGCAGATTGACGAAAAGCGCGTCCCGCCCGCCGAAGATGCCGCCCCAGCGGTCAAGCGGCACAGACTTGCCGAAGCCCAGGCTCGAGCCCTTGCTGAACCAGGAGATGCCGATCTTGCGGCCCGGATGGAGCGCCGCCAGGCGCTGCTTGAACGCTTCCCGTCGCTCGGACTCACTTTCCAAATACCGGCCTGCCTGGCCCGGCGGCGCCTCCCAGGGCCGGGCCCGGAGCAGCAGGTCTCCGCTGGGGCACTGTGCGGCGATAGCGCCACGCCCCAGGTCGAGCAGCCGCGGGTCGCCCTTGGGAAAGACCTGCGCGTCTGGGAAGGAGCGCGCGAGGAGCGGCACCAGGCGAGGGTCGCACTCGACGGCGACCTTGAGGCCGCGGTCCTGCAGCCTCCCGATCCAACCATAATGCAACAGCTCGTCGCCGAGGCCCTGTTCGTTCCAGATCAGAAGGCGACCCTCGGGAATGGCACTGCCGTCCCAAAGCGGCGCATTGCGCGACTGCCAGCGCGGAGCATTTTTAATCCGCCAGCGCCACTCGTACTTCTGGCTGCCGGTTTCGTAGTCAGCCAGCGCCAAGGACACGATGGCGAGCGAGTACTGGCTCTCGGCCGCCTCCGGGTCGCAAGCCGTGGCCGCCTCGAAGCATCGGCGCGCCTCTTCCAGCCGGCCAAGGTTGAGCAAGGCCATCCCCATGCCTTGGTGCACGTCGAGCTGGTCGGGCGCGGCGCGGGCGAGTTCCTCGAACAGGGAAAGGGCGCGCACCGAATCCTGCAGGGCGTTGAGCGCATGCCCCAGGTCGACGCGCATTTCTTGCGACTGTGGATCGAGCTCGGCCCCACGATCGAAAAGCGCCACAGCCTCCTCGATCAAAGCACGGTCATTCCGCTTTTGGCCCTGCGCCATGCGGATCTTGCCCATAAGCCCGATTGCCTTCGATTGGGCCGGGCATCCCTCGATCAGCTTGGCCAAGATGTCCGCAGCTTCGTCGTAGCGACCGCTCTGATAGTAGAGATATGCGAGATTATGCCGGAACCGCTGCTCATCCGGCGCGAACTCGATGGCGCGTTTGAGAAGAGCTTCGCACTCCTCGTTGTAGCCCATCGCCGACAGTACGGCGCTTAGGGTCAGCATTGCCTGCTGATTGTCCGGTTGTTTTTCGAGCACGAGCGAGAGGTTTCTTCGCGCCGCGTGAAACCGCCCCAAAGCCTGCTGACAAACGGCCAGGTTGTAGGCAGCATCGAGCTGCTCAGGCTCCAACCGCAGCACCCTTTCGAAGGCCTCGACCGCCTCCTCATGCCGCTCGAGGCTGGCCAGCGCGCCGCCGCGCAGCAGCAGCACGGGCAGGGCCGGCGGGCCGCCTTCGAGCATGCGAAGCGTTTCGTCAGGACGCCCGGCCGTCAGCGCCTGGTAGGCTTTCTGCAGAGTCTCGGGCGTCATCCCACCGCGGTGTCGGCGTCGGCCGCCTTGTTGTGCGCAGCCAGGTAGTCGTCGCGCTCGGCAAGCCAGAGATCGCCGTAGGCGACGTCCTGCCAGTTATCGAACCAGGGGCCGCCGCGGGTGAAGTGCACCACCTTCGGCGGGCCGTCCGGCGGCGGGGCGTTCCAGCCTTCCAGCCAGTTCCAGGTCTCCGGGACCGCGCCGATCAGGTCATCGTCGAGCCACTGGAAGCGATGCAAAAAAGCACCGCCCTCGCGGTTGACCACCTCGGGCGTCAGCGCCCGGTTGGCCGGATGCCCGCAGTTGTAGAGCACCAGGCTGCTCCAGTTCTTGCGCGGATAGACTGTCTGCACGCGGCCGTCCATCTTGGTCTTTTCCGTCGTGCGATGGTCATGGTGCACGCACATGATCGCGTAGCGATCGTCGGCTTGCGCGACCAGGTCAGCCACGTCGCCGAGCCACAGAAAGTCGCAGTCGCAGAACAGCGCCCAGCCCTGGTAGCCGGCCAGATAGGGAACGAAAAAACGCGTGTAGGTAAACTCGGTGGAAGCCAGCTTGTCCGGCGCTTTGCTGTAGAGCCCTTGCTCCCTGAGCTCCGACTGAACGATCGGTCGCACGTCCAGCGGAATGGAGCTGCGCTTCAACAGCGAGTGGCGGCAGACCTGGTAGGCGATGTCTTCGCGGCTGTCCCAGCCGACGAAAATGCGGAAGGGGTGCGGGGTGTCGGGCACAGCCTGACTCCTTCGATCGCGGGTTCGAGCTGATGGCGTTGCCTTAGCAGTTGCCCCCTCGCCGGGCAACGCCGGCTGGTTTACGTGGTGAGTCAGATGCGTGAACGAAGCTGACGGTAGGCGCTGCCCCACCGCTCGTCACCCCGGCCCTTAGGCGAGCCCGGAACTGCTTGCAGTTCCGGCTAGCGAGACTTGGCAGCCGGGGTCCAGCTACAAGCTCGGATCGTGCCTACCGCTGCCTTCGGCAACTCGCTGCGCGAGCCCGGGCTCGCTGGCGCGGCCGGGATGACACTAAGAGGAGCCGCGCGTTCACAGGCAATCTACCGGGAAGCCAGACTGTCACCTAGGCTCGCTAAAACTCAAACCACCCTAATCCAGCCGGCGCAGTGCGACCGCGCGATCGACGCCGCCGACGCTGCCATGCTCGACCTGTGGCCAGTCCAGGCGCGGCCGGTAGCCCTGCGCCAGCGCCAGCTCGTAGGCTTCGGCCGTGGTCACGCCGCGACTGCCAAAGTCCTTGTTCGCCTTCTCCAGCTTGGCCGAGAGGTTTACCGCATCGCCGATCACGGTGATCTCGAGGCGGGAGCTGTCGCCCACGGCACCGAATAGCACCGGGCCGGTCGCCAAGGCGCCATTGACGCTGGGGCAAGCCCGGCCCTCGGCGGCGCAGCTCTCCTCCCAGCGCCTTGCCTCGGCCAGGCAGTCCGCCAGTGCCGCCAACCCGTCGGCGGCGAAGGTTTCGCTGGGCTTGGCGGCCCCGAAGCTGGCCATGATGCCGTCGCCAAGAAACTTGTCGATCGAGCCGCCGTGCCGCTGAATCACCGGGATCATGCGCGCCTGGTACTCGCCCAGAACGCGCATGACGACCTCTGGAGACTCTGTGCCAGCCATGCGGGTGAAGCCCCGCATGTCGAGGTTCAGCACGGCTGCCTGGCGCGTGACCGCATTGCCGGCGGCGATCGCCCGGTCGGATTGCTTGATCTGGGCCGCCACCTCCGGCGCGAAGAAGCGGGACAACTCCTGCGCAGCGATACCTTCCGAGACCGAGCGAATCAGCAGCTGCCGACCGCGCCAGAGAGCCACCGCCAGGACCCCCGCCACGACGAGGATGGAGATCATCTTGTCGAACTCGGCCCCGAGCAGAACCGAGTTGGAGGTCAGATAGGTGATGTAGTCCCGCGTGATCATCATGTCCTGCGGGTTGGAGTAGACGACGTAGAGCAGCAGCAGCCCCCAGCCGGCCGCGGCGACGAGACCGGTCATCAGCACGAAGCGGTAGTCGAAGCGCAGGGCGCGGATGGCAATGAAGATGAAGATGTAGAGCATCGTCGGCGCCTTCAGGGAGAAGGAAGCCGGCTGATCGTACTGCAGATGGAACGACCAGATCAGAACGAGCAGAACGCCGACGTCGAAGAAGATGGAAATCGCCAGCGACCAATCGGGCAGCCGCCGGGTGTGCGACCAGATAATGCGGATGATGGTCAGCGCCAGGTAGATCGACAGCACCCAGGGCACCGGTTGAAAGGGCGCATCCGGGCTGGCCGTCTTGGGCGACAGCAGATAGAGCAGCCCGAAGGTGCAAACGATAGCCAGCTGGATCCAAGAGATCAGCCGCTCCGTCTTGTCCTCCTGCTCGGAGATCGCGCGCTCGACCCTGTCCGGCAAGAGCGGCGTGGGCGCCCCGCGCCACAAGCGTGCTATCACCAGATTGCCTCCGCTTTCATGTGCATCTGATCGTCATCGACATATCGAAAGGTGCCTCGACAGGATGTCACGACAAGTCAGATTCGCGTGACGCCTCTCCGTCGCCCAGCTTACGCAGCCAAAGGCTGCTTTCGTAACTCTCCTGCCAACACGGCAGGCCAGCAACGACGCTGTCGGCAAACGCCTGGCCCATGCGGGTTCTGACATAGTGAGACGCGAACTCCGGCGCCCAGCTGCCCGAGAAGAGCAATGGCAGCAGCGCCTGCTGTTCGTTGTAGCCGCGCCAAGTCCAGACCTCGGGATAGGGATCGGGCAGAAAGACGTCGTGGAAATGCAGGTAGACCCCAGCCGGCAAACGCGGCAGCAGGCGCCCAAGAAAGAAGTCGAGATCGGTCCCCGGCATCAAGATATGGCTGGAGTCGATCATGACGAGATCGCCCGCGGCAATCTCGTCAAAGATGCCGGGAGGCGCTTCTTGCAGCGGACAGCGGTGGAGCGTCAGCGGCGAACGGCTGATGTCGGCGCGAGGTGCCGGGTCAATGGCCGTGACCTTCGTTTCGAGCCCGCCGTCGCGCAGCGCCCGCATGCAAAAGCGGGTGGAGTGGCCGGAGCCCACCTCGACGATGCGCCGCGGCGCCAGGCTGCGCACGAAAACATAGGCCATGGCCGCGTCCAGCCGCGGGAACCAGGACTGCCCCCAGCGCGGCTCCGGCGGCTCGGCCTCTTCGCCAATGGCACGCAGGTCGTTGGCGAGCTCGTCGGCGCGCCCTAGCCAGGCGGCGAACTCAGCCTCCCGCGTGGCAAAGAGCTCCTCGACCTCCGGATAGGAGGAGACGGTCGTCTCCGCCGCAGCGGCATAGCGATAGGGGATAAAGTAGCCCTGGGGCACACCGAGCAGAGTTGCGAGCCCCATGCGCAAGCGGCGAAGCCGTTTCGATAGGGCAAGACGCGGCGCCATGCGTTCCTTCGCCATTGCCGCGAGTCTTTCAGGCGATGGTCAGAATGTCACCTTCGCAGGCGACCAGTGCGCCCTCGAACTCTCGGGCTGCCTGCGCTGCGATACGGTCCATGGCATCGTCGTCGTGACTGGGATCGTGATGGAAGATCGCGAGGCGCTTCACCCCGGCGGCGCGGGCCAGGCGCACGCCCTCCTGCCAGGTCGAATGCCCCCAGCCGACATAGTTGGGGAACTCTTCGTCGGTATAGCTGCAGTCGTAGATCAGCAGGTCGGCCCCTTCGATCAGGCCCAGGATGTTCTCGTCCAATGCGCCGATCTCGTGCTCGGTGTCGGTCACATAGCAGATGGCGGAGCTGCCGCATTCGATGCGGTAGCCGGTCGCGCCGTTGGGATGGTTGAGCGGTGCCGTCTTGATCGTCACGCCCCCGAAGGGCCCGAGCATCTGGCCGACCTTAAAGTCGCAGAACTCCATGCCGGCATTGAAGATCGTTGGCGGCACCGGAAAGATGGGATCGGCCATGAATTGGCAGAGCACGTCTTCCAGCCGCTTCTCGGGCAAGAGATGCCCGGCCCAGATCTTCCAACTGCTTTTGCTGCAGAAGAAAGGTGCGAAGAAGGGAATACCGGCAATGTGGTCCACGTGGGTGTGGGTCAGGAAGATGTAGCCGTCGAGGCCGCGGTTGGGCGGCTTGTCCTTCATCAGCTCCAGGCCCAGCTTCCGCAGGCCGGTGCCGCCATCGAAGATCAAGAGGGTATCGCCGCAGCGTATCTCGAGGCAGGAGGTGTTGCCGCCATAGCGCTCGTACTCCTTGCCCGGGCAGGCAATGGAGCCACGCACCCCCCAAAAGCGGACAGTAAAGTGTCCATTACGGCTGTCGACGGTTGGATCGGCCATAGCAGTGTTATTTTAGCGTCGAGTCATCACTGCCAAGCCAAATTCTCGCCCGAATATCGTGAACTAGGCCACAGTTCTCACCGTGGATAGCTATGGGCAAAGCTGATAGCCGCCTGCCCGGGTGACGAGAATCTGAGCGTTCGAGGGATCGGCCTCAATCTTCTGACGTAGCCGGTAGACGTGGGTTTCCAAGGTGTGGGTGGTCACACCGGCGTTGTAGCCCCAAACCTCTCCGAGCAGAGAATCGCGGCTGACCGTGCGGTCACCAGCGCGGAAGAGGTACTTCAGGATGGCGGTTTCCTTCTCCGTCAGGCGAACCTTCTTTTCGGTCTCGTTGTGCACCAAGAGTTTGGCCGCCGGCTGAAACGTGAACGGTCCGATGGAAAAGACGGCGCTCTCGCTTTCGTCGTGCTGACGGAGCTGCGCCCGCAGACGGGCCAGCAGCACGCCGAGCTTCACCGGCTTGGTGACGTAGTCGTTGGCGCCGGCATCGAGGCCAAGGATCGTATCGGCGTCGCTGTCCATGGCCGTCAGCATGATGATCGGCGGTTTGACGCCGTTGCGGCGCATCAGCTTGCAGAGGTCGCGGCCATCCATGTCCGGCAGGCCGACATCGAGCAGTATCGCATCGAAATAGCCTTCCTTGACGCACTCCATGCCCTCCGCGGCGGTTGCCGCCTGCACGATCGCATACTCCTCGTGGAGCTCGAGCTGCTCCGACACCGTCGAGCGCAGGGTTTCGTCGTCGTCGACGATCAGGATCTTTTTCTTGACCATGCTCGGCACGAATTCCTTTTCCCGTTATCTGCATTCCCCGCTTGGGGTTACCCTGCATCCGCGATAAAGAGATCGCAGACCGCACTATAGAGCGGGTGTCCCGCTTCGCTCAAAGCCTCGACGGCGCTGAAGTGGTGACGACTCGGCATGACCAGCGCTTGGCCATCATGGCCGGCCGCCGTCCAGGCCGCGAAGTACTCGCTCTGCTGAACGACGAACTCGCCGGGCTCCTCCTGCCCTACCGCCAGCAGCAAGGGACCGAGCGGGCCCGCGGGAATGACGGCCTGCGGGCTCAGCGCGGCCGTGCTCTCAGCGTCCAGGTTCAGCACCTCCTGCTGGTAGCTGTGGCGCAGGGGTTCGAGCTGGTAGATGCCGGATACCGAGCAGCAGAAAGTAAGCGGTGGGTGACCGGACGCGCTCGGCCGATCGCCTGCGTAAGCCATGCAGGCGAGATGACCGCCCGCGGAATGCCCGGAGATGGCGAACTGAGCGGGGTCGAGGCCATAGCGGCCGGCATTGCCACGTAGCCAGGCGACGGCGCGGCCGACCTCCTCGACCATCTGGCCGATCGAAGCGTCGGGTGCCAGGGTGTAGTTCAGCGAAGCGAAGGCGATACCGCGCTCGACGAAAGCCGGGGCGAGGAAGCCGAAATCCCCTTTGTCCAGGGACTGCCAATAGCCACCGTGAATGAAGATGAGCAACGGAGCCGAAGTTGCCTTCGGCAAGAAGAGATCGAGCGTCTCTCCGTCGCCGCTGCCGTAGGCGATGTGCTCCTGCGCAGACAGGCGATGCCGCACCTCCGCACTTTCCGCCGCCCAGCGGGCAAAGCAGTCGACGTGCTCAGGCGTGCGCGCCCTGAGATTGAGCTCGGCATCCAAGCCCGCACGGTCGAAGTTGCGCCACAGCGCCATGGCCGGCCCGTCCTCCCTTCGCAGGTTCCATAATCGGGTCAACGCCGCGTAACATCGATGCCCGACCCGGCAAGTTCAAGCAACTCTCGGCAATTTGTGCCGCCCCGCACTCCGGCACGCGACCGTATCGCGGCGAAATCCGGCCGATCTCGGCTGGCCCGAAGCTTGCTAGGGTTCGACGTCTGGACGAGAGAGTTGCATGTCGGAAGTCGGTGATTTCGATCCTTTTATCCGCCCGCGTGTCGGCGAGATCGCGGCCGCTCGCGAAGAGGCTGCGCGCCGCGGCGGCGAGGACATCGGCTTCGGTGACTTCATCGACCTGATCAACCCCCTGCATCATCTTCCCGTGATCGGACCTCTCTACCGGGAGATCACAGGCGACGAGATCAAGCCGGCCGCCCAGATCCTCGGTGGCTTTCTCTACGGCGGGCCGGTCGGCTTGGTGACCTCGGTCGGCCATGCGATCGCCGAAGAAGCCACGGGAAAGGACGTCACCGGGCACGTGATGGCGGCCCTGTTCGGCGAAGACGACGCGGCTGAGACGACGGCCATTGCTGCCGCACCGGAATCGGAAGACGCGCCGCTGCCGGAGCTCACGCCGGCCGCCGGCTCGGCGCTGGCCCCACAGACCTTGGCCCCAGAGACCTTGGCCCCACAAACGCTGGCTGCGGAGACGCCGGCCGCACCTGCCGGCGCGGCGCCTGAGCAGCCCGCCGTGCTGGAGGGCAATGCCGCGCTGCGCGCCTTCCTGCGCGACCGTGAGGCGGCGCTGGAGCCGGCGCAGCCGACCGCAAGCGAGGCTGACGAGGCCACGGCGGCGGTGGCAGGCGCAGCCGATAGCGACAAGGCCGGAGGCGAGACGCCCCCGCTGCAAGCCGCCCCTGCGATGACACCGCAGCGCTTCATGCCGGTGCGGTCCGAGCACTATAGCGGCCGCATGGCGGTGCGCGGCCCGGCCGGCTTTGCCGGCGAGTCCAACTATGGCGCCGCCTCTGCCATCACCGGCGAAAGCGGTGCCGAGAGTCCCTTCGCCACGCGCATGATGGAGGCGCTGAAAAAGTACTCGGCGCTGCAGGACGCGCCACAAACATCGGCTGCGACCCTGCCGTGACCCTGCCGCGCGGGGGGCCACGCGCCGTTGTGCGACGTCCGCGGCAGACGGTAGCCTAGCGGGATGGACCTGGTTGTCTCTTTGGAACAGGACGGTTGGACCGCCCGCTGGGCCGGCGAGAGCCACCCCTGCGCCGTCGGCCGCTCCGGCGTGATCGCCGGCGCGCAGAAACGCGAGGGCGACGGGGCCAGCCCAGCCGGCGCTTGGACCATGCGCCGCCTGCTCTACCGTCCCGACCGCCTGTCCCCGCCCGAAACCGGGCTGCCGGTTGTCGCCATCGCCGAGGACGACGGCTGGTGCGACGATCCAAAGGACAGCGCCTACAACCAAGCCGTGAAGTTGCCCTACTCGGCCAGCCACGAACGGCTTTGGCGCGACGATGACATCTACGATCTGATCGTGGTGTTGGGGCACAACGACGCGCCTGTGCGCCCGGGCCTGGGCAGCGCCATCTTCCTGCACTGCGCCCGCCCGGACTTCACGCCGACCGAGGGCTGCG
This sequence comes from Rhodovibrionaceae bacterium, assembly GCA_028279885.1. Taxonomy (GTDB): domain Bacteria; phylum Pseudomonadota; class Alphaproteobacteria; order Kiloniellales; family DSM-21159; genus JANQMX01. The sequence continues at coordinate 18,548 of JANQMX010000071.1, read as the reverse complement.
TCGCGCTCGAACGAGAGACGCTGCTGCATCTGCTCGCCGGCGCCGCGACCGGCGACCGCGTGGTGATCGAGGCGCGCTAAACGGTCTGCTTTAGGCGGGCTGGGTCAGCCGGGCGCCGAAGATGGCGGTGCCAACCCGAACGTGGGTGGCACCGAGTGCGATTGCCGTCTCGAAATCGCCGCTCATGCCCATGGAGAGCAGAGAGAGACCGCTGCGCTCGGCGATGCTGCGCAGCAGCGCGAAGTGCGGCGCCGGCTCTTCTTCGAAGGGGGGAATGCACATCAGGCCGCGCACGGGAAGCCCGAGGTCATCGCGGCTGAGCGCGACGAAGGCCTCGGCGTCTTGCGGAAAAACCCCGGCTTTCTGCGGCTCCTCGCCGGTGTTGACCTGGATGAAGCAGGCGGGCCGGCGGCCCTGCTTGTCCATCTCCTTGGCCAGGGCGCGAGCCAGCTTCTCTCGGTCGACGCTCTGAACGACGTCGAAAAGGGCGATTGCCTCGCCCGCCTTGTTGGTTTGCAACGGCCCGATGAGGTGCAGTTCCAGGTCCGGCCAGGCCTCGCGCAGAGCGGGATACTTGGACTTGGCTTCCTGCACGCGGTTCTCGCCGAAGACGCGTTGGCCGGCGGCCAAGGCCGCCTCGACCGCTTCGGCCGGCTGGGTCTTGCTGACGGCGACCAAGGTGACCGAGTCCGGCGCCCGATCGGCACCGCGGGCCGCCTTGGCTATGCGATTGCGAATATGGGCAAGGTTGCCGGCCACGTCGCTCATGCTCTCGGCATACGAGGCGGCACGCCAGGCGACAAGGTTAAAAGGATGGGGGCAAAAAGAAAGGGGGAGCGCGAGGCTCCCCCTGCAGTCAAACGGTAACTTTGACTTAGAAGTTGTAACGCAGGCCGATGATGCCGACGATACCCTCGACATCGCGATCCGCGTTGCTGTCCTCGTCTTCCCACTCAGCGTACATGATCGTGCCGCTGGTGATGATGCCCGGGGCGAGGGTGTAGTTGATGGCAACCTTGGCAGCCATCAGCTCGTCTTCGCCATCGGCCGCGCTACCTTCACTCTCACTCTGGAAGTACGTCGCGGCAACGGTGATCGGGCCGGTCGAGTAGCTGACACCGGCATCCCAGGAGTGACCCTCGGTGGCCTGGTCGGAATCTTCGTAGCCGAAGGAACCGCCGACCGTGAAGCCGCCGAAGCCGAGGTTCAGACCGGCACTGTACTGGTAGAGCTGGTCGGTCGCGCTTTGCGACGTCGGGCTGGGGTTGGCCGTGGTAACCTCCCCGGCGTCGAACTCTTGGATCGCTTCGGTCGCGGTCCGGAAACCACCGGCCACAGCCACGTCGAAGCCGTTGAAGGACTCGACGAAGTTGAGGCCAACCGAGAAACCGTTGCTGCCGTCGCAGGTGTTGCCCTCACCCGAGCAGTCGGTGTCGGCAGGGCTGTTCGAGCCGTCGCCGCCGCCGTCGATTGTCGGGGTGTAGGTCAAACCGAGCTGGAAGCCGGCGAAACGCGGCGTGAAGTACGAGATGCCGTTCTCGTCGTTGCCGTAGTCCAGGAACGTCGAGACCGCCGGATGACGGAAAGAATCGACCTGGTCGTCAGGCGGAATGAAAGCCGTGACCCAGCCGGAGTTCAGCGGGGCACCGGCTTCCGGAGCCGAGTACTGCATCAGGTAGGCGGCCGAGTTCTCGGAACCGACGTTGATGCGGCCGAACGAGCCTTCGACGAAAGCGAAGTTCTCGTCGATGTGGTCCGGGTCAGTTTGGAAGGCTTCCAACTGGATGTTGGCACCGAAGGTGATGCCGTTGTCGGCGGTGTACTCGCCGACGAACCAAACTTCACCGTCGGAGAAGAGGTTCGTAGAGTTCCGGTCGATGTCGGGGTTATCGTTATCGATCTCACCGAAACCAAAGAAGTTGTTCATGTAGCCGTCCAGGCGCAGTTCAATCTGCGCCGCGGCCGGCCCAGCGGAGACGACGCCCGCTGCAACCAAGGCCGTGGTGGCCGTTAGAGCTTTTTTCATTACACCTTGCCTCTCAAGCTATTGGTGGCTTTTGGTACCAAACGCCCCCGGTCGACGCCGCCGCCCGGGAAGCGCGGCCAGATCAGCGCGAGAATGGTTAAGAGGTCAAGAATGTGTGGCTTAAGCCAAACGTAAATCTCGGGAAGCGTGGCAAAATAGCAACAGAGTTAAGAGCGCCAGCTAAGCACCTAGAAAACCAAAGCCCCTTCGTCATCGAGGTAGCCGTACTTGGAAAGCACATCGCGGTTGGAGTCGATCAGGTGTTGCCTGTCTGCGTCAGCCAGGATGCAGCGGTGCTGACCGATCTCGCCGGCGCGAAAGAACGCGCTCTTCCCGTCCGGCCGTGCCTCGACGAATCCGCTCTCCTGCTCCTGGCCGGAAAGCTCCCGGAAAGAGGAGAAGGCGAGCGCCCTTTCCAGCCGCTCAGGCTCTGCGGGGAAGCCGAGAAAGGCGACCAACTTGCCGAAGGTCGCCTCCGGCGCCCGCAGCATGTCCTCGTAGCGCATGAGATGCAGCGTCAGACCCTTGGCTTCGGTCCAGCCGAGCACATGGCGGCGCCAGCTTGAGAGAAACTGTGCCAGCTGCCCACCGGAAGCCGGCAGCATGTTGTCGTCGTCACAGAGCAACGCGACCGCGCGGGAGACCGGGATCTGATAGTGGTGCGCGAAAGACACGGCGACGTCGCAGGGATTGCGGATGACATAGATGGCCCCGGCCGTCGCCCCCGGGGTGATCGCCGGCGCCCCGCCCACGCGGCCCATGGCGCTGTGAGTCTTGACGAAAACCTCATGCGGCTTGGCGCGGGCGAGCCAGAGGTGCACGCGGCCGCGCAGCACCGCCAGCTCCTCTTCGCTCAGCCCCTCCAGCGGCTGCCCGGCGAGCTGTTCGTAGTGCGGAATATGGCTGTCGCCGTAGATGAACTTCGGCAGCTCGTTGATCGGGACGGCCTCGGGGCTGTCGCTCATGTAGTTGGCGAGGAAGGCGCGCAGCCAAGTGTTTCCCGACTTGGGATAGGACGCGAGCCAGATAATGCCGCTCATGCTTTTCGCTTGCGGTTCGAAAACGGAAGAGACATGCGAAACCAAACGTAAGCGCGGCGGCCGCGGCCTTTGTCAAGGACGGGCAGCCGCGCAGCACCCTTGACTGCCCCCCTGCCGCTGCCATCCTCCGCGCACCGTTTGGCCAGATGCTCCAGATACACCGGTGAAACCCAACCAACCCGCACCCTCGGTTCAGCAACCGCTCATGGAGGCCAAGCGGCTGCAGAGCCAAGGCCAGCTCTCTGCCGCCAAGCAGCTCTACGAAGACATCTTGCGGCGCATGCCGGGTCAGCCCGACGCACTCACCTTCCTCGCCTCCATCGCCTATCAGCTCGGCCGGGAACAGGACGGCGACGCGTTGCTCGATGCGGCGATCGAGAGCTATGCCGCCATCCTGGCCCACGCAGAGGCCCACGGGCAGACCCAGGGACAAAGCGGCGATGCGGTGCGGGCCGCCCGGGTGAATCTGCTCCTCGCCCGCGGCCGCCAGGCGGAAGCCGAGCGGGAGATCGCCCAGCCCAAGCTGCCGATCAATCCCGTCCGCGCGACGCCGGCGGACTTCGCGCAGCGCCAGAGCGGCGCCCGGGCGCGCGGCCTGCCCGGCATTCTGCTCAACAGCCTGCCGAAATCGGCGAGCGAGTCGATTTGGAACAAGCTGGCTGAGGGACTGGGCATGGCGCAGGGGCACGTCTCCCTGGGCCTCTTTCCCGACTGTTGTCTTTTCCCCCACCGGGTGCGGCTGCTGGCCGAGGGCGGCTTGATCGCCAAGGAGCACATCCCGGCAACCCCGCACAATCTGGACAGCCTGGCGGCTTGCGGCATCCGCAAGCTCGTTCTCAACCTGCGCGACCCGCGCCAGGCCAGCCTCTCCTGGGCGCACTTCGTCAAGAATGATGTCTCCATGCGCTTGCTGGCGCCGATCTGGCGCAAGATCGTGCCGCCGCGGCAGGTTCTCGACAGCGATTTCCCGGTTCTGCTGGATTGGGTGATCGAGCGATACCTGCCCTTGTCGCTCACTTGGATTGCCGGCTGGACCGAAGAGATGACGCGCGGAGATGCGGCAACGGTCCGGGTCCATGCGGCCCGCTTCGAGACGTTCCGCGAAGACCCGGCGACCTACTTTTCGGAGCTGCTCGACTTCCTGGAGATCGGGCGCGCCGCCTTCACCCCGACGGCGGCGGCGGAGACGGTGCACCTGCGCCGCGGTGCCACCGACGAGTGGCGCAGCGTGTTCTCGCCCGCGCAGGCGGAGCGGGCCTGGGCGAAAATCCCCGCCGCGCTCGCCGCGTTCTGGGGGTGGCAGGCCTGACGCCTGCCCTTCGAGTGTCCCAGAAAGGCCTTGGCACAAGCCCTCGTCCCCCGCTATCTATCCTTAAGAAGAGTGCCATGGCCGAAGGAACGGCCATCGGCGATGGGCGGGCTTGCACCGTTCCATAGGCAGAACAAACAAGATGACGGAAATGAAGATGTCCTTCCGGATCTTTGCTGTCGGCCTGGGCGCCTTGGCTTTGGCAGCCTGCAGCGGCGACTACTCGAACCAGGGGACCGTGTTCCCGGACGATGACAACCTCCGGCGCGCCGGCGGAACCTCGACCTACAGCCAGAAACAGGGCGGCCTTTTCGGTCAGGACGGCATCACGCTGTTCGGCGGACAGGAAGAAGAGGTCCCCGGCGGCGGTGGCGGCAGCGGCATCGGCGTGAACTCTTTTCTCTGGCGGGCTTCGCTCGACACGGTGTCCTTCATGCCTCTGGCCTCGGCCGATCCCTTTGGCGGCGTGATCATCACCGATTGGTACACGCCGTCCGACGCACCGGGTGAGCGCTTCAAGGTCAACGTCTACATCCTCGGCCGCGATCTGCGAGCGGACGGCATCCGGGCCTCGGTGTTCCGCCAACGTCAGGACGACGCCGGTGGTTGGAGCGATGCCGGCGTTGCCGATCAAACCAACGTCGATCTTGAGAACGCCATCCTGACGCGGGCCCGGCAGCTGCGTATCGCCCAACCCGGTTAAGTCTCACTCCGGGTTTTGGTCGCGTAACAGCGAGCGCGCCCGGCGGGCGCCTCGATAGAGCGGTGCGTCACATGTCCAGCCGATTGAATCACAGAGAGATTGAGAGCAAGTGGCAGGCCGCTTGGGATGAGGCCGGCTGCTTCCGCGCCAGCGAAGAGCCCGGCCGGCCCAAGTATTACGTGCTGGAGATGTTCCCCTACCCCTCCGGCCGCATCCACATGGGTCACGTGCGCAACTATACGATCGGCGACGTGATCGCGCGCTACAAGCGCGCCAAGGGCTTCAGCGTGCTGCACCCCATGGGATGGGATGCCTTCGGTCTGCCGGCTGAGAACGCCGCCATGGAGCGGGGCGTCCATCCGGCCGAGTGGACCTACGCCAACATCGAGACCATGCGCGGGCAGCTCCAGACGATGGGCCTGTCCATCGACTGGTCGCGGGAGATCGCCACCTGCTCGCCCGACTATTACCGCCATCAGCAGGCGATGTTCCTCGACTTCCTCGAGGCGGGATTGGTCTATCGCAAGAACTCCTGGGTAAATTGGGATCCGGTTGATCATACTGTTCTGGCGAACGAACAGGTGATCGATGGCTGCGGCTGGCGCTCGGGCGCGCCTGTCGAGCGGCGCCAGCTTGCGCAGTGGTTCTTCAAGATCACCGACTACTCCGAAGAGCTGCTGACCGCGCTCGACGATCTGCCGCGCTGGCCGGAGAAGGTCCGGCTGATGCAGCAGAACTGGATCGGCCAGTCGCGTGGCGCACATCTCAGCTTTCCGCTGAAAGGCCGAAACGACGCGATCAAGGTCTTCACCACCCGGCCGGACACCCTCGACGGCGCGTCCTTCCTCGCCGTGTCGCCGCATCATCCGCTGGCCGCCGAGCTCGCCGAGACGGACGACAAGCTCGCCGCCTTCATCGCCGAATGCGACCGGCTCGGCACCAGCGAGGAGGCGATCGAAACCGCCGAGAAGCGCGGCTACGACACCGGGCTCAAGGGTGCCCATCCGCTCGACCCGGCATGGGAGTTGCCGGTCTATGTGGCCAACTTCGTGCTCATGGACTACGGCACCGGCGCGATCTTCGGCGTGCCCTCCGGAGACCAGCGCGACTTGGATTTCGCCCGCAAGTACGATCTTCCGGTGATCGAGACCTACCGCCCGATCGGCGCCCGGGACGCAACCGAGGACGAGGCGCGCGAACACGCCGCCGCCTTTGCCGAGAATCCGGTCCAGAAGATCGGCGACGACACCGTCTTCCGCATCACCGAAACCGCCTTCGTCGACAAGTCCGATCAGCAGCCGGTCAACTACACCAATGCCCGTTTTCTCGATGACGCGGTGCTGGCCCCGGTCGAGGCCATCGAGCGCACGATTGACTACCTGGAGGCCAGGGAGGTCGGCGAAGGACTGGTGCAGTACCGCCTGCGCGACTGGGGCCTTTCCCGGCAGCGCTACTGGGGCGCCCCTATCCCGATCATTCACTGCCCGACCTGTGGGCCGGTGCCCGTTCCGAGCGCCGATTTACCGGTAACCTTGCCTGAGGACGTCGACTTCTCGCAGCCGGGCAACCCACTGCCGCGCCATCCGACCTGGAAGCACGTGTCTTGCCCGAAGTGCGGCGGACCGGCAGAGCGCGACTGCGACACCATGGACACCTTCGTGGACTCCTCCTGGTACTTCGCGCGCTTCTGCGCGCCCCAGGCGGAGACGCCGACCCTGCGGTCCGCGGTCGACTATTGGTTGCCGGTCGATCAGTACATCGGCGGCATCGAGCATGCGATCCTGCATCTCCTCTATGCCCGCTTCTTTACCCGGGCCATGCGCGTCTGCGGCCATGTCGGCATCGACGAGCCTTTCGCGGGGCTCTTCACCCAAGGCATGATCTGCCACGAGACCTATCGCAGCGCTGACGGCCGCTGGCTGTCGCCGCAGGAAGTGACGCGCGAGGCCGATGGTTCGCTCAGCTTCGAGGGCCAGCCGGTCACGCTCGGCCGGGTCGAGAAGATGAGCAAATCCAAGCGCAACACCGTCGACCCGGAAGAGATCATCGCCACCTACGGTGCCGACACCGCGCGCTGGTTCATGCTCTCGGACAGCCCGCCGGATCGCGAGATGGAGTGGACCGACGCGGGCATCGAGGGCGCTTGGCGCTTCACGCAACGCCTTTGGCGCCAGCTCAACGAGGCGATCGGCGACTTGCCGCCGGCGGCGGCACCCCTTCCAGCCGAACTCGACGCGGCGGCGCAAGGGCTGCGCCAAAGCGTCCACAAATGCATCGCCGGTGTGTCCAAGGACATCGAAGCTTTTCACTTCAACAAGGCGGTGGCGCGGCTCTATCAGTTGAGCAACGAGATCGCCGCTTTCGAGGCCTCCAGCCTCGGGGGCGCCTGGGCCCTGCGCGAAGCTTGGGAGAGCATGACCCGTCTGGTCAGTCCGATGATGCCGCACCTGGCGGAAGAGATGTGGCATCGTCTTGGCCACCAGGGCCTCCTCTCCGACGCAGCCTGGCCCGAGGCCGACGGCGCCCTCTTGACGGAGGTCAGCGTGGTCATCGCCGTTCAGGTCAACGGCAAGCTGCGCGCCACCTTTGAGGCGCCGAAGGACTCCGAGAAGGCATCGTTGGAAGAGATGGCCTTGTCCCAAGCCGCGGTGCAAAAAGCGCTGCAGGGCGGACAGCCGCGCAAGGTGATCGTCGTGCCGAACCGAGTGGTGAACGTCGTTGCCTAAGCTGACCGAGCGCCGCGCGCTTTTGAGCGCCGCTGCGGCCCTGCCGCTTCTGGCGGCCGGCTGCACCTTCCGGCCGCTTTACCGGCCGAGCCGCAACCCGGCGGCCGCCCCCGATCAGCAGTTGGCTGCCATCCGCATCACGCCGCTTCGCGACCGGCTCGGCCAGCTCATGCACAATGCGCTGCGCAACGAGCTCAACCCGAGAGGCCAGCCAAGCAATCCGAGTTACCGGCTGGTGCTCGGCTTGGCCGAAACCGTCGAGGAGATCGCCATTCGGCGTGATGAAACGGCCAGTCGCAGCGACATCATTCTGAGTGCGAGCTTTCAGCTTGTGCGCGAAGGCAGTGACGAGCCGCTCTTGAACGCCAGTTCGAGCGTCACCGACAGCTTCGATGTCTTGGCCTCTGCCTTTGCGACGGAAGCGGCGCAGGAGGCGGCGCGAGAACGCAATGTCCGGCGCTTGGCGAAGCAGGTCCGCTTGCAGCTGGCGAGCTATTTCGCCAGCGCCGAGCAGCGCGGCTCTTGACCGCCCAACTCTCATGAAAGTCAAACCGGCGCAAGCGGATAGCTGGATCGCCGGCCTGCCCGGAGAGGTCAGCGGGCTGCTGCTCTTCGGTCCGGACGGCGGCTTGGTGCGGGAGCGTGCCAAGGCGGCGATCAAGGCGATCCTGCCCCTCCCCGATGACCCTTTCGCCCTCACGGAGCTGACGCCGGAGCAGCTCAAGGAGGACCCGGCCCGCCTCGCCGACGAGCTCGGCGCCCTCAGTTTCACCGGCGGCAATCGCGTCGTTTCTCTGCGGGGCGCCACCGACGGGACGACAGCGGCCATCAAGTCGGCCCTCGGCGCGGGACCGCAGGCTGCCCTCCTTGTCGTCGAGGCCGGCGAGCTCGGCGCCCGCTCGAGCTTGCGCAGTCTTTTTGAGGGTGATGCAACCTTGGGTGCCATCGCCTGCTACCGCGACGAAGAGCGCGACTTGCGGCGCCTCATCCACGACGATCTGGCGGCGGAGGGGCTGACGGTCTCCAGCGATGCCATGAGCTATCTGCTGGGCAACCTCGGCGGCGACCGACGGCTGACCCGGCTGGAGCTGGACAAGCTGAAGCTCTACATGGCGGGCCGAGGCCCGAGCCTGGAACTGGATGACGTTCTGGCCTGCGTCGGCGACAGCGCGATGGTGACCCTGGACGACCTGGCCTACGCCGTGGCCGACGGCGACCTCAAGGGCTCGGACCGCGCCTTACGACGCTGCAGCAGCGAGGCTATCCCGGCTGTCGTCATCCTGCGCGCCGTCAGCAATCACTATCAGAAGTTGCTCTGGGCCGGAAGCCTCGTGGCCGAGGAAGGCCAATCGGCCGATACGGTGGTCCGCTCGCTGCGGCCGCCGATCTTCTGGAAGCGGGTGGAGAGCTTCAAGCGGCAGCTTTCCCGTCTACCTCAAGGGGTTGTTAGCCGGTCTCTGGTCAAGCTGCTGGAGGCGGAAGCCGCCTGCAAGTCGACCGGCAGCCGCGACGATCTGATCTGTTCGCGCGCCTTGCTCGGCCTCGCGCGCAGCATGCGGCCGGCGCGCTGAACCGCCCTAGAGAACCGAAATTCTGTTTTAGGTCGAGTGCAGGCGCTGCACTATGCTGTCGAGTTGTTCCAGCGAGCTGTACTGCACCGTCAGGCTGCCGCCCTGCCCCCGGTGGTCGATCAGCACCTTGAGCCCGAGTTGGCCTGAGAGATCGCGTTCCAGCGCCAGAGTGTCCGCATCCTTCTCCGGCTTGCCGCGCGGCTTTTTCTTCTGAGCTTCGGCATCGTCCGTCTCGGCAGCGGCGGTGGCGCGCTGCTCGGCCTGGCGCACGGTGAGCCCTTCGGAGACGATAGCTTGAGCCAAGGCTTCCGGGTCCGCTGCCGCCAGCACGGCGCGGGCGTGGCCGGCCGTCAGGGCGCCGTCGCGCAGCAAGTTCAGAGCGGTCTGAGGCAGGTTTAACAATCTGAGCGTGTTGGCGACGTGCGACCGGCTTTTGCCGACCACCCGGGCCACTTGGTCTTGGATATGACCAAATTCCTCGATCAGCTGTCGGTAGGCGTAAGCCTCTTCAACGGGATTGAGGTCCTGACGCTGGACGTTTTCGACAATGGCCAGCTCGAGCGCCTCGCCATCGCTGAGCTCGCGCACCAGGATGGGCACGTTGTGCAGCTTGGCACGCTGCGCCGCCCGCCAGCGCCGCTCGCCGGCAACGATCTCGAACTCGCCCGGCTGCTCGGGATGCGGCCGCACCAGGATGGGCTGGAGCAGACCCTGCTCCTTGATCGAGGCGGCCAGCGAGTCGATCGCCTCTTCGTCGAAATCCTGTCGCGGCTGCACCCGGCTTGGATGCATCCGCTCGATGGGAGCCTGGTTCTGTCCGCGCTGCGCGCCGGCAGCAGCGGCGGCCGCTTCGCCGTCGTCTTCGCCGAGCAGGGCGGCGAGGCCACGGCCCAGGTTGCTGCGTTTGCTCTCTTCGGTCATGCGACGCTCTCTCTCCTAGGACGCCAACGCCGTCGGGCCGGCTGCCTCGCGCGCCAGCAGCTCCTTGGCGAGGCGCAGGTAAGCCTTCGAGCCGGGACAGCGCAGGTCGTAGAGCAGCACCGGCTTGCCGTGGGAGGGCGCTTCCGAGACCTTTACGTTGCGCGGAATGATCGTTTCGTAAACGCGGTCGCCGAGATGGCTGCGCACGTCCTGGGCGACCATCTGGCAGAGGTTGTTGCGCCGGTCGAACATGGTGATGACGACCCCGTGCAGATCGAGCCGCGGATTGAGCGCGCGCTTAACCCCCTTGAGGGTGCGCAGCAGATGGCTCAGCCCTTCGAGGGCGTAGTACTCGGCCTGCAGCGGAACCAGCACCGCGTCGGCGGCGACCAGAGCATTGAGGGTCAGCAGGCCGAGCGCCGGCGGACAGTCGATCAGCACGTAGTCCCAGGTGCCGGCCTGGCCGTCCAGCGCGCGGCGCAGATGCGCTTCCCGGCGCGGCAGGGGCGCCAGCTCAAGCTCGGCGCCGGAGAGATCGACGGAGGAGGGGACCAGCGACAGCTTGGGTACCGCGGTGGGTCTCACGGCATCGAGCAGATGCGCCTGACCGATGATCACATCGTAGATGCTGGCGGTCTGCTCCCGGGGGTCGAGGCCGACGCCGGTGGTGGCGTTGCCCTGCGGGTCGAGATCGACCAGCAGGACGTCCTTCTCGATCGCCGCCAGCGCCGTCGCCAGGTTGATCGCGGTGGTCGTCTTGCCGACGCCGCCCTTCTGATTGGCGATCGCCAGGATCCGCGTGGACTGTTGCTGAGGCGGATTGAACTCCACCGGCCGTTCGATGTCCGCCGTCACGCCGTCAGGCCTCCTATGCGCAGAATGATCCCGCTCGGATCCGACCGACTCGGGAACTGTTCGATGATCATCCTTTCCGGCTCCGGCAAGAGCGTCAATTCACGATCCGCACCTTGGCCCTTGAGGAAGAGCGCTTTGCCCCCGTCTTTCAAAACCGCTTGTGCATAACTGGCCAGGCGGTCGAGCGGTGCCAGGGCGCGTGCCGTCACCACGTCGGCAAAGGGGGCCGGAGTGGCTTCGATGCGCTGGGCATGGATGCGCACCTCGAGCTTCAGGTCCCGCGCGACCTCGCGCAGGAACACGGCTTTCTTGCGGTCGGCCTCGATCAAGTGGACCTCGCCGGCCTGCAGGATGGCCAGGACCATACCGGGGAAGCCGGCGCCGCTGCCGAGATCGGCGATGATCAGACGCTCGTCTTCCGCCATCGGCAGGAGGGGCAGGAGCTGTGCGGAGTCCCAGAAATGCCGGCGCCAGAGATCATCGAGACTGTCGCGGCTGACCAGATTCATGGCCTTCGACCAGCGAAGCAGATGATCGGCGTAGCTTTGGAACTGCTCGAGTGTTTCACGTGAAACACTCGTCAGGGCCTGGAACTCGGATGCGCCGAAGCGTTGGCTCAACACTCTAGGACGCCGAGCTGGACGCCGGCTCTGCCGGGCCGGGACGCCGCTTGACGTAGCGCAGCAAGGCCAGCACCGCCGCCGGGGTGACGCCGGGAATGCGGCTGGCCGCGCCGAGCGAGGCCGGCCGGGCAAGAGCCAGTTTCTGCCGCGCCTCGTTGGAGAGGCTCGGCACGGCCGCATAGTCGAGGTCCGCCGGGAGGCGCAGCCCTTCGTCCTTGCGGAAGGCCAGGATGTCGGCCTCCTGCCGCTCCAGGTATCCGGCGTAGTGCGCCTCGATCTCCATCTGGGTCCGGACCTCACCGGAGATATCCAGCAGTTCGGGCCAGAAGCCGCTGAGCTCCGCCCAGCCGATGTTGGGATAGCGCAGCAGATCGAAGGCCGAGCGGGCCTGACCGTCCTGATTGATGGCGAAGCCAGCCGCACGCAAAGCTGTCGGCGTGGCCCGCAACGCCGCTAGACTTTCCCGCGCAGTCTCTAGCGCAGCGCGCTTGTGCTGGAACTGCGCAGCACGCTCTGCGCCGACGCAGCCCAGCGCAAGGCCGCGCTCGGTCAGCCGCTGGTCCGCGTTGTCGGCGCGCAGATGCAGGCGGTACTCGGCGCGGCTGGTGAACATGCGATAGGGCTCGGTGACGCCGCGGGTCACCAAGTCGTCGATCAAGACACCGATGTAGCCCTCGGCCCGGTCCACCTCGAAAACCTCGTCGGAGCTTCCAGCCGCACTGGCGGCGTTGAGCCCGGCGATCAGGCCCTGGGCAGCCGCTTCCTCATAGCCGGTGGTGCCGTTGATCTGCCCGGCGAGATACAGGCCGGGCAGGCGCCGGGTCTCGAGGCTCGGCTGCAGCTCCCGCGGATCCACGTAGTCGTATTCGATGGCATAGCCGGGTCGCCGGATGACCGCGCGCTCCAGGCCAGGGATGGTCTTGAGCAGCTCGCGCTGTACCTCTTCCGGCAGCGAGGTGGAGATACCGTTGGGATAGACGGTGTCGTCCTCCAGGCCCTCGGGCTCGAGAAAGATCTGGTGGCTCGGCCGATCGGCGAAGCGCACCACCTTGTCCTCGATGGAGGGGCAGTAGCGCGGGCCGGTCGACTCGATCTGCCCGGAGTAGATCGGCGCCCGATGCAGGTTGGCGCGAATCAGATCATGCCCCTCGGGCGAGGTATGCGTGATGTGGCAGACCGTCTGCGGCACCTCGATGCGCGCGGTCAGGGTCGAGAAGGGCTCAGGCGGGTCGTCCCCCGGCTGCACCTCCAGCCCGGCATAGTCGATGGTCCGCCCGTCGAGCCGCGGCGGCGTCCCGGTCTTCAGACGGCCGAGTGCGAAGCCGGCCCGGTCCAGGGTGTCGGAAAGGCCGAGCGACGGCGCCTCCCCCGCCCGGCCGGCCGGGATGCGCTGCTCACCCATATGAATGACGCCGCGCAGGAAGGTGCCGGTGGTCAAGACGACGGCGGCGGCCCGAAGCTCGTCTCCCGCGGCGGTGACGACACCGACGCAGCGCCCTGCCCCATCGAGCAGCAGATCCTCGACGGCGCCGGCATGAACCTCGAGGTTGGCCTGCTCGGCGAGCAGCGCCTGAATGGCTTGGCGATAGAGCGTCCGGTCAGCCTGTGCCCGCGGCCCGCGCACAGCCGGACCTTTGCTGCGATTGAGCAGGCGGAACTGGATGCCGGAGCGGTCGATGGCGCGGCCCATGATGCCGTCGAGGGCATCGATCTCCCGCACCAGGTGGCCCTTGCCGAGGCCGCCGATCGCCGGGTTGCAGGACATGACGCCGATGGTCGCCGTGTCCTGCGTGACTAACAGGGTGCGCGCGCCCATGCGCGCGGCAGCCGCCGCGGCCTCGCAGCCGGCATGCCCGCCGCCGACAACAATTACATCACAAGTCACCATGGCGCGGACTTTAGGATCGGGCCTTCCCAAGTCAAGCGAGGAGACGAAGGTCCCAAATGTTTCACGTGAAACATTCCTACTTGCCGATGCAGAAGTCGCGGAAGACCACGTCGAGCACATCCTCCACATCGACCCGGCCGACGATGCGCCCAAGGGCCCGGAGCGCCAGACGCAGGTCCTCCGCCAGCAGCTCCGGCGAGCCAGCCCCCTGCCCCCGCGCCAAGGCCGCACGACAGTCGTCCAGCGCCTGGCGATGTCGCGCCCGCGTGATCAGCGGCGACGACTGCCCCCTGTCGGACAGATCCCGCAGCCGCTCTTTCAGGGCATCGACCAGCCGGTCGAGCCCTGCCCCGGTTTTGGCCGAGACGGCGATCAAATCGCCAGCGTCACACAGACAGGCTGACTCCGTGGAAAGAAGATCGCTCTTGTTCAGGACAATAAGCCGACTCGAATCCCCTCCCCCGATCGCTGCCTGAACAGCCTCCATGTCATCTGTCGCATCCCGGACCTCGATGGTGACGTCCGCCGACTCTGCACGGCTGAGCGAGCGGCGCATGCCCTCCCGCTCCACCGCCCCCACCGACTCCGCTTCGGCGGCCGAGCGCAGCCCGGCGGTGTCGGCGAGCGTCAGCGGGTAGCCGCCGAGGTCGAGGCTGACCTCGATGACGTCGCGGGTGGTCCCGGCCTCCTCGGAGACGATGGCCACGTCGCGCGCGGCCAGGCAGTTCATCAGACTCGACTTGCCGACGTTGGGTGCGCCAAGCAGCACCGCCGAGAAGCCCTCGCGCAAACGCTCCCCCACGCCCCGGTCGGCTAGGGCAACCTCGATCTCTCGTTCCACCTCCGCAACGATATTTTTGATCTGCGGATCAATATCTTCGCCGATCGCCTCGTCGGGAAACTCGATCTCCGCCTCCACATGGGCCAAGGCTCGGGTCAGGCTTTGTGCCCAAAGATCAACTTGTCTAGATAAGCTGCCGTCTGCCTGACGCAGCGCCTGACTGCGCTGCGCTTCGGTCTCGGCGGCGATCAGATCCGCCAGGCCCTCCACCTCGGCGAGATCGAGCTTGCCGGCCTCGAAAGCGCGGCGGGTGAACTCCCCGGCCAAGGCGATGCGGCAACCCTGTTGCGCCGTCAGAGCGTCCAAGAGGCCCTGCACCACCGCGCGGCCGCCGTGCACCTGGAGCTCGGCGAGGTCTTCGCCGGTGAAGCTCTTGGGACCGGGGAACCAGAGCAGCAAGCCGCGGTCGATCACCGCGCCGGAGGGGCTGCGAAACGCGCGCAGGCAGGCCTGCCGCGGCGGCGGCGGCGGCTGCCCGGTCAGCGCCTCGACGGCTGCGGCGACAGCAGGGCCGCTGACTCGCAGCACGGCGACCCCGGCGCGGCCCGGCGCCGAAGACAGGGCGAAGATGGTGTCGCTGTTGTTCGTCAAACCTTAAGGCAGGCTCAGGCCGCCGGCCCGCTCCACTCCTCGACGTAGCCGTCCGGTGCCTTGCGCTCGCGCAGCGCCGGCATGTCCGCCACCGTGCCGACGTTGAGGAAACCGATCAGGGCGTCGTCTTCGGCGAGACCGAAGGCCGTCCGCACGCCCTCGTCGTAAGCCGGCACCCCGGTCACCAGCATGGCGCCGTAGCCCATGGCGTGGAAGCAGTTCAGCATGTTCTGCACGGCAGCCCCGGCGGAGACGATCTGCTCGACCGGCGGCACCTTGGGGTTGTTGGTGGTGACCTTGGCCAGAACGACGATCACCATGGGCGCACGCAAGGGCTTCTGCCGCGCCGCCTCGATCTGCTGCTCGGTCGCCTCCGGCGTCTTGCGCTTCAAGGCCTCGGCATAGAGATCGCCCAGCTTGTGGCGGTTGTCGCCGCGGACGATGCGAAAGCGCCAGGGCTGCAGCCCGCCATGGTCCGGGGCATGCAGTGCCACCTGGAAGGCGCGCTCGAGTTCCGTCTCGCTCGGCACCGGCTCTTCCAACAGCCGTGGTGACACCGACTGTCGAGAGAG
Source organism: Rhodovibrionaceae bacterium (assembly GCA_028279885.1). Taxonomy (GTDB): domain Bacteria; phylum Pseudomonadota; class Alphaproteobacteria; order Kiloniellales; family DSM-21159; genus JANQMX01. The sequence goes on along the minus strand of JANQMX010000071.1, from coordinate 2,882 downwards.
AAGAAGTTCCAGATCCGCCATGTGTCCCATGCCCTCACCTTTCACGTGTTTTGCTGGTTTTCGTGCCCTTTAATCGCGAATCGCCGCACTGCCACTACGGAAATCGTGCCTCGGCGCGGCCGGACGACCGGCGAGCGCCGCAACACGTCTTCAGATCGCTTCCACTCTCGCTATATCAAGGGGACCGCCCCGTTGTGCAAGCGTCCGCCTGCCGCCATCCGACAAGCGTCCCAAGAAGACGCATCACGTGAGAGGTTTCCCCAGTGACGACCAACCGCCTTGCCCAAGAGACCAGCCCCTATCTGCTGCAGCACAAGGACAACCCCGTAGACTGGCACCCCTGGGGCGAAGAAGCCCTGGCACTGGCAAAACAGGAAGACAAACCTATCCTGCTGTCGGTCGGTTACGCCGCCTGCCATTGGTGCCACGTGATGGCGCACGAGTCCTTCGAGAACGACGCCATCGCCGAGCAGATGAACGCGCTCTTCATCAACATCAAGGTGGACCGCGAGGAGCGCCCGGACATCGACACCATCTACCAGCAGTCGGTCGCCCTGCTCGGCGAGCAAGGCGGCTGGCCGCTCACCGTCTTTCTTACGCCCGAAGGCGAGCCCTTTTGGGGCGGCACCTACTTCCCGCCCGAGCCGCGCTACGGTCGCCCGGGCTTTCCCCAGGTGCTCGACGGCATCGCCAACGCCTACCGCGAGCAGCGGGAGACCATCGGCAAGAACGTCGCCAACCTGAAGGAAGGCCTCAAAAAGCTCTCCGAAGCGCAGCGCGGCGTGCTGCCGGGCATCGAGAGCAACCAGCTGATCGCGCGGCAGCTCACCCGCCAGTTCGATCCCTTCCACGGCGGCCTGGGCAGCGCGCCCAAGTTTCCGCAATGCTCGATCCTCAAATTGATCTGGTCCGAAGCGCTGCGCAGTGACTTGGAACCCTGCCGCCATGCGATGCTCTTCTCCCTGACCCAGATGAGCCAGGGCGGCATCTACGATCATCTGGGCGGCGGCTACGCCCGCTACTCCGTCGACGAGCGCTGGCTGGTGCCGCACTTCGAGAAGATGCTCTACGACAACGCGCAGCTGCTCGACTGCCTGACCCTGACCTGGCAGGAGACCAGCGAGCCGCTTTACGAGCAGCGCGCGCGGGAGACGGTCGACTGGTTGCTGCGCGAGATGATGGCCGAAGAGAGCCCCGGCGGGCCCCCGTGCGGTGGCTTTGCCTCCACCCTCGACGCCGACAGCGAGGGCGAGGAAGGCAAGTTCTACGTCTGGACCGAGGCCGAGATTAACGCGTTGCTCGGCGAGCGGGCGCCGATGTTCAACGCCGCCTACGACGTGCACCCGCACGGCAATTGGGAAGGCAAGACCATTCTCAACCGCTCCCATGACCTGGAGTTGGGCGACGCGGCCTTCGAGGCGGAGCTCGCCGCTTGCCGCGACGTTCTGCTGACCGCCCGCGCGGAGCGGGTGCGCCCGGGCTGGGACGACAAGGTGCTGGCCGACTGGAACGGCCTGATGATCGCCGCTTTGGCGCGCAGCGCGCCGGTCTTCAAGGAGGACGACTGGCTGGCCGCGGCGGAGCGGGCCTTCGCCTTCGTCCAGGACAAGATGCAGAGCGAGGGGCGGCTCAGTCACAGTTGGCGGCACGGCATCGCCAAGCACGCGGCCAGCATCGACGACTACGCCGCCATGTGCGATGCCGCCCTGGCGCTCTACGAGGCGACCGGCAAGAGCGACTACCTCGCGCAAGCCGAGGCCTGGGCTGAAACGGTGGAGCGCCACTATGCCGACCCGGAGGCCGGCGGCTATTTCTTCACCCCCGACGACGCGCAGGCTCTCGTGGTGCGCAGCCGCACGGCCCAAGACAATGCCACCCCGGCGGGCAACGCGGTAATGGCCGGGGTGCTCGCCCGCCTCTTCCACATCACCGGCAAGCCCGTCTATCGCGAGCGGGCCGAGCGCACCATCGGCGCCTTCGCCGGCGACCTCTCGAAGCACCCCTTCGCCTATCCGACCCTGCTGATGGCCAACGCCCTGCTGCAGGACGCCATCCAGATCGTCATCGTCGGCTCGCGCGCGGACCCGCAGACCGTTGCGCTGCTCGATGCGGTCTACAGCGTCTCGCTGCCCGACCGGGTCTTGACGGTGCTCGAGCCCGGCGCGAGCCTGCCAGACGGGCACCCGGCCTTCGGCAAGGAGGCCGTCGAGGGCAAGAGCACCGCCTACGTCTGCCGGGGCACCACCTGCTCGCTGCCGATCACGGAAGCGGGCGCACTTCAGGACACGCTGTGCCAGATCTACGACTGACCGTTCCGGATACGCCCGTCGGGCCGCTGACCCTCTATGAATCGGACGGCGCGATCACGGCCCTGACCTGGGAGGGCAACGGAGCCGCAAGCGACGATGACGCTTCCCCGCTTCTGCAGGAGGCAGCCCGTCAGCTCCGCGAATACTTCGCCGGCACGCGGCAGGATTTCGATCTACCGCTGGCCCCTAGGGGCACGACATTTCAGAAGCAGGTCTACCGGGCCATGCAGGCCATTCCCTATGGCGCGACGAAGAGCTACGGCGAGATCGCCGAGGCGCTTGAGGGCTGCGCCCGGGCCGTCGGCTCGGCCTGCGGCTCCAACCCCATTCCGGTGATCATTCCCTGCCACCGGGTGCTCGCCGCGGGCGGCAAGCCCGGCGGCTTCTCCGGCCTGGGCGGGCTCGACACCAAGAAGAAGCTGCTCGATCTCGAAGGCTCACCAAGCTGGTTGCTGTAGGGGTTTGTTAGAAGCGGCTGAGCTCTGCATCGACATGGGCCCCGGCTCAAGGCCGGGGTGACGATCTTTGGTGTGGCAATGTCAGCGGTCACTCTCAGAATGTCATCCCGGACGC
>JANQMX010000048.1 GCA_028279885.1 Rhodovibrionaceae bacterium | reverse complement strand
TCAAAACCAACTTCACGCTCTGGCAAAAAGGGGGCCGTCCACATATGGACCCCGGCTCGCGGCCTTCGCTCGCGCGAAGCCATTGGCCGGGGTGACAGGAGGAGTGGCGGCGAGATCTGTGCAGCGACCGATGCTCCACCCGGCGCTGCGCGCCGACCTCCCTGTTGTGTCCAGAGTCTTCCGCACTGAACCGGACAGCAGTGGACAATTGCCCGGCTTTGGCGTCGCCCTTGGCTTGAGCGCCCGGCGACCAACAAGGCGCGCCATTTTATCCTCACGCGTCATGTAAATTTCACAAATGTAACCGTTTACATTCATGAAGGCCGCCTAGCCTTCAGCCTCGATCTGAACACCGAGGCCGGGGGCAATGCCCGCAACCATTCGAGATGTCGCGAGCTTGGCCGGCGTGTCTGTGGCCACGGTCTCTCGTCTGGTGAATCGCAGCGGCAAGGTCCGGGACGACACGGCCGCGCGCGTGCAGGCCGCCATCGAAGCGCTCGGCTTCCGACCGAGCGCGGTTGGGCGCAACCTCTCGACCTCCCAGACCCGCTCCCTCGGCGTTGTCATTCCCTCGCTGACCAACCCGGTCTTCGCCGACGCCGTCGCCGGCATCAACGAAGAGGCGCGGGCGCGCGACTACACGCTGATGTTCACCGCGACCAACTACGATCGCGCGGAGGAGCAAGGCATCGTTGACGCCTTTCTCGCTTACCGCGTCGATGGCCTCATCCTGACCGTTGCCGATCCGGACAACAGCCCGGTGCTCGACCTGCTCGAGCGGGAAGGCGTGCCCTATGTGCTGATCTACAATCAGCCCAACGCGAGGGGGCGGCCGACGGTCACGGTCGACAACGTCGCCGCCGGCCGGGAGGCGGCCGAAGCTCTGGTGAAGCTCGGACATCGGCGCCTCGGCATGGTCGCCGGCCGCTTTAGCGCGTCCGACCGCGCCTTGGCGCGCCGCGACGGCTTTCTCACCGGCGCGCGCGCGGCCGGCTGCCCGGACCCGCTGGTTCTGGAAGTCGACTTCGTCGATCTGAATGCCGAAGAGGCGCTTCGGCCGCTCTATGGCCGCCGAGGTGAAGCGCCGAGCGCGCTCTTCTGCTCCAACGACCTGCTTGCCATGGCCGTCGTCGGCGCCTTGGGCCGCCTTGGCCTCAACGTGCCGGACGACGTGTCCGTCATGGGGTTCGACGGCCTTGCCATCGGAACCCAACTGCATCCCACCCTCGCGACCATCGTTCAGCCGTCGCGGGAGATGGGGCGTGCGGCGACAGCCCAGCTGCTCGACCGCCTTTCCGGGGAGGTGCCGCTTCGCACGGTGACACTGCCCCACTCACTGCGTCTCGGAGAGTCGGCGGGACCCGCCGCCAAGCCAAGCCCCACCGAGCTCCGAGACTCCCCTGCATTCGAAAATGAGGAGACCTAGACTATGATCGGAAAGGCCTTGAAAAGCCATGCCGTCGCTTCGGCATTCCTGCTCGGCTTCGGCGCTGCCAGCGCGCAGGCCGCCGACGCGATCTGTTACAACTGCCCGCCACAGTGGGCCGACTGGGCGTCCCAGCTCCAAGCCATCGAGCAAGAGCTGGGTTATGAGATTCCGCACGACAACAAGAACTCGGGCCAGACGCTCTCGCAGCTCCTGGCCGAGAAGGCGAGCCCGGTCGCCGATGTCGCTTACTACGGCGTTTCCTTCGGCATTCAGGCGGCCGAGAAGGGTGTGGTCGAGCCCTACAAGCCCGCGCATTTCGACGAGATCCCCGAGGGCCTGAAGGACCCGGAGGGACACTGGTTCACCATCCACTCGGGCACTCTCGGCTTCTTCGTCAACGTCGACGCCTTGGGCGGCAAGCCGGTCCCGACCTCCTGGCAGGACCTCCTGGACCCGGCCTACAAGGGGATGGTCGGCTATCTCGATCCCTCCTCCGCCTTCGTCGGCTACGCCGGTGCCGTGGCGGTCAACCGCGCCATGGGCGGTAGCCTGACCGACTTCGACCCTGGCATCGACTACTTCAAGAAGCTCAACGAGAACGACCCCATCGTTCCCAAGCAGACCTCTTACGCCCGCGTGCTCTCCGGCGAGATTCCCATCCTGTTCGACTACGACTTCAACGCCTATCGCGCGAAGTACAAGGACAACGCCAACGTGGTCTTCGTTATTCCGGAAGAGGGCACGGTCGTGGTGCCCTATGTCATGAGCCTGGTGAAGGACGCGCCGAACGCCGACAAGGGCAAGCGCATCCTCGACTTCATCATGTCGGACCAGGGCCAGAAGGTCTGGGCCAACGCCTTCCTGCGGCCGATCCGCTCGTCCGCCCTGTCGGAGGAAGCGGCGGCGAAGTTCCTGCCTGACAGCGAGTACGCCCGTGCCACGCCGATCGACTATGCGGAGATGGCGCGCGTCCAGAACGACTTCAAAGAGCGTTATCTCAACGAGGTCCGCTAAGAGACTTGGGGATTGACCTTGGGGCGGCGCCTGTCGCCGCCCCGCTTTCCTTATCCGGGTGACACCTCTTGGACCGGCGCGACTATCCCACGCTCTTCCTTCTGATCTTGCCGGCGGCGCTGGTCTTCCTGGCCTTCTTCATCGTGCCCATGGTGCGCCTTGCCTTCGTCGGCGCCAGCGGGGAGGACGGCCTTGCGGCCTACGTCTCGGTTCTCACCACACCGCGCCATTTCGAGAGCATGGTGGCGACTATCCTGCTGTCCCTCGGCGTCACGTTTGCCGCGTTGGCTGTCTCGACCGTCGCCGGCCTCTTCCTGGTGCGCAACCGCTTTCCCGGCCGCGAGACCCTGATCTCGGTGCTAACCCTGCCGCTGGCTTTTCCCGGCGTGGTGATCGGCTTCCTGGTCATCCTGCTGGCCGGGCGCCAGGGCCTCGTCGGCGACGTGACCCAGGCGCTGACCGGGGAGAAGCTGGTCTTCGCCTATTCCATGGCCGGGCTCTTCGTCGGCTATCTCTACTTCTCCATCCCGCGGGTCATCCTGACCATCATGGCGGCGGCGGAGAAGCTCGACCCGGCCCTCGAAGAAGCCGCCCGCTCCCTTGGTGCTCCGGCTTGGCGGGTCGTGCGCGACGTCATCCTGCCGGCGCTGAAGCCCGGCCTGATCGCCTCCGGCGCCATCTGCTTCGCGACCTCGATGGGCGCCTTCGGCACCGCCTTCACCCTGGCCACGCGCATCGATGTGCTGCCGATGACGATCTATACCGAGTTCACCTTGAACGCGAACATCGCCGGCGCGGCCAGCCTCTCCATCACGCTGGGACTGGTCACCTGGGCGGCGCTCTTCATCGCGCGCAGCCTTTCCGGCTCGACCGTCGCGGCCTCGGGATAGGGGGCGCGATGCCACGACGCGGACTCTTCTGGGCGCAGCTTCTCTTCACGCTGATTCTCTGCGCCTTCCTCATCGTGCCGGTGGTGCTCTCGGCGCTGGCCGGCCTGACCGAGAACTTCTTCGTGGGGTTGGAGAGCGGCCTGACCCTGCGCTGGGTCTGGGAGGTCTGGGGTCTCTACTCGCAGACCATCTACCTCTCGCTGATTATCGCGTTTGCCTGCCTTGCGGTGACCCTGCTGCTCGGGGTGCCGACGGCCTACGTTCTCGCCCGCAAGGGCGGCCGCGTCTCGCGCCTGATCGAGGAGACGATCGTGCTGCCCGTGGCCATTCCGGGGCTCGCCATCGCGCTGGCGCTGATCATCACCTACGGCGGCTTCCGCGACTTCCGCGCCAGCTGGGCCTTCATCCTGGTCGGCCACGTGCTCTACACGCTGCCCTTCATGGTGCGCTCGGTCCTGGCCGTGCTCTCCTCCATGAACTTCCGCGAGCTGGAGGAGGGCGCGGCGAGCCTCGGCGCCTCCTTCTGGCAGCGTTTCTGGACCGTCATTCTGCCCAACGCTCGGCCCGGCATCCTCGCCGGCTCGCTGATGGTGGTCACCCTGTCCATCGGCGAGTTCAACCTCACCTGGATGCTGCATACGCCGGTGACCAAGGCCCTGCCGGTGGGCTTGGCGGACAGCTATGCCTCCATGCGTCTCGAGGTGGCGAGCGCCTACACGCTGATCTTCTTCGTCATGATCATTCCGCTGCTCTTGGCCATGCAGGCACTGTCCCGCGAGAACCGGGTCATCGCCACCAAGCGGGCCGAGCGCGCCGTCTTGCAGGAAAGGACCGCGACATGACCTCCGAGAACACGGCGGTGAGCTTGCGTGCCTGCGGCAAGACCTTCGCCGACGGCACGCGCGCTCTGGAGCAGCTCGACCTCGAGGTCGGCGGCGGCGAGACCCTGGTGCTGCTGGGGCCGTCGGGCTGCGGCAAGACCACCCTGCTGCGCATCGTCGCCGGCCTGGAGATGCCCGACGCCGGCGGCCGCGTCCTGTTCAACGACGAAGACGTCAGCGCGCGCCCGATCGAGAAGCGCAACGTCGGCATGGTCTTCCAGTCCTATGCGCTCTTCCCCAACATGTCGGTGGCGGAGAACGTGGCCTATGGCCTGCGGGTCCGGCGCGCGCCCAAAGCCGAGATCGCGGCGCGCGTGGCGGAGATGCTGGCCATGATGCGCATCGAGGAACTGGCCGAGCGCCGGGTGGACCAGCTTTCGGGTGGGCAGCGACAGCGCGTGGCTCTGGCACGAGCGATCGCCGTGCGGCCTCGCGTGCTGTTGCTCGACGAGCCCCTGACCGCGCTCGATGCGCTGCTGCGCGACCGCTTGCGGGTCGAGATCGACAGCCTGCTGCGCAGCCTGGGCATCACCGCGATCTACGTTACCCACGACCAGGCGGAGGCCATGGCGCTTGGCGACCGCATCGTCGTGATGAGCCATGGCCGCATCGCCCAGATCGGCACACCGCAAGAGATCTACCATCGCCCGGCCAACGATTTCGTCGCCGACTTCATCGGCACGGTGAACCGTCTGCCGGCGCGCTTCTTCCCAGAGCAGGCCAACGGTAGCACCGAGCTGCTGGTCCGGCCGGAGGACCTGGACGTGGTGCCGGCCGCCGAAGCAGACTTCACCGGGCGGGTCACCTCCTCGCTGTTTCTCGGCAATCGCACCCGCTTGGTGTTGGAAGGGATTGGTCCGGAGCCGCTGGTGGTCGAAAGTGCGCTGCGCGGCCGTTTCGACGTCGGCACGGACGTTCCCATTCGCGTCAAGCGCGAGGGCTTGATGACCCTGCCGAACACCCGACCGTCTCCAACCGAGCAAAGGACCCTTTGAAACGATGCTGTTGGCGCAGATCACCGATACCCACATCAAGGCAGGGCACAGGCTCGCTTACGGCCTGGTCGACACGGCCGCCTTCCTGGAAGCCACCGTGGCCCATTTGAATCGTTTCCAGCCGACCATCGATGCGGTGATCATCAGCGGCGATCTGGTCGATGGCGGCCAGCCCGAGGAATACACCGCCCTGCGCGAACTCCTCTCCGGCCTCAAGCTGCCCTTCTTCGCCATTCCCGGAAATCACGACGAACGCGGCAACTTTCTCGCGGCCTTTGCCGATCAGCCCTATCTCGCCGGCTGCGAAGACTTCGCCCACTACACGGTCGAAGACTATCCATTGCGCTTGATCGGGTTGGACACCACCCTCCCAGGCAAGCCTTACGGATGGCTCTGTGAGGAGCGGCTGAACTGGCTCGACGAGACCCTGGCGGCCCAGCCGGAGCGGCCGACCTTCGTCTTCCAGCACCATCCGCCTTTCGAGACCGGCGTCACCTTCATGGACGTGCAGAACCTGCGCAACGGGGCCGAGGAGATCGCCGTGCTGGCGAAGCACCGGCAGGTGCGGCACGTTGCCTGCGGCCATGTCCATCGCCCCGTGGAGACGACGATCGAGGGCATCGGCTTCAGCATCGGCCCCAACGCGGCCCATTCCGTGATCTTGGATTTGCGGGAAAAGCCCGAACCCAGCTTCACCCTGGAGCCGCCGGCCATCCGGCTCTTCTGGGTGTCCGACGATGGCAACCTGGTCTCTCACTTGAGCTTCGTCGGCAGCTTCGACGGGCCGCATCCCTTCTATGAGCCGGATGGCTCGCTGAAGGACTAGAGCTTCATCGGATCATGTAGACCTTTCGCACGGTCTCGTGGACACGGCAGGTGCCCTTCCAGCCAGCCGGGAAAAAGGCGGCCGTGTCCGGTTCGATGTCGATCACCTCGCCGGACTCGTGCGTGTAGGTGCAGCGTCCCTCCAGGAAGTGACAGAGCTCATCGGCGGTGACATGGCAGTGCCAGTAGCCCGGCGTGCAGATCCAGATGCCGCACTCGGGACGGCCGTCGGGCCCTTTGTGCAGCAGCGTGCCAGAGGTCCGGCTCTCGCCCTCGATCATCGATGGGACGGCGCCCCAGTCGACCAGCTCTTCCTGCCAGTGGGAGACTTTTGCGATGTGCGGCGCCGAGGATCTGAGGGTCTTGGACAAGCTGGAGGTCCTTTCTGAGGGGGTCACCCCGCCGCGAGGCGGTCGAGGATCGTGGCTGCCTTGCTGGGCCCATGCTGCGCTTGGGAATGTTTGGCCGTTGCGTTCAACCTCTCCCGCATCGCCGGGTCGCTCAACATCCTATGGAGCGTCTCCGCAAGCTCCTCCTCGGTCCACTGGTAGCGGTCGAGCTTGAAGCCATGGCCAGTTTCCTGCACGCGGGTTGCGTTGTCGTGCCCGTCCCAGACGTAGGGCATGATGATCGCCGGCGTGCCGAAATAGAGGCACTCGGTGAAGCTGTTGTTTCCCCCATGATGAATGGCGCCGTCGACCTGCGGGATGACCGAGGGCTGGGGATACCAGCTTGCGAGATGCACGTTGTCGGGCACGCTGTCGTAGGCCTCCATGTAGTCGCCCACGTTGACCAGCGCCCGAAGCTCCAGCTTCGAGAGCGCGGCGATCAGCCGCTTCAACAGCTCCGTATCGCCGGCGCCGAGGGAGCCGAAGCTGACGTAGATCAGCGGCTTGTCGTTGTGCGCCTTGAAGGTGGGGACGACGTAGGCTTCGTCCTCCCGCACACAGCCTTCGAGATACTGAAAGCGGGCGGGATCGAGCGGCTGGGCGCGGGCGAAGCGCACCGGTTCGGGATAGAGCAGGAAGTTCATGTGGGGCGAGGCTTCGAAGAATTCGCCGAGCGGATAGGCGGCTTCGCCGCAGCTCTCTAGAAAGCCGTTGAAGTCGTCGTGGATCGGCTTGATGACCTCGTGAAAGCGGGCGCGGTAACGAGCATGGCAGGCGCTGTCGCTCTCGCCGCAGCCGGAAAGATGCGGTGGGATCGCCGGGTCTTCGATCTCGTTCTCGGAACAGGAGATGATGCGCACCCAGGGTTTGCCGTTCTCCTTCGCATAGCGCTTGATCGCCGGGAAGAGGATGACGTTGTCGACACAGACCACGTCCGGCTGCAGCTTTTCGAGCACGCCCGGCAGATCCTTCTCCGCCCACTTGGCGCTGTCGACAATCGCCTCCCAGCATTCCTTCACGTAGTTGTCGATCTGGTCGATCGGGCTCTTGGCGAAGTTCGGGATGTGCCCGTTGATGAAATCCTCCCAGAACTTCGCCATGTCCTCCGGCGGCATCGGCTCGGAGAGGTTCACCGGGTGACAGTCGAAGCCATAGCCTTCGTAGACCTCGACGAAGCCCGGATCCGACAAAAAGACCGCCTTGTGGCCCAGCTTCTCGACGGCCTGGGCGATACCAACCGAGTTGAGGGCAGGGCCGAAGGCGGCCTCCGGGAAAAACGCGATCGTTTTCTGGCTCATGACACCCCTTCCGGAAGGTCGGTCTGTGAGAGACCTTTCGAGAATGCGGCTTCCCTTGGGGCGTGTCGATGCGATTCAGACACTGCACGCGCCCGCGAGGCATGCGGACGAGGCAGACACGACAAGAACGGGGCTCTTTCCTGGCTTTTGTGAACAACTTCACGGTGGCGCCAAACGCTCGAGTGGTCCGCGCCGTCTCTCATTCCGTAGAATGATTCAAAACTACGGAGGCCAACCATGAGCACACCCATCGAATTTGGCGAGACCGCCTGGGGCGCCTTTCGCACCGCCCGGGCCATGATCAAGCAAGCCCTTATCCTGCGTGACTTCGGTGAGGTCGACCTGGCCCGCGAGATGGCGCGTCGGGCCGTCGCGGTGAACCGCTTCGCCTGGGCCGCTTCGCCGGGCCGCTAGACCGGCCTTATGCGGCAGCCTTTTCTTGGTCCGTCGCTTGCGGTTGGCGCTGCCATGATGGCGGTCGGCGCCTGGCCGGCTGAGGCCGCCATGGAGACCTACCTCTGGGAAAACCGGCCGCTCGTCGTCTTTGCGCCGGACAGCAGCCATCCGATTGTGGCCGCGCAGCGCGATCAGCTCGACGGCCAACTAGCCGCTCTGCGTGAACGGGACATGGTGGTGATCGAGGTTGTCGGCGCGCGGACCGCGGTCGACGGAGCGAGCAGCGCGGCACTGGAAGCCGACAGACTGCGCCAGCGCTATCGCGTGAGCAGCGATGAAGCGGCGGCCTTGCTGATCGGTAAGGACGGCGGGGTCAAGCTCAGGCTGCCCGGCGCCATCTCGGCCGACCAACTCTTCGAGACCATCGACGCCATGCCGATGCGCCGTCGAGAGATGCAAGAGCAAGCTCAGGACGAGAGCTGACCCGCGGCTAGCTCGCGGCTGAGCCGGCGGGTAACCAGCACGAAGGCGCCGGATAGGACGAAGCACCATGCCGCCATCACCAACCCCTGCTCGGGGAAGGGAATGCCGGCATCGATCAGGAGCCCGGTGACGCCCGGGCCAATTGCCGTGGAGAAGACCATCACCGCGACGATCAGCGCGCGCACCGCGCCGATGTGGCGCGTGCCGTAAACCTCGGCCCAGAGCGCCCCGTTCATTGTGTTGCTCATACCCTGTCCGAGACCGACCAAGCCAAGCAGCAGGTACCACACCCAGAGCCCGCTTCCCTCGTCGATCAAGGCGATGCCAACACCAAGCGGCAGCAGGTAGAGAGGCAGCAGGCTCGCTGCGCCGCGCCGGTCGATGACCTGACCGGCGATCAGCATGGAGACGACGGTGAGGCCGGCATAGATCGGATAGCCCAGTGCCATCTCGGCCAGGCTCCAGCCCTTCTCTCGGGCGATGTGGATCTGGTGGAAGAAGATCACCGTGCCGATGAAGGACGGGGTGAGGATCCCCGGCAGCAGGGCCCAGAAAAGCCAATGCCGTAGGGCATCGCGCCGGCTCCAGTGCTTCCCGGCGAGGCCGGTTGCCGTGTCATGGGCCTCGGCGCCTTTGGGCGCGCGACCCTTGGCCAGCAGGGTGCCGAGCAGGGGCACAAAGCCGAACAGCAGGAGCGCGGCGACGAAGCCCCAGGCGCCGCGCCAGCCGACCAGCGCGATGGCGGCGACCGCCAGGGTGGGCAACAGCGCTTCGCCGATGGAATAGCCGAGACCGGTCACGGCCAGCGCGCGCCCGCGCTGGGCTTTGAACCAGCGGGCGGTGGCGGTGATGCCGATGTGGCCCATCATGCCCTGGCCACAGAAGCGCAGTCCGGCGATCAGCAGGAAGAGCAGGATGAGCGAGCTGTTGAGCGCCATGCCAAGGGCGACGAGGGCGTAAAGCAGCAGGATGGCCAGGGCCAGTCGCTGCAGCGGCATGCTGTCGGCGAGGCGGCCAGCCTGCACCAGCAGCGCAGCCGAGGTCAGGGTCGCCGCCGTGTAGAGCGTGCCCCACTCTCCATCGCTTAGGCTGTGCAGCGCCATGAGGCGGTCGGCGAAGAGCGAGATGAAGAAGGTTTGCCCGAAGGAGGAACCCAGGGTGCAGAGCAAGCCGGCGGCCAGCCAGCGGGCATTCTCCCGGTAGAAGCTCGTGGGTGAAGTCAGGTCGGCGCTCACCCGCGCATCTGCTCGCGCCTGCTTGCGCCGGTCAAGCGGCAGGTTCGCGGGTCATGGTTGCGTGGGGCTCTGGCCAGCTCTCCGTATGTTGCGGTTGCACGGGGCGCTCGAGATAGCTCGACAGCACCACGTAGCTGCGCGTCGCCTTGACCCCAGGCGTGTCATAGAGCTTGCCGAGCAGACCCTCGAGCGCCTGCGCATCGCGGCTGCGCACCTTCAGCAGCATGCAGGTGTCGCCGGCAACCGAGTGGATCTCCTCCACCTCCGGATGATCGGCGATGGACATGAGCGCTTGCGACTTGCCCCAGCCGACGGTGTCGACATGGACGAAGGCGAGCAAGGCCTTGCCGACGGCCTTTGGGTCGATCAGGACGCTGGTCCCCTTGATGACGCCTTGGCGACGTAAGCGCTTCACCCGTTCATGCACCGCTGGCGCCGAGAGCCCCACGGCGGCGCCCAGTTCCGCGTAGCTCTGCGTCGCATCTGCGACCAAAGCCCCTAATATCCTTCGGTCGGTGGCATCGACTTCCGCTGGCGATACGCTGTTCCGCCGAAGCTCATCTGTTTTTTGCGCCATCAGAGATTTGCTCCTTGAGGCTGAATGTCATCTGGCAAGAATGCCTTTATGACAGATGAAGTTCAATCCAATCAGCATATTCTGCGAAGTCGTTTCGGCCATCCACCTGTCGTCTTCGCGCTGACCGGCTGCGTCGCGCTGATCGGCTCGAACTCCCTGGCGCTCAGCCCGATATCGCCGGCCGTCGCCGCCGATTTCTCGACCGGCGTTGCGCAAATCATGACGGCCGCTGCCGCTTACGGCTTGGGAACGGCTGGCGGTGCCCTGCTTCTCGCGCGGCATATCGATCGCCTGGGCACGCAGCGGGTTCTGGTCTTGGCGCTCGGCGTCTTCGGCCTCGCGCTCCTGGTTGGTGCGGCGGCTATGCAGCCCTTGCAGCTTGTCCTCTCGCAGGCTGCTGCGGGCCTAGCCGCCGGTGTCGCGCTTCCGGCGATCTATGCGCGCGCCGCCGAGGTCGCGCCGCCGAGGCGGGCGGGGGAGACCATCGGCTTCGTCTTGACCGGCTGGACCCTCAGCATGGTGGCCGGCGTCTCACTCTCGGCCGTGATGGCTGACGTGCTGCACTGGCGCGGCGTCTTCGGGCTCCTGGCCGCTCTTGCCCTGATTGCCGCGGCTGCGCTGGCCCGCCGGGCGCTGCCACCCCGACCTGCCGCCGGCCCTGCGCCATCACCGTGGCGCGCGCTGCGGCTGCCCGGTGTTGGCCGTCTCTTGGCGATCTGTGCGACCTACATGACGGCGTTCTACGGGGTCTATGCCTACCTCGGCGATCACGTGGTCGCGGCCCTGCAGCTCTCGACGACGGCCGCCGGCCTGATCGCCTTGACCTACGGCCTCGGCTTCGGTCTGGCGGCGCTGCTCGATGGTGTGATCGACCGGGTCGGGCCGGCGAAAGCCATGCCACCCGCCTTCCTGGCGATTGCCGCTGTCTACCTGCTGCTCGCGCTATCGAGCGACAGCTATATCGCCTTGGCCGCCGTCGCCTTTCTGTGGGGTCTGCTGAATCACTTCGGGCTGAACGTGCTCATCCTGCGACTGACCGCCTGCGCGCCGGCGCAAAGGGGCACGCTGATGGGGCTCAACAGCGCCGTGACCTATCTCTGTGTCACCCTGGGAACGCTCAGCTTCGCGCCGCTCTATCAAGGCGGTGGCTTCGCGCTGGCGGCCGGCGTCGCAGCGCTGCTCTGCGCCGCCGGCGCCTTACTGGCTTACGTCGGGAAAGCCCCCGAAGCACTCGCGCGTTAGCTTGCCGCCTTCGCCAAGTGGGCTTCGAAGTGCGTCACTGCCTTCTCGAACTTGTCGCGGCAGCCGGTGTTGCAGAAGCCGACCACCTGGCCCTTGTAGCGGGTCAGCGAGTCCGGGCCGACCGCATTGCCCGACCAGGGGCAAATCTTGTTGATACAATCTTCCAGTCTGAGCGCGGTCATGGTGAAATCTCCGTGTCGGTTGTGCTATGGCTAGACTAGCGGATTGGCCTTTGGCATAAATGACGTTATGCCCTCAAAAACTGCCAAACAAATGAGCGGCGGCCCGCCGCAGCCGCGCTTGATCGTCTTTCTGGTCTATCCCGGCGTCAAGCTGCTGGACCTTGCCGGGCCGCTGCAGGTCTTCGCCGATGCGGCCCGCTCCGGCGGCGGCCTACCGGCCTACCGCACCAGGGTCGTCTCGCTCGACGGGGGCGCGATCCCGAGCGACACGGCCGTCGCCGTGCCGAGCGCGCCCTTCGCGGCGCTTGCGGTGGAACCGGTCGACACGCTGCTGGTCGTCGGCGGCAACGGCGTCTTCGCCGCAATGCAGGACACGCGGCTGGTGGAGGGTCTGCAGCGCTTGGCGGCAGGGTCGCGGCGGGTCGGCTCGATTTGCAGCGGCGCCTTCCTCTTGGCGGCGGCAGGGTTGCTGTCCGGCAAGCGCGCGGTCACCCACTGGGACCACTGCGCGCGTCTCGCCGCCTACGATCCGGACATCGAGGTCGAGGACGACCCGATCTACATCGAGGACGGCGGCATCTGGACCTCCGCCGGGGTCACGGCCGGCATCGATCTGGCGTTGGCCATGGTGGCCGAGGATCTCGGCCGGCCGCGCGCCATGGCCTTGGCGCGGAACTTGGTCACCTTCATGGTGCGGCCCGGCGGCCAATCGCAGTTCAGTCCGGTGCTGGCACGCCAGGTGGCCGACGCCGAAGGACGCTTCGATGGGTTGCACCACTGGATGGCGGCGAACCTGGACGCCGACCTGCGCGTCGAGGCCTTGGCCGATCAAGCCGGCATGAGCCCGCGCACCTTTGCCCGGCTCTATGTCGAGCACACCGGGCAGACGCCGGCCAAGGCGGTGGAGGCCATGCGGGTGGAGGCGGCGCGGGGCCTGCTCGAGACCGGCGATCTGCCGGTCAGCCAGGTCGCGGTGCGCTGCGGCTTCGGCGACGACGAGCGCTTGCGCCGGGCTTTCCTGCGCTCACTTCAAGTGCCTCCGGCCGCCTACCGCGAACGCTTCCGAAGTCAGTAGCCGGCGCCCCGGTCGACCTCGTGCAGCAGCGGCGCGCCGGCGATCAGGCGCTTGTAGTTCTCCGCCACGTCCAGCAGGCCATCGTCCAGGTGCCAGCCCGAGACATGCGGTGTGACGGTGATCTTGTCGTGGCTCCAGAAGGGGTGGTCCGGCGGCAAGGGCTCTTGCCGGAAGACATCCAGCACCGCGCCGGCCAGGTGGCCGCTGTCGAGCGCCGCCAGCAGGTCCTCTTCGACGATCAAATCGCCACGGCCGACGTTGATCAGGCGCGCGCCGGCCTTCATCTGCGCCAGCCGCTGCGCGTCGAAAAGATCGCTCGTGTCCGGCGTTGAGGGCAGCACGGAGATGACGTGATCACAGGCGGCCAGCATGGCCGGCAGGGCCTCCAAGCCGGCGCTGCAGGTAACCCCCTCCACCGTCTTGAGCGACCGGCTCCAGCCCAGAACGCGGAAATCGAGGAGAGCGAAGCGGCGCGCCACCTCGGCCCCGATATGGCCGAGCCCCAGCACGCCGACGGTCGTCTCGCCGGCCTTCCGGGGTGGCTGCGGATCCCAACGCTTGGCCTGGGTGTCGGCTTCGTAGTGCAGGAGTTGGCGTTGGTCGCGCAGCACGTAGGCCAGGCAGTATTCGGCAATCTCCTGCGCCGCCAACAATGGCTTGAGCCGGGCCACGCGGACCTGCGGCGGCAGGTCGGCCGCCCGCATGATGGTCTCGACCCCGGCGCCGAGCTTCTGCACAAGCTGCAGCGCAGGCAGTTGGGCGGCCACGCCCGGCTTTAAGCCGACTACCGCGATCATCTTGACCTTCTCTGGATCCGCTTCGGCCAGGCCGCAGTAGATCGGTACGTCGGGAAGCTGCGGCGCCAGGAGATCGCGCAGGTCTTCTTCCCGCATCCAGGCGGGGTCGCGCACGTCGAGCAAAAGGGCCATAGCGGTTTCCGTTGCGTGTCGGTTGAAACGAGAGGATTGGGCAGTTCCGAGATCGATCGTCAAGCAGAGCGCTGCCCTGTATCGGAGCTGCTTTCTTATCGAGCAATCGCTTCGTCAGCCTCGGGCATGTTCAGCGCACGGAGCCGCGCTGCCAGCGGTAGCGGAGGTCCGGCGTCTTCTCTTCATTGCGCTGGCCATCGGTGAACTCGACCGCGCGAAAGCCGTGGGCCTCGTAGAAGCGGCGTGCCGGCCAATTGGCCTGGAAGCACCAGAGCTCCAAGGCGTCGACATCTGCCTCTTTTGCCGATGCAATCAGCTGGGTGCCGAGGCCGCGTCGCAGAAAGTCCGGATGGCAGTAAAGGTGGTGGATCTCTTCGTTTTCGCGCGCCAGAAAGCCGGCGCTGCAACCGCGATCTCCGCCAACGTCACCGTGCAGGCGGCAAGCACGACCTTCTCGATGAACCAGCGTTCTTCGTCTTGCGTGTGCAGTCTGGGCAGAAAGCTCAGCAGAGCGCGCGAAGCGGAGAAGATCGACGCGATCTCCAGAGCGTCTTCAGCTTTGGCAAGTCTCAGGGTGATCGCGGAAGGACACATTCCGAGCGGAAAGCAGTCTCATATAGGAAAGGTGCCATAGGTGCCTTCCCTGTTCAGTGCTGGCAAGGCGCAGTCAATCGTCTTGCGGTCGACACCCCGACCGCGTGCCTGTACCTCTGGTGCATCGTCAAAGAGGAGCCTGCTGCACCGTGACAGACTTCGACTACCGCCAGTGGTCGCACCGGGCCGCCGATTGGGCCGCCGATTATCGGGAGAGCCTGCGCGACCGCCCGGTGCGGCCGCAGTGCGTGCCGGGTGACATCGCAGCACAGCTTCCCGAGGCCCCGCCGGAGAACGGCGAGAGCATGGAGGCGATTTTCGCCGACTTCGAGCGCATCGTGCCGCCCGGCATGACGCACTGGCAGCATCCGCGCTTCTTCGCCTACTTTCCCGCCAACGCAGCCCCCGCCGGCATCCTGGCCGAGCAGCTGGCAGGCGCCATGGCGGCCCAGTGCATGCTGTGGCAGACCTCGCCGGCAGCGACCGAGCTGGAGATCAAGATGGTCGACTGGCTGCGCCAGGCCTTCGGCTTGCCGCCCGTCTTCAAGGGCGTGCTGCAGGACACGGCCTCGTCGGCAACCCTCTGCGCCATCCTCACCATGCGGGAGCGTGCACTCGACTGGCGCGGCAACAAAGAGGGTCTTTTCGGTCAGCCGGCCCTGCGCGTCTACGCTTCCCACCGCACCCACAGCTCCATCGACAAGGCCATGTGGGTGGCCGGCCTGGGTCAGGACAACCTGGTCAAGATTCCGACTGACGACAGCCTGGCCATGGAGCGCGATGCATTGGCCGAGGCCATTCGCCGGGACCGGGAGAATGGCCTGCTGCCGGCCGGTGTGGTGGTTTGCGTCGGCGGCACCTCGGTCGGCGCCACGGACCGGGTGGCGGAGATCTGCGCGCTGGCCAAGGAAGAGGGTTTGTTCATCCATGTCGATGCCGCCTGGGCCGGCTCCGCCATGGTCTGCCCGGAGTTCCGCTATCTGTGGGAGGGGGTGGAGGCGGCCGACAGCATCGTCATCAATCCCCACAAATGGCTCGGTGCGCCGATGGAGTGCTCGGCCCACTTCGTGCGCGACCCGAAGCCCCTGCTGAAGACGCTTGCCATCCAGCCCGAGTATCTCAAGACCTACGGCAAGGAGGGCATCGTCAATTTCAGCGAATGGTCGGTGCAGCTCGGGCGGCGCTTCCGCGCCCTCAAGGTCTGGTTCCTGATGCGCGCCGACGGTCTGGAGGGCCTGCGCGCCCGCATCCGCGACCATGTGGCCTGGGCGGAGAGTCTGGCCGAGCGACTGGCGGCCGAGCCGGATTTCGAGATCGTCACGCCGCCGATGCTCTCGCTCTTCTCCTTCCGCTACCGGCCCGGCGATATGACGGATGAGGCGCTTGACGCACTCAACCTGCGGCTCCTGGAACGCATCAACGACGAGGGCGAGATCTACCTGACCCAGACCACGCACGACGGCAGGATGGTGATCCGCTTCGTGACCGGCGCTTTCGACTGTCAGGCCGAAGACGTTGAGACGGCCTTCGCAGTGATCACCCGCACGGCGCGGGCGCTGCGGGACGGGTGAGGCCGGCATGGAGGACGACCGCCTCTATCGCGACCCGGCGCTAGCGCAGTTCTATGACCTTGATAACGGCTGGGCGCCGGACCTCGACTACTGCCGGCATCTGGCCGAGGACGCGGAGAGCGTTCTCGATCTCGGCTGCGGCACCGGCCTCTTCGCCGCCCGCATGGCCGAGGGCCGGCGTGTCGTCGGCGTCGACCCGGCAGCGGCCATGCTGGAGATCGCGCGCAGCCGGCCGGGCGGCCGGGCTGTGGAATGGTTGGAAGCGGATGCGCGCAGCCTGCGGCTTGAGGAACGCTTCGATCTGATTGTGATGACCGGCCATGCCTTCCAGGTCTTTCTCGAAGAGCGCAACCAGCGGGCGGTTCTGGCAACCATCGCGTATCACTTGGCGCATCACGGCCGCTTCATCTTCGACAGCCGCAATCCGGCCGCGGAAGAGTGGCACGACTGGACGCCGGAACGCTCCCGCCGGCAGCTCGAGCATCCCACGCTGGGTCCGGTCGAAGCCTGGAACGAAGCCGAATTCGATCCAGGCAGCGGTATCGTCACCTACTGGACTCACTATCGGGTGACTGCTAGCGGCGACCTCCTCTCGGCCGAATCGCACATCCGTTTCACGCCGCAGAAAACTCTGGCGGCGCTGCTCGACGATGCGGGTCTCGCCGTCGACACCTGGCTCGGCGATTGGCAGGGCAATCCCTACACGCCGACCTCACCGGATATCATACCGATCGGCAGGCTCTTGTAGTCCTGCATGATGCAACGCGCTTCGGGTCAGGCTACTTCGCCGCCGCTGGCTGGAAGGCCGCCGTCTCATCGACGCTCTCTTTGAGGCTGAGCCGGAAGTAGCTGATGCTGTCCGACACGAACTCAATGGTCAGGTCACCGTTCATCTTGCGCATGATGGCACGACTGATCGCCAGCCCCAGACCGGCGCCCTGATTGCGGTCGGAGCGGCTGCCGCGGGCGAACTTCTCGAAGACCATGTTGGCATCTTTCCGGCTAACGCCACCGCCGTTGTCGATCACGTCGATCAGAACGTCGTCGCCATTGCGGTGCGCGCGCACGCGGATCTCCGGCGTCTCGGAGGGATTGTACTTCACCGCATTGGACAGCGTGTTGATCAGGACCTGACGCAGCCGGTCGGGATTGGCGCTGACGTAGACCGCCTGCGGCAGCGGCTCGAAGGTGACGGCGACACCGGCGTTTCGGGTCAGGCCCGAAACCGCATCCAGCGCCGAAGCAATCGATGCGTTCGCTTCGATCGGCTCGACGTTCAAGTTCAGGGTGCCGGCTTCCAGCCGGTTGATGTCGAGCAGCTCGTCGAGCAAGCGGGTCAGGCGCACGCTCTCGTTATGGATGATGGAGACGAAACGCGCGCGCTCTTCGTCCGAGATGTCGGTTTCTTCCTTCAGGATTTCCGACATGGAGCGGACGGAGGTCATGGGGGTGCGCAGCTCATGGCTGACTTGGTTGAGGAAATCGTCCTTCTGCGCATCGAGGGCCCGCAGCCGCTCGTTGGCGGCGCGCAGCTGTGCCGCCGCCTGCTCCAGCGCCGCGGACTTCTCGGACAGCTCGCGGGAGGTCTCGATGAGCTGTTGGGCTTCGTCGGCGATGTCGATCAGCTCGGTCATGCCGACGTTCTCCTGCCCGGTGATCCGGGTCACCATGGCATGGGCCGAGGCTGCGCCGATGGAGCCGGCCAGCTCCCGCTCCAAGCGCGCGATGACCGCGTCGGTGGCATAGGGAAGCGCGCCGGCGCGCCCTTGATCGCGGGCCATCTCGTCGAACAGCGCCCGCGCCGGCTCGTTGCCGAGGATGCGCTGCGCCAGGACGAAGAGGTCTTCGGTGTCAGCGCTGCCGATCGCGTTGTGCGAAACGCCCCCGTCGGCGGCGCGATAGACGTTGACGAAGAGGCTGCCCTGCAATCGCTCGAGCGCGCTCGGTTCGGTCAGCGTCGACACCACCAGGAAGATCAGCGCATTGGCGCCGACGCTCCAGACCACCGCGTGGACCAGCGGGTCCATGCCACTCAACCCGAGCATCGCCTGGGGTCGAAGGACTTCGATGCCCCAGGGTCCGTTGGCAAGGACCGAGGCGCTCAAGATAAAGTCGCCGTCGAAGCTCGGCAGGAACAGGGTGTAGGCCCAGAGCAGGAAGCCGACGATCAGGCCCGAGAGGGCGCCGGCGCGGGTTGCCCCTTGCCAGAAGAGCCCGCCGAGCAGGCTGGGTAGAAACTGGGCCACGCCGACGAAGGCGATCAGGCCGATCGCCGCCAGCGCGTCGGAGCCGCCGCTGATCCAGAAGTAAAGGAAGCCGAGGCCGAGAATGATGCCGATGCTGATGCGGCGCGAGGCGAGCAGCAGCTTGCGTACATCGCCGCTGACCGCGTGGCGCGCCGCCAGCACGCGCAAGGCGACCGGCATGATCACATGGTTGGACACCATGGTTGAGACGGCAATCGCCGCGACGATCACCATGGAGGTTGCCGAAGAGAAGCCGCCGAGAAAGGCCAGCATCGCCAGCTCGTAGCGCTCTTCGGCAAGCGGAATGGTCAGCACGAAAAGGTCGGGATTGGCGCCCTCCGGCATCATCCGCAAGCCAACAAAGGCGATCGGCATGATGAAGAGCACCATGCCGAAGAGGTAGAGCGGGAAAAGCCAAGACGCCATGGCCAGGTGACGCTCGTCGATGTTCTCAACCACCGTCACCTGGAACTGCCTGGGCAGGCAGATGACGGCCGTCGCCGAAAGGAAGGTCAGCACCACCCAGCGCGGCCCGAAGATATCGCCGGCGCCCCGGATCGCCTCGGGCGAGACGTCTTGAAAGACGTCCCTGAAGCCGTCGGCGACGCTGTAGGTGACGAAAGCCCCGACGGCGATCAGGGCGATGAGCTTGACCACCGCCTCCAGCGCGATGGCCGCGACGACGCCGTGGTGACGCTCGTTGGCGTCCAGGTTGCGGGTGCCGAACAGGATGGTGAAGAGCGCCATCCCCGCCGCGACCCAGAAGGCGGTGGTCACGGCATCCCCGCCGCCGGCAATCACCTGAAAGGTGCTGGTGACTCCCTGAAGCTGCAGCGCGATATAGGGTGTCGTGGCGATCACGGCGATCGTGGTCACCAGAACCGCCAGGCTGGGACTCTTGCCGTACCGCGAGGAGATCAGGTCGGCGATCGAGGTGATGCGGTTGTTGCGCCCGATGCGCACCAGCTTCCTGAGCAAAAACCACCAGCCGACAAAGACCAAGGTGGGGCCGAGGTAGATGGTGACGAACTCCAGGCCGTTTCGCGCGGCCGAGCCGACCGCGCCGTAGAACGTCCAGGCGGTGCAATAGACGGAGATCGAGAGCGTGTAGATGATCGGCGACTGGAGCCAGGCGATGCGCCGGCGCCGGGTCTGGCGGTCGACGATGAAGGCGACCGCGAAGAGCAGCGCGACGTAACCGATACAGACGGCCAGGATGAGGTTGACCGAAAGCATGGCCGGGGCGTCAGCCGTCCGTCCTGGGGACCTCGGGGCCCTCGGACTCGGTCGTCGTGGCGGTCAGCGTATCGTTTTCGCGCAAAGGACGGGCCAGAATGGCGCCGCCGATAATCAGCAGGCCCCAGACCACCAGGATATAGAGGAAGGTGATCGGAACCCCTGCCAGCTTGCCGTCGATCAGGAAGATCGTGGCCAGGGGCGGCAAGAGGAGAACGGTTCCGACCAGGATCAGCGCGATGGAGCGGTCGGGAGCGGTACGGCGCGACAATAAATCGTATTTGCGATCTGTCAGAGTTCCGTCCCTCGAAAGATTAACCGGCGCTCCGCGAAGCGAGCTCCTTGACCGCGGCGATGATCTCCGAATTCGCGAAGGGCTTGGTCATGAAGAGGTCGGCGCCGTGCTCCAAGGCAGTTTCGCGGTCCTCGCGCTGTCCCTTGGCGGTCAGCATCAGGACCGGCAGG
>JANQMX010000047.1 GCA_028279885.1 Rhodovibrionaceae bacterium | reverse complement strand
TCAAAACCAACTTCACGCTCTGGCAAAAAGGGGGCCGTCCACATATGGACCCCGGCTCGCGGCCTTCGCTCGCGCGAAGCCATTGGCCGGGGTGACAGGGAGTGCTGCGCCGCCGCCCGCGGGTCGAAGTTCTACGGCTCGACGCACTTTTCACCTTGAAATACTTCGACTGTTGTCGAATGATAGAATCGACATGACCACCACTGACGGGAGACGCGACCCATGAAGCGCGCCCACATTGGACTGCAGGTGAGAGATCTGGAGCGCTCGGTGCAGTTTTACGCCACCTTGTTCGGCGCCCCGCCGACGGTGCGCGAAGCCGACTACGCGAAGTGGATGTGCGACGACCCCCGCATCAATTTCTCGATCACGACGCGCTGCGGCGACGCGGCCGGCAGCGTCCATTTCGGCATTCAAGTGGACGAGGCGGCTGAGCTCGCGGACATCGCCACGCGCCTGGAGAAAGCTGGAGAGGCGACGATCCCGGAGAAGGACGCACACTGCTGCTATCACAATTCGGACAAGCTTTGGGTAATCGACCCCGACGCCTTCCGCTGGGAAACCTTCCACACCAAGGGCCGCATCGTCGACTACGGCGAGACCCTCGCCGAGCTCGAACAAGCGCGCCTCGCGCGCCTTGCCGCCAGCGAGGCGACGGAGCGAGAGAGCGACACCGCCGGACCGAGCCCGAAGTCCTGCTGTTAGGGGGTGATCTTCTAGGGCGCCTCTGGCGCCATGCGGCACCGATTTGCGGTTTCGCTCATAATGTCATCCCGGCCAAGGGCGAAGCCCGCGAGCCGGGAACCATGGTCGGGCTGGGCACGAACTGCGGAACAACGAGCGAGGCTGCCGCAACGCCTGCGCTTAATGACCTCGTTCCGCGCGAGCTTAGAAATGGACCCCGGATGTCGCCTCTTACGAGGCTCCTCCGGGATAACGAAAGAGGCGAAAGTCGCACCGCGCGTGCATCTGGACCCCGGCTCAGGGCCGGGGTGACGGTTTGTGGTGCTGCGCCGGTCGCTTCGATGCCCTCCGCAAAGGGCTAAGCAACGGGAACCCAGACCTCGACGACGCCCCGTCCCGTCTCCGGATCGAACCGGCTGTCGTAGACTTCGAAGTCCGGCGCCTTCACCGGTTCCAGGCCGGCATCGGGCAGACTCTTGTTCCAGATCGTGTAGATGGTCTTCGAAATGTCCGAGATGTGGCCGCTGTGCGTGAAGACGGCATAGCGGTTTGCCGGGATGTCGACGAAGTCCATGCCGTCCGTCTTCTCCGTGGCCTCGATGCCCGCGAGGTAGCGGAAATGCCCGCTCTCCTCGAAGTCGCAACAGACGCCATACGCCACGCCGGGAATTGCCCCCGCGACCTCCGGCTCACGCACATTGACCGACTGCCACAGCCCCGGAATGGCACTGGTGTTCTCGAAGCTGCACCGCGTACTCAGGCCGACGACGCGAAAGGCACCGCGGTCTCGCAGCTCGGGCTTCGCGACATCGACGATCAGTTCCTTCTTCATCTCAATTGGCTCCATCAGGGACAGGGATGACAAGGATCGCGCTTTCCGAACGCTGCTCGGCAAGACGCCGAAGTAGCGCGCGAAGGCGCGGGTGAAGGCCTCGTGGGAGGCATAGCCGGCCTCGAGCGCGGCCGTGAGGATGTCTCTGTCCTGTTCGGCGATGGCCCTTGCGGCCTCGGACAGGCGTCGCGCCCGGACGTAGGACATGACGGACATGCCGGTGGCCTGCTGGAACAGGCGGCACATGTGATGCGGGCTGACCGCGCAGCCTGTGGACAAGCGCGTCAGCGTCAGAGCCTCATGCAATTGGAACTCGATCTGCCAGATCAGCTTTTCCAGCACAGACACGGCGCTCTCCGATGGATCTCGCCCCGATTATGAAGGGCTCTGCGGCAACACGCTTGATCGGGTGTGACCTTTTTTGCCGGAGCCGCCCTCGGCCCAATCAAAGACACAGGCTGCCTGGGCGCAATCCGGCCATTGGGGCGTCCATAGCCAATGACAATTGCCGGATGGCGCGCTTTTGATCGTCTAACCGATGGCGTCGCGGACTCGGCTCTCTATATCCCTGGGAACGCACCGTTTCAGGGAGATGTCTATGTCCAATCGTATTGGGTCCGTTCGGGCCAGCCTCTTCGCCGCCGCCTTGGTCGCAGCACCGATCGCCGCGCCCTCCTCTGCCCTGGCCGCGCCGCAGACCTTCGATCTCGACCCGGCGCATACGACGATCGCCTTTTGGGTGGACCACATCGGCTATGCCCGGACGCTCGGCTGGTTCACGGAAGTCTCCGGCTCCTTCGTCTACGACAGCGAGGCGCAAACGGTCAGCGACATCGTCATCACGGTGAATCCGGCCTCGGTCTTCTCCAACGACCAGGCCCGTGACGAGCACGTGCGCAACGCCGACTTCCTGGATGTGCAGGAGTATCCCGAGATCGTCTTCACCGCCGCGGGCGGCGAGCCGACCGGCGAGAACACCGGCGTCATCCCCGGCGAGCTGACCTTGCTCGGCGAGACCCGGCCGCTGGAGGTGGCGGTCACCCTCAACAAGGACGCGCCCTATCCTTTCGGCCATCAGAAGCGGACCCTGGGTCTGTCGGCCGAAGCCACCATCATGCGCTCCGAGTACGGCATGGACTACGCCCTCGGCGGGCTGGTCGGCGACGAGGTCACGGTGCTGATCGAGGTCGAGGCCATCGCGCGCGACTGAGTTTTTGATCTAAGCACCTTGCGGTGCTGCACTGTTCCGTCCTGTGCAACCGGTTAGAAGGGTGACAGATTGGACCGGTTACATGGGTGACAGTCTTTTTGTTTTGTTCTCGTGCTTTCGTGCGCCTTTT
>JANQMX010000034.1 GCA_028279885.1 Rhodovibrionaceae bacterium | reverse complement strand
CTTGGGCGAGCCGCGAAGCGGCGAGACCCGCCTGCGGGGCCGAAGCCCTTCGGCGCGGCGAAGGCCCGAGTATCCAGCGGTAGGCACGGTCCGAGCTTGTGGCTGGACCCCGGCTGCCAAGTCTCGCATGCCGGGACTGCAAGCAGTCCCGGGCTCGCCTAAGGGCCGGGGTGACAGCCTGTGGGAAGGCACCGTCCTGGCGTCTTCTCTCCAGTTCGTCACCCCGGAGGAGCCTCGTGAGAGGCGACATCCGGGGTCCATCTCAGAGGCTCGCGCGGGCGGAGAAATGGTTCCCGGCTCGCGGGTCTTGCTCACGCAATGCCCTTGGCCGGGATGACATGATGAGGGGCGGCGCTACTCGCGCCAACATAGGCCCCGCCGGCCTCCTCACCACAACGCAATTTGCAATGCGCACTCTGTGCGTATATGGTAAGAAACGAAAGCAAGGGCGAAGGGCTGTCGTTCGATCCTGTCGTTTTGCGTGAAAGCGTTGGGCCTTCGTTGAAATTCAATCGCCGTTCCCAAGATTTCACTTTACGCCGGGCCGCGGTTTGCTGTACCCACGCGGCTCATTTCCCATGGCTGGGACATCTGCTGGTTGGGGAGGATACGTCATGACCCACATGAACGCCCTCTTCCAATTGGGGATGGACTTGGCGGAAACGCACACAAGCACCACCCAAACGGAAGGGGTTTCTTCGCACTCGGTTCACGAGGAAGAGACCGAGCGCAAGGATTTCTTCGTAGAGCGTGACGGCAAGAGCTTCGCCGGAACGCATCTGATCATCGACCTCGTCGGGGCCAAGTGGCTCGATGACGTCGGCTATATGGAAAGGGTGATGCGGCGCTGCGTGGAAGCCTGCGGCGCAACGCTCCTGCACATCCACCTGCATCACTTCACGCCCAACGGCGGCGTGTCGGGTGTGGCCGTGTTGGCCGAGTCTCATATCTCCGTCCATACCTGGCCGGAGCGGGACTATGCCGCCTTCGACGTCTTCATGTGCGGCGAGGCCGAGCCGCAGCGGGCGGTGGCGATCCTCAAGGAAGCCTTCGCTGCCGAGGACTGCGCCGTCGACGAGCTGCTGCGCGGCGAAGCGGCGCCGGAACCCCGGCTCTAGCCCGCGTCATGGCCGAGGCGCCGCAAAGCGAGAGCTGGGTCGTCGAGGATATTGGCGAGGGCGCGCGTTTCTCGTTGCTGGAAAGCGAGCTGTTGCAGGAGCGGCAGACCGCCTTCCAGCGTCTGCGCCTCTTCGCCAATCCGACCTTCGGCAAGGTTCTGATGCTGGACGATATCTTCCAGACGTCGGAGCGCGACGAGGGCAGCTATCACGAGATGCTGGTGCACCTGCCGATGTTGACGCTCGGCGCCGTGCGCCGCGTGCTCATCATCGGCGGCGGCGACGGCGGCACCTTGCGGCACGTGCTGCTGCATCCCTCCGTCGAGGCTGTGACCCTGGTCGAGCTCGACCCGGAGGTGATCGAATTCAGCCGCGAGCACCTCGGCGCCCTCTGCGGCCAGGCCTTCGAGGACCCCCGCGTCAGCGTGACCATCGCCGACGGTTCCCGCTTCGTGCAGGAGACGGATGAGCGCTACGATCTCATTCTGGTCGACTCCACAGACCCCGTGGGGCCGGGCAAGGTGCTGTTCAGCGCGGCCTTTTATGCCGACTGCAAGCGCTGCCTGGCCGAGGGCGGGGCGGTGGTGACGCAGAACGCCGTCCCCTTCAGCTTCCCCGAGGCCTTGAGCGAGCCGGTCGAAGCCCTGCGCCAGTCCTTCGGCGATGTCGCCCCCTATGTCACCACCGTGCCGCTCTTCGCCGTCGGCCCCATGGTGTTCTGCTGGGCCAGCAACGGCACGGCGCGCCAGGATGCCGATGTCGAGACCCTGCACAGTCGTTTCGCGGCGCTCGACTTCGAGGCCTATTACTATACGCCGGAGCTGCACCTGGCCGCCTTCGCCCTGCCGGCCTACATCGCGCGCCTCATCTAACCGCCGATCAGCATCCACCGTCTGTCATCCCGGCCAAGGGCGAAAGCTCGTCGACCCCCTCTTTCGTCACCCTTGGGCGCGCCGCAAAGCGGCGAGACCCGAGCTCGGAAACGATCTCGCGATCGAGGGTCCTACGGTCTCCCGTCCGGACCCCACTCTCTCACATTCCAAACAGACAAGGGTCCAGCTGTAGGCACGATCCACGCATGTGGGTGGACCCCGGCTGCCAAGGCTCGCACGCCGGGACCGCGTGCGGTCCCGGGCTCACCTAAGGGCCGGGGTGACGGGGAGTGGCGCGGCACCGTCTGTGCCTCCTCTCGGAACGTCATCCCGGCCAAGGGCGAAGCCCGCGAGCCGGGATCCATCCCTCAGCCTGCGCCCTGCTTTGAGATGGACCCCGGATGTCGCCTCTGGCGAGGCTCCTCCGGGGTGACGTGAGGAAGGGTTGCGCGGCCCGAAGTCTCTCTCAGAATGTCACCCTTGGGCGCGACGCGTAGCGGAGCGACCCGAGGGCTCGCGGAGCGAGTTGCCGAAGGCAGCGGTAGGCACGGTTCGAGCTTGTGGCTGGACCCCGGCTCGCGGGCTTCGCCCTTGGCCGGGGTGACAGCTAGTGGTGCGGCAACGTCGTCGGCCACGCTCAATATGTCATCCTGCCTAAGGGCCGGGGTGACAGGGAGTGGGGCGGCGCGTATCGGACGGATGCGGAAGTGTTTCCACCTAACCGTACAAGGCCCTAGATTAACCCTATGGCAAGCATGAGCGAGCGGGAGGCCCTGGCGGCCCTGGCCTGGCTGGTCGAGAACGGGGCCGACGAGGCCCTAGAGCAAGATCCCGTCAACCGCTTGGCCAAGTCTGCCGCGCCGTCGCCCGCGC
Organism: Rhodovibrionaceae bacterium; assembly: GCA_028279885.1. Classification (GTDB taxonomy): domain Bacteria; phylum Pseudomonadota; class Alphaproteobacteria; order Kiloniellales; family DSM-21159; genus JANQMX01. The sequence goes on along the minus strand of JANQMX010000034.1, from coordinate 34,831 downwards.
CGAGCGTCGAGGCTGCTCGGCCTGCCGAGCCGGCCAGGGAGCGCCGCAGCGCGTTTAGGACTCCCGAACCGCCGCCAGTCTGGACGCCGCCACCGGAGAGCCTCGCGACCCCCGTGGAGGGGCTGGCCGACGCCGAGACCTTGGCGAAGGGCGCAGAGAGTGTGGAGGCGCTGCATGCGGCACTCCGCGCCTTCGAGGGCTGCGCGCTTAAGGCTTCCGCCAAGAACACCGTCATTGGCCGCGGCAATCCGGACGCCAAGCTCATCCTCATCGGCGAGGCCCCCGGCGCCAACGAAGACCGCCTCGGCAAGCCCTTCGTCGGCGAGGCCGGGCGGCTCCTGGACGAGATGCTGAAGTGGATCGGCCTCGACGAAAGCAACGCCTACATCACCAACGTGCTGTTCTGGCGCCCGCCGGGGAACCGCAATCCGACCGATGCCGAGCTTGCCCTCTGCCGTCCCTTCATCGACCGCCAGATCGAATTGATGCAACCAAGTCTGTTAATGTTCTTGGGTGGCATCGCGGCTAAGTCGATGTTGCACGAGAGCCGTGGCATTCTAAAGTTACGCGGTCATTGGTATGATTACCAAACGACTCCAGGTGGCAGAGTTATCCCCGCGTTAGCCACGTTGCACCCTGCTTACCTGCTGCGGCAACCGGCCCAAAAGCGTTTTGCGTGGCAGGATTTTCTTAAATTCAAACAAGCAGTTAGAGAGAGCGTTCACAATTCGTGAAGGCGCTATGCGGCGTTTGGGACTCGCAATTTGGGCCCTTTTCGCCTAAAATATTTCGAAATGATTTAGCCGCTTGGGTCGGAAACTTGCGGCGACGGGGTTTCGCACAGTGGAGGTTCGAAGGGACTGGAATCGGTTAACGGTTCCGGGTGATGGAGGGCCTTACCTTTGAATTGGATTAATCAAGGTATGACGCGCGTGTCGGGAGTGGTTCGCGCGAAAAGGTTGCTCACCGCCGGCTTGGCGGGCGCAGCCATAGCCATGACGGCTTTTGCGATCGCTCCGCTGCAGTCCGCATCGGCGGTCGGGTTGGGGCAGGAGACGGCGTCTCTGCCGCGGGCGCTCGAGCGCTCGGCCATCGAGGTCTTGGCGCCGCGGGATGCAGAACGCTATCGCCGCATCTTCGCGCTGCAGGAAGCGGGCGAGCTTGAGGCCGCTGATCGGGAGATCGCGGCCCTGCGCGACCATCGCCTGATGGGCCATGTGCTCTATCAGCGCTACATGCATCCCACGGCCTATGTCTCCCGCTTCGACGAGCTCTCGGAGTGGCTGGAGGACTACGCCGACCATCCGGGTGCCGCCAAGATCTACAGCCTGGCCATGAAGCGGAAGCCCTCAGGTGCGGCCAAGCCGCAGCCGCCGGCGTCTGCCTTTGCCGGCCTGCCGCCCGCCGCCGGTGGCATGCCCTACCGCTATCGCTCGCCGATGAAGCGCAGCGCGGACGACCGAAGCCAGGCGCGCAGCCTGGAGAAGAAGGTGCGCGGCTTTGCCCGCCGCGGCGACTTCACCAAGGCCGCCCGCTATATCGACGGCCGGACCGCCGAGCGGCTGCTCGATCAGGTCGAGCGTGACCGGTTGGCCATCAACGTGGCTTGGGCGCAGCTGCAGCGCGGCGCCTTCGCCGACGCCGAGCGCCTGGCGCACCGTGCGGCCGCCCGCTCGGGCGAGGACTATCCCTATGCCTATTGGGTTGCCGGTTTGGCCGCGTGGCTGACCGATAAGCCGGCCCGCGCGGAAAAGCACTTCGGGCAGTTGGCCAAGTCCGAGCGGGCCGACGACTGGCAGCGTTCGGCAGGCGCCTTCTGGGCCGGCCGGGCGGCGCTCAAGAGCCGCAACCCGCGCGGCATGAGCAACTGGCTTAGGGTCGCCCTCGAGCATCCGCACACCTTCTATGGCCTGTTGGCGCGCGAGACCCTCGGTCTGCCGGCCAACCTGCGCTTCAACAAGTCGCGCTGGACCAACAAGGAGCTGCGGCCGCTGAAGGAGGACCCGAGGCTGATTCGGGCGGCGGCGCTGGTCCAGGTGGGCCAGTCCGAGCTGGCCGGCCAGGAGATCATGAGCCTGGACGACTGGAACGTGCGGGAGCGCGGCAAGTCCCTGCTCTTCCTGGCGGATCGCGCGCAGCTGCCGGCCTTGGCGCTGCGCCTGGCCAGCTACTTCCCGAAGGAGCAGCAGCTGGACGGGGCCGTCACGGCAGCGCTCTTTCCCATTCCCCATTGGGAGCCGGTGACCGGCTTTCAGGTCGACCGCGCCTTGCTCTACGCGCTGATGCGCCGGGAGTCGCAGTTCGACCCGCGCGCCAAGTCGGGCGTCGGGGCCCGCGGCCTGATGCAGCTGATGCCGACCACGGCAAAGTTCGTCGCCAAGCGCAGCAACAAGAAGCTCGGCGGGCTGGACGATCTCTACGATCCGGCGGTCAACATGGAGCTGGCGCAGCACTACCTCGCGCATCTGATGAAGTACACCAGCGCCGGTGACGACCTCTTCCGCCTGGCCGCGGCCTACAACGGCGGCCCCGGCAATCTCATCAAGTGGGAAAAGCGGATGACCGAGCGCGGCATCGACGTCGACGATCAGCTGCTCTTCATCGAGATGCTGCCCGCCGGCGAAACCCGCTTGTTCATCGAGCGCGTGCTTGCCAATTATTGGATCTACCGCATGCGCCTGGGCCAGGACGTGCCGTCGCTGGCCGCTCTGGCCAAGGGAGGACGGCCTCTCTATCGGGCGCTCGACTAACCCTGCCAGCGGGGCGGCAACCGGCCGTCCCGCGCGGCGAGCCGGGACGCCCCCATGGCCAAGATCGACGAAAGCCTTCCCTTCCTGCCCGTCAACATCGCCGTCCTGACGGTCTCCGACACCCGGAGCCTGACCAACGACAAGTCCGGCGATAAGCTGCAGGAGCTGATCTCCGGCGACGGGCACAAGGTGGTGCGGCGGGAGATCGTCAAGGACGAGGCCGACGATATCGAGGCCTTTCTCCGGAGCTGCATCGACGATCCCGCAGTCGACTGCGTGATCTCGACCGGCGGCACGGGCGTCACCGGCCGCGACATCACGCCGGAGGCCTTCGACCGGGTGCTGGAAAAGGAGATCGAGGGCTTCGGCGAGCTCTTCCGCTGGCTGAGCTACAAGACCATCGGCACCTCGACCATGCAGTCGCGCGCCCTGGGCGGCGTGGCCGGCGGCACCTACCTCTTCGCGCTGCCCGGCTCGACCGGCGCCTGCAAGGACGGCTGGAACGAGATCCTGCGCTGGCAGCTCGACAGCCGGCACCGGCCCTGCAACCTGGTTGAGCTCATGCCGCGGCTGAAGGAGCACCTGCCCGCCGCCGAGTGATGCGCGCCAGGTCTGCGGCCGTATCGACGTCGATCAGCTCGCGCAGCAAAACGACATCCTTGTCCGCAAGCTCTCCCAGCGTGTCGCCCAGCGCGTGGCGGCTGCCCCAGCGCACGCCGTCGAAGGGCAACCGCATGGCCGCGGGCGCGACCGGGCGACGCCGCGCGCCGATCAGCCAATAGCCGCCGTCGTCGGCCGGTCCGAAGATCCAGGGCCGGCGGCCCAGGCAGTGGAAGGCCTGCCGCACGTCGTCGACCTCTATGCCCGGGATGTCGGCCCCGATCATCACCAGCGGGCCGGGCGGCAGCCGGCGAAAGGGCCGTGCCATGCGCTGGCCCAGGTCGCCGCGGCCCTGCCGCAGGATCTGGGCGCCGCTCGGCAGCGGGATAGCGCTGGGCAAGGCGAGTTGGTCGGGCGTCAGACAAAGCCAGAGCCGCCAGCAGCCGGGCCTATTCAGGCGTCGTAGAAGGCTGTCGAGCTGCCGGCGCTGAAAGCGCCACGTGGCGAGCTCGCCTAGGTCCCGCGCCAGGCGCCGCTTGCCCTGACAAAGCCGGGGCACCCGCGCCATGATCACCAGATGGCGTTCGAAGCTGCGGGACCTCATCCGTAGAGCCGCGCCAGGAGCCGAGGCGGCAAGCCGAGGAAGTAGGCGCCGAGCAGGCAGACGTTGCGCGCCGGCCGGCCCCACCAGCCGCCGCGCCGGTAGCGCTCAGCCGAGGTCGCGGCTTGGGAGTCGAGAAAGGCGAGCCGCCGCCGGCCGATACGCCGCACCAGCTCTACATCCTCCATTAAGGGCAGCGGCTTGAAGCCGCCCAGGTCCCGATAGAAGTCGCGGCGCAGCAGCAGGCCTTGATCGCCATAGGGCAGGCCGAGGCGCCGTGCCCGCCAGTTGGCTAGGCGCTCGACCCGGCGGGCTTGGTCGGCTGGGTCGTCGAGGGCGAAGCGGAAAACGGCCGCGCGTTCTCGGTTGCCCGGTTCTGCCATGAAGGCCGCCGCTTCCTGCGCCCATCCGGCGGAGAGGTGGGTGTCGGCGTGGAGGAACAGCAACCATTCGCCGCGGGCAGCCTCCCCGCCGGTGCGGAGTTGCAGGCCGCGCCCGCGCGGACAGGCGATGACGTGGACCCCGCGCGATTCCGCCAAAGCAACCGTGCCGTCGGTCGAGCCGCCGTCGACGAGGATGATCTCGCCCGGTTTCGCGTCCTCCAGCGATGCGAGGCAGGCCGGCAACTGTGCTGTGGCATCGAGCGCCGGGATCACGACGGAGAGCTGGGGCAGGGAAGGGGTCATGGCGGCTGGGCTGATAGCACGGTGGGCGGAGACATGCTATCTGCCCGGCCATGACCGCTGAAACCGCAGTGCCGGCAGACGCCGCCGGCGATGTGCCGCCTGACCTCGTCGCCGCGATTGAAAGCGGGCTCCAGGCCGAGCCAAGCTTGCGTCCTCTGGCCGATCACCCGCTCGCCAAGCTCACCGACAAGGGCCTGGCGCATGACCATCTGCGGCTGGTCGGCTCCGGCCTGTTGCTGCGCATTCCCAAGCAGAGCCAGCGCGGCTATGCGCCGGCCGACAACCTGCGCTATCAGGCGGCCTGCTTCTCGCGGGTCAGCGAGAGCGGCCACGGCCCGAAGCTGGCCGGTGTTTTGCCGCCGCGCGATGGCCTGCCCTTCGGCGCTCTGGTGGTGGAGGAGATTGCCGGCCGGCCGCCCAAGCTGCCGGAGGAGCTGCCGGCGCTCGCCGCCTGCATGGCCAAGGTCCATGCCCTGCCGCTGCCGCCCCCCGAGGCCCGCCCGCCGCTGGAAGATCATGCCGATCCGGTCGCGGGACTGCTGGTCGAAATCGAGGAGCAGGCGCGCTTTATCCCCGATGCCGGCCTGGCGGCCGAAAGCCGCCGAGAGATCGAAGCGGAGCTTGCCTGGGGGCACGACTTCGCCGCCGGCTTGGGCGATGCGTCCCAGCCGGTCAACCTGGTGTTGACCGACAGCCATCCCGGCAACTTCCTGATCGACGTGGCCGGCAAGGCCACCATCGTCGACCTGGAAAAGGCGCTCTACGGCTCACCCGGCGTCGATCTCGCCCACAGCACGGTCTACTCCTCGACCACCTGGGACCTGGATGTCTACGCCGAACTCACCTTGGACGAGGTGGCCGCCTTCTATCGCCACTATCTCGAGATCATCGAAGAGGCCGGTGTCGCCGGCTTGGCCGCGCGCCTGCGCCCCTGGCTCATCCCCATGCGGCGCCTGCTCTTCTTGCGCGCCATCACTTGGTGCGTCATGTGGTCGGTGCAGCACCAGGGTGCAGCCAAGTCCGCCGAGGCCCTGGAGGCCGGCGGCAGCGACTGGTCGGCCAGCAAGAGCGAGGCGGCGCTGATCGCCCACGTCGCGGGCCGGGTCGCGGAGTACCTGCGCCCCGATATCATCATCCGCATGCGCGGCGAGTGGCTGGCCGCGCCTGGACTGGACGATTTGATCTGAAAGGCTCTACCCGGTTTCGGCCAGGGGCTTGCTGCGGCCGATCTCCTCCAGGCGTTTCTGCAGCGCCAGCTTGTCGAGGGCGACGAGCGGCAGGCTGACGAAGATCGAGATGCGGTTGTTGAGCATGCGATAGGCTTCCGAGAAGGCCAGCGCCTTCTCACTGTCGCTGCCTTCGGCCGCAGCCGGGTCGGGTACGCCCCAATGGGCCGTCATGGGCTGCCCCGGCCAGGCCGGGCAGCTCTCTTGCGCCGCGCGGTCGCAGACCGTGAAGACGAAGTCCAGTTCGGGCGCATCCGCCCCGGCGAAGTCATCCCAGGTTTTGGGGTGCAGCCCTTCGGTCGGATAGTTGAGCTTCTGCAGCAGGGCGAGGGTCGCCGGGTGGACGCTCTCCGCCGGGTGGCTGCCGGCGCTGAAGCCCTTGAACCGCCCCTGACCCAGACGGTTCAGGATGCTCTCGGCCATCTGGCTGCGGGCCGTGTTGGAGGTGCAGAGGAACAGGACGTTGTAGGGATTGTCGCTCATCTCCGATCTCCTTTCGAACGGGCTAGAGGCGGGGGTGGTGTGGCCCGCTTCGGGCCGTGGAACGGACAGCAGGTTGGAGAGATAGCTGCGGACCTCGGGGTGGCCGTTGCCGCAGTCCTCGAACAGAAAGCCGAGCAGGGCTTTCAGGCCATCGAGATCGGCCGCATAGAACACACGGCGGTCGACCTTCCAGGCCCGGAGAAGGCGGGCGCGCTCAAGCTGCGCCAGGTGGCTCGAAAGAGTCGAGGGCGGCACGTCGAGGTGCTGCGCCAAGGCGCCGGCGCTCTGGGCGGCCGGCCCCTCCCGCATCAGCAGGCGAAAGAGGCCGAGGCGCAAGGGATTGTCGAGGGCCGCGATGGCCTCCAAGGCGCGGCTTGCTGAGGCCTGGGCTGGCATATCCAAGAGCATATTTCGGAATTACCCGAAGAAACGAAGTTTTTCAATGACAGAAGCGGCGATTTTTCTGGGACTATAGATTCGACCGCCCTCGGCACTTCTTGTTCTTGTTATGTTCTCATGTTCTGCTAGGCTACGTCCATGGAACGGCGGAACACGAGCAGCGGCACGATCAAACGCAAGGGGCGCGGCGCGGTCAGCAACCGGACCGGCCGCTTCGAGCCGACCGTTCGCGAGCGCATCGACGACGGCTGGTCGGTCGCGGGCTGGAGCGCATCCGACCCCACCGAGGAGCCGGCGCCGCAGACCATCGTGCAGCCGGACAGCAGCAAGGAGATCATCGCCCGCAACCAGTCGCCGGACGTCCCTTTCGACCGCTCGATCAATCCCTACCGTGGCTGCGAGCATGGCTGCATCTACTGCTTTGCCCGGCCGACCCACACCTATTGGGGTTTGTCGGCCGGCCTCGATTTCGAGACTCGCCTCTTCGCCAAGCACGATGCGGCGACCTTGTTGAGAAAGGCGCTCGGCCGGCCGCGCTACCGCGCCAGCACCATCGCGCTTGGCGCCAACACCGACCCCTACCAGCCGATCGAGCGGCAATACCGCATCACCCGCTCGGTGCTGGAGGTCCTGGCGGAAGCCAGGCACCCGGTCGGCATCGTCACCAAGTCCCGGCTCATCCTGCGCGACCTCGATATTCTGGCGCCCATGGCGAAGGACGGGCTGGTGCGGGTCTGTCTCTCGGTGACCACGCTCGAGCCTGCCCTGGCCCGCATCATGGAACCGCGCGCCCCGCGGGCGGAGCTGCGGCTCGAAGCGGTGCGCGGCCTGACCGAAGCCGGTGTCCCGACGGCCGTCTTGGCAGCGCCCATGATCCCGGCGATCAACGACGGCGAGCTGGAGGCGATCCTGGAAGCGGCCAGGGATGCCGGAGCCGACAGTGCCTCCTATGTCCTGCTGCGCCTGCCGTTGGAGATCGCGCAGCTCTTCGAGGAGTGGCTGGAAACCCACTTCCCCGACCGCAAGAAGCGCGTGCTCGAGCTGGTGCGGCAGAGCCGCGGCGGCAAGCTTTACGAGGCCTGCTGGGGCGAGCGCATGCGGGGTAAGGGCGCCTATGCCGAGATGATCGCCCAGCGCTTCGCCGTGGCTAGCCGCCGCCTCGGCCTCAAGAAACGGCCTTGGGACCTGGACACCAGCAAGTTCCGCCCGCCCGCCCGCGACGGCCGGCAGATGAGCCTCTTCGGGTAGAGTCTGGAGGACACCTTGAAGCGATCACGCCGCCGTGAAACGGGTGCGGTACCCTTGCCGCTGGTTTCCTGATAGAAAGCCGTGCAACCAGCGGAGGGAGCAAGAAACGCGTGGCTTGCTTGAACCGATCTCTTTTTGCTACGGCGCTGGTCGCCGCGATTCTTGTCGTCGCCAGTCAGCTTGCCTGGGCGCAAGACGCCGAACCCTTGGCGGTGCCCGGGACGCAGGTCGTCATGCCGCCGCCCGAGGGCTTCACATTGAGCCAGCGTTTCGCCGGCTTCGAGAACCTCGACACCGGCTCCTCCATCCTGATCGTCGAGATGCCGGCGGAGGCCTTCCCGCAGCTGATCGATGGCCTGACCGCGGAGGGGCTGGCCCAGCAAGGCGTCACCGAGACGGCGCGCAGCGAGGAGACGATCGGCGGCCTGCCGGCGCTGCTCATCAGCGGCACCCAGGCGGCAGGCGGCCTGACATTTGAAAAACGCATGCTCTTGCTCGGTGGCGAGATCACGGCGCTGCTCACCGCCACCGTTCTACCGGACGTGGCCACACCGCAACGCATGGCGGAGATCGAGGCCAGCCTGCGCAGTGCACGCCTGAGCGGGGTAGCGGGCGATGCGCGCGAGGCGCTGCCCTTTACCTTCGACGAAGTTGCGGGCTTTCGGTTCGAACGGGCGCTGGGCGGCAGCGGCGCGTTGCTGGTTGAGGAAATGCCGCCGGAGACGGAGGGGCGGCGCGGCATCTTCATCATTGCCAATTCCCTGGGGGCGAGCTGCAGCCAGTTTGCCGGTCGAGAGGAGGCGTTCGGCCGTGCGACTCTGGGCCAGATCAGCGACTTTACGGTCGATGAGATTATCTCGGACCGCGAGGTGGTGATCGGCGGGCTGCGCGGCGTCGAGCATGTCGCGAATGGCACCTCGGACAGTGGCGAGCCCACCACTCTGGTGCAGACCCTGCTGTTCGACGGCTGCGACTATCTGCGCAGCATCGGCATGGCGCCGCAGCGCGAGGGCCAGCCTTATCTGCCGCGCTTCCGCAGCCTCGCCGAAACGATGCGGACGAAGTAGCGCACGTCTGCATCGGTCGGAAGCGTGTGGGCGAGAGGCCTGTTCCTTGTGCCTGCAGACGGATGTTTCCCCTGAGGCGCCGCACCTCTTTTTGTCATCCTTGGGCGGGCCCAGCGGGCCCGTCCGGAGGATCCACTCATCAGCCTGCACGGAACCCTGCCGCTGCTGTGCACCTCGCTAACGCGAGCCCTCGGAACTCGCCACTGCGTGGCTCGCCCAAGGGTGACATTCCTGGAAAGACGGCCGACAGATGACGGTCGGCCGAAGTCGCTTTCAAGTAAGTGACTCCGACCGTTCAGCGTTCCAGCGTATAGAGCTCCTGAGGGACCTGCACGCCGCGCAGGGCATAGCGGCCGAGCGAGACCAGGGCGGGTACCACCCGGGGCTGCCGCTCGCCGCGGGCCACATCGGCGAAAGCGGTTGAGAGGATGATGCGCTGGTCGAGGTTGCGCGCCAGCGACTCCATGCGGCTCAGCTCGTTGACCGAAGGGCCGATTACGGTGAAGTCGAGGCGGTCGCGGCTGCCGATATTGCCATAGAGCACCTCGCCGAAGTGCAGTGCGACAACGCACTGGGTCGTCGGCAGGGCCGAGGCCTGTCGCTGTCGGTTGAGATCTTCCACGCGCCGGAAGGCCGCATCGCTGGCATCAACCGCGCGGGCGCAGGCGGCCGCTAGTTCCTCCGCGCTGCCTTCGCCGACCGGGAAGAAGGCCAGAATGCCGTCGCCCATGAACTTCAGGACCTGTCCCTCCTGCTCCTGGACGGATTCGACGATGCATTCGGCATAGTCGTTGATGAAAATCATCAGCTCGTCGGGCGGCAGGGTGTCGACGATCTTGGTCGAGCCCTGAAGGTCGCTGAGCCACAGCACCGCCCGTATGGACTCGGAGACGCCGCGCTCGATGCGGCCGCCGAGCACCCGGCGCCCGGCATCGCGGCCGAGATAGGTCTCGACCAGTGTCTGGGCGATGTCCGCCGTGATGTGTTGCTTGAGTGCCAGGCTGAAAGCGGGAAAGACCTCCTCGATCACGGCGATATCGGCGTCCGAGAAACCCTCGGCCGCGCGACTGGCCCAAGAGCTGTAGACGCAGTCGATCTCGCCGAAGCGGCTGTCCTTATCGAGCGATCGCAGCAAGACGAGATAGTCGCGCAGGCCCTCCTCGCGGAGATCGTCGTAGACGGAGAAGGCGGGTTGCGGGTTCTCTTCATCCAAGCGCTGGCGTAGCTTCCGCTCACCGCGGCTTTCCAGATAGTGAAAGGGGCTTTCCGCCCAGACCTGCTCGGACTGCGCGACGTAGGCCCGGTCGTAGGTCTCCTGAAACAGCTCCTCTTCCGGCGTCCAGATCAGGCGATGGCCGAGCAGGATGGGGTGCAGGGTGTCGAGGCCGATGGTGGCGCGATCGATCGGCACGCCAAGCGCGCTGAGGCGCTCGCAAAGCGTGACGAACAGGTCCGTCTCCGTGGCACCCTCCAGTGACATTTCGACCAGCCGCCGGGCCAGTGCGGCCGGCGGCTCCGGCGTTTCCGCCGCGTCGCCCTTGTGTCTAGGCCTTGCGTCCATAACTGCCTCGTTTGACGGGACTCGCGCCGGGCCGTTCTGTTCTGTCTCCGGCACAGCATCATGATGGAGAACCTAGCGCGTTCCATGCCCGATTTCACATTGGAGCGGCAATGGGTCCGGCGCGGCGCGGCGCGCATTGCCGGCATCGACGAAGCGGGGCGCGGCCCCTGGGCTGGGCCGGTGGTCGCGGCCGCCGTCTGCCTGCCCATGGAGACGCTGCCAGCGGCGCTCCAAAGCGGTCTCGACGATTCAAAGAAGCTGACTCCGGCTCGCCGTGAGGCGCTGTTCGAAGCTCTACAGGCCTGTGCCGAGATCGGCGTTGGCCGCGCCGGTGTGGAAGAGATCGACTCGCTCAACATCCTGCAGGCGAGCCTGCTCGCCATGCGGCGCGCGGTTGCCGCGCTGGGGGCGCCGCCCGCAGCGGCTCTGGTCGACGGCCGCCAGGACCCGGGGCTCGACTGCCCTGTCGAGACGGTGATCAAGGGCGACGGCCGCTCTCTTTCGATCGCCGCGGCCTCGATCGTCGCCAAGGTGACGCGGGACCGGGAAATGGCGGCGCTGGCTGTGCGGCATCCCGGCTACGGCTGGGAGCGCAACCAGGGCTACGGCACGGCCGAGCATCAACGGGCGCTCGCGACGCTCGGCCCCTGCGCAGAGCATCGCCGTTCTTTTCGCCCGATCTCTCAGCTTGTCGGGTCAACGCTCTGATTGAAATAAATGAATCCGGCGAAACCGCTTGACGGCGAGTCGCCTCTGACTCAGGATGCCGCGCTATGGCTTCTGAGAGGGGAAAAAATCCGGACGGTGACCGGGTCTGCGTCGGCGACTGCGTCGAGCTTCTGCGCGGCCTGCCGGAGGGTTGCGCCGACCTGATTTTCGCCGATCCGCCCTACAATCTTCAGCTGGGCGGCAACCTCTATCGGCCGAACAACAGCCGTGTCGACGGCGTCGAGGACGAGTGGGATCGCTTCGACGATCAGAAGGCCTACGATGCTTTCACCCGCGACTGGCTGGCCGCTGCCCGTCACGCCCTGGCGGACGACGGCAGCCTCTGGGTGATCGGCAGCTACCACAACATCTACCGGGTCGGTGCCATCCTGCAGGATCTCGGCTTCTGGATCTTGAACGACATCATTTGGCGCAAGACCAACCCCATGCCCAACTTCCGCGGCCGGCGCTTCACCAACGCGCACGAGACCCTGCTGTGGGCTGCCAAGGACAAGGACGCGCGCTACACCTTCAACTACCAGTCCATGAAAGCGCTGAACGACGATCTGCAAATGCGCAGCGACTGGTTCATCCCGATCTGCGGCGGCGCGGAACGGCTGCGCGACGACGAGGGGCAGAAGCTCCATTCGACGCAGAAGCCGGAAGCGCTGCTCCACCGGGTGATCCTGGCGTCCAGCAAGCCCGGCGATCTCGTGGTCGACCCCTTTTTCGGCAGCGGGACCACGGGGGCCGTGGCCAAGCGCCTGCGCCGCCGTTGGCTGGGTTTCGAGCGCGACCCGCGCTATGCCGAGATTGCCGAAGAGCGTATCGCCAAGGTGCAGCCGGCCGACCCCGAGGCGGTCGCCGTAATGGCCAAGCGCGACGAGCCGCGCATTCCCTTCGGCTGGCTGGTCGAGCACGGCCTCTTGGAACCCGGCACGCCGCTCTATGGGCCCGGCAAGCGCTGGAGCGCCCGGGTCCGCTCAGACGGCACCGTGATCGCCGACAAGGCGCGCGGCTCCATCCACCAGGTGGGGGCGGCGGTGCAGGGCGCGCCCTCCTGCAACGGCTGGACCTTCTGGCATATCAATGTCGAGGGCAGCCTGGTGCCCATCGACCTCCTGCGGCAGAAGCTGCGCGCTCGGCTTCACTGAGCCCTCAGCTCTACCCGCAGCATCTCGTTGCCGCCTTTCTGAAACTCGTAATCGACCCGCACGACCTCGCTCTCGAAGCCGTCGCCGGCCAAGGCTTGGCGCAGCGGCTCCAGGTGCTGCGACCTGCGGCCGTCGAGATCGAGCAGGGGAAAGATGCGTAGGCTTCTCGCCACGCGCAGCAGCTCGCGTATGGCCTCAAGGTGAAAGGCCAGGTCGAACTGCTTGCTGTAAAGCAGCAGGAAGTGGGAGGAGAGGGCGAGATCGAAGGCCCGGTCTCGAAAGGGCAGCGACGGCAGGGCGGCCGCCACGTATTGAGCGCTGCGTTGATCGCCGCCGAAGTCAGCCAGGAAACGCTGCATGGCGGCCAGGCGGACGGCCTCCTGCTTCTTCGGTGTGCCGTAGTGGTCCCAGACGAAGCGCGCCTGTGCTTGCCGTATGCTCGCCAGCATCGTCGGGCGGACCTCTTCGATGCGGCGGGCGATGCGGTCGGCGGAGACGCTGTAGAGCGGATCGGCGGCGCAGACCGAGAGACCCCGCTCGGTGGCCTCCACGGCGAAGGAGGAGGGGCCGGCACCGCAGTCCAGAACCTTGGCGCCGGGCGCAAACTCGTCCAGCGCGAAGAAGGCGCAGTATTCGGTGAAGCTGCGGCCCCAAGGCACCGCCGTCTTGAAATCAAAGGCTTGCGGCATGGTTTGAGCTCTCCTTCCTGGTTGGGCTGCACCCTTTCGGAAGCGGCCTCCACGCCGGAAAGCAAGAAGGCCGCCCGAGGGGGGCGGCCTGCTGTTGCTGTCAAATCTCTTGTGAGAACAGCCGGAGGTCCGCCCTTAGAAGGGCGTCCACCAGAAGCGGGCAATGGGGCTGAGCGACGGCATCAGTTCAGCTTCGCCTTCACTTCCTCGATCGAGCGGCCCATCACCTCGCTGGACTTGGCTTCGTCCAGGTTGTCGGCGATCAGGCGTCCGGCGGCGGCGACCGCTACGTCGACCGCGCGGCTGCGCACTTCGGCCAGCGCTTCGGCCTCGGCCTGGGCGATCTTGTCCATGGCCTGTTGCTCGCGGCGCGCCAGGCTCTCTTCCAGCTCTGCCTCGGCCTTGCGGCGCAGGCGCACCGCTTCTTCCTTGGCGTGGTCGATGATGGCTTTTGCCTCGTCGGAGGCCTCGCGCTGCCGGCGCTTGTACTCTTCCAAGGTATGCTGAGCCTCCTCGCGGAGGTTCTGCGCCTCGTCGAGCTCGCTGCGGATGCGCTCGGCGCGCCGGTCCAGGCCGCCGATGATCGGACCCTTGCCCTTCCAGACGATCAGACCGATCACCACGATCAGCGCCAGCGTCGTCCAGGTATAGATGCTGCCCAGCATCAGCCCTTGCCTCCCAAGACCTGCTCGACGGCGCGGGTCGCATCGGCCGGCTGCGGGGCGCTGCCAAGCAGCTTGCCGACGGCCGCCTGCGAGACCTCGCTGGCGACGACCTTGACGTTGGCCAGGGCTTCCTGCTTGGCCTTGTCGATGCGGCTTTCGGCCTCCGCGGCCTGCTTATTGAGCTTGGCCGTGACCTCGTCCTGGCGCGAAGCCACCTCGGCGGAGACCTCGTCGGTCGCCAGCTTCAAGGCCGTGGCCGCCTCGCCGCGTGCCTCGCCCAAGGCCGCTTCGTACTCTTCCATGATCTGCTCGGACTGCAGCTTCAGGGTCTGCGCACGGGCCAGATCCTGCGCCACGCGATCCTCTCGCTCGGCCATGATGTCCGCGATGCGTGGCAGCACGACCCGCGCCATCATGTAGTAGAGGACGCCGAAGCTGATGATCAGCCAGAAGATCTGACTGGCGAAGGTATCGATCTGTTCGAGCTGTGGCATTGCGCCTCTCGCCTGGGCTCACCAGTGGCCGGGGGAAGCCCCCGACCCGAGCCGTTGGACCCGCCGGAAGCGGCGGGCCGGGCCCTTACACGAAGAGGATGATAAGCGCGACCACCAGCGAGAAGATGGCGATGGCTTCCGTCACGGCGAAGCCGATCCAGATGTTCGCGCCGATCTCGTCTTTCGCGGCGGGATTGCGGGCCAGGGAGAGGAAGTAGTTGGACCAGACGTTGCCCACTCCCATGCCGGCACCGATCATGCCGAGGGTGGCGAGGCCGGCACCAATCAACCTTGCGGCTTCGACGTCCATGACAATGTAGCTCCTTTGTTGAACGCGTTTGTGTGTGGCGGGTTGAAACGAGATGATTTGATAGGAGAGACGACCGCGCTGCTGCGCTTAGTGCAGATGCAGGGCGTCGTGCAGATAGACGCAGGTGAGGATGGTGAAGATGTAGGCCTGCAGGACCGACACCAGAATCTCCAGGGCGGTGATGCCGATCAGGGCGGCGAAGGGGACGATGCCCACCACCCCGGTCATAATGACAAAGCCGGCGAAGACCTTCAGAAGGATGTGCCCCGCCATCATGTTGGCGAAGAGCCGCATGGAGAGGCTGACGGGCCGAGAGAGATAGGAGATCAGCTCGATCGGCACCAGGATGATCGCTGTCCAGCCCGGCGCGCCGTGCGGGAAGAAGAGGCGCAGATAGCCGAGGCCGTGGATGGAGAAGCCGATGATCGTCACCGCAATGAAGATCACGATGGCCATCGCGAAGGTAACGACGATGTGGCTGGTGAAGGTGAAGGAGCCCGGCAGCGGGTTCATGCCCAAGAGATTGCCGATCAGCACGAACATGAAGAGCGTGAAGATGAAGGGGAAGTACTTCTCCCCGCCTCGGCCCACGGTCTCCTTCACCATATTGGTGATGGCCTCGTAGAAGATCTCGGCGACGCTCTGCAGGCGGGTCGGAATGATCGCCCGGCCGCGGATCCCGAACATCATGATGAAGCAGGCGAGGCCGACCGTGATCAGCATCCAGAGGGCGGAATTGGTGAAGGACAGATCCAGATTGCCGATCTGGATCGGGATGTAGCGCTGAATTTCGAACTGATGCAGGGGATCGACGGGGAAGCCCGCCATATCGCCGCTTTCAACTGGCTCCGTCGCCACCGTCGTTCCTCGTCACCTGCAGACCGGGCGCTTAGGCGCCGCCGTCCTGTTCCTTGCCCTGCGAGGCTGCGGTGCGAGCTGCTTCGCGCTCTTCCGCCGCCTTCCTTTCCAACTCGCGCGCCGTGCGCACGACATTCACGATCGCCGCGCCGAAGCCCAGGAAGATGAAGAGAATCATCAGCCATGGCTTGGTGCCGAGCCAGGAGTCGAGTGCCCAGCCCAAGGCGAAACCGACGCCGAGCGCCGCGACGATCTCCACCGTGATCCGCATCCCGACCCCCATGCCCTGGCTGCTGCCAGCGAGGCGCGCTCCCGGAGGAGCCTTGGACGGCTTGTCCTGACGCGCCTGCGCTTCCTTCAGGCGGCGGTCGAGGTCGGTCAACGATGGGGGAGAGTCGGAGCCCTTCATGCGCGGCCCTTTTGTCGCAGCTGTTCCCTGCCGCTCCTGGCCGTCAAGCACCGCCCGCCCCCACCGGCGGAGTCACGCCGGAAGCGGGCGCACCATAGGCGGGGCAGGATAGGTGGTCAAGGGCCGACACGGCGCTCTGCTGCACAGCGGTAACAGCATGAGAAACATGTATTTTTTGGCAGCCGCCGCGCTAGCTCGCCTCGCGGAGTCGCTCCGCCGCCTCCAGGTCGACGGAAACCAGCTGCGAGACTCCGCGCTCGGCCATGGTCACGCCGAACAGGCGGTCGACCCGGGCCATGGTCAGACGATGGTGGGTGACCAGCAGGAAGCGGGTGTCCAGGTTGTTGGTGAGCTCTTCCAGGAGGTTGCAGAAGCGCTCCACGTTGTTGTCGTCGAGCGGGGCATCGACCTCGTCCAGCACGCAGATCGGCGCCGGATTGGTCATGAAGACGGCGAAGAGCAGCGACAGAGCGGTCAGGGCCTGCTCGCCGCCGGACAGCAGCGAGAGCACCTGCAGGCGCTTGCCCGGCGGGCTGGCCATGATCTCCAGGCCAGCGTTCAGCGGGTCGTCCGACTCGGTCAGCTTGAGATGCGCGCGCCCGCCGCCGAAGAGGCGCACGAACAGCTCGTTGAAGTGCTTGTCGACCTGCTCGAAGGCGGCCAGCAGGCGCTCGCGCCCCTCGCGGTTGAGGCTGGAGATACCCTGGCGCAGGCGGGAGATGGCGGCGATCAGGTCCTCGCGCTCCCGCTCCATGCCGTCGATACGGGTTTGCAGCTCTTCGGCCTCGGCTTCGGCGCGCAGGTTGACCGGGCCCATGTTGTCCCGCTCGCGGGTCAGCCGCTCGATCTTGCGCTCCACCTCCATCTTGAGCGGCAGGGGCTGGTCGGGGCTCAGCTCGGCCTCACCGGCCAGGCCGTCCAGGTCGCACTCCAGCTTGTCGGCGACCTGGCGCTTGATCATCGCCATGGCCTGCTGCGCCTGCTCCACGGCACCCTCGGCGCGAATGCGCTCCTCGCGCGCGCCGGCCAAGGCCTGCTCGGCCTGCTTCAGCGCCTGGTCGCTGGCGCTCAGCAGGTTTTCGGCTTCGGCCAGGCGATCCGCGGCGTCATTGCGCTTGGCCTCGGCCTCCGTGATCTGGGTCAGCAGCGCATCGCGCCGCTCGCCGATCGAGCCGGGGATCGCCGCAAGGCGGGTGATCTCTTCTTCGGTCGCCGCCAGCCGCTGGTCGAGCTCTTCGCAGTGGCGCTCGGCCTCCTGCTTGCGCCGGGTCCAGGCCTCGCGTTCCCCGGCGATGACCCCAAGGCGCTCGCGCCTGGCCTGTGCCGCGCGCTGCTCGCTCTGCAGGTCGCTTTCGGCGGCGGTCAGAGCCGCACGCCGCTCGGAGAGTGCCAGGCGAAGCTGCTGCAAGGCCTCGCGCATGCCCTCGATGTCGGGCTGCTCTTCGGCCGAGAGTTTGAGGGCGGCAAGGCCGCTCTCGGCCTCCGCGGCATCGCTGGTCAACTGTCGCTGATTGTCCTGCAGGCCGGTCAGGCGCGCATCGGCGGCGGCCGCCTTGCGGCCCAGGCTGGCCAAGGCCTCGCGCGCCCGGTCCAGTTCGGAGAAGGCGCTGCGCAGTGTCTCGCGCAGGGCACGCTCGCTCTCGGCGGCTTGCCGGGCCTGCTCGCGGGCCTCCGTGGCGCGCTGCTTGGCACTCTCCCAGGCGCCGTTGCCCTCGCGCAGGCTCTCTTCCAGATCGGCCAGACGGTTGCGCTGCTCCAGGCGTTGGGCCGCGGCGGTCGGCGCCCCGGCCTTGACGGCGAAGCCGTCCCAGCGCCAGAGCGCACCGTCGCGCGTCACCAGCCGTTGGCCGGGCTTGAGTTCGGATTGCAGGCGCTCGCCGCTCGCCGTATCGGCCACCAGGCCGATCTGCGAGAGCCGGCGCGCCAGGGCCGGTACGCCGGTCACCCGGGCCGACAGCGGCTCGCAGCCGGCCGGCAGCGCCGCGGGCGCGGACAGCGGCGGCAGGTTCTGCCAATAGCGGGGCGAGCCCTGGTCGGTCGAGGCGTCCAGTTCGTCGCCCAAGGCGGCGCCTAGCGCGGTCTCGTAGCCCGGCTCGATGGTCACGGCGTCCACCACCGGCGGCCAGAGCCCGCTGTCGCTCGGCCGCAGCAGCTTGGTCAGGGCCGCAGCCTCGGCTTCCAGCGTCGCGCGCTGCCGCTCGATGTCCTGCAGCGCGTCCTTGGCGGCGCTTTCCTCAGTCCTGGCGGCGGCCAGCGTCTGCTCGGCGCGTTCCGCCTCTTCCCGGCCCGTGGCAACCTTTGCCTCGGCCTGCCGGACCGTTTCCTCGGCGCCGGTGACCTCCTGGTCGGGGATGGCCTGCGCCAGACACTCGGCGATCTGGCGCTCCGTTTCGGTCAGGCGCTGCCGCAGGGCCGCGACGCGCTGCTCGGCTTCCCGCAGCTGGCGGCTGTGGGACGCCAGCCGCGCTTCTTCGCCGGCCAGCGCCTCGGCCTGCGCGGTCAATTCCTGCTCGCGCGCCCTGACCTCTTCGGCCCGAACCTCGCGCTCGTTCTGCGCTGCCTCGATCGCCGCCTGCTCGCCGGCAGAAGCCTCGCGCAGCTCTTTCTCCTCGGCGTCGAGGCGCTCGGCGGCAGTGCCGGCATCCACCGCCTGTCCGGCGCTGCGCTCGCGGTCGGCCCGCAATTGCGCTTGCCGCTCGCGGGCTTCGGCGCAAGCGCGTTCGGCCTGCTCCTGCTCGCGATCCAGACCCGCTTGCTCCAGCCGTAGGCGCTGCAGGCCCGCTGCTGCGGCAGCCTCGCCCTCGCGCAGGGGCGGCAGGGCGCTTGCCGCCTCACCCTGCGCCGTGGCCGCGACGGCCGCCTTTTGCGTCAGCTCGGCGACGGCCTGCTCCGCCACCTCCAGAAGCTCGGCGGTGCGCTGCATCTGGCTGCGCGCGGCCTCGGCTTCGAGATAGAGGAAGATGGCCTCTTGCTTGCGTAGATGCCCGGCGATGTTGCGATAGCGGGTGGCCTGGCGCGCCTGGCGCTTCAGCACCTGAAGCTGGCTGTTCAAGGTGCCGATGACGTCGTCGAGCCGTTCCAGGTTGGTTTCGGCCGCCCGGAGCCGCAGCTCGGCCTCGTGGCGCCGCGAATGCAGCCCGGTGATACCGGCCGCTTCTTCCAAGAGGCTGCGGCGGTCTTCCGGCTTGGCGTTGATCACCGTGCCGATGCGGCCTTGGCTGACGATGGCGGGGGAGTGGGCACCGGTGGCGTTGTCGGCAAAGAGCAGCTGCACGTCGCGGGCGCGCACTTCCTTGCCATTCACCCGGTAGGTCGAGCCCTTGCCACGCTCGATGCGGCGAATGACCTCGATCTCGTCGAACTGGTTGAAGGCGGCCGGCGCCTTGCGGTGGCTGTTGTCGAGATGCAGCGACACTTCGGCGATGTTGCGCGCGGGGCGTCCGCCGCTGCCGCCGAAGATAACGTCTTCCATGCCGCTGCCGCGCATGCTCTTGGGCGAGTTCTCGCCCATCGCCCAGCGCAAGGCTTCGACCAGATTGGATTTGCCGCAGCCGTTCGGCCCGACGATGCCGGTAACGCCCGACTCGATCAGCAAATCCGTGGAATCGACAAACGACTTAAAACCCGTGAGCCGCAAGCGACTGAAATGAACCAAGCTCGTTCCTTTCGCCAAACTTTTGGCTGAAACGGGACCCGGTCCGCATGATCAGCGCCCGCGGGGGCCCGTCGTCAGCCCTTGTAAGCGTCGTTCAATGCCTCGTTAATCGCATCGTAGGAGTTACCAACTCTCTCTCCATCTACCAAAATGGTAGGCGTAGAGTTAACGCCGAGGTCATCGCGGCCTTCGGCCATCTTCTCGACGATTCGACGGCGCGTCGATTCGTCGGAAATGCAGCGTTCGATATCTTCCTGGCTGAGGCCGACCAGGCGCGCGCGTTGGGCGATCTCCGACACTGGGTCGTTGGAGCGGGCCCAGACGTTCTGATCCTTATAGAGCAGGTTCACGAAAGCGAAGTAGCTGTCGTTGCTTTCCAGGCATTCGGCGACCAGGGCGGCGAAGAGCGCCAGGCGGTCGAGCGGGAAGTGCCGGTTGATGACGCGGACCTTGCCGGTATCCACCCACTCCTTCTTCACCTGCGGAATGGTCTGCGTGTGAAAACGCGCGCAATGGGGGCAGGTCAGGGAGGAGTATTCAATCAAGGTCACCGGCGCATCCGGGTCGCCGAGAACGCGGTCGTGCTCGTCCGGCTCCAGCGGGTCGGCCAGGGCAAGCTTCGGCATGACCAGCGCCGTGCCGGCGGAAAGCAACGGTGTGGCGGCTGCCAGAGACAGGATTTGCCTACGATTCATCTCTCACCTACCAGATATTGCGGATGTTAGTCAGGTTGCTTCGGAGTCCTCAAGCGTCTGAACACGGCAAGTTGTGCACAGATACCAAAGGCCTATAGCGGCATTGCTGTCCATATAAGGCAAAAGGGAGACTGCAGCGATCACGCTTAGGTTATCTGGGCTTCTCGTCGCGGGCCTGCCGGGTGCTGGCCTCGAGGCGCGCCAGAGCGCGGGCCAACTCCTCGTCGGCAACGTTGTCCGGCAGCGCCTCGGCACCCGGTTCGGGCGCCGGCGGCAAGGCCGCACGCCCGGCGGCGGGGCTCTGCTTGCCACCCACTTTGCGGATCATCCGGGTCTGCTGCAGGCGCACCCGGGCCACCGCGCCATAGCCGAAGTGGGCATTCAGCCGCTCGATCAGAAGCGGCAGCATGTGCTGCAGTTCCAGCGCGAAGGCCGGCTCGCAGGCCACGGTCAGCACGGCGTCGCGCCGCTCGTTGCGGTTGGGGAAGCGCAGGCGCAGCGGCTGCGTCTTGGCCGCCAGGCTCGGCCCGACGATGGCGCTCCACTCCAGGTGCAGGCCCGCTTCCGCCGGGCTGAGCCGGCCGAGCGCCTGCTTGCGCACGGCATTGAGGCTCAGCGCGAAAGCCTTGAGGCCGCCGCCGCGCCGCCAGGGGGGCTTCGACTTGCTTTGGGAAGCGTCTTTGGTCGGTTTCTTGTCCACGATCTCCCCATCTTGTTCGGTTTCGCCGAGGGAGCGGAGTCACTATAGCTATCGCCATGCCCCTGAACAGCCTTGCCCCACCGCTTGCCCCACTGCCGGCCGTGGAAAGCGCCGCCGAGCGCCTGCTGGCCTGGTACGACCGCCACGCCCGGCACTTGCCGTGGCGCGCTTTGCCGGGAGAGCGGGCCGATCCCTA
The DNA here is from genome assembly GCA_028279885.1 of Rhodovibrionaceae bacterium. Taxonomy (GTDB): domain Bacteria; phylum Pseudomonadota; class Alphaproteobacteria; order Kiloniellales; family DSM-21159; genus JANQMX01. Next base: position 13,677 of record JANQMX010000034.1, on the reverse strand, counting down.
CGGGGTTTGGCTCTCGGAGATCATGCTGCAGCAGACCACGGTCGCCGCCGTGAAGCCCTACTACGAGCGCTTCCTCGCGCGTTGGCCGGGCGTCGACGATTTGGCCGCCGCGCCGCTCGATGACGTCTTGGCCGCCTGGGCCGGGCTTGGCTACTACGCCCGCGCCCGCAATCTGCATCGCTGCGCCCAGGTGGTGAGCCAGGAGCATGGCGGGCGCTTTCCCGACACGGAGGAGGGCTTGCGTGCGTTGCCCGGCATCGGCGCCTACACGGCGGCCGCCGTCGCCGCCATCGCTTTCGACCGCAAGGCCACGCCGCTGGACGGCAACATCGAGCGCGTGACCGCCCGCCTCTTCGCCCACCAGGAGCCCTTGCCGGCGGCGAAGAAGGTCCTTTCCAGCCTCGCCGAGCGCCTCACGCCCGAGAGCCGTTGTGGCGACTTCGCCCAGGCGATGATGGACCTGGGGGCGACGATCTGCCTGCCCAAGGCGCCCAAGTGCCTGCTCTGCCCTCTGGCGGAGATCTGCGAGGCGCGCCGACTGGATATCGCCGAGACGCTGCCGGTAAAGGCGCCCAAGAAGACACGGCCGACCCGGCGTGGCATCGCCTTCTGGGTTGTTGGGCCGGGCGAGCGTCTGCTGCTGCGCCGCCGTCCCAGCGAGGGCCTGCTCGGCGGCATGACCGAGGTGCCTTCGACCGACTGGCGCGAAACTGCCTGGAGCGAGGGCGAAGCCCTCGCGCAGGCGCCGCTGCCGGCGGCCTGGGAGCCACTGGCGGGAGAGGTGCGTCACACCTTCACCCACTTCCATCTCGAACTCGCCGTCTGGCAGGGCCGCGCCGATACGGCCGACCCGGAGCTCGGGATCTGGGCGGATTTCGATGACTTGGCGGGGCTCGCGCTACCCAGCGTCATGCGCAAGGTGATCGCCCATGCCATGAAGCAGCAGGGCTGAGCAGGTGAGGTGCCATGGATAGGGATTTCAAAGACCACTTCTCGGGCAAGGCCGCCGCCTATGGCCGTCACCGGCCGCACTATCCGCCCGAGTTGTTCAGCGTCCTGGCCGCGCAATGCCCCGTGCGGGAGCTGGCTTGGGACTGCGGCTGCGGCAACGGGCAGGCAAGCGTGGCTTTGGCGGAGCATTTCGAGCGGGTTTACGCCACCGACGCCAGCGCCGAGCAGATCGCCAAGGCCAAGCCGCACCCGAAGATCACCTACGCCGTGGCGCCGGCCGAAGCCAGCGGCCTGCCCGACCGAAGCGTCGATCTGGTCACCGTCGCCCAGGCCATCCACTGGTTCGACTTCGACGCCTTCTATGACGAGGTGCGGCGCGTTTCGAAGCCGGACGACGGTCTCTTGGCCGCCATCTCCTATGGCCTCTTCGAGATCGAGCCGGCCTTGGACGAGCGGCTGCACCATTTCCATCGCAGCACCCTCGGACCCTATTGGCCGCCAGAGCGTCGCCACGTCGACGAGAACCTGACGACCATTCCCTTTCCCTTCGAGGAGCTGGAGGCGCCGCGCCTGTCGCTGAAGGCCGCCTGGAACCTCGACGACCTGGTCGGCTACATCGACACTTGGTCGGCTCTGCAGCGCTACCGCCGAGAGAAAGGCGAGGACCCCCTGCCGGCGGCCCGCGAGGACCTAGCCCAACTCTGGAGCGACCCGGAGGAGAGCAAGACGGTGCGCTGGCCGCTGAACCTGCGGTTGGGACGCGTCGCCTGACCTGGCGCTACTCCGCCGCCTCGCGGTAGCTGTCCACGGCCGGGCAGGTGCAGACCAGGTGGCGGTCGCCGTAGGCGTTGTCGATGCGGCTGACCGGCGGCCAGTACTTGCGCTCACGCAGGTCGGCGGCGGGATAGGCCGCCTGCTCCCGGCTGTAGGCCTGGGTCCACTCGCTGGCCATGACATCCTCGGCCGTGTGCGGCGCGTGGGCGAGGGGGCTGTCGGCGTGGGCGATCTTGCCGGCCTCGATCTCCTTCGCCTCCTTGCGGATGGCGATCATGGCGTCGCAGAAGCGGTCGAGCTCCGCCTTGGGTTCGGACTCGGTGGGCTCCACCATCAGGGTGCCGGCCACCGGCCAGGACATGGTGGGCGCATGGAAGCCGTAGTCGATCATCCGCTTGGCGATGTCGTCCACCGTGACCTCGGCGCTGTCCTTGAGCGGGCGCACGTCGATGATGCACTCGTGGGCGACGAAGCCCTTCTCGCCGCGATAGAGCACGTCGAAGTGACCCTCCAGGCGCTTGGCGATGTAGTTGGCGCTCAAAACAGCGATCTCGCTGGCCAGGGTCAGGCCGTCTGCGCCCATCATGCGGATATAGGCCCAGGAGATCGGCAGGATGGAGGCCGAGCCCCAGGGGGCGGCCGCGACCGGGCCCATGCCGCTGGCCGGGCCGGCTTCCGCCACCAGCGGATGGTTGGGCAGGAAGGGGGCCAGGTGGGCGACCACGCCGATCGGGCCGACACCGGGACCGCCGCCGCCGTGCGGGATGCAGAAGGTCTTGTGCAGGTTCATGTGCATGACGTCGGCGCCGAGTTCGGCCGGCTTGGCGAGGCCGACCATGGCGTTGAGGTTGGCGCCGTCCAGGTAAACCTGTCCGCCCTGGTCGTGGATGATCTGGCAGATCTCCTTGACCGCCGCCTCGAAGACCCCGTGGGTCGACGGGTAGGTGATCATCAATGCGGCCAGTCTGTCGCCGGCAGCTTCCGCCTTGGCGCGCAGGTCGGCGACGTCGACGTTGCCGTTTTCGTCGCAGTCGACCACCACCACCGACATTCCAGCCATGATGGCGCTGGCCGGGTTGGTGCCGTGCGCCGAGCTGGGGATGAGGCAAACGCTGCGCTCACCTTCGTCGCGGCTGGCGTGATAGGCCCGGATAGCCAGGAGCCCCGAGTATTCGCCCTGGCTGCCGGCGTTGGGCTGCAGCGAGACGGCATCGAAGCCGGTGATAGCCTCGAGCATCTTTTCGAGCTGGCTGAAAAGCTCCAGGTAGCCTTCGGCCTGATCGAGCGGCGCGAAGGGGTGGATGCCCGCGAACTCCGGCCAGGTGATCGGCATCATCTCGGCTGTGGCGTTCAGTTTCATGGTGCAGGAGCCGAGCGGGATCATCGCCTGGTCGAGCGCGATGTCCTTGTCCATCAGACGGCGCAGATAGCGCAGCATCTCGGTTTCCGAGTGATGGCTGTTGAACACCGGGTGGGTCAGGATGGCTGAGCGCCGGCGCACCGCATCGGGAAGACCGTCGGGGGCTTCGCTGTCCAGCGCTTCGACCGACAGGCCGTGTCCCTCGCCGAGGAAGACCTGCCAGAGCGCTTCCACGTCCTCGCGGGTGGTCGTCTCGTTGAGCGACAGGCCGACGTTACCCTCGCCAAGGTCGCGCAGGTTGAAGCCGGCAGCCAGGGCTTTGGCCATGGTGTCGGGCGCCGCCTTGACCTTGAGCGTGTCGAAGAAGCGCTCGGGGCTGACCGTCAGGCCGCCGCGGCGCAGGCCCTCGGCCAGGATGGCGGTCAGCCGGGCGATGCGCTCGGCGATGCGGCGCAGGCCCTCGGGTCCGTGGTAGGCGGCGTAGAAGCCGGAGATGTTGGCCAGCAGCACCTGGGCGGTGCAGATGTTGCTGGTCGCCTTCTCGCGCCGGATGTGCTGCTCGCGGGTCTGCAGCGCCATGCGCAGGGCTGTGCGGCCCTTGCTGTCGACCGAGACGCCGATCACCCGGCCGGGCAGGGAACGCTTGAAGGAGTCGCGGGTCGCCATGAAGGCCGCGTGCGGACCGCCGTAACCGAGCGGCACGCCGAAACGCTGGGCGTTGCCGACCACCACGTCCGCGCCCCACTCGCCCGGTGGGGTGAGGAGCACCAGGCTCATCAGGTCGGTGCAGACGGTGACCAGTGCCTTGGCGCCGTGCGCGGCCTCGACCAGCGCGCGGTAGTCCTCCACGGAGCCATAGGTGTTGGGGTACTGCAGGATGACGCCGAAGACCTGCTCCGGCACCAGGTCCTTGGCCGGGTCGCCGATCACCAGCGCGATGCCGAGCGGCTTGGCCCGGGTCTCCAGCACCGCGATGGTCTGCGGGTGGCAGTCGGCGGCGACGAAGCAGGCTTCCGCTTTGCTCTTGCCGACCCGGTGCATGAGGGTCATGGCCTCGGCCGCGGCGGTCGCCTCATCGAGCAGGGAGGCGTTGGCCATCTCCAGGCCCGTCAGGTCGATGACCATCTGCTGATAGTTCAGGAGCGCCTCGAGCCGCCCCTGGGAGATTTCCGCCTGGTAGGGCGTATAGGCCGTGTACCAGCCCGGATTTTCCAAGAGGTTCCGCTGGATCACCGGCGGCGTGATGGTGTCGTGGTAACCCAGGCCGATCAGCGACTTCATCACCCGGTTCTTGTCCGCCATATCCCGCAGCTCGGCCAGCGCCTCGCTTTCGGTGCGCGGCCCGGCCATGTCGAGGTGGGACGCCATGCGGATGCTGCCGGGCACCGCCTGGTCGACGAGATCTTCGAGCTTCGACAAGCCCAGGGCCGCGAGCATGGCCGCCACGTCGCTGTCCCGCGGCCCGATATGGCGTGCCAGGAAGGCCTTCTTGTCCTCCAGCGCTTCAAGGCTGTCCCGCTTGCTCATCGTCTCTCGCTCCTCATGCCCGCTCTAGCTAACGCGCAGCTCAACCCTGCTGCGCGACGAAATCCTTGTAGGCCGCCTCGTCCATCAAGGCGTCGACCTCCGAGGGATCGCTCAGCTTCATCTTGATGAACCAGGCGGCACCTTGCGGATCCTCGTTTACCTTGCCGGGCTCGTCGGTCAGGGCCTCATTGACCTCCAGCACCTCGCCGGAGACGGCGGCATAGACCTCGCTCGCCGCCTTCACCGACTCGACCACCGCGGCCTGATCGCCCTTCGCCAAGCTGGTGCCGACTTCGGGCAACTCGACATAGACCACGTCGCCCAGCTGCTCTTGCGCATAGTCGGTGATGCCGATGGTCGCGTTGCCGTTCTCCACCCGCACCCACTCATGCTCGTCGCTGTAAACCGTCTTGCTCATGATGATGTCCCTTCCCTGCTCTCTTTGTTGCTCAACCTCTGTGGTAGCCCGCCGGTACAAAGGGCAGCTTGGCCACCGCGATGGGGTGACCCTTGCCTCTGACGACGGCGGTCAACTCCTGATCCGGCCTAGCCAGCTCGCTCGCTACGTAGCCCATGGCGACCGGCGCGCCGACGCTGGGCCCGAAGCCGCCGCTGGTGACCGTTCCGACCTCCTTGCCGGCTTCGTCGGTCAGCAGGCTGCCGGCGCGCACCGGCGCCCGGCCCTGAGGGCGTAGTCCGACGCGCTTACGCTCGACCCCTTCGGCCAATTGCTGCTGGATCACCGCGGCGCCGGGAAAGCCGCCCTCGCTGCGACGGCGCTTGCCGATGGACCAGGTCAGGCCCGCCTCGACCGGGGTCGTGGTCTCGTCGATGTCGTTGCCGTAGAGGCAAAGCCCGGCCTCCAGGCGCAGGGAGTCCCGCGCGCCCAAGCCCGCCGGCATGACGGGCTCGAAGGCCAGGAGGCGGCGCGCCAGAGGCTCGGCAAAGTCAGCCGGGGTAGAGATCTCGAAGCCGTCCTCGCCGCTGTAGCCTGAGCGGCTGATGCGACAGTCGACGCCGTCGATGGCATACCAGCCCGCTTGCATAAAGCGAAGCGCCGTGCAGTCCGGAACGAGGCTGCCGAGAACGGCGGCGGCCTGCGGCCCCTGCAAGGCCAGCAGCGCCCGGTCCTCAAGGGCTTCGAGCTGTACGGCGGTGTCCAAGCAGGCGCGCATGTGGGTGATATCGGCGGCCTTGCGGCTGGCATTGATCACCAGGAAGAGATTGTCTTGGTCGCGCCCGACGATGAGGTCGTCCAGGATGCCGCCTGTTTCGTTGGTCAGTTGGGTGTAGCGCTGGTCGCCTGTGGTGAGGCCCAGGAGGTCGCCGGGCACCAGCGTCTCCAAGCTTTGCGCCGCTTCGTCACCGGTGATGCGCACCTGGCCCATGTGGGAGACGTCGAACAGCGCCGCCTGTGCGCGGCAATGCTGATGCTCGGCGACGATGCCGGCGGGGTACTGCACCGGCATGGCATAGCCGGCGAAAGGCACCATCTTGCCGCCGAGCTCGACATGCAGGTCATAGAGCGGCGTATGCGCCAGGGTCGGGCGGTCTTCTTGTGCTTCGCTGGACATGGCTCCCGGGCCTCCGACAGGAACAGACAGACAACCGCCAAAAGGCGCTGCCTCCTCTGTCGCGAGACCTGAGAGATTTGGCCTGGTCCGGAGCAATACGTGCCCTACGCCAGGTTTACCCCTTCGGTGAGACCGGCTCCCGTTCCGTCAAACCGGAACCGGACCGCTCTGCTTTCCAGAGACGCTCTCTCGCCAACGGTCCTTTTGCCTGAGAGTTTCCGAGGCCGTTGCTCCTTCGGCGCCGCAAACCGGCCGTGAAGGCAGGATGCGATCTCTCCCGTGGACGACTAAGCGCATTCCAAAATTAAGATCTGACGGCGGGCTGTCAAGACAGGCAGCGCCAGGCCGGCGTGCGATGCCCTGCGCTAGCGGTTGGCGCGGTTGTAGTCGAGCTCGGCCCGCGTCAGCATCAGGCCGAGGTAGATGACATAGCTGTTGCCGTCCTCGCCCGCGGCGAGGGGAAAGCGCTGTTCCAGCTCATCGAGATAAAGCAGGCGCCTGCGATTGCCTTCGAATTCCAAGGTGACCGGGAACTCCTGCCGCGTCAGCACCTGTTCCGGCGTATCGCTTTTGCTGATGGCGACGAAATAGGCGAATTGGGCTTCGCCGCTTTCATTGGCCGGCCCCCGATTCGCCTCGAAAACCACCTGCATACTCATTTCGATAGCGGTTTCCTCATAATCGCAAACGAAATTCACGTTGGAGATCTCTGCTGAGAAATCCACATCAGTAAGATCGCGACCGACGCCGTTGAAGCGCGTCATTTCGGTCGTGTCGGGCAGGGGAGCGATGGCCGGGCAAGGCAGCGCGATCTCCTCGTCGGCCGAACAGGCCGCCAGCGCGACTGCGAGAGCAAGGACTGCCAAGAGATGCGTGCGCGTCTTCATTTCATCGGTTGCGGAGCGGGTGAGGACCTCAATAGGGGGGCGCGACAATCGCGATCAGTGCCAATCGGCGAAAGGGGCGCTAGTATCCTTCTTGCAAGCGGCACATTAGGCGGCTGGTGTCGTGGCGAGCAAGAGGCAGCGGTTTGTGACAGGAACTAGGGGACGTGCAGCACAAGCCACCATTGACGATCTTCCTTGCAAATCCGCGGGGATTCTGCGCCGGCGTTGAACGCGCCGTGGCAATCGTCCAGCGCGCCCTCGACCAGTTCGGTGCGCCGGTCTACGTGCGCCATGAAATCGTGCACAATCCGGTGGTTGTGAAGGGTCTGGAGGAAGAGGGTGCCGTCTTCATCGACGAGCTCGACGAGGCTCCTGATGGGCGCCCGGTGATCTTTTCGGCCCACGGGGTGCCCAAGTCGGTGCCGGCGGAGGCGCAGCGCCGCGGCCTGCTCTACGTCGACGCCACCTGCCCCTTGGTCAGCAAGGTGCACCTGGAAGCCGAGCGGCACTATGCCGATGGCCGGCACATTCTCCTGATCGGCCATGCCGGCCATCCGGAGATCGTCGGTACCTTGGGCCAGTTGCCGGAGGGGGCGATCACCCTGGTCGAAACCATCGGTGATGCGGAAACCCTGCGGCCGAGCGATCCGGACAGGCTGGCCTACATCACTCAGACGACCCTCTCGATCGACGATACGGCGGACATTATCGCCGCCCTGCGTCGCCGCTTCCCGGACATCGCGGGCCCGCGCAAGGAAGACATCTGCTACGCCACGACCAATCGGCAGAACGCTGTGAAAGAGATTGCCGAGCGCTGCGATGTCTTGCTGGTCGTCGGCGCCAGCAACTCCTCGAACTCCCTGCGGCTGGTCGAAACGGCCACGCGGGCCGGCTGCCCGCAGGCCTATCTGATCGGCGGACAGCAGGACATCGATTGGCCCGGCTTGGCTGGGATCGGAACACTCGGCTTGACAGCAGGCGCCTCAGCACCCGACTTTGTCGTGCAAGAGGTGATCGACGCCTGCCGAGAGCGTTTCGACGTTACGCTGGAAGTCGGTGCGGCACCGGACGAAGACGTTCATTTCAAACTGCCTCGGATATTGAACGACCGGGCCGCATAAACTTCCTCAGGCATGGCCGTCTATACGACCGTTTCCGACGACGAATTGACAGAATTCTTGAACCGCTACGACCTAGGCGAAGTCTTGGCGTTCAAAGGCATTGCCGAAGGGGTGGAGAACTCCAACTTCCTGCTGCAGACCGAGCACGGCAATCACATCCTGACGCTCTACGAAAAGCGCGTGGCGCCCGAGGACCTCCCCTATTTCCTGGCACTGATGCGCCACCTGTCCGCCAAGGGCGTCGACTGCCCGCTGCCCATTGCGGCCTGCGACGGCAGCGCTTTGCAGAGCCTCTGCGGCCGGCCGGCTGCTATTATCAGCTTCCTGGAAGGCCTGTGGCCGCGGCGCATCCACCCTTTTCATTGCCGCGAGCTGGGCGAGGGGCTGGCGCGCATGCACCTGGCCGGGGCCGACTTCGCCATGACCCGGCCGAACAATCTCTCGATCGATGGCTGGCGGCCGCTGCTCGAGGCCTGTGGGCCGCGCTCGGACGAGGTGCGCCCGCAGCTCTTCGGCGAGCTGAACCTGGAGCTGGGCAAGCTCGAATCCGAATGGCCCGACGAGTTGCCGCAGGGCGTCATCCACGCCGACCTCTTCCCCGACAACGTCTTCTTCCGTAGTGAGCGGCTGACGGGCTTCATCGACTTCTATTTCGCTTGCAACGACGCCCTGGCCTACGACGTCGCGGTCTGCCTCAACGCCTGGTGCTTCGAGCCCGACGGCTCCTTCAACATCACCAAGGCGCAGCAGTTCCTGGCCAGCTACAAGGCGGTCAGGCCGCTGGACGAGCGCGAGCTGCTCGCCCTGCCGCTGCTCTGCCGCGGCGCTGCGCTGCGCTTCCTGCTGACCCGTCTGTTCGACTGGCTCAACCACCCACCCGGTGCCTTTGTGAAGCCGAAGGACCCGCTGGAGTATTACCGCAAGCTGCGCTTCCACGCCGACTGCGACGGCCCGGGCGCCTACGGATTGTGATATGACGGACAGCAAAGAGACGGTAGAGATCTTCACCGACGGGGCTTGCAGCGGCAATCCGGGCCCCGGCGGCTGGGGTGCGGTGCTGCGCTACAAGGGCGTCGAGAAGGAGCTGTCCGGCGGCGAGGCGGAGACCACCAACAACCGCATGGAGATGATGGCGGCCTTGCGCGCGCTGGAGGCGCTGAAGCGGCCGAGCCGGGTGCATCTCACGACTGACTCCGTCTATCTACGCGACGGCATCACCAAGTGGATCCACAACTGGAAGCGCCGCGGCTGGAAGACCGCCGACAAGAAGCCGGTGAAGAACGCCGATCTTTGGAAGAGCCTGGAGCAGGCAGTCGCGCCGCATCAGGTCGAGTGGCACTGGATCAAGGGCCACAGCGGGCATCCGGAGAACGAGCGCTGCGACAGCCTGGCCCGCGCCGCCATTCCCCGCGGCGGCTGAAGACGTCCGTATCGTTGATGTAAGTCCCTCTGTTCGACCGGAGAAATGGGGGAGAGCGCGCGGCCGAGAGGCCATTGCCTCGTACGGGCAGATGGATGGTCTCCCTGAGGCGCCGCACCTTTTCTTGTCATGCTTGGGCGAGGCCCACTGGGCCGTCAGGCCCGGGGCCGAGTTCCGAGCATCCACCCATCGGCCCTCACGGACCTCTCCCGTGGATCCTCGCAACTCGCCTCTTCGGGTCTACGACCCTGCGAGGCTTGCGCAAGGATGACGTTCCTGGAGATATGGCCGATGTCATGCTCACCAAGGCATCCGCAAAGGAAAAGGCCGACCCGAGGGCCGGCCTTACCGATGAGCGTATGAACGCTGTTAGAGCGCGCGGAGGATGGCCTCGGCGCTCGAGACCTCGAAGGCACCCGGATCTTCCACGGCCATGTGGGTCACCGTGCCGTCATCGACGATCATGGCGAAGCGCTGTGCCCGCTTGCCCATGCCGAAGCCGCTGCCGTCGAAAACCAGGCCCAGGGCCTCGGCAAAGTCGCCGTTGCCGTCGGCCAGCATCAGAACCTTGCCGCCGGCGTTCTGCTGGTCACCCCAGGCGCCCATGACGAAGGCATCGTTGACCGACATGCAGGCGACGTCGTCCACGCCCTTGGCCTTGATCTCGTCGGCATGCTGGACGAAGCCAGGCAGGTGCTTCGCCGAACAGGTCGGCGTGAAGGCGCCCGGTACGGCAAAGACCACGACCTTCTTGCCGCCGAACAGCTCGTCCGTGGTGATGTCGGCCGGGCCGTCGTCGGTCATGTGCTTCAGCGTCGCACTCGGAACCTTTTCACCCACTGCAGTAGCCATGGCGGCCTCCCCTCTCGATTGCGGAATTGGAATTGCCCGAAGAATGCAGGCACCCCGCTACATAGGAGGCGTGGCTTGCTGCGGCAAGCGACCTTACTGTTGCGAGAGGCGCAGAGCGTCCGGTTGCGCCTGCTCGAGCGCTTCGTTGAGGGCGCTCTGGCTCAACAGCTCCGGCAGCAGGATGCCGTCCGGCGCCGCGGGGCCGTAGACCGCATTGAAGGGGATGCCGTAGCGGCCGTGGCTCGCCAGGTAGTCGGCGATGGCCTGGTCCGGCAAGGTCCAGTCACCGCGCATCAGAACGATGTCGAGCCCTTCCAACACCGCGGCGGTTTCCTCGGTACTGAGCACCAGGCGCTTGTTGACCTGGCAGGTGATGCACCAGTCGGCGGTGACGTCGACCAGGACGACGCGGCCCTCGGCCACATGACCGGCGATTTCTGTATGCTCCAATGGCCCCCAAGTGCCGGCCAGGGATGCTCCGCCGCTCTCCGCATCGCCGCGCCAAGCCACGGCTGTCACCAGCACCACGGCGGCAAGGGCGCCGGCGATCGGCCGCACGCGGGCGGCCTGCCAGTGGAAGCGCCGGGACAGTCCGAGCCAGACGACGATACCCAGCAGGGCCGCGGTCAAGAGGCCGGCCGGTGCCACGCCGATCTGGGTCGCGATGACGCTGGCCAGCCAGAGTGCCGTGGCCAGCAGCGCCACGCCGAGAATACGGCGCAGGACGATCATCCAGGGCCCGGGCTTGGGCAGAGCGGTGGCCAGACGCGGTACGGCGGCGACGAGCAGGTAGGGCAGCGCTAGGCCCACGCCGAGTGCCGTGAAGACCAGCAGGACCTCGATCGGGCCGCGCGAGAGAGCAAAACCGACGGCGGTGCCCAGGAAGGGGGCGGAGCAGGGCGTCGCCAGCAGGGTGGCAAAGGCGCCGGTGAGGAAATGGCCGCGATAGCTGTGATCGTCGCCGATGCCGGCCACCGCGGACAGCCGCGCCGGCAGCAGAATCTCGAAGAAACCGAAGAGGTTGCAGGCAAAGAGCGTGACGATCAGGGCCATCACGGCGAGGAACAGCGGCTGCTGGAATTGAATGCCCCAGCCGACCACTCCGCCGAAGGCGCTCACGGCGATCAGTCCCGCAGCCAGCACCAGGAAGGAGAAGAGAATGCCCGCGGCTGACGCCAGGAACGAGAGGCGGACCCGGCCGCGGTCCTGGCCACCATAGCTGACGGCCGAAAGCAGCTTGATGGAGAGCACCGGCAGGACGCAGGGCATCAGGTTGAGGAGCAGGCCGCCGGCCAGCGCAAAAAGCAGGATGACGACAAGCCCCCGGTCGCCGCCACCCGCAACGCCGCTTCCTGCCGAGGCCGCGAGCAAAGGAGCGGTCGCCTCACCGAAGCTCAGGCTGACCTGCTGCTCCATGCCGCGCTGACCATCGAACAGGGTCAGGGTGAGCGGTGCCTCGGCCAGCGCCGCTTCGACTCCGCGGCCGCGTTCCACGGCGATGCGCAGCTCCGCCGTCTGCCCATCCTGGCTGAGGGTCACCTCCGGCTTGCTGTAGGCGAAGCCGATGGGGCCTTCGACGATGAGATCGGGCTGCTCGAAGGGAAACGCCGAGGAGACCTTGGCGATCAGCTGCGGCGCGTCTTCGCTGCCGGTCAGCATGGCGTCCTGGATGGCCAGGCCGGCACTCTGCCCGTCGCCCGGCACCAGGGCGCGGTACTTCTCGATCAGGAAGTTCTCGGCCGCCGGCTGCGCCTCTCCGGCCGGCAGGTCGAGGGCAAGGTCGAAGGTCCGCGGGATGCAGATCTCCTCGCAGACCAGGTAGTTGACGTTGAGCCGCAGATTGACCGCTTCGCCGGGGCGCTCAGGCCGCAGGACCAGCGGATAGACGACCTCCTCGGCATAACCGAAGGTCTCCAGCCCGAAGAGTGAGAAACGGTGCGGCACGGGCCACAGCACCTCGACGGCGGCGACGTTGGTCGAGTCGCTCCAGTCCAGCTCAAGCGGAAAACCGGCATCGCCCGGCGACCGCCAGTAGGTTTTCCAGCCCTCTTCCAGCCCCACTTGCAGGCCGAGCGAGAGGCTTTCTGCGCTGCCGACGGCGTCGCCGGCGGCGAGAACGCGTACTCGACTTTCGTCGATGCCGGTCCAATCGCTCGCCGCGGCGGCTGCTTGGCCGGGCGCCAGCAGCGAGAGCGCCAGGAGCAGCGCAGCGGTCAGGGACGAAAGCCGGATCATACTGATTCCATTTAGCAAAAAGGCACGTGCGAAGGTGCTCAACAGCACATAAGTATAAGCCGGACCCTGTGCCATAGGCTTGTCACAACAGCGTGTAGACTTGTCATAGTGGCAAGAGTGGGACAGTCGGCGATTCGTCGTCGTAAGAAAGAAATAATACGGCTAGGTTAGCCTGAAACGATAGGTCGATGCATCGAGCGATGCCATGAGTAGAGAGTTTTTGAGCGGCAAGCTGTTGATCGCCATGCCGAACATGCGCGATCCCCGCTTCGAGCGGACGGTGATCTACATGTGCGCCCACAATGAAGATGGCGCCCTGGGTCTGGTCCTCAATCGTCTGATCGACAGCCTCAGCTTCCACGACCTGCTAAGCCAGCTTGGCATCGATAACTCCAAGCTGAAGCAGGAGATTCGCGTCCATTTCGGCGGCCCGGTCGAGCCGGGGCGCGGCTTCGTGCTGCACAGCGCCGACTACCTGCAGGACAGCAGCCTGCAGGTGACCGACGATGTCGCGATGACGGCGACGGTGGAAATCCTGAAGGATATCGCCGGCGGCGGTGGCCCGCGTCAGAAGCTGCTGGCGCTCGGCTATGCCGGCTGGAGCCCGGGACAGCTCGATAAGGAGATCCAGGAGAACGGCTGGCTGCACGCCTCGGCGGACGAGCTCTTGCTGTTCGACGATGAGCTCGAGGACAAGTGGGAGCGTGCGATCTCCAAGATCGGCTTCGACGTGTCCATGCTCTCCAGCGACTCCGGCCACGCCTGAAGCAATCTTCTGGCTATTCCTGACGCGTCGTCGGTTCGAACGATGGCTTCTCTCCGGATGTCACCCTTGGGCGAGCCACGCAGTGGCGAGTTCCCGAGGGTCCACAGATAGGCTTGGCGCGGGCCGATGAGTGGATGCTCGGAACTCGGCCCCGGGCCTGACGGCCCAGTGGGCCTCGCCCAAGCATGACAAACGTTGGTGCGGCGACGG